>NZ_NRRF01000020.1 GCF_016583565.1 Thiocystis violacea | reverse complement strand
TGCCAGCTACCTGAACGAGTTCGTGTTCCGCTTCAACCGCCGGCGGTCCCGCAGCCGTGGGATGGTGTTCTACCGGGTACTCGAACTCGCGATTGCGAACGAGCCTGTGCGCTACAAGGAACTCGCACTGACCCAGCGACCCCGAACAGTACTCCCCACCCCGCCGAGGGCAAATGGCCACCCGCCAAGCCTCGACCTCCCTCCCGCAAACCGTCCGTGGAGGAACTCCGGTTAAGTGGAGAGCCCAGTCAAACGTTATGAGGCGAGCAGGTTTCCCAGCGACCCATGCGGCAGGGCACCAGGATGAACCAGCGGTCGGCACCTGCCCCGTTCGATGCCGCTGCCGGGACTTCCCGCGTATACTTGGCGCCCTGCTCGCAATCGACCAAGAGTTCAATGAGGCTGATCCGAGGCTTGCACAATCTGCGTCCAGCAGACCAAGGCTGTGTCGCGACCATCGGTAATTTCGATGGCGTACACCTGGGACATCGGGCGGTCTTTCAGCGCCTGCTGGCGCGCGGTCGGGAACTCGGCCTGCCGGCGACCGTCATCACCTTCGAGCCCCAGCCGATGGAATACTTTGCGCCGGACGCCGCCCCGGCCCGGCTGACGCGCCTGCGCGAGAAGCTGAACGCGATCCGCGCCAGCGGGATCGAGCAGGTCATGGTCTTGGAGTTCGGCCCCAAGCTCGCGGCCATGGAGGCACACACCTTCGTGCAGCGCCTGCTGATCGAGGGGCTCGGTGTGCGCTTCTTGCTGGTCGGCGACGACTTCCGGTTCGGACGCGGTCGCACGGGCGATTTCACCCTCTTGCAGTCGATGGGGCGCGAGGCGAGCTGGTCCGGCTTCGGGTTCCAGGTCGAAGATCTCCATACCATCACCCAGGGCGAGGAGCGTATCAGCAGCACGCGGATTCGCGAAGCCCTGGCGCGCGGGGATCTCGAGCAGACCAAGCATCTGCTCGGTCGCCCCTATGCGATGGAGGGACGGGTGGTCCATGGCGACAAACGCGGGCGCTCGATCGGCTTCCCCACGGCCAATATCAATCTGCACCGCCGGGTCAGCCCGGTGCGTGGCGTCTATGCCGTTCGGGTAGGCGGACTCGGGCCGGATGCCAGGCCCGGCGTGGCCAACATCGGCACTCGGCCCACGTTGGGTGGACTGAGCGCTCGACTCGAAGCCCACCTCTTCGACTTCGACGAGCAGATCTACGGACAGCACTTGGAGGTGGAACTTGCACTGAGGCTCAGGGACGAGAAGAAGTTCGAGTCCTTCGATGCCCTGAAGGCGCAGATCCAGCGCGACGCCGCCGCTGCACGGGAGTTTCTAGGGGTTACCGCGCCCTGATCGCGGGGGTATCGGCCCAGACGCGCGCCGCTGCGCGCGCGCGGGTCATGTGCCGTCGAACATGAAGACCGGGGTGGCCGATGGCATCACCCACTTGTCCTCCGCGAGGAGTGACTCAGGAAGACGCGACGGCGGCGCCTTCTCACTCGCCCCGCTCTGCGGTGTCACCACGATGGTGCTCCCAGGTCATAGCCCGGATAGCCTCCCCCCAGCCGCCATAGAGGGCGCCCCCCATAAGGACCAGCGCCGCCCCAGCGCGGGCCGTAACGGTCGGACCGAGCGTTAAGCTCGACCTGGGATGGGATCAGTCGTAGACCAGCTCCGACCAGCGACCATCCTCCACCAGCCGTTCCTTGACCTCCATCCAGGCCGCTTCCGAGCCGGCCTGCTCGGCCATGACCTTGCAGAACACCTTGGCCACCTTGCTCAGGCCCGAGATGAAGACGTGGGTGTTGGATTCCTTGATCAGGCGCCAGGCCTCGGCCGCGTGGTCATGGAGGCCCTGCTCCAGTGCCTGCGAGGAGGTCATGAGAGGGCGTGAGCCCAGGGCGCGGAAGGCCTTGAAGGTCTTCTCGTCGTAGTAATGGGCAAGATCCGTGGTCTCGTCGTTCTTGTACATGAGGTCGAGACCGCTGTGGCCGCCGTAGTAGAGGCGCACCTGGCCCTTCCAGTCGCCGCGGCGCTCGTAGATCAGCTGGGCGAAGGCGCGGAACGGCGCGATACCCGTCCCGGTGCCGACCATGAGGATGTTGGCGCGGCTATCCAGCGGCATGCGGAAGGGGCTGAGATAGGGACCGCTGAGCGTGATCTGCGCGCCGGGCTTGGCATCGCAGAGGAAGTTCGACGCCACGCCCGGATAGCGCTCGCCGCTGATCTCGTCGACATAGAAGCAGCGCCGCACCAGGATATCCAGATTGAGACCGGTCCCGACCGGAAGCGAGCGGGCATTCGCGATCGAGTAACGACGCAGGTGGTAGTCGTTGCCGAAATCATGCGGGCCTGGAACCACGACGCCGACGCTCTGACCCTCGCTGAACTGAAAGGAAGGATCCAAGACCTCGAGCGTGATGTGACGCACCTCGTCGGTGGTCTCGGGGGTCAGGCGCTGCGACGCCTTGATGACGGCCGTGGTCGTTGGGCCGATTGCTGCCGGTAGCTCATTCATCCTCTTACTCCTCGCTCCTGCGGCGCGCGGCCGCCGAAGATTGATTGCAGGTTCGATTGGACCGGGCCGTCGTCAAGGGCGCCGCGGCGCGTGCGCGCATCGCACAGATGAGCGGCATCGAAAGCCCGAACGGCCCCAAGACCCGGAAATGGAATACTCAGCGCCGGTCGCAGTGGTCCTTGCCGCAGGAGCAGCCGCCCTCTTCCGAGCGAAATGGACCCAGCCGAGGATGCCTGGACGCAAAGCGCGCATAGGCACTTTGAACCGCCACCCAGCCGGCGAGCACGGCGAAAATCACCAGTGGCGCAAGCAGAAACTTAACCATGCCCACCGCCCAGGCCGGCGAAGCCCATGAAGGCGAGCGACAGCAACCCGGCGAGCATCAGGCTCATGGCCGCACCTTGGCTCACGGAGGGCACGCGGGCGAGCGCCAGCTTTTCGCGCAGTCCGGCCATCAGCATCAGGGCCAGGGTGAAGCCAGCACCGGCGCCCAGCGCATAGACCAGGCTCTGCAGGAAGTCGTACTCCTTGGCGGTTTGGAACAACGCCAGCCCCAGGATGGCGCAGTTGGTCGTGATCAGCGGCAGGAAGATGCCGAGCGAGCGGAAGAGCGCCGGGCTGAAGCGCTTGACGAACATCTCGACCAACTGCACCGTCGAGGCGATGACCGCGATGTAGCAGATCAGCCGCAGAAAGAGCAGATCCAGCTCGGTCAGCAGCCAATTGATGCCAAAGGCCGCGGCGGAGCTGACCAGCATCACGAACAGGGTCGCCAGCCCCATGTTCCAGGCCGTCTCCTTCTTCGCCGAGACGCCCAGGAAGGGACAGATGCCGAGAAAGAGCGCCAGCACGAAGTTGTTGACGATAGCCGCATTCAAAAAGATCAGCGACAGTGGCTCAGCGTGCATGCGCGGTTACTCCGATCTGCTCCGCCTCTTTGCGCTCCTTGCGCAGACGCAGCCAATTGAACAGAAGGAGCCAGCCTCCGAGCACGAAGAAGCCGCCCGGCGGCAGGATCATGACGATCCAGGGCTGGAAGTCGGCCGGGAAGATGGAGATCCCGAGAATGGTCCCGTTGCCCAGGATCTCCCGGACACCGCCCAGGCTCAGCAGGGCCAGCGTGAAACCGGCGCCCATCCCGAGGCTGTTGACCAGGGTCGTCATGATCCGCTGCTTGGACGCATAGGCCTCGGCGCGCCCGAGAATGACGCAGTTGGCGACGATCAGCTGGATGAAGGCGCCGAGCGCGGCATAGAGCTCGAGGCTGATCGCCTGAATGGCATAGTCCACGATGGTCACGAAGGTGGCGATGATCACGATGTAGCTGGCGATTCGGACCTGCTTCGGTATCCAGCTGCGCAGGAGCGAGACCAAGAGACTGGAGGACACCAGCACGAAGGTAGTCGCCAGCCCCATGGCGAGCGCATTGATGGTCGTGCTCGTCACCGCCAGCACGGGACACATGCCGAGCAGCATGACGAAGACCGGGTTCTCTTCCCAGAGACCGCGCAGGAAGGTATCTGGGGTCAGGCGTTCTTCGGTGTTCGGCAGTTCAGCCATTCGTAGTGCCTCGTTACTTCACTTCTGTTGCATCAGCCAGGCGAGATCGCGCTGGATTGCCGGCACGGCCCGCTGCGCGGCGTTGTTGGCCGCTCGCCCCATCGCATTGGACGAAATGGTCGCGCCGGAAATGCCATCGATCTCCCAGGGCTGTGCCTTGGTGCCGTGCTTGACGGTGACGATCTCATTGGCGAGGGCGGTGCCCTCGGCATTCAGGCGCGCGTCCAGAGCCGCGAAGTTCGCGAGGAAAGCGGGGTCGAGATCCAGCTTGTCGCCGAACCCGGGCGTCTCGTTCGAATTCAGCACTTTGCTGCCGATGATGCACGCGCAGGCCGGATCGTAGGCGAACATGACATTCACCGGACCCGCATAGCCTTGCGCGGACCCGGTGAGGGCGACGCCGAGCAGCACTCCCGAGGCGTCGTAGCCGCCGTACACCAGCTCGCCGCTCGCGCCCTCGCTCGCCGGCTCCAGACCGCCCGCGCCGTTGATGACGAAATCGCGCTTGGACACGGCGCCGGGCAGCACCCGGAAGACCGCTTGCTCGGTCAGAACCCGCTGGTTCTCCGCGATGATGGGCAAGGTGACCTGATAGACCAGGGCCACCAAGAGGCCGGAGATCATGGCGATGCCGCCCAGTGTTCGCAGCATGGCCCAGGCCGGTGTGCTCGGCGGCTGCGTTTGGATCTGCGCTTCTAGAGTCATGGCTTCAATCGGCATTCTGATGCGTGATAGGGCTGTGCGAATCCACTCGGGTCAGTGGCAGTGGCGACGGGCGCGCGGGCCTAGGATTTCTTGGACGTCCCATAGACCCGCGGCTGGGTCCAGCTCGAGATCAAGGGTCCCAGGGCATTCCCGAGCAAGATCGCATACATCACGCCTTCGACCAGACCGCCGAAGAGCCGGATGATGACGGTGAGACTGCCGATGAAGAGCCCATAGATGACGACGCCGCGCGCGGTGACGGGTGAGGCGACCATATCGCTCGCCATGAACCAGGCGGCGAGCATGAGCCCACCCGAACTGAGCACGAACCAAGGGCTTGGGTAGTGACCGCTGTCCATCAGCCAGAAGGGCAAGGCCATGAGCGCGGCGCCGGCGAGGACGCTGACCGGAATGCGCCAATCGAGCATCCGCTGCCAGGCGAGCCAGAGTCCGCAGATGAGGATCAGCAAGGCGGAGGTCTCCCCCGCCGAGCCGGCGATCATGCCACTGAAGGCGTCGGCGATCGGCGCCTCGATATGCTGGAACTTCTGGATCGCCAGCGGCGTGGCCCCGCTCCAGCCGTCGAGATGCAACCCCGCCACCCAGTCCTTGACCGGGTTCGGCTGCATGAAGGGCAGTGTCAGGGTCGAGGGGATCAGTTCCATGAAACGACCGGGCGCAAAGGCCGGCGTCCAGGTGGTGATCGCGACTGGGAAGGCCGCCTGCACGAAGGCCCGACCGACCAGCGCCGGGTTCATGACGTTGTAGCCAAGCCCGCCGAACAGCGCCTTCCCCAGGGCGACACCCACGAAGGCGGCAACCGCGGCCATCCAGAGCGGGAAGCCCGGCGGCAAGGTCAAGCCGAGCAGCAGCCCGGTGATGACCACGGACCAGTCCGCCAGGGTGTTGCCCTTGCCGCTGAGCCGCGCAAAGAACCACTCCGTCCACATGGCCACGCCCGTGGTGGTCAACAGCAGCAAGAGCGCGCTGAGACCGAATTGATAGACCGCGAAGGCGCAGATCGGCAGCAGCGCCAGCACCACGGTCCGCATGATTTTATCGACGGAGATCACCCGCTTGAGGTGGGGGGAGGTCCGGATTTCGATGCCTTTATCCATTTCGAGCAGTTGTCAGTTGTCAGTTGTCGGTCGTGGGGTGGACAGCACTCAGTGCTGTTTCTGCTCGTGGTGCTTCTTGGCGTCCCGGTTGATGGACTTGGCGATCCGGAAGTACTGCGTCAGCGGGATGTTCGATGGGCAGACGTAGGCGCAGCAGCCGCACTCGAAGCACTGATCCAGCTGGAAGCTTTCCTCCATGGTGGCGTATTCCCGGGCCGCCGCCAGCTCGCCGAGCATGGACGGATTCAGGGAGATCGGGCAGGCACTCAAGCACTCGCCGCACTTGATGCAGGGATAGACCTGGCGGCGCACGGCATCCTCGGGCTCGGGCCTCAGGGCAACGACACCGGAAACGGACTTGGTCACCGGCACGTCGAGCGAGGCGACCGCCATCCCCATCATGGGCCCGCCCAGAATCACCTGACCCAACTCCCCGTCGACACCGACCTGATCGAGCAGGAAGCGGATCGGTGTGCCGATGGGCACCATGAAGTTGCCCGGACGCTTGACCGCCGGCCCACTGACCGTCACGACCCGTTCGATCAGCCCTTGGCTGTTGGGCAGCAGCTCGCCCATCTGGGCCAGGGTGCCGACGTTGAACACGGCGACACCGACGTCCGCCGTCAGTCCGCCAGCCGGGACCTCCAGGTCGAGCAGCGCCTTGATGAGCATCTTCTCGGCCCCTTGCGGGTACTTCGTTTGCACCGCCTCGGCGGTGATCGGCAGATCCTTGGGGATCCGGGCACGCAGATGAGCGACGGCGTCGAGCTTGTTGTCCTCGACCCCGATGATGGCCCGCTCGGCCCGCGTCGCCTTGAGCGCGATCATGATCCCGCGCAGCAGCGCATCGGTCTGCTCCAGCATGATGCGGTGATCGCAGGTGAGGTAGGGCTCGCACTCGCAGCCGTTGACGACCAGGGTGTGAATCACCCGCCCCGCCGGCGGATGCATCTTGACGTGACTCGGAAAGGCACCGCCGCCGAGCCCGACCAGACCGGCGTCCTGGATAGACTGAATGATGTCTTTTGCCGACATCCGCTCGGGCTCGCGATGCTCGCCGTAGAGCACTTCCTGACTGGCCGCGTGATAGACCTTGAGGTAGATCGCCTGGGTCTTGGGGCCGGCGGCGGTCGGTGCCAGTCCGATCGCGCGGATGACGCCCGTCGCTGGCGCATGCATGGGAACGGAGACGAAGTGATCGGCATGCGCGATCGGCTCGCCGCGCACCACCTCCTGGCCGACCTTGACGATGGGCACGGCCGCCCGCCCCTTGTGCTGTAGCAGCGGGATCACGAGTTCGTCGGCGAACGGCAGTCGACGAATCGGCTTATCGGCCGTCCATTCTTTGTGCTCGACCGGGTAGATCCCGTGATCGAAGGTCTTGTGACCGTGAAAGAGACGCAGGAAACCTGTATTCAACCGCTTCACGAGCCCCGACAGACCCGCCTCCGGGGCGAGCTTCGAATCCAACACAGCTGTTTGATGCTTCATCGTTTTTACCGCCGATCGAAGTAGAGCCCAAATCCGCTCCCGACTGTCTCTCGTCCCCAGGCTCCGCGTAGGAACGCGTTCGCACCGCTCTGGCGGTGCGTGGCCAGATGGCTGTGCTCGTTGCCACGCTCCGCGTGGGAATGCCGTCACACCGCTCCAGCGGTGAGTGGCCCTGACACGCGACGCTGGAGCGTCGCTGACGTGCTCCCACGCGAAGCGTGGGAGCCAGATGGGCCGATTGGGCCAGCTGGGCCAGCTGGTTGCGGGCTACTGGTACTTCTCGGCGCGCGTGACCAGCTTGTCCAGGCCCGCCTCGGAGGGATTCCAGGGCATGCCGGGGTGGATGCAGTTGGCCGTGCACTTCTCCGCCGCCTTCACGATGTCCTTGAAGGGACCGCCCTTGGGATCGACGATCTCGACCTTCTTGTCAGCGTTGTACTTGAAGACCTTGGGGTTGATCCGGATGCACTCGTCGCAGGCGGTGCACTCTGGTGTCTCGACCCAGACGGGCTCCCAATCGGTTGCCGTCCCGTTGTTGCCCGAGCCGTTCGCCCCGGGGTGTGCCGCACCATTGCCGTTGTGGCCGTTGCCCTTGGCGGGAGCCTCGCCGGCAAGACCCGCCATGGCAGCGCCGTCGCCGACGGCCATGGCCAGGAGGCTCGTGGTGAGCTTCTGCGCGATCTCGGCCTTCGCCTGGTTGCGCACGGCCTCGATGTCGACCTTGTTGAGCTCGCCGCAGATGCCGCGCAGCTGGGTCCAGAAGTCGCGCCGCTCCTCGCAGCTCTGCACCAACTCCTGAGCGACCAGCACCCGCATGAGCCGATTCTTGGCGTCCACGCCCCAGATGTAGGGGTAGAGGCCGTCGCGATCCTCGACCGACAGTTCCAGGAACTCGGCCATGGGCACCATGGAGTCGTTCCAGGTCTCGGGCGGCGCCTTGCGGAAGTGCTTGCGGAAGCGGCCTTCCATCATGGCGAAATCGGCGAAGGTGAAGGGCACCTCCATCTCGGCCGGCTCGCCCTTCTCGTTGCTGTACTTGAGCGTCCAGTTGATCCAGTTGGCGTCGATGTCCGGGTTGCCTTCGACCGAGCAGCACTCCTCGAAGCTCGCGCCCGCGTCCGGGTCGTAGCGGAACAGCGGATAGGCACGCGACTCCACCGCCATGCGGGCATGCTTGGTCGACATGTCGTCGCCGATGCCGTGCTCGGGCTGACAGGAGGTGTAGACGTTGAACAGGGCCGGATGGCGCGAGTTGAGCCCGTCGATATAGCCCTCCAGCAGGTGCGTCAGATGCGAGGCCGAGCTGGTGAGCACGAAGCTGGTGCGGTGCGCCATGCCGATCAGGCCCATCTCCTTGCGGATCTCGGTCTTGCCCTTCCACTGCTTGCCGTAGGGCGCCATGTCCGCGACCTGGCCGATGAAGCCCGAGGTGCAGGACTGACCGCCGGTGTTGGAGTAGCTCTGGGTGTCCAGCACCAGGATCTTGACCGGCGTGCCGGACATGAGCGCACGCGACAGGTTCTGGAAGCCGATGTCGTACATGGCCCCGTCACCGCCGACCGCCACCACGGGCGGACACAGCAGCCACTCCTCGTTGCTGAACTGCTTCCAGTCGAAATAGGTCAGGCTGCAGTTCGGGTCCGCGGCGTTGAACGTCCCCTCCAGCTCCAGACGTGCCTGGCGAATGGCCCTGAAGCCCTCCCTCATCTTGCGCATGTGGCCTTCGAACAGGCCCATGGCCATCGAGGGCGCATCCTGGAAGAGGTTGTTCGTCCAGGGGAAGGGATAGGGGTTGTAGGGGAAGGTCGCACCCCAGACCGAGCTGCAGCCCGTGGAGTTGGCGATACCCATGTCGGCGCGACGGTGTCCGTCGGTGCCACTGAAGGAGCGCCCCTGGTACTGGGCCTTGAGGTGACGCAGCTTGTCGAGCAGACCGGAGACGAACTTGAGCCATTCCGGGTCGACCGGCTGGGCGCGCTGATCGAGCAGCTCCGCCGACAGCTCGGAGAGCGTCAGATCGCTGTCCTTGTGGGCATCCAACGCCTTGGCGATCGCCGAGGTATTGCTGAGATCCATGCTGGCCGCCAGCTTGAGTCGGATATGGGTCTCGAGCCGATTGATGAGATCCTCGATCTCGGCCAGGTGGCGTTTGACGCGCGGCTGCATCAGGGCGGTCACGGTGGCGGTGAAGAGGTGCATGACCGTCTTCTCGCCGCAGCCCATGCAGGAGCCGTCACCCGAGACCATCGACTGGTAGTTGCTCTTGTCGAGCAGCAGGGTCTCCAGGGCACCGACCTTGTCGTCGAGGTCGTCGATGCGGATGAAGTCCGCGGCCGTGGTCGGCAGGTCCAGCCACATCTGCCAGCGGCCCTGCATCTGCTTGATGCTTTCGGCGGTCTGCGGCTCGGCGACCAGGGCGCCGTCGTTGCAGACCTCGATGCACTCCATGCAGCCCTTACAGGTGAAGGGATTGACGGTGATGCTGAAGAGCCCACCGCTGCCCTTCTGCTTCTTCTCGCGGCTGGTCCAATAGGGCTTGGTGATGGCGAACTGGTAGTCGCCAAGGGCCTGCATGAAGAGACCGAACTCCTTCTCGACCGCTTCCTTCTGCTCCGGCTCGCCCGCGAAGGCGGCCAAGGTCTCCAGCACGGCCTGATCCATGAGCGCAGGCATGTCGGCGCTCTCGCCGGCGGCCTCGATCAGGTCGCGCAGACGCTTCTCGACGTTGCGGGTCTCGCGGCGCAGATGCTGCGTCGGCATGCCGCGCTCGACGCGCGCAATGGCGGTCGCGAAGACGTCCGACACCTTGTTGACCAGACCGGGGATGGCGCTGTCCGGGCAGACCGAGAAGCAGCTGCCGCAGGCGGTGCAGTTCTCGGGCAGGAACTTCGGATAGTCGAAACGGATCTGCGTCATGTCGCGGTAGACGCCGGTCGAGGCCGGCATCAGCGACAGCGCCATCTGCGGATCGGCCAGATTGTCGCTGCCGCGCCCGGAGGCGTAGAAGGAACCGGTCTGCTCCCAGAAGCGGTGCACGTCGGAGACGCGCCCATCGTTCTCCGGCAGCGTCTTGAGCATCATCGGCAGCCCGGGCTCCTTGCGCGACAGGAGCTGGCCGGCGATCACGGACTTGTCGGTGATCTCGACGATCTCATCGAAGCCGCGGCGCACGATGCGCAGATTGTCCTGGACCACGCGCTCGCCCTTGGCGCCGAACTTGGAGCGCAGCTGCTCCTCGATCGAGGCGAAGAGGCCGGTCTCGTCGAGCCCGGAGCGCTCCATCAGCGGAGAGGCCGCGAAGAAGGCGCCCTGGAAGGCGTTGCCCTGCATGCGGAACTGAAGCTCCGCATTGGACGCCTCTTCACGGGCGATCTTGAAGCCGTCGATGTAGAAGACGCGGATCTCGTGCTCGACGATGAACTTGCGCGCCGCCGGCGGGAAGCTGGCCCACACCTGCTCGGCGCTCTCCAGGCTCGACTGGATGACGAAGCGCCCGCCACGGTCCAGACCGGAGAGCGGATTGGAGTGGGTGAAGACGTTCGGGTCCGGACAGAGAACCACGTCCACGTAGGTGTATTCGCAGTTGAGCCGGATCGGCTCGGGCGCCGCGGACAGGAAGTAGGTGGTCGGCTGACCCTTCTTCTCCGAGCCGTATTTGGGATTGGCGCGGATGTCATAGCCCAGCAGGTCGTACAGGGTCATGGCCAGGTTCTTACCCGTGGTCACGGCACCCCAGCCACCGACCGAGTGCATGCGCACGGTCACCGCGCCCTTGGGCAGCAGATTGGGGTTCTCGCTGCCGCGCAGGGCCATGTCGCCGATGGTCGGATAGGCGTCGCGCAGGCGCTGAACCCGAATCTCGTCCTTCGGATCGGTCGCCTGGCGCATGAAGTCGATCGAGAGGTAGTAGAACTTGCGGTGCTTGCCCTCGGGCAGCATGTTCTCGACCGCCGCGATCAGCCCCTCGGGCTGCAGGTCGCGCGAGCCCAGGCCGTAGCAGCCGGAGAAGAGGCGCGGCATGTCGCCCTGCTTATAGGTCGGGTAGCTCGGATAGGGCAGCTCCTCGCCCTTGGCGGCGATGCCGTTTTCGAGGCACTTGGTCAGCGCCGCGCGGGTCTCGCGCATGATCGGCAGATCCTCGGCCAGCGGCTGATCGGTGCGCTCGAGGATGGCGACACCCTTCCTGCCCTGCAGCAGACGGGCGATGAGGTCGCCCGGGAAGGGGCGGAACATGGTCATGTTGACCACGCCGATCTTAAGCTTGCGCGTCTCGCGCAGGTAGTCCGCGACGGCCTCGGCCTGCGTCACCATGCTGCCCTGCCCGACGAGGATGTAGTCGGCATCCTCGCAGCGATAGCCCATGGCGCGCTGGTAGCGGCGTCCGGTCAGCGCATGGAACTCATCCATCACCTGCTGGGTGATCTGCTCGATGTGATCGAAGAAGTAGGGCCGCTGCGAGGCCACGGACTGCATGTAGGCGTCCTGGTTCTGCACGGAGCCCGAGGTGACCGGGTTGTCGACGTCCCACACCAGGGGCACGCGACGCCGGGTCGCGCCATAGACCAGGCGCTGCGCCGGGGTCGGGCACTCGATGATGTCGTCCGGACGGCCGAGGAATTCCTCGACCAGCGCACGCTCGGGAACCATGAGCGGCTCGATCAGGTGGGTCGTCAGGAAGCCGTCCTGACCGACGGCGGCCGGCGTGAGCGACAGCTCGGCGATCTTGCGCGCGATCAGGTTGAGGTCCGCCGCCTCCTGGGCATTCTTGCCGAAGACCTGGAAGAAGCCGGTGTCGTCGATACAGTGGTAATCGTCGTGGGCGCAGTGGACGTTGAGGCTCGACTTGGTGATGGCGCGCGAGCCGATGTTCAGCACGTACGGCAGGCGCTTGCCCACGGCCGCGTAGAGCGACTCGTGCATGAAGGCCACGCCCTGTGCGGAGGAAAAGTTGACCGCGCGCAGGCCGGTCATGGACATGCCGGCGGTCACGGCCGCCGCCGCGTGCTCGGACTCGGGCTCGACGAAGATGAGCGGGTTGCCGGAGATGTTGAGGTGTCCCTTCGCGACCTCCTCGGCCCAGTACTCGCCCATCTGAGTGGAAGGCGTGATCGGATAGGCGCCAGCGGCATCGGATGCCTCGCGCTCGCACATGATGACGGCGGTGTTGCCGTCCATCGCCATACGGGTGCCAGGGTACTTGAACTGCTTTTCGTCTTTCTTTCCGAACATGGACCTTCTCTCGTGTTGAGTCACCCGCGCATGCGACGCGCGCCGTTTCGAGCGCGCACGCAGGGGTGCATCTGTTCGTTATCGTTAGGGATCAGGTCATCGGCCGGCGTGCGCCGAATCCTTGATCGTCACCACAGTCAATCTCGACCCGAGCGATCCGCCGGGGATGGTCTAAGCCGCGGTCTCAACCCACCGGCAGGGCTCGCTTGCGAACCACCTTGCGGGCATCGCGTCCCTTCAAGACGGTTCCGTCCTCTTCCAGCCAGACAATCGCACCCGTCGGGCAGCGCTCGATCGCGACCTTCGAGGCCAGGCTGTTGTTGGTGAAATCGATGACGGCCAGGTTGTCCTGGATGGTGATGAGCCCTTCCGGCGAGTCCTGCGCGCAACGCCCGCAGGCGGTGCAGGCGACCTCGCAGTGATGCTCGGCCATATCGCCGAACTCCAGGTTCACGCAGGCCACCCACAACCGGTGGCTCACCGGGTGCAGGCTGAAGAGGTTCTTGGGGCAGACGGTCACGCAGTCACCGCAGGCGGTGCACCTGTCCTCGACAACGACCGGAATGCCCTGTTTATTCATGTAGATGGCATCGAATTCGCACACCACCTCGCAATCCGCAAAGCCCAGACAACCCCAGGAGCAGCCGCGCCCGCCCCCGGAGACCAAGGCCGCCGCGCGGCAGGACTTGAGCCCGGTATAGGTCGCGCGAACGTAGGCGACATTGCCGCCGCCCGCGCAGGCGAGCCGGGCAACACGCCGCTCGCTCGCCCCGAGATCAACGCCTAGAAAATTGGCGATGATCTGATTCATGGACTTGGAGTTGACCGTGCATTTGGACGGCTCCGTCTCGCCCTTGATCAGCATCTCGGCGAAGGGCCGGCAGCCCGCCGTCCCGCAGGCCCCACAGTTGGCCATGGGCAGCAGACCCTCGACCTGATCGATCCGCGGATCCTCGAACACGTAGAGCCGTTTGTTCGCAATGATCAGCACCAGGGCGAGCAGCGCACCCAGCGCGGTCATGAAACCGACGGCGGTCAAGATGGTGGCCATAGACTGCTAATCCGGCGAAGGGCGATCAGAGACGCGCGGGGCCCGAGAGGCGAGTACCGCATCACCAAGCTCAGGATTCCGGAGAGGTACAGCCAGGAACCACTGAGAGGAAGCAGCACGTTTGCCGCACCGCAACAATGATCAGCAGTTTACGGAATTGTGATTTATTAAAATTGGTAATTATATAAATCGTCAGTATTGATATGCGCGAAAGACCTTGATTACACGGTCTTTCCGCGCCCAGCTCGGCGCTGAATGCTGGCAACGGGAGGGGTTTTCGGACGAACGGGGCACGCCTTGACCATCAGGCCGAACGGTCGGCGGCGGGCAGGTCGGTCCAGGCGGGCCGGCTGCGCGCCTCCCCTCCTCTTGGCGCGAGGGAGCAGCGGTGCCGGGCCGGGCTACTCGAACCCGTCGACCACGCCGGTGACCAGACCGGTCTCCAGGGCATCGGCCAAGGGGATGAGCAGGATCTCATCATGAGGAACCGAGGCCGCCGCGATGGCGACGTCGGCGTCGACACCCATCTCGCGGAGGTAGCGGAAGGAATCCGCGACATAGAGCTGGCCACCTTCGTGGCTGCTGTAGCGCCGGGGCACCTTGCTCTGGTGGATACCGAGCTTGGCGCTCGGCGTGACGTAGCGTTCGACGCCACCGGCCAGCACGTCGACGCAGGCAGAGGCACAATAGCCGTCCACGGCCGCACGCAGACCATTGGCGCGCAGATAGCGGCCGAGCTTGCGTGCCTCGAAGACGGAACCGCCGGGGCTGTTGATGACCAGTCCGATGGCCCTGCGCCGACGCAGCTCGGCGGCGGTGCGCTTGGCGAACCCCGAGCTAATCTCAGTGCCGTCGATGCGCAGCCAGGTCGTGCGCAGCTCACCGCTCGGCTCGAACCGCACCAGGGCGGAGACGACGCCGGTCACGTCTTCGAGCCGATGGCAGGCATCGATGGCACGGGTCAGCAGGTCCGTCGGGTGGCTCTGATATTCCTGCGCCAGCTGGTTGGAGCGCGCGATGATGTCATCGACCTGGAGCTTGTACTTGTCCGCCGCGACGATCACCACGGCATCCGTGACCGCCACGTCGTTCCACTGACCGACACGCAGCAGATGACAGGCTGCCGTGGTCGACAGGACCTCGTCGCGGCTCAAGCGCACGGGCGTCGGCGCCTGGATTGGAGATCGGTCACCGGTCAGACTGCCCGGGGCGCAACCGAAGAGCGCCAAACCAAAGAGCGCAAACAGGCTTGCGAGTGCGACCAGGAGGAATGCCGGCTTTGGCATGCTGGATCAGGTCCGGATTTCGATCCCCTGCTCGCGCAGATAGGACTTGACGGCCTCGATGGGAATCTCGCGTCGATGGAAGATCCCGGCCGCCAGCGCGGCTTCCACGCCGGTCGCCGCGAAGACCTCGGCGAAGTGCTCCACGCAGCCCGCGCCACTGGAGGCGATGACGGGGATGGTGACCGCCGCCCGGACCGCCTGGATCAGCTCGATATCGAAGCCGGCGCCGGTCCCGTCTCGGTCGATGGAATTGAGCAGGATCTCACCTGCGCCGAGGTCTTCGCAGGCACGCGCCAGCTCGACGACGTCGACATCACGGCCCTCGCGGCCACCCTTGACGGTGCACTGAAACCAGCAGTAGCGCTCGCCGTTCGGACCGGGCGTGGCCGTCGCGACCGTTGGATGCGCCGTTGCGGTGGGAGACTCGACATAGACCCGACGCGGGTCGATGGAGATGACGACGGCCTGATTGCCATAGACTTTGGCGATCTGCTCGATGGCGGTACTGCCGTCCTTCATCCCGCCCCGCGCCTTGTATTGCTCGACGGCGTCGACGGCATCGGAGCCGATGGAGATCTTGTCGGCGCCCGAGCGGAAATACTCGTCGGCGACGCTCAGGGCCGAGTAGTGCTGGCCATTGGCGTCGGTGAAGGCGCGAATGCCCCCACCGATGGTCAGGGGCACGAAGACCTGCTCGGAGGTGCGCTTGAGCACCTCCAGCATGGGCTGGTCGGACAAGGGAAAGTCGCGAAAGCCGGTGATGTTGAGGAAGGTGATCTCGTCCGCGCCCTCGGCGTAGTAGCGTTGGGCCAGCTCGACCGGCTTGCCGAGGTTGCGCACCTCGCCGGACTCGCGCACGTCATATTGATCGCCCTTGGTGACGACGAGGTCGCCGGCGTCGTTCGAGCGCACGTCCAGACAGGCGATGATGCGCTTGGCGAAGCGCGTGGGCTCTTGGTTTGGCGCGCAGGCGCTGGCCGTATCTTCGCCGGCCAGGAAATGGCGCAGCAGACGCAAGCCAGCGGCACCACTCTTTTCCGGATGGAACTGCACGGCGCCGACGCGTCCGCGCTGAACGGCGCTCAGGAAAGGCGCGCCATAGTCGGTGGTCGCCAGACGCCAGTCGGCGTTTTCGGCGCTCGGCTCGGCGCGGTAGGAATGCACGAAGTAGAGCTTTTCGCCTGCGTAGTCGGCGAAGAGCGGCGATGCACGCTCGACACGCACGTCGTTCCAACCCATGTGCGGGACGGACAGGCTGGGGTCGTCGAAGCGGCGAATCCGCCCTGGGATCAGACCCAGACCCTCGACGCCAGGCGACTCGTCGCTGCCCTCGAATAGGGTCTGAAGACCGATGCAGATACCCAGATAGGGCCGGCCCGCGGCCAGATATGCCTTCAAGGGCTCGACATAGCCAAGCCGGTGCAATCGCTCCATCGCCGCGCCGAAGGCGCCCACGCCGGGGAAGATCAACCGTTCGGCCTTGAGGATGTCCTCGGGCCGTTCGATCTCTGTGAGGGTGTAGCCAAGGGCATGGATGGCATTGCGCAGACTGCGGACATTGCCTGCGCCATAGTCCAGGAGCGAAATCATAGGTCGAATCCAGGGGGCTGATGAGGTGGGCGAAGCGTCGAAGGGGACACCGGACGTTATCCGACTATTCTAGCGCTAAGCGCCCCGCCGGTTCAGTCATTCCCCGGCATCGCCCGCGTCGAGAGACACAACATCCGCGTCAACATACACAACGCGCTCCAGCGCGCCCTCCATCAAGGCACGGGCGCGGGCCGTACAGGCATTGATGAAGGCAACCGCGGCCACGTCTTCACCGCTGCGCGAGGCACACTCCAGGCTGTAGCGTTCGAAGGCCGTCAGCGACGCGATCAGATCGATCAGGTGGCGTTGCCAATCGCAGTCTCCGCTCGCCGGCAATGACGCTAGCCGCGCCAGTTCGGCCTCCGCGAAGCGGCGCGGCGGTGGCGGCTCATTGGCATCGAAGAGGCCCCTGGTGTTCGGCTCGACCGGCACCTGCAGCTGCGGCACCAGCGATCGGCACAGATGCTGAATCTCGTCGACGCCCAGGGGCGCGCGGCGGACCACAACCCTCGCGGCATCGAGCAGCGCCAGTGCCGAGCGGCTCGCGAACCCATAGATGAGCAGGACACGCTCGGCACCGCAGCGCGTCAATAGCTGGTGGATCTGGCTCACGTCGTCGGCATGGAAGGTCGGCAGCTCGAGCACCAGGACGTCTGGCGGCTGCGCGAAGGACGCGGCCATCACGCCAGCGAGCGAATCGAAACATCCCAACAGCTCGATCCCCCTCTGGACACTCGGCTCCAGACGCAGGCGATCCGCGAGATAGGCGCCGCAGACCACCAGACGGCAATCGCGTTGGGCAGCGGAAAAACGCTCGGGCTGATCGGCACCGCGCATGCGCTCGCGCAGGTCATGGAGCGACAGATTCGCCACGCTGCTGATGGCATCGCCACCGTCGACCAGACGCTTGATCAGCGACAAACGCCCCACGTCCTCCGCCGCATAATGACGGGTTCCGGCTTCGGATCGCATCGGAGTCACGACATGATAGCGGCGCTCCCAGACGCGGAGGGTATCGGTCGGGACGCCGGTCAGACGGGAGACGGTGCCAATTCGGAAGGTTTGGCCCGAATCAGGCGGATCAGGATCGGTCAAGACGAGGCCCTCGATAATGAACGGGGTAATCATGGCGTCAATGGGTTCGCCGGCCGCCGCCTCCAAGTCTTGGCATCGGCATGGGGCTCGCCGAAACCGCCTCCTCGGCCCGCCATTGCGCGCCTGGCGTGGGCAGGCGCAGACCCCGGACGCACCGCCCTTGGCCAACGGCGATGTGCGCGGCGACCGACATGCAGTAGGATAGGCAGCTGATCGATTTTGGCTTGCCAACCCGATAGTTACGGCCGAATAACAGACGACCGACCACTGAGGTGCGACAATTGACTAAGCCGTTCTCTGCCTTGCGTTTCCTAGCTCCGCTCCTGATGCTGGGCATCGCCTCGGCCAGCGCCGCCGAGCAGCAGGTGCACATCTACAACTGGAGCGACTACTTCGCCGAGGACACGCTCCCCAACTTCCAGGAGCGCACGGGCATCCGACCCGTGCTAGACGTCTATGACTCCAACGAGGTTCTAGAGGCCAAGCTCCTCGCCGGCAGCAGCGGATACGATCTCATCTTCCCAACCGCGCGCCCCTTCGCCGCGCGTCACATCAAGGCCGGACTCTATCAGCCGCTCGACAAGTCCAAGTTGCCGGGGCTCGACAAGCTCGACCCCGAGATCATGGCCAGTCTGGCATCCAGCGATCCAGGCAACCAATACCTCGTGCCCTATATGTGGGGCACCTCCGGCCTGGGGCTGAATGTCGACAAGGTGAAGGCCGCGCTCGGCGACGATACCAAGATCGATACCTGGGGCCTGATCTTCGACCCGGAGAAGGCCGCCAAGCTGGAAGGCTGCGGCATTTCCCTGCTCGACGACCCGACCGAGGTCTTCTCGGCCGCACTCGCCTATCTGGGCAAGGATCCGAACAGCCTAGCAAAGGCAGACCTGGACGCCGCCAGCGCGCTGATCGCGGGCATTCATTCCCACATCCGCTACTTTCACTCGTCACAGTACATCACAGACCTGGCGAACGGGGACATCTGCGTGGCACAGGGCTATTCGGGCGACGTGCTGCAGGCGCAAGAACGCGCCAAAGAGGCCAACAAGGGCGTCGCGGTGACCTACCGTATCCCGCGCGAAGGCGCCGCGCTCTGGACCGACGTGATCGCGATCCCGAAGGACGCCCCCAACCCCGAGGCGGCACATGCCTTCATCGCCTATCTGTTGGATCCCCGTGTCATTGCGGACGTTTCGGACTACGTCTTCTACGCCAATCCCAACACGGCCGCGACACCCATGATCGACGCCGCGCTGCGCAATGACCCCGAGATCTACCCGCCACCTGAGCTGCGCGCCAAGCTCTTCGTCCCCAGCGAGCGCAGCGACCGCGAGATCCGGACACTGAACCGGCTCTGGACGCGCCTCAAGGCCAATCGCTGACGACCGCGACGGATCCTGCCCATGGCCGTGACCACCGACCGGCGCCTGCTGGAGCCCTGGCAGGATCCGAAGGCGCCGCCCTACCTGCGCATCGACCGCGTCACCAAACGCTTCGGTGACCTCTACGCGGTCGACGACGTCAGTCTGAACATTTTCAAAGGCGAGTTCTTCTCGCTGCTGGGCAGCTCGGGCTGCGGCAAATCGACCCTGCTGCGTCTGCTCGCGGGCTTCGAGTATCCGACCTCCGGCCGGATCTTCATCGATGGAGTGGACGTGACCGACGTGCCGCCCTACTCCCGTCCCGTGAACATGATGTTCCAGTCCTACGCCCTCTTTCCACACATGACGGTGGAGCAGAACGTCGAGTTCGGGCTCAAGCAGGACCGCATCCCCAAGAAGGAGCGACAGGAGCGCGTCGGCGAGATGCTCGACCTGCTCAAGATCACGGAACTGCGCAAGCGTCGGCCGGATCAGCTCTCGGGCGGTCAGCGCCAGCGCGTCGCCCTGGCGCGCAGCCTGGCCAAGCACCCCAAGCTCCTGCTGCTGGACGAGCCGCTCGGCGCGCTCGACAAGCGCCTGCGCGAGAGCACCCAGTTCGAGCTGGTCAACCTGCAGGAGCGCCTCGGCATTACCTTCGTGACCGTGACCCACGATCAGGAAGAGGCCATGACCATGTCCACGCGGATCGCGGTCATGGACGCCGGGCAAATCATGCAGGTGGATACGCCGACGGCCATCTACGAGTTTCCCAACTGCCGCTTCACCGCGGAGTTCATCGGCTCCGTGAACCTCTTCGAGGGCAAGGTGATCGAACGCGAGGCCGATCAGGTTCTGATCGAGGCCCATCACGGCGGCACCCTGCGGATGCGCAGCTTTCACCCGCATCCGCTCGGCACCCCGGTCACGGTGGCGATCCGCCCGGAGAAGATGCGACTGAGCGAGGCCCCCAGTCCAGATGGCGTCAACCAGCTCAGAGGCATCGTCGAGGACATCGCCTACCTGGGCGACGTGTCCATCTATCGCATCCGTTCCAACGGCGGGCAGCTGGTCGAGATGACGCTGACCAACCATCAGCCGCGGACCGAACAGGCGCTGACCTGGGAACAGGCGGTCAGCGTCGAGTGGTCGCCGACCAGCGGCGTGGTCCTGACCGAATGAGCGACGCCAGCTCGACGCCGCGGGCCGCGCCATGAGCCAGAGCACCCGCCATCACCCGAAGGGCCGACGCCGCCTGAGCCGCCTGGTCAACATCGGCGTCCCCTATTTCTGGCTTGGCCTCTTCTTCCTGCTGCCTTTCATGATCGTGCTGCAGATCAGCGTCGCCGAGACGGCACTGGCACAACCGCCCTACACGGCACTCTGGGAGTGGGTCGCGGACGGCCTGCTGCAGATCCAGATCAATCTGCAGAATTTCATGCTGATCTGGGAGGATGACATCTATCTGGCGGCCTTCCTCAATTCGCTCTGGGTGGCGCTGATCTGCACCCTGCTCTGTCTGCTGCTGGGCTATCCCATGGCCTATGCCATCGCGACGGCAGCGCAACGCCGACGCATGCTGCTGCTGATGCTGATCGTGCTGCCCTTCTGGACGTCGTTTCTGATCCGGGTCTATGCCTGGATCGGCATCCTCAATTCCAACGGCCTCCTCAACAGCTTCTTGCTCTGGCTGGGCATCATCGATGCGCCCTTGCAGATCCTGCACACCCAGACCGCCGTCTATATCGGCGTCGTCTACTCCTATCTGCCCTTCATGATCCTGCCGCTCTACGCCAACCTGACACGGCTGGACCCGGCCCTGCTGGAGGCCGCGTCAGACCTCGGCTGCCGACCGCTGCGCGCCTTCTTCAAGGTCACCCTGCCCTTGTCCAAACCCGGGATCATTGCCGGCAGCATGCTGGTGTTCATTCCCGTGGTCGGTGAGTTCGTCATCCCCGATCTGCTCGGTGGCCCCAGCAGTCTCATGGTTGGCAAACTGCTGTGGACCGAGTTCTTCTCCAATCAGGACTGGCCGCTCGCCTCCGCGCTGGCGATCGTGCTGCTCGCGGTGCTGGTGGTGCCCTTCGTGCTGATGCAGCGCCTGCAGCAGAACATGGACGAGGCAGCCTCATGAAGCGACGCGCCTGGCCGTTGATCGGGATCCTGGCGTTCGGATACGCCTTTCTCTACGTCCCCATCCTGCTGCTGATACTCTATTCCTTCAACGAATCCAGGCTGGTCACCGTCTGGTCCGGCTTTTCGTTCAAGTGGTATGGGGCGCTGCTGCACAACCACCAACTGCTGGACGCCGCCTGGCTGAGCATCCGCATTGCCGCGACCAACGCCACCGTCGCCATGGTCATGGGCACGCTCGCGGCCAATGCCTTGGTCCGGCATGGGCGCTTCCGCGGCCGCACAGGTTTCGAGCTGCTGCTCACCGCCCCGCTGGTAATGCCGGACGTCATCATCGGCCTGTCGCTGCTGCTGCTCTTCGTCGCCATGCAGCAGCTCATCGGCTGGCCAACCGGGCGCGGCTTCACCACCATCACCATCGCGCATGTGACCTTCAGCATGGCCTACGTGGCCGTGGTCGTGCGCTCCCGGCTGGGACAGATGGACGCCTCGCTGGAGGAGGCCGCGATGGACCTGGGGGCGCGCCCGCTCGGCGTCTACATGCGCATCACCCTACCGCTGATCGCGCCGGCCCTGCTCTCGGGCTGGCTGCTCGCCTTCACCCTCTCGCTCGATGATTTGGTCATCGCCAGCTTCGTCTCGGGTCCGGGTGCCACGACGCTGCCGATGGTCGTCTACTCCAGCGTCCGCATGGGCGTCTCCCCGCAGATCAACGCACTGGCGACACTCATCGTCGCCGTCGTCGCGCTGGCCGTGGTGATTGCCGGGATCTCACTGGGGCGCAAACCAGGGCGCTGAGCTGGCGCCCCTCGGCGATCGCACGCACGGCCTTCCCGAACGGACATGAGCAAGAACGAAAAAAGGGGCCACATGGCCCCTTTTTTCTACCGCAATCGAGCAGCGTCGATCGGCATTACTCGCCGGGCTCGACCGCCTTCATGCTCAGACGGATGCGGCCCTGCTTGTCGACTTCCAGGACCTTGACGCGCACCACGTCGCCTTCCTTGAGCTTGTCGCTCACGGACTGGACGCGCTCCTCGCAGATCTGGGAGATGTGAACCAGACCGTCGCGTCCGGGCAGGATGGTGACGAAGGCGCCGAAGTCCATCAAGCGGGCGACCTTGCCTTCGTAGATCTTGCCGACCTCGACGTCCGCGGTGATGAGGCGGATGCGCTTCTTGGCCTCTTCGCCGGCGGCCTTCTCGACCGAAAAGATCTTGACCACGCCATCGTCGTTGATGTCGATGGTCGCCCCGGTCTCTTCCGTGATGGAGCGGATGACGGAACCGCCCTTGCCGATGACGTCGCGGATCTTCTCCGGATGGATCTTGAACTCGATGATGCGCGGCGCATGCTCGGACATCTCCAGGCGATGCGAGTCGATCACCTTGTTCATCTCGCCGAGGATGTGCATGCGGCCGTCTTTCGCCTGCGCCAGGGCGATCTCCATGATCTCCTTGGTGATGCCTTCGATCTTGATGTCCATCTGCAGGGCGTTGATGCCCCCGGAGGTGCCCGCGACCTTGAAGTCCATGTCGCCGAGGTGATCCTCGTCACCCATGATGTCGGTCAGGACGGCGAAGCGCTCGTCTTCCTTGATCAGGCCCATGGCGACACCGGCCACCGGCGACTTGATCGGCACGCCGGCATCCATGAGTGCCAAACTGGTCCCGCAGACGCTGGCCATGGAGCTGGAGCCGTTCGACTCGGTGATCTCCGAGACCACACGCACCGAATAGGGGAATTCCTCGATGCTCGGCATGACGGCGAGGACACCGCGCTTGGCCAAACGGCCGTGGCCGATCTCGCGACGCTTGGGGCTGCCGACGCGACCCGACTCACCCACGCAGAAGGGTGGGAAGTTGTAGTGCAGCATGAAGTGCTCGCGGCGCTCGCCGTCGAGTGCATCGATGATCTGCGAGTCGCGCTCGGTGCCGAGCGTGGTGACGACGATCGCCTGGGTCTCGCCACGGGTGAAGAGCGCCGAGCCATGGGTGCGCGGCAACACGCCGGTGCGGATGGTGATCGGGCGCACGGTCTTGCCGTCACGGCCGTCGATACGCGGATTACCGGAGAGGATCGACTCGCGCACGACCTTCTTTTCGAGCTTCTCGATCGCCGCCCGCACCTGGAGTTCAGTCCACTTTGGCGCGTCGCCGCCGCAGAGCTGACCGATGACGACCGCACGCGCGGCGTCGAGCGCGGCGTAACGCTCCTGCTTCACCTTGATCTGATAGGCCGCAGCAACCTGCTCACCGCACCCGCTCTGCACCGCGTCGGCCAGTTCCAGATCGGACTCGGGCGGCGACCACGCCAGCGGCGTCTTGTTGACCTCGGCGGCTAGCTCGCGGATGGCCTGGATGACCGACTGCAGCTGCTCGTGACCGAAGAGCACGGCACCCAGCATGACCTCTTCGGACAGACCCCGCGCCTCGGACTCGACCATGAGCACGGCCTTGTCGGTTCCGGCCACGATCAGATCGAGGTCGGAGTCAGGGCTCAAACCCACGACTGCGGGATTGAGGATGTACTCGCCGTTCTTGTAGCCAACGCGCGCCGCGCCGATCGGACCGTTGAAGGGCAAGCCCGACACCGCCAGCGCGGCCGAGGCGCCGATCAGGGCCGGGACTTCGGGGTTGACTGCCGGATTCAGCGACTTGACGGTCGCGATGATCTGGACCTCACGCGTGAAACCATCGGCGAAGAGCGGACGGATCGGGCGGTCGATGAGGCGTGCGGTGAGGATCTCGCCCTCGCTCGGACGGCCCTCGCGGCGGAAGAAGCCACCCGGAATGCGGCCGGCGGCATAGGTCTTTTCCTGATAGTCGACCGTCAGTGGCAGGAAGTCGCGCTCAACGCCGGGCCGCTTGTCCACGACGACGGTCACGAGAACCACGGTGTCGTCCATGTTGACCATGACAGCACCATCGGCCTGGCGGGCGATCTCGCCAGTCTCCAGCGTGACTGTCTGCTCTCCGAATTGGAATTGCTTAACGATGGGAGTGGGAATCACGGAAAAATCCTCGGGGGTGTTTGGGCCGTCTGGGCTGCGGACCCTGGTGCACTCCGACCTTGGCTCGAGCCAGCAAGAGAACGGGTGGCAGCAATTGCTGTCTGCTCAGAGCGCGGCCGAGAGGCCGCGACGAGCCGGCAAGCAGGAGATCGCAGACCGATCATCCGCTCGCCGAGGTTGGGACGCGTCTTAACGACGCAGCCCGAGACGCGAAATCAGATCACGATAGCGGTCCAGATCCTTGCGCTTGAGGTAGTCGAGCAGCTTGCGGCGGGAGTTGACCATGCGCACCAGCCCGCGACGGGAGTGATGATCATGCTTGTGCTCCTTGAAGTGCTCGGTCAACTGCAGAATGCGCGCGGTCAGCAGGGCGACCTGGACCTCGGGCGAGCCGGTATCCCGGTCAGCACGTGCGTAGTCGTCAACGATCTTCTTCTTGTCCTCGGCGGTCATCGTCATTGCTGGTCTCCTAGATTGTTCAGGATGAAGAAAAGGCCATCCGCCACGACAGAGGCTGCCGCGGGGGATCCTCCCGACAATGACTTCAGGAGGATCGGGCCGGTGAGTAAGACTGGTCGAGATTCTAGTGCCTCGCAGTGGCGCATCCAAACCCGACGGCCGGTGCACTCACTCAAGGCCAGACAGGCTCCTAGATCAGCCGCTTCGGCTGCACCTTGCCGTCTTCGAGGATGAAGCCGACACCGATGAAACGGGCGGAGGGATCGTAGAGCCGCACCAGGCCCTCGGTCGGGGCCTGTGGTACCAACACGGGCTGCCCTTGACGCAGATAGAAGGCCGAATCCTCTGACAGTCGCAGCGCGGGGCAATGCCCCAGCGCCGTATCCAGCGGCAACAGCAGGGCGTCCAGTGCCTGGAAATTCTCTTGCTCGGCGAGCGCAGCCACCTCGTCGAGCGCAATGAACGGCCCGCTGGACTCGAGGTAGGGGCCGACGCCCGTGCGCCGCAGGGCAATCACATGGCCTCCGCAGCCGAGCGCGCGCCCGATATCCTCTGCCAGGGTTCGCACATAGGTGCCCTTGGAACAGTGCACGTCCAGCTCGATCTCCGGCAGCTCAAAAGCCGTCAGCTCGAGCGCGTGGATATCGATGCGGCGCGGCTGACGCTCGACCTCGACCCCCTGCCGCGCAAGCTTGTAGAGCCGCTGTCCCTGGTGTTTCAGGGCGGAGTACATGGGAGGCAGTTGATCGATGCTGCCGGTGAACCGCGTCAGAACTTCCCTGAGGCGCTCCTCGTCGACACCCTCGACGGGCCGCGTCTCGACGACCTCGCCCTCGGCGTCCGCCGTCGTCGTCGTCACACCCAGGCGCACGCGCACCCGATAGCGTTTGTCGGCGTCCAAGAGGAAGGCCGAGAACTTGGTGGAATCGCCAAGGCAGCAGGGCAAGAGACCGGTCGCGAGCGGATCCAGGCTTCCGGTGTGCCCTGCCTTGGCCGCGCGATAGTGCCGCTTGACGCGCTGCAGGGCATCGTTCGAGGTCAGGCCCAGCGGTTTATCCAATAGGAGAATGCCGGTGACGTTGCGTCCCGGATTTCGTCGACGTCCCATGCGCTTAGTGCTCCTGATCCGCGCTGTGCGGATTCGTGGCTTCGGACGTCGCCACAGCCTGATCGATCAGCGACGAGAGACGCTCGCCATAGCCGATCGATTCATCGTGCACGAAGCTCAGCTGCGGGATGGTGCGCAGACGCACCTCCTGCGCGAGCGCATGTCGAAGGAAGCCGGCGAGACGACTGTTGAGGAGCTGGGCCTGCGTCGCCGTATCCTCATCGGCCGGGAAGCAGGTGAAGAAGACCTTGGCATGCGCCAGATCCTTGGTCACACGCACTTCGTGAACCGTGATACTGGCCAGCCGCGGATCCTTCACCTGATCACGCAGCACGACCGAGAGGACGCGCTGCAACTCGGCACCGATCCGCTCCGTGCGATCGAATTCACGTTCGCTCACAGGACGCGGGCCCGCTCGGTGCGCTCGAAGACCTCGATCTGGTCGCCTGGCTGGACGTCGTTGTAGTTCTTGACGCCGATACCGCACTCCATGCCGGACTTGACCTCGCTGACGTCGTCCTTGAAGCGGCGCAGCGACTCCAGCGCACCCTCGTAGATGACGACGTTGTCGCGTAGAACGCGAATCGGGCTGTTTCGACGGATGACACCCTCGATCACCATGGAACCGGCGATGGCACCGAACTTGGACGAGCGGAAGACGTCCCGCACCTGGGCCAAGCCGATGATCTCCTCGGTCACGATGGGGCTCAGGAGACCCGAGATCGCCTGCTTCACATCATCGATCAGCTCGTAGATGATGCTGTAGTAACGCAGATCGAGGCCCTTCTCTTCCACCACGCGGCGGGCAGCGGCATCGGCGCGCACATTGAAGCCGAGCAGAATCGCGTTCGAGCTTACGGCCAGATTGGCATCGGACTCGGTGATCCCGCCGACGCCCGAGGCCACGATGGCGACCTTGACCTCGTCATTGGTGAGCTTGAGCAGGCTGTCCTTGAGCGCCTCGAGACTGCCTTGAACGTCGGCCTTGACGATGAGATTGACCGACTTCAGCTCGCCATCCTTGAGCTGGGAAAAGAGCTGGTCGAGGCTGGCGCCACGCTGCTCGTCGAAGCGACTCTGGCGCAGCTTGGCCGAGCGCAGATCGGCCACCTCACGTGCCCGACGCTCGTCGCTGACCGTCATGACATCATCGCCAGCATTCGGCGTTCCGGAGAGACCCAGAACCTGAACCGGGATCGAGGGCCCGGCCGACTCGACCGGATTGCCGGCCTCGTCGAACATGGCACGCACACGGCCATACTCGCCGCCGCTGACGATGATATCGCCACGCCGAAGGGTTCCTGTCTGAACCAGGACGGTCGCCACGGGACCACGGCCCTTGTCGAGGCTGGATTCGACGATGGCACCGCGCGCAGGCCCGTCCACCGGGGCCTTCAGCTCGAGCACCTCGGACTGCAGCAGAAGGGCGTCGAGCAGCGCGTCGATGCCATCGCCGGTCTTGGCCGAGACCTTGACCATCATGGTATCGCCGCCCCATTCCTCGGGCAGGACTTCGTGCTGCGTGAGCTCCTGCATGACCCGATCCGGGTTGGCGTCCGGCTTATCCATCTTATTGACGGCAACGATAATCGGCACACGGGCCGCACGTGCGTGCTGGATGGCCTCGATGGTCTGCGGCATGACACCGTCGTCGGCCGCGACGACCAGGATGACGATGTCCGTCACCTTGGCGCCGCGTGCCCGCATCGCGGAGAAGGCGGCGTGGCCGGGGGTATCCAGGAAGGAGACCGTGCCCTTCTCCGTCTCGACGTGATAGGCGCCAATGTGCTGCGTGATACCGCCGGCCTCGCCGGAGGCGACACGGGTGCGTCGAATGTAGTCGAGCAATGAGGTCTTGCCGTGGTCGACGTGGCCCATGATGGTCACGACCGCCGGACGCGGCAACGCCTCGAACTGACCTTCCTGCTCCTGCACCTCGTCGATCAGCGTGCCCTCGGCGTCGCGCTCGTCGGCGACGATTGCCTTGTGCCCCATCTCCTCGACCACGATGGTCGCGGTGTCGCGATCCAGCTTCTGGTTGATGGTGACCATCATCCCTTGCTTGAAGAGTTCCTTGATGACCTCGGAGACCTTCACCGACATCCGGTTGGCGAGGTCACTGACCGAAATGCTCTCCGGAACCTCGACATCGCGCACCACGGGCGCCGTCGGCCGCTGGAAGACGTGCTTGTCCTGGAGTTGGGGCTTGGGCGCCTTTTTCCTGCGCCGCGGACCGCGACCGCCGCCGGGGCCATCGACCTCTTCATAGTCAGTGCGTGCGGCGGTGTCCAGATCCCGCGCGCGGATGGCATCCTTACGGGCGGTTTTCTTGCCAGCGCGCTCTTTCTCGACCGGCTCGGCCTTCTTGACGGCTTTCTTGGGCTTGGCCGCTTCGGCAGCCCGGCGCACAACCTCGCCTCCCGCCGCCGCAGGCTCTTCATCCTCGATCGGTGCGGCGTCCTGTCCGGCCTTCAGCTGGGCGATGGACTCGCGCTCGAGGCGTTCGCGCTCTTCCGCTTCGGTGCGGCGGCGTGCCTCTTCTTCGGCACGACGGACCTCCGCTGCCTCACGCTGGCGAATCTCCTCTTCCCGAGCAATACGCTCCTGCTCCTCCTGGTCGGCTAGCCGACGGGCTTCCTGCTCGGCGCGGTGGGATTCGAGTTCGGTGCGGCGCCGCGTCTCGTCGAAGGTCGCGGCGGTCTGCGCCTGCCGCGCGCGTCCGCCGCGGCTGGAGTCGCCGCCCTGACGACGGGCCGACGTGGATGTCCCGCCCGCGGTGGAGCCGGGCTCATCGGCGCGCTTCACATAGGTGCGTTTGCGGCGAACCTCGACGCTCACCGTCTTTCCACCGCGCGGCGCCTGCGGTGGGCGCACCCCCGCGGTGCTGCTGCGCGGGGCAACCGTTGGCTGGCGCAGTTCGCTGACCGACTTACGCTTGAGCGTGACCTGGCTCGGCGCGGCGCTGCCGTCACCATCCTCCTTGCCATGGCTGCGACGCAGATAGCCGAGCAGCTGAATCTTCTCCTGCTCCGTCAACGTGGCGTCGGCACCGCTCGCGGTGATGCCAGCCTCGTTCAGCTGTGAAAGAAGGCGCTCGACCGGAATGCCGACCGTGGAGGCGAGTTGCTTGACCGTGACTTCACTCATGGACTGTCTTTTGTACCTCTATTCCTCTGGGGCATCCGCGAACCAGGGCTCGCGCGCCTTCATGATCAAGCTGGCGGCACGCTCTTCGTCCATGCCCTCGATCTCCATCAGCTCATCGACCGATTGTTCGGCCAGATCTTCGAGCGTCGCCACACCGCGGTCGGCAAGGGCCTCGACGAGGGCCTCATCCATTCCTTCGAGCGTCATCAAGCCCGTCGCGCCCGAATCGTCAGCGACCTCCTCGGTCGCAATGGCCCGCGTCAGCAGGACGTCGTTGGCGCGTTCGCGCAGCATGTCGATGGTTTCGTCGTCAAGCTCGTCGATGGCCTGCATCTCCGCCAGGGGCACATAGGCCACCTCGTCGACGCTACTAAAACCTTCTTCGACGAGCAGCATCGCGAGACTTTCGTCGACCTCGAGCTGCTCCATGAAGCTATGGACGAAACGCAGGGACTCCTGCTCGCTCTTGGCCGCCGCATCTCGCTCGTCCATCACGTTGAGCTCCCAACCACTGAGCTGGGTGGCGAGTCGAACGTTTTGGCCGAATCGACCGATGGCCTGCGCCAGGTTCTCTTCCTTCACCGCGACGTCCATGCTGCGCGCCTCCTCGTCGATGACGATGGAGACCACGTCTGCTGGCGACATGGCATTGATGACGAACTGCGCCGGATTCTCGTCCCAGAGAATGATATCGACTCGCTCGCCGTTCAGCTCGTTGGAGACCGCCTGGACGCGCGAACCACGCATGCCCACGCAGGCGCCGACCGGATCGATGCGCGGATCGGCGGTCCGCACCGCGATCTTCGCCCGTGACCCCGGATCGCGTGCCGCGCCCAGGATCTGGATCAGCCCCTCGCCAACCTCCGGCACCTCGAGCTTGAACAACTCGATCAGCAGCTCGGGCGCTGTGCGGCTCACGAATAGCTGCGGACCTTTCGGCTCGGAGCGCACATCGTAGAGATAGCCGCGCAAACGATCGCCAGGGCGAACCGACTCGCGCGGGATGACATGCTCGCGCGGGATCAATGCCTCGGCGTTGTTACCAAGATCGAGCACGATGGTGCCGCGCTCGGCCTTCTTGACGATGCCGGTGACCAGCTGTCCCCTGCGCTCCGCGAAGGCGTCGACGATCTTCGCACGCTCGGCGTCGCGAACCTTCTGGACGATGACCTGTTTCGCCGTCTGGGCGGCAATGCGGCCAAACAGCTCGGAGTCGATCTCTTCCTCGATGAAGTCGCCGACCCCCAACTCGGGCTCGAGCACCTCGGCGGCGGACTGAGTGATCTGACGCGAAGGCGCCTCCAGCCCTCCCTCCTCGGGGTCCGGAACTATCTCCCAAAGACGGAAGGTGCGGTAGTCGCCCGTCTTACGGTCGATGCTCACGCGCACCTCGATCTCACCGCCGTGCTTCTTGCGGGTCGCCGAGGCGAGCGCCGCCTCGATGGCCTCGAAGATGACACCTTCGGGGACGTCCTTTTCGTTGGAAACGGCCTCAACGACCAGTAGGATCTCTTTGCTCATTCCACCTTTGTCCGACTCAGCGCATTAGGACCCAGACGATTCCGAGCCATCGCGACCAGCTTGCCAGCAACCAGCGCCAGTCTCCGGCCGCTGCATGTCATCTCAGAGTTCCGGCACCAGGCGGCTGGACTCCACCGCACAGAGCGGCACCTCCCATTCGCGTCCGTCCGCGTCTAGCCTGACCACGCCATCCAAGCAACCGAGGAGGCGACCTTCAAGCTTCCGCCGACCTTCGATCTTGTCCGCCAACCGGATGCGGATCCGCTCGCCGACAAATCGCTCGAAGTGCTCGGGGAACACCAGGGGCCGATCCAAACCCGGCGACGACACCTCGAGGTCGTAATGACCCGGAAGAGGATCTTCGACATCGAGCACACCGCTGAGCTGATGACTCACAGCCGTGCAGTCGTCCAAGCCGATACCGCGCTCGTGATCAATGTAGACCCTGAGCGTCGCGCTGCCACCGTGCTCGAAGTACTCCACCCCGACGAGCTCGTACCCCATGGGCTCGACGACCCTGCGCGCCAGAAGTGTGAGCTGACTATCAGCAGATTGCATCGATTCCGCCTTCAGAAACAAAAATTGGGCCAGCGGCCCAACCTCTTAAACCGTGCCGCAGCGCCTTTCGAGGCTCTTGGCACCATTTCACGAGCGACAAAAAAACCCCGAAACGGGGTCCCTGAGACAACGAGCCTGGCGAGCGACTGGATCAACACCATCCTTAAGCGCTCGAACTATACATGCATTGCATGTTTACCGCAAGAGTGACCGCGAATCCGGGCAGGGCCATCACTGATGCGCGCCGGCCAGCTACTGAGGTCGGGCCGACGCCAAGACGCCCAACTTGCACCCTTTTGCAGGGCCTCGTCCCTCGGCTCAGCCTTCTATTTCAGACATCAGTGGTGCCACGAATCAATCGGCCTTGCCGCGCCGATCAGCGACGCAGCGCGGCAAGGCCTACGGCATCAACGCGGCGGCGCGTAGACCCCTGGCGCATAACCCGGGGCGTACCCAGGATAGCCGTAGGGCATTGCCGGGGCAGCGGATCTCATGCGCTCCCAGTATTGACGCATGCGCTGATCGGCCTCGCGGCGCATGGCTTCGTACTCCGCAAGCATCTGATCGCGCTGCTGCTGCATGGCGCTCCAGTCGCCAGGGGCAGGGCTTGCAGGCGCCATCGCGACGCCAGCCGGCGCTTCAGGCACGGGCGCAACCGGCGCCGGCATTGCCGCGACTTGCGCCGCGGGCGCCGGAGCCGCCTGCTGGCTCTGCGCCGGGACCGGCGCAGCCTCCACAACAGGCTCCCGCGCCTTGACCTCGGGCGTGGCGGCTTGTGGCTTTGCCGCAAGCGCTGAGTAGCTCGCCGGGGGCGCGATCTCCACCTGGCGCCGAGGCGCCATCGGCTCTGGCTCTGGCTTGCCAGTGGCCGCGACGGCCTCGACGGCCTTCTCCGCCGCCGGCTCAACCGTTGCCGCCTCAGGCTTCATCAAGGACTTGGCGAAGACCGCCGACTCAGCATCGCTGACGGGCTTGTGGTCCGACGCCTTCTCCGACGGCGTGGCATCGGCCTGTGCGACCTCGGCCTCCACAGCCGGCGTTTCCTCGCCCTTCGACATCCCCGGAAGCGCGGAAATCGGGACGGGACTGAGTTTCGAGATGGAAGAGATCAGCGAGGACGCGGTCGTCTGACCACCGCCTTCACGGTCAATGGAGCTGAGATAGAGATAGCCGAAGGCGATCACGACCGACCAAAGGATGAGCTTCGGCAGGAAGCCGATACCCGAACGAGACGAGGTTTTTTCCGAGCTAGCCATTCTGAATTACTCCTGCAAGCATGCAGTCTTTCTATAATGATCAACGAATTCTCCAATGCCCTGCGTGCTCGAGCCCACAACGACTGCCATCACCGCGCGCCTGCGACGGCCGTGAGCACCGACATCACCCGCTCGACACAGAGGGCGAGATTCTCCTCGATCTCCTTCATGGTTATGATGCTACCGCTCTTACCGGCGGCCCAATTCACAACGAACGCGAGACTCGCATAGCAGAGCCCGAGCTCGCGAGCCAAACTCGCCTCCGGCATGCCTGTCATGCCGACGATATCGCAACCATCACGCTCGTATCGTCTGATTTCGGCAGCGGTCTCGAGCCGTGGCCCCTGGGTTGCGCCATAGGTTCCGTGGTCGACCACCGCATGCCCGTTCCGGGCGCAAACCTCTAGCAGAGACTGCCGCAGCGCGCCACAGTAGGGATCCGTGAGATCGACATGCTCGACCTCGCCGCTGGCACCATCGTAGAGGGTATGCTCGCGACCATAGGTGTAATCGATCACCTGATCCGGAACACTGAGCACGGTCGGTCCGAAGGACGGGGTGATCCCTCCAACCGCGGCCAGTCCCACGACATGCTCGGCGCCACTCGCACGCAACGCCCAGAGGTTGGCTCTGTAGTTGATGCGGTGCGGAGGCAGATGGTGGGCAGGGCCATGCCGGGGAATAAAGAGTACCGCCTCCCCGCCCAGACGGCCACGCGTCACCGGCGCAGAGGTGGCACCGTACGGCGTCTCCATTTGACGCGCGTCCAGCAGCTCCAGATCGGGCAGGCTCTTGAAGCCAGAACCCCCGATAATCGCGAGAAGACCCATGCATCCACCGCCATCGATAAAGACGCGCAAGTCTACCGAAGAGCGCCCGGGAAACCAAACCCGGCAGGGCCGGCGGCACACGGATCTAACAGACTATGTGGAGCAAGCTCAACGCACCGACAGCACAGGCGCGGATCGAGCGACGGGCTCGCCAGCGCGTTTGCGCGTTGACTGGATCTGGCAAGAAACGGGGGTTCTTGCCCTGCTCGACCCCATCCGAGTAACAACCAAGACCCGACGAGCGGCCACGGCGGCGTAGTCGACGCCCTGAGCACCCATGCCAATGGGGCTCCGGCTCCTCTTCCCCGCGCGGATTCCAGAGACGCCTTGAGCAGATGAGATGGCGAAGACGCCACGAGTCTCCCGCGCTCAATCTGGCGGAATCAGGTCGCCGAGCCTCGGCTCAATGCCCGCGGTTGACGCCGAGGGCGGGCTAACGCAGGAGCCAAGCGCAGGGTCAATAGGCGGAGCGGTCTGAGCCGGGCTGCTCCTGGAAAAGCCCGATCTCCACGAGTTTGGGAAAGAGCACCTGCTCTTCGCGATCGATGCGCTGCGCCACCATGCCGAACACCTCATGGGTCTCCGCCAAGAACTCCTCGGTGAAGTTGAAATCGCAGTTCTTCAGCCAGCGCTTGTGATAATCGTCGAAGATCTTTCGCAGCGGCTTTTCGCCACTGATGAACCCCCAGGCGATCGACTTGACCCTGGGGTCCTCATGAATCAGCAACGTCGGGTAGATGCTGCGGTCCTCTTCCGCCAGATGGCGGCGAACCTTCACGCCCAAATCGCATAACAGCTCGTAAGCCGTCTTTGCATTGGGCCGGATATGCAAGAGATCGGGCCTGAGGATCGCCTTCAGATCATCGATCATCTGCCTCAGCTCCGCATGGGAATTGCGATAGTCCTCCAAGGTCGACATCAGCCATCCTCCTTCAAAAGGCGAGCAACGCGGCACAGGGGGGCGTTGCTTCGCGTTATTCGAGTCCGAGGCGCCCCTCGAAACGATTGGGCGCCACCATTGCGGTCGGCATCACACACCTTGAAGGGGATGTATAACAAAAGCGGTCGATAGTCAAAAAGTCATTAATTATATTGGCATTTTATCGAATAGCATCATGACGCCGCGGCGTCAGACATCCTCGTCGGCCACGGCATAGATGCCGCGGACATTGCGGAAATAATTCTTGTAGTCCAGACCATAGCCGTAGAGGTAGCGGTCCGGCACCCGCACCCCGACGACGTCGACTTCGCACTGGTGCGGGCGTTGCTTCTCGACGAGCACGGCGGAATGCACGCTGGCCGCACCATCCTCATGGCAGGCGCGAATCACCTGATCCACTGTCACCCCTTCGTCCAGGATATCGTCCAACACCAGGACATGCTCGCCGCGGATGGCCTCCGACGGACGATGACGCCAGGTGATCTCTCCACCCTTGGTCGCGCCGCGATAGCGCGTCGCGTGGATGTAATCGAGGCGCAACTGGAAGTCGAGCCGCGGCAGGAGCAGGCCGGTCACGATGGCGGCACCCGTCATGACGCAGAGCACCAAGGGGTCTTTCCCGGCCAATCGCCGCGTGAGCTCCAGGGCCATGCGGTCCAGCGCCACCTCCATGTCCTCATGTGTCACCAGGCATTCCGCGCGGGCCGCCACGGCGGAATAGGTCGTCGAGTCGAGCTTCATCCTGCTTTCTCCGGGTCTGTTGGGTCGTCGTCTCTCGGGGCGTCGAGCCCGAGATCCAGGGTCTCGAGTGCTTCGAGCTGAGCGACGTAACGGACGGCACGCTGCCACTCGGGCTGCTCATGCAGCCTCAACCGCTCGCCGCACTTGCGCCCGTGCATGCGCAGCAGTCGCAGATTGGCGGCCGGATCGCGATGATCCGCAAAGGCATCCAGGATCCGCACGGCCGCCGGTCGATTGTTGCAGATCAGCAGCATGTCGCAACCTGCCTCTGAGGCAGCACGGGCGCGTTCTGGGTAGTCGCCACCTGCATCCGCGGCGCCCATATTGAGGTCATCGCTGAAGATCACGCCCTGGAAGCCGAGCTGGTCGCGCAGGATCCCTTTGAGCCAGACTGGCGAGAAGCCCGCGGGGCGCGCATCGACGCTCGGATAGACCAGGTGCGCGGGCATCACCGCCTCCAGCCCCTGATCGATCAGCCGCCGGAAGGGCACCAGATCCTCGATCTCCAGGTCCACGAGCCGGCGTCTGTCTTCGGGCAGCTCGGCATGCGAGTCCGCCGACACACCACCATGCCCCGGGAAATGCTTGCCGACGGCAGCCATGCCGGCCAGCCGCACGCCCTCGCACCAGGCAGAGGCCAGATCGCAAACCCTCTGCACATCGCCCCCGAAGGCCCGATCCCCGATCACATGACTGATGCCGCGATCCAAGTCCAGCACGGGCGCAAAACTGAAATCCACCCCCACCGCGCGCAGTTCCGCGGCCATCAGCCAGGCCAACGAGGCGCTGACCTGGCGGGCACGCTTGGGATCGGAGACGGACAATGCCCCGAGCCGGCCCGCGGGCGGCAGCCGCGTGAAACCCTGACGGAAACGTTGAACGCGCCCGCCCTCCTGATCGACGCCGATCAGCAGGCTGGGGTGACGTAGCACATGGATTGCGTCGGTCAGCTCGGCGAGCTGCTCGGGCGACTCGAAGTTGCGCGTGAAGAGAATCACACCACCCACGGCGGGATGACGCAGGATCTCGCGGTCTTCGGCGTCGAGCGCCGTCCCGCCAAGATCGACCATGATGGGGCCAAGCGACATGTTAGGCATTCGCAAACGCGGTCATTGAAGGGGAATGCGTGAGCTGCATCCGGAAAACGAAGGGGCGCCAATTCGGCTAAAGGGTCTTTGTAGCATAGGCACGCCAGGGCGGGCGAGCCCGCCAGGACCAAACCACAGGCCTCAGCCCGCCTGGAGACGTACGTCCAAGCCGTCCCTCAAGGCATCGCCAAGCAGATTCACCGAAAGCACGACGGCGAAGATCGCCAATCCTGGAGCCAACACCAGATGCGGGGCGACCAGCAGATAGGACACGCCATCGCGGACCATGTTGCCCCAGGAGGCCTCCGGCGGCTGCACGCCGAGACCGAGGAACGACAACCCCGCCTCTGCGACGATCGCGGAGGCGACCCCAAAGGTCGCTTCCACCAGCAGGGGAGCGAGCGCAAGGGGCAGGAGGTGGCGGAAGAGGATGGCCGCGCCCGCGCATCCGAGCGCGCGTGCGGCGGCGACGTGATCCCGGCCGACCAGCGAGAGTACCTGGGCGCGCGTCAGCCGCGCGTAGCCGACCCAGCCGACCGTCACCAGCGCCAGAATGACGTTGTCGACACCCGGCCCCATGACCCCGGCGAGCGCGATGGCCAGCAGGATGCCCGGAAACGCCATGAAGAGATCGATCAACCGGGCCACCAGCCTATCCACCCAGCCACCCAGGAGGCCCGCGAGCCCCCCGATGAGCGTGCCGACCAGGGCGCTGATCGCGACGACCCCAACGCCCACGATCAATGAGGTGCGCGCCCCGGCAAGCAGACGATCCAGCACCGGGCGCCCGAGATCGTCGTTCCCCAGGAGCGACAGCTCGCCGGGCGGCGCGAGGATGGCGGAGAGATCGACGCGATTGGGCGTCAAGCCCGCCAGCGGGGCGAACAAGGCGGACAAGACCCAGAGGACCAGGAACAAGCCCGCAACTCGCAAAGTCCAACCAATGCGCAAACCTGATAAGCTCCGGTCGAGAGTAGGCGTCGCGCCGCTCGATCTGGCGCGCCGATCGAGCCTTCGCTCCAACCACTCTGTTGGATTTCCAGCCCCAGACCCGATCTGTGCTGTTAAGTGAAAAGCGGTGGCAGCAGCGTACCGCTTCAGGTCAACGAGGATAGCCTTAAAGAATGAATGCTAAAAACCTGAACATCCTTCTCTGGATTGCCGTTACCTTCTGGCTCGTGATGATGCTCAACAGCCTCACCTCGCCGGGACAGATCGAGCCGCGCAACCTGAGCTACAGCCAGTTCCTACAGGAGTTGTCAGACGGCTCGGTCAAGGAGGTCACCATTCAGGATCAGACGATCAAGGGCGTGCGCAGCGACGGCTCACGCTTCGAGACCTATGACCCGGGCGATCCGGGACTTGTGGGCGACCTGCTGAAGAACTCCGTCACCATCCGCGCCAAGCCGCCGGAGGAGCAGAGCGTGCTGATGCAGATCGTCGCCGCCTGGCTGCCCTTCGTGGTCCTGGCGGGTGTCTGGATCTGGTTCATGCGCCGCAACGCAGGCGGCGGTGGTTCTGGCGGCATCTTCAACTTTGGCAAGAGCCGGGCACGCCAGCACGCCGAGGGCGAGGTGAAGGTGACGCTCCGCGACGTCGCGGGCGTCGAGGAGGCCAAGGAAGAGGTCGGCGAACTGGTCGACTTCCTGAAGAATCCGCAGAAGTTCTCCAACCTGGGCGGGCGCATTCCGCGCGGCGTGCTCATGGTCGGCCCACCCGGCACAGGTAAGACGCTGCTCGCCCGCGCCATCGCCGGCGAGGCCAAGGTGCCCTTCTTCAGCATCTCGGGCTCTGACTTCGTCGAGATGTTCGTCGGCGTTGGCGCCTCGCGGGTGCGCGATCTCTTCGAGCAGGCGAAGAAGAGCGCCCCCTGCATCATCTTCATCGACGAGATCGACGCTGTCGGCCGCAAGCGTGGCGCTGGCCTCGGCGGCGGTCACGACGAGCGCGAGCAGACGCTCAACCAACTGCTCGTCGAGATGGACGGGTTCCAGGGCAATGAGGGCATCATCGTCATCGCGGCCACCAACCGTGCCGACGTGCTCGACCCCGCGCTGCTGCGACCCGGCCGCTTCGACCGCCAGGTTGTCGTGGGCCTTCCGGATCTCGCGGGCCGCGCGGCCATCCTCGAAGTGCATATGCGCAAAGTCCCGATCGCCACTGACGTGGACGCACGGACCATCGCGCGCGGCACGCCCGGCTTCTCGGGTGCCGACCTCGCCAACTTGGTCAACGAGGCCGCCCTGTTCGCCGCGCGCGCCGGACGCACCGACGTCTCCATGGACATGTTCGAGAAGGCCAAGGACAAGATCATGATGGGTGCCGAACGACGCAGCATCGTCATGTCCGAGTCCGAGAAGAAGCTCACGGCCTATCACGAGGCTGGTCACGCCATCGTCGGCCGTCTGGTGCCGGAGCACGACCCGGTTCATAAGGTCAGCATCATCCCTCGCGGCAGAGCACTGGGAGTCACCCTCTTCCTGCCCGAGCGCGACCGCTACAGCATGAGTAAGCGCCAGCTCGAAAGTCAGATCTCCAGCCTCTTCGGCGGCCGTCTGGCGGAAGAGATGATCTTCGGACCCGAGCAGGTGACCACGGGCGCCTCGAACGACATCGAACGCGCGACCGACATCGCCCGCAACATGGTGACCCGTTTTGGGCTCTCCGACGGCATGGGGCCACTGGCGTATGCGGAGGACGAGGGCGAGGTCTTCCTCGGTCGCTCCGTGACCCAGCAACGCCAGGTCTCCCCGGAGACCGCGCAGGCGATCGACAAGGAGGTGCGAGTCATCATCGACCGCAACTACCAGCGCTCGAAGCGCCTGCTCGACGAGAACATGGACAAGTTGCACACCATGGCCGAGGCGCTCTTGAAGTTCGAGACCATCACCAAAGAGCAGATCGAAGACATCATGGAGGGTCGCGCGATGCGCGAGCCGGAAGATGACGCTGGCAGCTCCACCCCCAAGACCGGCGGCGGCAACGGCGCGGCCAAGGGCGGCGCAACAGCCAAGCAACCACCGATCCCGATCGGCGGTGTTTGACCGGCTTAGCGAGATCGGCTGACGCCCAAGAAAAAGCCTCCGCATGATATGCGGGGGCTTTTTTCGTTCGAGATTGCGGCTTGATCAACCGCAGTCGGTAGGATGGGCAAAGTCCGCACTCGGCGCTTGCGCCTCACCTCGGCGCTGTAGGGGCGTGCCCATCCTGCAAGGCACTGAGCTGGGATGATGGGCACGCCCGCCGACCCTCGGCGCTACGAACGAAGCGCATCGCACGGGCTTTGCCCATCCTACACGCTCAAACGACCGATCAGCCTTGTGCCGCTTGCTGAGTCGGGGTGCGGGCCTTGACGGAAAGCGCATGGAGTTCGCCGCTCGCGACCTGATCCTTGACGGTCTCCATCACCAGACGCTCGCGCTTCAAAAGGGACAACCCCTCGAAGACCTCGCTGACGATGATGGCCTCGAAATGGCTGCCGTCACCCGTGACCTGGACCTTGGCCCCTGGAATACCGGTGCGGATGAGCTGGACGACTGCTTCTGTTTCCAAAATTCACTCCTGAGCAAGACCTGAATTGAAGGCTCTCTCGATCAGTGACGGACGACGGCGGGTCTGGCATACGCCCTCACGAGCCGGCGGCATTTTTCCCCGCGCGACACAAGAACGCCGCCGCAACCGTCAACGCCCCACTGGCAACTGGCAACTGGCAACTGGCAACTGGCAACTGACAAGCCCCCTACAACTCGCGTGTCGCCAGGAAACGCACCTCGGGCCAACGCTCCTCGGCCAGGCTCAGATTCACCATGGTCGGTGCCAGATAGACCAACTGGTCGTCGCCATCCAGGGCGAGATTCTCGTAGCACTTATCCCGGAATCGCTCCAACATCTTGGCGTCGGCACAGTCGATCCAGCGCGCCGTCTTGACGCTCACCGCCTCGACGATGGCGTCCACGCCGTACTCGTCCTTGAGGCGATAGGCCGCGACGTCGAACTGCAGGATACCGACCGCGCCAAGAATGAGGTCGTTGTTCTTCAGCGGGCGGAAGGACTGGGTCGCCCCCTCCTCCGAGAGCTGCAGCACGCCCTTCTGCAGCGCCTTCATGCGCAAGGGATCCTTGAGGACGACACGGCGGAAGAGTTCCGGAGCAAAGTAAGGAATCCCCTCGTACTTGATGTCCTCACCCTCGCTGAAGGTATCCCCAATCTGAATGGTCCCGTGATTGTGCAGACCGATGATGTCGCCTGGCCAGGCCTCCTCGACATGGCGACGCTCGTCGGCCTGGAAGGTGATGGCATTGGCCACCTGGATGCTCTTGCCGATGCGCACGTGGCGCATCTTCATGCCCTTCTTGTAACTGCCGGAGCACACGCGCATGAAGGCGACGCGGTCGCGATGGGCGGGGTCCATGTTCGCCTGAATCTTGAACACGAAGCCGGTGAAGGCGGCTTCGTCGGGTTGAATCAGCCGCTGACGGGTCTCGCGCGGGCGCGGTGCGGGCGCATAGTCCACGAAGGCATCCAGCAGCTCGCGCACGCCGAAATTGTTGATGGCCGAGCCGAAGAAGACCGGCGTCTGCTTGCCCGCCCGATAGGCATCGAGATCCAGCGGATGACTGGCCCCTTGGACCAGCTCCATCTCATCGCGCAGCTCCTGCGCCTGATCCCCCAGAATCTCGTCCATCCGCGGGTTGTCGATCCCATCGATGATCTCGCCCTCGGCAATCTTACCGCCGTGCTGGGCACTGAACAGATGCGTTCGACCGGTACGCAGGTCATAGACCCCTTTGAAACGCTTGCCCATGCCGATCGGCCAGGTGACCGGCGCGCACTTGATCTTCAGGATATCCTCGATCTCGTCGAGGACGTCGATGGCATCGCGCCCTTCGCGGTCGAGCTTGTTGACGAAGGTCAGAATCGGCGTATCGCGCAGCCGGCAGACGTCCATCAGCTTGATGGTGCGTTCTTCGACGCCCTTGGCGACGTCGATCACCATAAGCGCGGAGTCGACAGCGGTCAGCGTCCGGTAGGTGTCTTCGGAAAAGTCCTCGTGGCCTGGGGTGTCGAGCAGGTTGACGATGGACGCGCCATAGGGGAACTGCATCACCGACGAGGTGACCGAGATACCGCGCTCCTTCTCCAGCTCCATCCAATCCGAGGTGGCATGGCGCGCCGCCTTACGGCCCTTGACCGTGCCCGCGAGCTGAATGGCGCCGCCGAAGAGCAGCAGCTTCTCGGTCAGCGTGGTCTTGCCGGCGTCCGGGTGGGAAATGATGGCAAAGGTGCGGCGTTTGCCCAGTTGCTCTTCGAGCTCGCTCATAAAGCTGCCAGTCAGGTGGTGTTCGCGCTGGTTAAACCTGGAAGTATACCCGGTTGCCGAGCACCGATGACAGCGGATGAGGTCACCGCACCGCCGCCGCGCCCGCCCACCTCAGACGAGGTCGGCGCCCGCGCCGTCCAGCCCCACGAGCTCGCGGGCCAAGACGGTCGCGTCCTCGCGCCCCCTGTGGGACGGGTAATAGCTCCGTCGCGTCCCGATCTCGCAAAAACCCTCGGAGGCATAGAGCGCCCGCGCGCCGACGTTGGATGCGCGCACCTCCAGGAAGGCGGTCTCGGCCCTGCGCTTGACGGCCAGCGCGAGCAGATGCCTCAGCATCCTGCGACCCAGGCCCTTGCCCTGCCAGCTCGGATGGACGCAGAGATTGAAGACGTGACACTCGCCAACCGCCACCGACATGATGCCGTAGGCAACGATGACCCCCTCGATCTCACCCACCCAGCAGCAATAGCCGACGCGCAGGCAATCCCTGAAGACGCCCTCCGCCCAGGGAAAGTCGTAGGCCGCGCATTCGACCGCGAGGACTGTCGCGAGATCGCTCTCCCGCATCGGTCGAAGTAACAAGGATGGTGTTTCCGCCACGTGGCTCATTCAATCGCGCCCCAAAGTCCAGGAAAGCGCTGGCGTCGACCAAGCGCAGACAGCGTTGCGACACCCTAATCGATGTTGCGACACCTGATCGATAGGGCGCGGACGCGATGTAAACCGATGCCGTCAACGTGCGTGATCGGGCTGTTCGAGCACCCAGGCCGCACCGCCCCCTTCACAATCGGCGACAAGCGACCGACACTATGCGGGCGACACGATGCGGCCGACACTATAAGGGAGGTGACGCCGATCATGTCACGACTGATTCATGGAAAAAGCCTGCTAAGACCGTCCCCTTCAGCCTCCATTTTGGGTCTATAGTAGCCATTGCGTTTCACCGAGCGCTGGATCCGGCGGATGAGCCGCCACGTTCTGACCACCGGAACAGGCTGACTTGGATTCGATCACAACTGCTTCATGCCCCCAATCAGATCAAACCGAGCGCGCGCCGAGCCTGGCGCGCCCTGCCGCAGCCCCTGGCGCTCCGCGTCGATGGCGCGCGATTCGCAATCATCCCTTCATCAACCACGGTTAAGGCTGGCGAGGTTCTAGACTTCGTCGAGACTTAACGGTCACCCCCTTTCCACCCACCAAGCGGACAGTTCGATGTCTCACAAGAGCATGGCCACACTCGACGGCAATGAAGCCGCCGCCTATGTCGCGCATATGACCAACGAGGTCATTGCCATCTACCCGATCACGCCCTCCTCGAACATGGGTGAGTGGGCGGACGAATGGTCCTCGCAGGGCATCAAAAACCTCTGGGGCACGATCCCCGACGTGGTCGAGATGCAAAGCGAGGCAGGCGCGGCGGGCGCCATTCACGGCGCCCTGCAAGGCGGGTCCCTGGCAACCACCTTCACGGCCTCCCAGGGCCTGCTGCTGATGATCCCGAACATGTACAAGATTGCCGGCGAGCTGACGCCCGCGGTCTTCCATGTCTCGGCACGCGCGCTGGCGGCACAGGGTCTGTCGATCTTCGGCGATCACTCCGACGTCATGGCCTGCCGCGCGACCGGATACGCCATGCTCTGCGCGGCATCCGTGCAGGAAGTCATGGACTTTGCGCTCATCGCCCAGGCGGCAACCCTGGAGAGCCGGGTGCCCCTCGTGCACTTCTTCGACGGCTTCCGAACCTCCCACGAGGTCGCCAAGATCGAGCGGCTGCCGGTCGAGGTGATCCGCGCCATGATCGACGAGGATCTGGTCTGCGCCTTCCGCGAGCGGGCGCTGAACCCGGACCATCCCCGCCTGCGCGGCACATCCCAGAATCCGGACGTCTACTTCCAGGGCCGCGAGTCGGTCAACGCCTACTACGCGGCGGCACCCGGCATCATTCAAGGCGTCATGGACCGCTTTGCCCAGCTGACCGGTCGCCACTATCGGCTCTTCGAGTACGTCGGCGCACCCGATGCCGAGCGCGTCGTCATCCTCATGGGCTCGGGCATCGGCGCCGCCGAGGAGACCGTCGAGCACCTGAGCGCGCGCGGCGAGAAGGTCGGCCTGATCAAAGTCCGGCTGTTCCGACCCTTTGATGCGGACGCATTGCTGAACGCCCTGCCGGCGAGCGCCCAGCGCATCGCCGTTCTGGATCGCACCAAGGAGCCCGGCGCCGACGGCGAGCCGCTGTACAAGGACATCGTCACCGCCATCGCGCAGGCCTTCTCGGATGGACGCCTGAGCGCCATGCCGCGGGTCACGGGTGGCCGCTACGGCCTCGGATCCAAGGAATTCACGCCCGCCATGGTCAAGGGCGTGTTCGACGAACTCGCGAGGGACACACCCAAGAACCAGTTCACGGTCGGCATCATCGACGACGTCACCAACAGCAATCTGGACTGGGATCCGGCCTTCAAGGCGGACGCGATCGACGGCGTGACGGCCTGCGTCTTCTACGGCCTGGGTTCCGACGGCACCGTCTCCGCGAACAAGAACTCCATCAAGATCATTGCCGAGGAGACGCCCAATTACGGTCAGGGCTACTTCGAGTACGACTCCAAGAAAGCCGGCGCCATCACCATCAGCCACCTGCGCTTCGGCCCGCGCCCCATCGACAGCACCTATCTGATCGGCGACGACGAGGCCAGCTTCGTCGCCTGCCATCAACCGACCTTCGTCACGCGCTACGACCTGCTCGACAAGGCCCGCCATGGCGGCGTCTTCCTGCTGAACGCAGCGACCCCGGCCGACCAGATCTGGAACGAGCTGCCACGCAAGATGCAGCAGACCATGATCGACAAGCAGCTCTCCTTCTATGTCATCGACGCCTACGGCATTGCCGGCCAGACGGGCATGGGGCGGCGCATCAATACCATCATGCAGACCTGCTTCTTCGCCATCTCGGGCATCCTGCCCAAGGACGAGGCCATCGCCCACATCAAGACGGCGGTGAAGAAGACCTACGGCAAGAAGGGCCAGCGCCTGCTCGACCGCAACTACGAGGCGATCGACGCGGCGCTCGCCGGGCTGCACCAGGTCACGGTGCCGAATCAGGTCACGAGTACCTTCGACCGACCGCCTGTCGTGCCGAACGACGCGCCGGAGTTCGTGCGCCAAGTCACCGCGACCCTGATCGCCGGCAACGGCAATCAGCTTCCCGTCAGCTTGATGCCGGCCGACGGCACCTGGCCGACCGGGACCACCCAGTACGAGAAGCGCAAGCTGGCGCTCCAGTTGCCCAAGTGGGACGAAACGCTCTGCACCCAGTGCGGCAAATGCCCGCTGGTCTGCCCGCACGCCGCGATCCGCGCCAAGGTCTACCCAGGCGAACTCACCGAGCAGGGGCCAGCGAGCTTCCAGCACGCCCCGATCAAGGGCAAGGACTTCCCCCAGGGCTACCGAGTCACCTATCAGGTGGCGCCGGACGATTGCACCGGCTGCGGACTCTGCGTGGAAGTCTGCCCCATCCGCGACCGCCAGGATCCCCACCACAAGGCCCTGAACATGGTCGAGGCCAGCGAGACCCAGGTGGCCGAAGAGGCCAACTGGGACTTTTTCCTGACCCTACCCGAGTACGACCGCACCCAGCTGGATGCGACCAAGATCAAGCACGCCATGATGATGCAGCCCCTCTTCGAGTTCTCGGGCTCCTGCGTCGGCTGCGGCGAGACGCCTTACATCAAGCTCGCGACGCAACTGTTCGGCGACCGCATGCTGATCGCCAACGCCACCGGCTGCTCCTCCATCTACGGCGGCAACCTGCCGACCACGCCCTACGCCACCAATGCGGACGGTCGCGGCCCGAGCTGGAACAACTCGCTATTCGAGGACAATGCCGAGTTCGGACTCGGCCTGCGCCTGGCGGTCGACAAGCAGACGGCGCACGCGCGGGAGCTGGTCGCGATCATGGCGAGCCAGATCGGCGAGGATCTGGCAACCGGGCTGCTCCAGAGCGATCAGTCGACCGAGGCCGGCATCCACGAGCAACGCCAGCGCGTCGCGGCCCTGCAAGCCAAGCTCAAGGGCATCGACACGCCCGAGGCACGCACCCTGGCGTCCATCGGCGAGTCCCTGGTCAAGCGCAGCGTCTGGATCATCGGCGGCGACGGCTGGGCCTATGACATCGGCTACGGCGGCGTCGATCACGTCCTCTCGACCGGACGCAACGTCAACCTCCTGGTGCTGGATACCGAGGTCTACTCCAACACCGGCGGGCAGAACTCCAAGGCCACGCCGATGGGCGCAGTCGCCAAGTTCGCGGCCGGCGGCAAGCCGACCTTCAAGAAGGACCTGGCCATGATGGCCATGGCCTACGAGAACGCCTACGTCGCTCAGGTCGCATTCGGCGCCAAGGACGTGCAAACCGTGCGCGCCTTCCTGGAGGCCGAATCCTACGACGGCCCCTCGGTCATCATCGCCTACTCGCCCTGCATCGCCCACGGCGTGGACCTCTCCAACAATCTGCGTCAGCAGGACTTGGCGGTGACCTCCGGGCATTGGCCGTTGTTCCGCTACGACCCCAGACGCACCGAACGCGGCGAGAACCCGCTGCTCATCGACTCCAAGCCGCCGAGCATCCCCTATCAGGACTTCATCAACACGGAGACACGCTTCAGCCTGCTCACCAAGACCCACCCAGAGGCCGCCGAACGCTTCTTGAGTCTGGCTCAGAAGCATGTGCAGACACGCTTCACGCTCTACGAGCAGCTCGCGCACCTCGCGGTTCAGAAGGCCCCGGCCTCCAACAAGTAGCGAAGCGAACGGTCGGCGGGCAACGTCACCCGTTGCCCGCCGACGATCACCCATGAATTCCTTGATGTGAGGGACAGCAGGCAATGAACCTGACAACCAACTACCTCGGGCTGACGCTCAAGAACCCACTGGTACCTTCGGCCTCGCCACTCTCGAAAAGCGCCGATGTGGCGCGCGAACTGGAAGACAAGGGCGCCGCCGCCATCATCATGTACTCGCTCTTCGAAGAGGCGATTACATCGGAGTCGGAGTCGATGGTGCGCTTCCTGCACCATCAAGAGACCGGTTTTGCCGAGAGCACGGGCGGATTCCTGCCCGATCACCAGGACTTCGAGAACGGCCTGCAACGCTATCTCGAACAGATCCGGAAGCTCAAGGCCGCCCTGGAGATCCCGGTGATCGCGAGCCTCAACGGCGTCACGCCCAGCGGCTGGATCGACCACGCGACCGAGCTGGAGCAGGCCGGGGCGGACGCCCTCGAACTCAACGTCTACTATGTCGCGGGCGACATCGGCCAGACGGGCACTCAAGTCGAAGAGCGCTACCTGACGCTCTTGAAAGCGATGCGGAGCAAGGTGCGGATCCCGATCAACATGAAGCTCTCACCAGCCTTCAGCTCGGTCGGGCACTTCATCAAGCAGCTCGCGGACGCCGGTGCCAATGGCGTCTCGCTGTTCAACCGCTTCTACCAGCCGGATATCAATATCGATGGTCTGCGCCTGCAATCGCGGCTCTACCCGTCGACCTCGGCGGAGGCGCTGCTGGCGATGCGCTGGATCGCCATCCTCTACGGCCGGATTCCCGGGCTGTCCCTGGGAGCCACCGGTGGCATCCATACGGCGGAAGATGCGATCAAGCTCCTTCTGGCCGGTGCCGACGTCGCACACATGTGCAGCGCACTGCTCGACAAGGGGCCGACGCACCTGGGCCTCGTTCTGCGCGGAATCGAGGACTGGATGGACGAACACGGCTTCGAGTCGGTCGAGGATTTCCGGGGCCGTGTCAGCGCGCTGAGCGTACCCAACCCGGACGAGCTCGAGCGCTCGAACTATGTCCATGTCCTTGACAGCTATAGCCCATCCTCAGGGGCCATGATCTAACCCCAGCACGCCCAAGGCGTCGGACGGGATCGGCTGAATCGGGCCGTTCCGCCCGACGCATCGAGAGACCAATCGGGATCCAGCAATTCAGGAGATTGATAGATTCAATCCATGCCCGATTGACCTTCCGACCAGCACACTGAAGAATCGGCGCGGCTTAGTACGTCCCGCGCACAGGATTCCCGAGCGACAACAAAAACAGGCTGTCCGTCCTACGGAAGTGGCAGCTACCATGCGCGCGTCATTGAAAGCACCAACCGGAGTCGTCCCATTGCGGCTTGCCGCCGTGAGGCGCTGCGCGCCACTCGACCCTCGCACATTCACCCAACCGCAGGCATTTCTATGCACCAAGACTCGGTCGATGCCATCAAGGCACATCCGCGTTACCAGGAGCTCGTGCGTTCACGCAAGCGCTTCGCCTGGACGCTGACGTTCATCATTCTCGCCATCTACTACGGCTTCATTCTCACCATCGCCTTCGCGCCCTCCTGGCTGGGAACCCCCATCGCCGCCGGCGCAACAACCACCATCGGGATGCCGATCGGCGTGCTCATCATCATCTCCGCCTTCATCCTGACCGGCATCTATGTCGCCAAGGCCAACAGCAAGTTCGACGCCTTGACCAAGGCTGTCCGCGAGGAGTTGCAATGAGACGCTACGCAACCTGGGGGGTGCTCTTCGCACTCTTGACGCCTTTCATCCTGATGGCCGCGCCCGCGCTGTCCGGCGCCGTCGAGAAACAGGCGGTCAACTACACGGCCATCTACATGTTCCTGGCGTTCGTCGCCGGCACCATGGGCATCACCTACTGGGCGGCCAAGCGCACCCGCTCCGCCAAGGACTTCTATACCGCGGGCGGCGGCATCACCGGCTTCCAGAACGGGCTGGCGATCGCCGGCGACTACATGTCCGCGGCCTCCTTCCTGGGTATCTCCGGGTTGGTGTTCGCCTCCGGCTACGACGGTCTCATCTACTCGATCGGCTTCCTGGTCGGCTGGCCCGTCATCATGTTCCTGATCGCCGAGCAGATCCGCAACCTGGGTAAGTTCACCTTCGCGGACGTCAGCTCCTACCGCTTCGGCCAAACCGAGATCCGCACCATGGCGGCCATCTCCTCGCTGGTCGTCGTCGCCTTCTACCTCATCGCCCAGATGGTCGGCGCGGGCAAGCTCATCCAATTGCTGTTCGGTCTGGACTACTGGATCGCCGTCGTCATCGTCGGCGGACTCATGATGGTCTACGTCATCTTCGGCGGCATGACCGCAACCACTTGGGTGCAGATCATCAAGGCCGTTCTGCTGCTGTGCGGCGCAACCTTCATGGCCATCGCGGCGCTCGCCACCTTCGGCTTCTCGCCCGAGGAGATGTTCCGGCAGGCCGTCGAGGTCCACCCCAAGGGTATCGCCATCATGTCGCCCGGCTCGCTCGTCACCGACCCGGTCAACGCCATCTCGCTCGGCCTGGCGCTCATGTTCGGCACCGCCGGCCTACCGCACATCCTGATGCGGTTCTTCACCGTCCCGGACGCCAAGGAGGCGCGCAAGTCGGTCTTCTACGCCACCGGCTTCATCGGCTACTTCTACATCCTGACCTTCATCATCGGCTTCGCGGCCATCGTCCTGCTGCTGCAACACCCCGAGTTCTACAAACCCGAAGCGATCGCCGCGGACGGCAGCATCATCAAGGGGCAGCTCGTTGCCGGCCTCGATGGCGGCACCAACATGGTCGCCATCCGTCTCGCCGAGGCCGTCGGCGGCAACCTCTTCCTGGGCTTCATCTCGGCCGTCGCCTTCGCCACCATCCTCGCCGTCGTCTCGGGCCTGACCCTGGCCGGCGCCTCCGCCATCTCGCATGATCTCTACGCCAGCGTCATCGCGCGCGGGCGCAGCAATGAGAAGACCGAGATTCGCGTGTCCAAGATCGCGACCTTCATGCTGGGCCTGGTCGCCATCGGCCTGGGCATCGCCTTCGAGACCCAGAACGTCGCCTTCATGGTCGGCCTGGCCTTCGCCATCGCCGCCAGCGCGAACTTCCCCGTGCTGGTCGCCTCCATCTTCTGGGGCAAGATGACCACCCGCGGCGCCCTCATCGGCGGCTTCGTCGGACTCATCTCGGCGGTCGTGCTGACCATCCTGTCCAAGGCGGTGTGGGGCGATGTACTGGGGCATACCGCCCTGGTCGATGGCAAGGAAGTGGCCATTGGGCTGATCACGCTCAACAACCCGGCCATCATCTCGATGCCGCTGGCCTTCTTCTTCATCTGGATCGTCTCGCTGATGGACAACTCGGAGCGCGCCAAGCAGGAGCGCGTCGCCTTCGAGGCACAGAAGGTCCGCTGCGAGACCGGCATCGGGGCCGAAGGCGCCAGCGCGCACTGAGGCGCCAAGCACCCTCTGAAGGTTCGAGAGACAGGGACGTCTCACCCAATACCAAGCAGAGGCACATAAAAAACGGGGCAATTGCCCCGTTTTTTGTTAAGTCGAAGAACGCCCCCGTCCTGGAAATCCCTTCGTTAGACATGGCCTAGAACCTCGTTCCAGCCAGTCGTCTTCTGGATGGACGAGCGCAGCCCATCACCAAGAGCACGGGATTCGCTGGACTTCGCTCTCGCTCGTCTACCCTACCGGTCCAGCCTGCGATCAAGGTATGGTCGGGCCTTGCGCAAACCCGGCTCAAGATCTGAGGGGAGGATCCACGGGCCACCCCGGCCCCTGGTCAAGCATCCGCTGCGCCTCTGCCAAACCCACCTAAGGGCATTTGCCTAATGGGTCGTGCCAAGCGGTTCACGGCGCCGGCATTCCGCGGTGCTCGAACCGGCCAATACCCGGTTCGACCCAGCGCGCTTGGCGGCATAGAGGGCCTCGTCGGCCTGCTGATAGAGTTTGTCCAGGTCCATGTCCTTGCGGAGGGTCGCCACGCCAATGCTCACGCTCGCGGCCACCTGCTCGCCGCCGGACGTCTCGATCGGCTGCTCCGACAAGGCGTGACGAATGCGCTCGGCACATTCCAGGGCGTCGGCCAAGTCTGTCCAGGGTAGCAGCACCACGAACTCGTCCCCGCCCATGCGCACGCAGAGATCCGCCGTGCGCGTCACATGCATCAGGGTCTCCGCCACCCGGCAGAGCAGGCGATCGCCGACCGGATGCCCGTAGGTATCGTTCACCGCCTTGAAGCGGTCCAGATCCATGACCAGCATGGAGATCGGCTGATGGTGCCGCACACTGTCCGCCAACCACTGGGCACCCTGCAGGTTCAGGGCACGACGATTGCCGAGCCCCGTCAGCGGATCGCGCTCCAGCTGCTGACTGACCTTGAAGAAGCGCAACGCATTCTGAATGGCCGGCGCAGCCAGACCCAGCAGCCCCTCGATGCGGACCTGCTCATCCTCGGAGAAGCGGCGACCGCGCATCAGCTTCAGGGTGCCCATCTCCACGCCGTTCAGTGTCAACAGATATTCGAGCCGATTGCGGTCGGGCTTGCCGCCCTTCATGATCTCTGCCGCATCGGAACGTCGGTACTCCCAACCGGTGTGCTCGACCAGGTCAGCGAGGAACGCGTTCAAGGTCGCCATCACCGTATCGAGCTCCAACGAGGCCGTGATCGCTTGCAGGAAGGCGATCGGGTCGACCCCCTGCTCTGGCATGTGAAATTGCCGCTCGGCGGAGGTGACGAGTGACAGATGAGGCGGCTCGGTTTGAATGGTCGAATTCACGGCGGCGTTCCGAATCAGCTTGGTCATGCCATGTTCAAGCGAATGGCGTGCCACGAATTTTTTGCTTTTAGAACAGAGTGGTAGACAACGCCGTCGAACGAGGTGACGGGTTTCCGTCGTTCTTGTGCTCTGTAAGCAAGTGCTCGGCATGACGTCGTCTCGACCTCAGATCGCGCGGCGCAGCTGCTCGGGCACGGCATCCCAACCGGACTTGATCTCGCGCAGCAGACGAGCGACCTCGCTCAGCGCCTCCGCGTCGTTCTTGGCACTGCCCTCGAGCAGGCGTCTGGCCATATAGTCGTAGAGCGCCGCCAACTGTCCCGCCAACTCGCCGCCCTTCTCATGGTCGAGCATGCCCGCCAGCCCATTGATGATCGAGATCGCCCGACCCAACTGCTCGCCCTTGGCCCTGAGATTGCCGTTCGCGATCGCACCGCGCGCGACCGCAATGCTCTCAAGCGTGGCCTCGAACAGCATCTGAATCAGGCGATGCGGATCGGCGACGGCCGCCTCGGCGAAGTGACCCGACTCACGATAGCTATTGATCTCTCTGCGCATGGCGTACATGGTTCCTCACTCCTGAAAGAGTGGCGATGAATTGACTCTTTGATGGGCCTTCGCCTCGACTGGTTCAGCCGTCAGGTCAGACGACTCCAATCGATGCGCCCCCGCTTAAACACAGGCCCCAGGCATGCCAGGGCTTCCTCGAACGGGATCTCGCGAACGACCTCGTGGCTGGCCCGGTCGATCACGCGGATGACGATCCGCCCTGTCTCCGCATCGGACGCGCATTCGATCCTCCGCCGAACCCGCTGGAGATGATCGGAGAGCAGCTCGACGAAACGCAGCGGCTGCGCCGACCGTCGATGAAGCTCCGCCAAACTGAAGGACCCCGAAGCCTGAGGGTTGGCACCCCGCTCCAAAGGCCGCTGCCGCTGCCGGAGGAACTCGAGCGCGGTCACGTCGCCGACTGTTTGACGACTCTTGGCACCAGTCAGTCCAGAGACCGTGTTTAGCGACGATTTCTTGACATCCAGTCCGACAGGTATCGATTTCTCTGACATAGACGCTCTCTTTCTCTCGCTCACTGTCGAAGCAAGGCAGAATCACCGGAACCCTTCGAAGGGCCGCGCTCGTCAGATCTTCGGACGTAGCCACCTGACCTGACCTGCTGCACTCACAGCCCAGGTAACGGCGGTGTGGCAGTTTTCTTTAGCTCGTAGCTCGCGAAGCATGCTCAACTCTCGGATTTACGGACACTCGAATGCGTCGATCAGGATCGTGCATGCCGCTCGGTTTCAACGGCTTAGGCATCGAGCCCCATTCTCAGAACCAAGCACCATCAAGAAATCACTGCAGAAGAAAACAGGCGCATTTCCTGCTTAACGACAGCGAGACAAAGGGAACCGTGCTGACTGTTTCAAAGCCACGAGGATCAAGCCACGGTCGCCCTCCCCCACTTGCCAAGACGAAGCGAGCCTCTCGAAACGCAGAAAACGGGACACCGATCACATGCCCGAGTTCACCCTCGACCAACTTCTAGAACAAGCCGTCGAGCATCACCTTTCCGGTCATTTGCAGAAAGCCGAGCCCTTGTATCGCGCCATCCTGGAAGCACAGCCCGATCACGCCGAGGCCAACCACCACCTTGGGCTGCTACTCGCAGCGACTGGCCAGGCCGCCGAAGCCCTTCCATGGCTGAAGGCGGCACTGGAATCGAACCTCGCACAACCGCACTACTGGCTCAGCTACGCAACTGGCTTGTATCAAGCCGGGCGACCAGAGGCCGCGCAAGCCCTACTGACCCTGGGGCAAAAAAACGGTCTCAGCGCGTCAGACGTCGAAGCCCTTTCGCGTCAGCTCGAGCGCAGCCCGAGCCCCGAGGCGCATCGCGATGCACGACCGGCGGAGCATGAAACCCAACGGGTACCTTTGGTCGGCTCCCACGCGCCCCCCTGCCCGGAGGAAGAGAGAGATTCAGAGCGCCTGCGTCAAGACGCCCAGGGCAGCCAGTGCGAAGAGGCGCATGAGACCGTCCAGCAGGCGTTCTACACGACATCGAAGCAGCGTCAACGGCTGATCGAACTCTTTCGAATAGGGAATTTCGTCGAGCTGGAAGCAGGTGCGCGACAGCTCACGGAGCAGTACCCGGCAGATGGTTTCGCCTGGAAGGTCTTGGGTAGCGCACTCCTCAAGCTTGAGCAAGGCGAAGCGGCACTCGCCGCGCTCCGCAGAGCTGTTTTCCTCACTCCGCGCGACGCGGAACTCCAGAACGCAATGGGCGGCATCCTCAAAGCGCGCGGCCATTCGGATGATGCCCTGGAAGCTTATCGCCAAGCCCTGGCACTGAAACCGGACTATGCCGAAGCGCACTTCAACTTCGGCGTGCTGCTCCAGGATCTAGGCCGTTCGACAGAGGCGGAAGCGTCTTATCGACGCTCGCTAAGCCTGAACCCCGAGAGTTTCGAGACACACTGCAAACTGACCCTAGCCCTCAAGCATCAGGGTCGGCTGTCCGAGGCAGAGGCATCCTGCCGCCAAGCGCTCTCCCTCGCACCAGACAACATCGAATCGCTCAACAACCTCGGCAACCTGCTCACCGAGCTCGGCCGACAACCTGAGGCGATGGACGTGCTCCGGCACTTGCTGGAAGTCGCACCGGAGTTTGCGGAAGCGCACAACAACCTAGGCAATGTACTCCAATATCTGGGGCGACATGACAAGGCGGAGCAGAGCTACCGTCGCGCCTTGACGTTGAACCACAACCTCACCGAGGCGCATAGCAATTTAGGGCGGGCGCTACAAGACCTGGGCCACCTAAACGATGCGGAAACGAGCTTGCGTCGCGCCCTGGCGCTGGATCCGAACCACGCAAAGGCGCACTACAACCTTGGCATGGTGCTCGAGGATCTGGCTCGACGAACCGAGGCGGAGGCCAGCTACCGCCGCGCCCTGGCCATCCAGCCGAATGACCCCAAGGTCTACAGCAACCTCCTCTTCACCCTGGCCTACACCGGATATGCTGACCCGGCATCACTCCGACGCGAGGCCGAAGGCTGGGAGCACGCAATCCTGAGTCAAGCCGAGCGCGACACTGCCCACCATCGACGCTTCGCGCTTCCCCATCTAGAGGAACGCCCACTGCGCGTCGGACTACTGTCGGCAGAGCTGGGACAACATGCGGTCGCCCACTTTCTACTGCCCTGGCTGCGCGCCCTCGACCGCACCCGCATCACCCTGATCATGTATCCCACCAAGGCACGGCGGGAGCCCAAGGTGGCCGCCCTGCGCGCGCTCGCCGATGCCTGGACGCCCCTGGTCGGCCTGAGCGACAGCGAGGCCGCCGAGCGCATCCGCGCCGACGCGATCGACATCCTCATCGACACCAGCGGCCACACCGCCGACAACCGCCTGGGAGTCGTTGCCCACCGCGCCGCACCCGTGCAATGCCATTACATCGGCTACTTCGCCAGCACCGGACTAACCGAGATGGATTGGTTTCTGGCCGATGAGACCCTGATCCCGCCAGAGCTGGACGCGCACTTCACCGAGCAGGTGTGGCGCCTGCCGCGTCCCTGGCTGGCCTACGATCCGCTGGAGGACGCCCCGCAGCCGGCCTGGCAGCCAGATCCCGACGGCACCCTCTGGCTCGGCAGTTTCAACAACCTCAACAAGGTCCGCGAGGACAGCCTGAGGCTCTGGGCCAAGGTGCTGCATGCCCTCCCAGAGGCACGCCTCCTGCTCAAGGACGCCAAAGCAGAGGATCTCGCCACTCAGACCCGGATCCGTGCCGGCCTCAGCGAGGCCGGAATCGACCCGCAGCGAGTGGTCTTCGCCGGACGCTCACCGGCCTGGCATGAGCACATGACGCACTACGACCGGGTCGACATCGCCCTCGACACCCTGCCGATGAACAGCGGCACCACCGCCTTCGACGCACTCTGGATGGGCGTTCCGCTGGTCACCTTGGCCGGCGATTGGATGGGCGGACGCATGGGCGCGGCCATCCTGACCGCGATCGGACGCACCGACTGGATCGCACGCAACGCGGAGGACTATGTCGCCACTGTCGTGACCTTGGCGCGCGATCTGGAAACCCGCCGTGCCCTGCGCGCGACCCAGCGCGAACGGATGCGCCAAAGTCCGCTCTGCGATGGCGAGGGACTAGCGCGCGCGCTCGAAGACGCCTTCGAGCAGATGTTCGATCAGGCGTCGGAGCAGCAAGCCAAAGGCCGCCTAACAGGTCCGCGCGTCAAGGCGATAAGCGCCGAGGGAAAGGCAGCCAAAGCGAATAGCCATGGCCGCATGGAGGTTATCTTGAGCAAGCACGACCACGAGACGTTGATACGCCTGTGGGAGACAGGGGCATTGAGCGAGCTCGAGATCGCTGCCCGCAGAGCCACGGAACAGTCACCAGCGGATGGCTTCGCATGGAAAATGTACGGCGGCGTATTGATGCGAATCGGCCGAGCCGACGAAGCACTGGTCGCGCTCGAACAGGCGGTGTCATTGAACGACACGGACGCCGACACGCATAAACTGTACGGTTGTCTCTTGAGCAGTCTCGACAAGAACGATCAGGCGTTGGCGGAATTCGACAAAGCAATTGCCCTGATGCCGTCACAGGCCGGGGTTTTCCATAATAGGGCGAATGTAAACAGCGCCTTGGGGAGATGGAGTGCGGCTGAAAGCGATTATCGTCACGCGATCGCACTGAATCCGGAATACGACCCCGCCCACATTGGCCTGGGAGCTCTACTCGGCAAGACAGGTCGCCTCGCTGAAGCCGAGCGCAGTCTTCGCTCCGCCCTCGCGATCAACCCAAAGTCTATCGACGCGCATAATCTGCTCGGTCAAGTTCTCACGAACCTCAAATTTCTTTCGGAAGCGGAAAGCTGTTATCAGAACGCATTATCCCTCGATCCAGAGAATTTGATGACTTTATGCAATCTTGGCGGCCTATACCGTGACTGGGGAAAACTTGAAGAGTCCGAAAGGATCTTGCGTCGTGCCCTTGCAATTAAAGAAGACTATCATTTCGCACACAATCATCTCGGCTTGACCCTGCAACACCTAGGACGACTCCGCGAAGCCGAAGACAGCTACCGTCGCGCACTGTCGATCGAGCCCGACAATCCGAACATTCATAGCAACTTCCTATTCACGCTGGCTTACACGGGCTTGCGCGAGCCAACGGCCTTGCGGCACGAAACCGAGGGCTGGGAGCAAGCCGTGCTCAGCAGCACCGAGCGCGAGGCCGCACGGCACCGAGCCTTCGCGCCGCCACCTCCGACCGGCCGCCCCTTGCGCCTCGGCCTGCTTTCGGCGGAGCTCGGCAAGCATGCCGTGGCGGTCTTCCTCTGCTCCTGGCTGCGCGCATTGGATCGCCGCCGCTTCAGCGTGTGGATGTATCCGACCAAGGCCAGGCCCGAATCCGAGGCCGCGCCGTTGCGCGCGCTCGCCGATGCCTGGATACCCCTCATCGGACTCAGCGACCAGGACGCCGCGGCGCGCATTCGCGACGACCAGATCGACATCTTGATCGAGACCAGCGGCCACACCGCGGCCAATCGTCTCGGTGTCATGGCGCGTCGGGCCGCACCCGTGCAATGCCACTATGTCGGCTACTTCGGCACCACGGGACTGAGCGCGATCGACTGGTTCCTCGCCGATGCGACGCTGGTACCACCCAGCCTCGATGCGCACTTCACCGAAGGTGTCTGGCGCCTCCCGCGCCCCTGGCTTGCCTACGACATTCCGCAAGACGCCCCTGAGCCCGCCTGGCAGCCTGCTCCAGACGGCACCCTCTGGCTCGGCAGTTTCAATAGTCTCACCAAAGTCCGCGAGCAGTCCTTACAGATGTGGGCCAAGGTCCTGCAGGCGCTTCCGGAAGCGAAGCTCTTGCTCAAGCAAGCCAAGGCCACGGACGCGGCCACGCAAACGCGCATTCGCACCACCCTGGCCGCGACAGGGATTGCCGAGCATCGCCTCGTCTTCGCCGAGCCGACACCCTCTTGGCCCGAGCACATGGCACAGTACGACCGGCTCGACATCGCCCTCGAAACCTTTCCATTGAACAGCGGCACCACCGCCTTCGATGCACTCTGGATGGGCGTTCCGCTGGTCACCCTGGCCTGTGATTGGATGGGCGGACGCATGGGGGCGGCGATCCTCACCGGACTCAATCGCCCGGAGTGGATCGCCCAAGATGCCGAGGACTATGTCGCCAAAGTCGTCGCGCTCGCCCGCGATGTCGACAGGCGCCGCGCACTGCGCTTCGAGCAGCGCGAGCAGATGCGCCAGAGCCCGCTGTGCGACGGCGCTGGGCTGGCGCGCGCACTCGAAGACGCATTCGAGCAGATGTTCGCTCAGTGGTGGGAGCAGCAATCGACAGCGTCCGTCCGCGGCATGGACGTCGAGCACGAGCCTATTGACGAGGCACGTCTGCCGAACCCTTCCAGAAAGCAGCCACAACCAATGACGCGGCAAACGGCCTCGCTCCAGCCCACGGAGCCGCTGCCAGCTGCGCCCTCCCCGCCCACGCTCGAGCAAACCCTGCTTCGAGCGCTCGCGTATCACCAAGCCGGCAACTTGCAGGATGCGGAGCCGCTCTATCGCGAGATCCTCGAGACGCATCCCCAGCACCCAGAATCCAATCATTTTCTGGGCGTGCTTCTCCTACAGGCTGAACGGCCGCTCGAAGCCTTGCCATGGCTCCGCCACGCCCTCGAAGCGGATGCCTCACAGGAGGCATTTTGGCTCGCCTATGTCGATGCGCTGCATCGCTCGGGACAGAACGCCGCCGCGCGCGAGATCTTGGCGCTCGGCCGACAGCACGGACTCAAAGAGGAGGATGTCGAGGCATGCTCGCAGATGCTGGATTCGAGTCCAACAGCGGCATCCTCTCCGATTGAGCGCGACGCTCACGGCCGCTCGCCGATCGTTGGCAGCACAACACCACCGGATGCCGTGGCGATGCCGCGGACAGCAATGGTCTCCGCCAAGCATCCGAATAAGACAAAGGGAAAAAAGCGCGATCGCCGCAACAAGGCTCAATCGACGGAATGCAATACGCGCGCCAAACTGCTCGACTTACTCACAAACGGCCACCTCACCGAGCTTGAGGCCGCAGCGCAACAAGCCATCGAGCGAGCACCGACTGACAGTTTCGCATGGAAGCTCTACGCAAGCGCGCTCACGCGCCTCGGCAGACCCGAGGAAGCATTGCAGGCCATCGATCAGGCGATTCGCCACAACCCCAGGGACCCCGACAACGACAACATCCGGGGCGGAATCTTGATGACACTCGAACGCACCGACGAGGCCGTGCGCGTCTTTGCCCGCGCCCTGGAGATCGATCCCAAGCACGTCAGAGCGCTCTATAACCAAGCCTCCGCCTATCATCGGCTTGGTCAGGCCGCGCAGGCCGAACAGCGTTACCGGGAAGCGATTCGCTGGAATCCGCGCTATGCCCAAGCCCACAACAACCTAGGCAATCTGCTCCTTGAGCACGGACGCCTCCAAGAAGCCGAGCGAAGCTTCCGCCAGGCCATCGAATGCCATCCGGAACTCACCGAGGCGCACGTCAATCTTGGCAATGTATTGGAAGACATGGGCCGCCTTCACGAGGCGGTGGCGAGTTACCAAGATGCCTTGGCTCTAGATCCCAAGCGCGCTACCGCTTATTGCAATCTCGGGGTCGCGCTTCGCAACCTCAGTCGGCTCGCTGAATCCGAGCAATGTTATCGTCAGGCTCTCGCATTACGCCCAAACTATGCCGATGCCCTCAGCAATCTCGGATGGACATTGAGTTCGCTAGGACGACTGCAGGAAGCGGAAGACAGCTACCGCCGTGCATTGGCGATCGAGCCGGGCAATCAGCGAATTTATAGCAGCCTGCTGTTCACACTCGCCTATACGGGACTCCGCGAGCCAGCTGTCTTGCGCCGCGAGGCCCAGTGCTGGGAGCGCGCAGTGCTCAGCGCGGATGAGCGCGATACAGCGCGGCACCAAACCTTCAGGATCCCGAGCCAGACCGGCCGACCGCTCCGTGTTGGTTTGCTCTCGGCCGAACTCGGCAACCATCCAGTGGCCCGATTTCTCCTCCCCTGGCTACGCGCCCTCGATCGCCGCCGCGTCAGTGTGCGGATGTATCCAACCAAGGCCAGGTCCGAATCCGAGGCGGCACCGCTGCGCGCACTCGCCGATGCCTGGACACCCATCGTCGGGCTCAGCGACCAGGACGCCGCCGCACGCATTCGCGCCGACCGGATCGACATCTTGATCGATACCAGCGGCCACACGGCAGACAATCGCCTCGGCGTGATCGCGCGGCGGGCCGCCCCCGTGCAATGCCATTACATCGGCTACTTCGGCACGACCGGACTCACCGAAATGGATTGGTTCTTGGCCGACGATACCCTGGTTCCTCAAGCACTCGATGATGGCTTCACCGAGCAGGTGTGGCGCCTGCCGCGCCCCTGGCTGGCCTACGACATTCCCGAGGATGCCCCGACACCCGCCTGGCAGCCCGCCCCTGACGGCACTCTGTGGCTCGGCAGTTTCAATAACCTCAACAAAGTGCGCGAGCAGAGCCTGCTGCTGTGGGCAAAGGTCTTGCACGCGCTGCCTCAAGCACGGCTTCTGCTCAAGGACGCCAAGGCGACGGATCCAGCCACACAGAAGCGTATCCACGCCTGCCTGGCCGAGGCTGGAATCGCCGAGCACCGCCTCGTCTTTGCGGGGAAAAACCGCTCCTGGACCGAGCACATGGCCCAATACGACCGACTCGACATCGCCCTTGACACCCTGCCGTTGAACAGCGGCACCACCGCCTTCGATGCCCTCTGGATGGGCGTCCCGCTGGTCACCTTGACCGGCGATTGGATGGGCGGGCGCATGGGCGCGGCCATTTTGGCGGGTATCGGACGCACCGACTGGATCGCGCGCGATGCCGAGGAGTATGTCGCAACCGTCGTCGCCCTGGCGCGCGATGTGGAGACTCGTCGTGCTCTGCGCGCGACCCAGCGCGAACGGATGCGTCACAGTCCACTCTGCGATGGTGCGGGGCTGGCCCGCACGCTCGAGGCGACCTTCGAGCATATGATCGCGCAAGTGAAGGGTTATTCCGGATCAAGAACCTAAAGAGAGAGCTCGCGATGACGCCGCGCACACATCGAACACGCGATAAAGATAGCTTGATGACATTTCCATCCCCCCAGCCAGTGACAAGCCGAGCCGAAGCGAATCGCAGAGTGGCGCTCGCCATCGAACAATGGAAAACGAGTACCGCCGAGCAAGCGAATAGTATCGCCGACCTCATCGAGCGGGAATATCCCGACCAGGAACCGCCAGATGCCTTTTGGGACACCGCCTCATCGTCGGCGTTTCGCGATTTCTTTGTCTGGGGACACGATCATGACTTCGGCTGCGGGCGCGTGCGCAGAGGCGCGATGGCAACTCGGCATCTCGAAATCACGGCGGAAGCCATGGAGCATGGTCTACTCGCGACAGACCTGACCGGGACGCGAGTCTTGGACGTTGGCTGCTGGAGCGGAGGGGATGTCCTCGTGCTCGCGGGGCTTGGCGGCGAGACTACCGCGATCGAGGAGCATCCGATTGCCGCAAAGGCAGCCCGGCGCCTACTGGAGCTCTCCGGCTGTTCCGTCGAAGTGATCGAAGACAGTCTCTATTCCGAGCGCGTGGACTGGGTGCACCAGTTCGATTACGTGTACTGCTCCGGCGTTATTTACCATGTCACCGACCCGCTTCTGTTCGCGCGAATTCTATTTGCGTATCTGAAGCCGGGTGGCGCCATTCTTCTCGAGTCAAAAGCGGTCTTCGGCGAGGACAGCATCTGCGGCTATTCTGGCACCATGGAAAAGGGTTGGAACTGGTATGCGCCGAATGAAATCGTGTTTGGCCGATGGCTGGTAGATGCGGGATTCGACGCCTCGAGCGTGCGCGTGCTCCGGCGCGCCAACGGACGTTTACTCGCATGGGCCAAGAAGCACGAGGCTTGCGCGATGCGCGAAACGGCTGGCTTCTCGCGCCCTGGAAGCTGGCTCGAAGGAGTGGTCTGAGTATGATCAGTCGAGGAATACACAAAGACGCCATCATCGACTCTGAAGGCATCTGCGAGCTTCCGCAGACCACCGTCATGGAGCCTGGTAGCGTCATCCACGTCGGTCGGGAAGGGAGAATCCAGCTCGGCGAGCGCAACATCATCCACTCGAACGCCAGTATCCGCATCGCTCGCGGCTGGCTTGTGACCGGCGATGACGTGTCGTTCGGACCTGGCTGCCACATCTTCGAGCCGCACGCCGGACTCGAAATTGGCCGCGATTGCCAGATTTCCAGCGGAGTCCTCATTGGCGGCCTCAACCATGGGCAGATGCGCCCGGATCTCCCCATGCGTCGTCAACCGACCGAGAGCCTTCCGATCCGTATCGAGGACGACGTCTGGGTCGGAATGGGAGCGATCATTCATCCAGGCGTCACGATCGGAGCCGGCGCCGTCATCGGCACTGGCTCCGTGGTCACCCGCAGCATTCCCCCGAACGCGGTGGCCTGGGGATCACCCTGCCGCGTTCGGCGGATGCGCAACGGAACCGGTCTCTTCTCCTCGACAACGGATGGGCCGATCCGGCTGCACCTGGGATGCGGTTCGCGCTACATACCCGGCTTCTTTCACCTCGACGCCCAACTCTTCCCGCACGTCGATCTCGTCACCGATGTCGCCCATCTGGACGCCATTCCAAGTGCGACGGTCGATCTGATCTACGCCTCCCATCTCCTCGAGCACTTCGGGCGCTGGGAGTTTCGCGCCGCGCTCACGGAATGGCGCCGCGTGTTGAAGCCGGGCGGTCGGCTGCGACTGGCCGTGCCCGACTTCGCGGCGTGCGCCAAGCTCTATTATGAGCAAGGATTGGCCGATGGTCTCACCGGACTCATTGGCCTGATCTGTGGAGGGCAGCGCGATTCGCACGATTTCCACAAAATGATCTTCGACGAGCCCTTCTTGACCCGCGAACTGCAAGGGCTTGGCTTTCGGCAAGTTCGGCGATGGGACTGGCGCGCAACCGAGCACACCGAGGTCGACGACTACTCGCAAGCGTACATCCCTCATCTCGACAAAGAGGACGGAACCCTAATGAGTCTGAATCTCGAGGCGATGCGATGAGCCGTCACGCCGCACACGCGTCTCGACGACGGCAAGACTGCCCGGCATGCCTAGCGCGAGTACTCTGAATGACCACGAACCGGTTTGGCAAAGCGCAGCGTGACCATCTTGCCAGCGCCAGTTTTGAACGAGGGGCACGCCCGCCCAACTCCAGTGCTTCAATGAAGCCGCCGAACTCGGACTTTGCCTATCGGGATCTCTATTTTCGGCGAGGCTCCGCACGCTTCTTCACTTCTCTCACTTTGCAGACGGAGCAAGTATGGCGGAATCTTGACGGTCGACCGACAGTCGCGACCCAGGCCCGTGACGTCTTCTCGACGCATCCCTACGCGCATCACATGCACGGCGGGTTAGGATGGAATTCTCCGCCCAGATCGATGCCTCGTCCGGCCGAGCGAGAAGCATCAGCATGCTATTTTTACGGGCATTATAGCAACATTCGTCATCCGCCCCGGAGGTCGCGATGGGAGAAGTGAGAGTTACCGCTCGTATCCGCAATTTTGTTGATGTCGCGCTTGCGGAGCGTGGCGGCGGAGATCCGGACCAAGTGGCATCGAGCGAGCTTGATTGTCTCGTCGATACGGGCGCCTTGATGATCCTGTTGCCGGAAGACGAGGTCGGAAAACTCGACCTGTCCCGTGGCGGGCGGGTCATCGTTACCTATGCTGACGATCGTCGCGAAGAGCTGCCGACGGCGCGGGGTCTGGAGATCACGATTCTAGGGCGAACCATGGTGACCGATTGCGTGATCGGCCCTCCCCTTTGCGAGCCACTGATCGGACAGCTCGTCCTGGAGGAATTGGATCTGATCGTGGATTGTCCGCGCCGTCGTCTTGGACCGCGCCCGGAATCGCCGAATTTACCGCTGCTCAAGCTGAAATAGCGGCAAGATGGGCAGGCTGCGCTTTGCCCATCCAATCCACATCCCAGACATCCGGAAAACCTCCGCACGGGCAAGATGGGCACGCCCGTCAACGCCCAGCGCCCCGTCTCAACACCGCATGACGGGCTTCGCCCATCCTACAACCCTGCGGCCTCCGGCCCGGCTTTTGTTGACTTCAAGCGCAACTCGATCGCCTCCGAGGGATTCTGCGACCTGGGTCACAGCCCGGCGCGGTGCCGTTCAACGGCCCCATTCAAGTTTTCTCCGGCACGGTCGATAACTTGAGCGAACCGAATCAGATTGAAGTCTTCCGGTTCAGAACGACGGACGGTTCAGAACGACGGACGCTTCGGCGATTCGACGATCCATGACGGACCTCAACCCGTCGCTTCCGCAACCAGTCGAACCCCCTCACGGAGAGCGATCATGCCCCAAGTCATCAACACCAACGTCTCCTCGCTGAATGCACAACGTCAGCTGAACAATTCCCAGAAGATGATGGAGCAGACCATGGCACGTCTGTCCTCCGGTCTTCGCATCAACAGCGCGAAGGACGACGCCGCCGGCATGGCGATCTCCGACCGCTTCACTTCCCAGATCAAGGGCATCAACCAGGCCAGCCGCAACGCCAATGACGGTATCTCGATGGCGCAGACCGCGGAAGGCGCCATGGGCGAGATGACCAACAACCTGCAGCGCCTGCGCGAGCTGGCGATCCAGTCCGCCAACGCCACCAACAGTGCCAGCGACCGCTCGGCGTTGAACGCAGAGGCACAGCAGCTCATCGCCGAGGTCGGGCGTATCTCCGAACAGACCGAATTCAACGGCATCAAGCTGCTCAACGGCTCGGCGAGCAATCAGAAGTTCCAGATCGGCGCCAACGCCGGACAGACCTTCGAGCTGTCCATCGGCAAGATGACGACGGACAAGCTCGGTGGCGGCCAGGCCGCCACCCTCAGCGCGACCGGCACCGACGTCGCCATCAGCACCGGGGATCTGCTGATCAATGGCGTCTCGATCGGTGGCTCTTCCGCATCCGATGATGCCTACTCCACGGACAACGCCGCCGCCAGCGCGATCGCCAAGGTCGCCGCAATCAACAAACACACTGACGAGACGGGCGTCGTCGCTACAGTCAACGCAACCGTGGCCGCAGGGTCGACGCAAAAGCTTCCGACCGCAGCGACCGACGGCACCATCACCATCAACGGCGTCACTACCGAAAACATCGGCATTGGTACGGGCGATGCCGAGGGTAACCGTAAGGCCGTGATCGAGGCCATCAATGCCGTCTCCGGCGAAACAGGCGTCACTGCGGTCGATACCGGCCGCGCGGAGACCGGTATCAATCTGGTTGCCGCCGATGGGCGCAACATCGAGGTCAGTTTCGATACGCTGACCGCCGCCGATACGGGGATCGCCGCCGCCGACACCTACGAGGGTGGTTACAACCTCCGTTCCGTCGACGGTACGGCGATCTCGATCACCGCCGGCACAGGTGACATCGCGAACGCTGGGGTGGCCGAAGGCGTCTACGATTCCAACACAGGAACGGTCTCCTCGACGAACCGGCACAGCGACGCCGCCTTTGTCGGCACGGGCGATGTCTCGAGCGGTGCCGATGTGTCCGGCGCCAACGCCCACACGTTCGATATCTCGCTCTCAGGCGGCGATGCGGTGACAGTCGTTCTGGATCAGAACTTCGCCACTGCTGCCGCCCTCAGGAACGGCCTGCAAACCGCGATCGACGGTGCGATTGGCAGCGGAGTCGTGACGGTCGGGCTCAGCGACGATACCGGCGATGACGCCATTCAGCACCTCACCCTCATGTCCAATGAGCGCGTCGACATCTCGAATGTCGGCGCCATCGCCGGCGGCGCCGACGACCCGCTCTTGACCGCGCTCGAAGGCGCATCCTTGGGCGGCCCAGACTCCTTGCGCGAGGGGGATTTGGTCATCAACGGCGTGGCGATCCAGGCGGCCAAAGCCTCGGACGACACCTACTCCAACACGGACGCGGTCAGCAGTAACAAGGCCGCCAGCGGCATCGCCGTTGCCGCGGCGATCAATGCCTCATCGGCGGAGACCGGCGTCACCGCCACGGTTCAAGCGACCGAGGTGGACGGCGGGAAAGGCACGGCGAGCACGGCGACAGACCGCGCCGGGGTCCAGGGTGCCGTTTACATCAACGGCGAGGTCTTCCAGATGACCTTGACCGACGACGCCGAGAAGGACAGGGCCACGGCGATGTCCGAGATCAACGCCATCTCCGGCAAGACGGGCGTCACCGCGGAAGATACGGGCACCGGCCTCAGGCTCACCGCCGCGGACGGTCGCAATATCTCGATCGTGATCGATACCAATGCGGAAGCCAACACCGGCGCGCTCTCCGACAGCGGCCTCAACAAGAGCATCGACTTCTCGGGCGTGGAGATCGGCCTCGATGCCGGTGAAGACGGCATTGCCGAGTATGACGTGACGGCCATGCTGAATGGCGTCGCCAACGGCGCCTCGACAGTAACGCCGCTCGACATCGAAGCCACTGGCTACACTGACCTGGCGAACCGACTCGCCGAGACGACGACGTCGAAGGTCACGCTCAGCTCGGCCGGTCAATTCACCGTCGCGGCCGGCGAGAACGGCAGCGCGGAGCTCGAGGAAATGGGCTTCCAGGTGGGCACCTTCGGCGGCACCGAGGGTGGGCAGTTCCTGAAGGACATCGACATCTCCACCGCGGAGGGCGCGACCAAAGCGCTGGAGGCGGTCGACAATGCGCTGCAGAGCATCAACAGCGAGCGGGGCAACCTGGGTGCGGTGCAGAACCGGCTGAGTTCGACCATCTCCGCCATGTCGATCACCTCGGAGAACCTCAGCGCCTCGCGCAGCCGGATCCAGGATGCCGACTTCGCGGCCGAGACCGCGGAACTGAGCCGCATCCAGATCCTCCAGCAGGCCGGCACCGCGATGCTCTCGCAGGCCAACGCCTCGACCCAGAACGTGCTGTCCCTGCTGAGATAGCACGTAGGATGGGCAAAGCCCGCGCGAGATGGGTGGAGATTGGCTCCACGGCTTGGCGGGCGTGCCCATCGTCACCGCTCCGAGGGATGGGGGTGGGATTGGCCTTGGTGGCTGGGAGGATGGGCACGCTGCGCTTTGCCCATCCTACGAGGGAGAGACGGACCAACGGATGTCGGATGGGCAAAGCCCGTGCGAGGTGGGTGGAGATTGGCTCCAGGGCTTGGCGGGCGTGCCCATCGTCACCGCTCCGAGAGATGGGGGCGGGATTGGCCTTGGTGGATGGGAGGATGGGCACGCTGCGCTTTGCCCATCCTACGGGGGAGGGACGGACCAACGGATGTAGGATGGGCAAAGCCCGCGCGAGATGGGTGGAGATTGGCTCCAGGGCCTGGCGGGCGTGCCCATCTTCACCGCTCCGAGGGATGGGGGCGGGATTGGCCTTGGTCGCTGGGAGGATGGGCAAAGCCCGCGCGAGGTGGTTGGAGATTGGCTCCAGGGCTTGACGGGCGTGCCCATCGTCACGCTGGGTGAGGAGCAGTCAATGCCGTTAGCGGTCCCAGTCGAGGCCAGGGATGTCGGGCGGAGGGGTGCTGCCCCAATCGGGCAGATAGAGGCCGGCGGCGACGGCGCGACGGAAGGAGCTATGCGGCCATTCGATCGGCGCTTGGCAGTAGCGATGTTTGACCGGGTTGTAGTGGATGTAGTCCATGTGTCTGCGCCAATCTTCTTCGTCGCGGATGCAGTGCTCCCAGAAGCGTCGCTGCCAAATGCCTTTTTCACGCTTGCGGGTCTTGGATGCGGAGCAGGGTTGGGCGTCGAGACCGGTGGAGAAGAGGCGTTTGATGACCATCCAGCGGGTTGAGAAGTCTATATCCGCGGGCGGCAGACGCCAGATTGTGTGCAGGTGATCAGGGAGGATGACGATGGCCTGGATCTCGGTGGGGTAGCGTTGAATCCCGATCCGAAAGGCGCGCCGCAGGTGCGCGATGTGCTCGGTCAGCAAGGGACTCCGCTCCGCGGTCACCAGGGTGAAGAAGTAGCAGGCTTCGGGTTGATAGTGGCGGCGATAGTCGGCCATGGTCATGACACCGATCGTGAGCGAATCAGATTACACGATAGGTGAAGAGATAAGTAGCCGTAGGATGGGCAAAGCCCGCGCGAGGTGGGTGGGGATTGGCTCCAAGGCTTGACGGGCGTGCCCATCAGGGACGCTCACGCGGACCGGGGCGGGTTTGGTGGCTGAAAGATGGGCACGCTGCGCTTTGCCCATCCTACGGGGTAGGTTTTACGGGGTAGGTTTTGGTTTTTTTGCCAACGATAGCGAGGCAATGACGATGGATTCCATGCAAGCTCTGACGGGCACGGCGCCGGCAGGCACCTTGCCGAAACGAGAGGCAGCGGATGCCGCCAGGCGGGATGCGGTGGCCACGGAGATTCAACCGCCGTCCAACAGCGCGGCATCGGCTTCCACGGAGGTTGTCTCCGCACTGGCGGATACGGCCAGCAGCGGAACGGCGGCCCGACGCGGCAGGGACGAATCGACCAAGGAGCAGTCGCGCGAGGATGTCGAGGAGGCGGTGAGCGGCATCAACGACTTCTTCAAGTCCGTCGAGCGCAGCATGGAGTTCTCACTGGATGAGGAGGGCGACCGCATGGTGGTGAAGATCAAGGACTCCAACGGCGAGGTGGTCAAGCAGATCCCCTCGGAGCAGGCTCTGGAGCTAGCACGTCGTCTGGATGAGGTCAAGGGATTGCTGCTGGAGGAGCAGGCCTGACGCGCGGCAACTGCGCGGGCTCGTCAACGAGGAGAGATCCGTCATGACAACCATCACATCCACGGGGCTTGGCTCAGGCGTCGACGTCAACAGCCTGGTTTCCCAGCTGGTCGCTGCCGAGCGCAAGGCCACGGATACCCGCTTGGACACGCAAGAGGCGCAGATCCAGGCCAAGATCTCCTCCTGGGGCACCATCAAGAGTGCCTTCTCGGATCTCAAGAGTGCGTTGACCACACTGAAGTTGCCGAGCACCTTCCAGAAGCTCGCCGCCAGCTCCAGCGACGACGGCGCGATCAGCGTCTCCGCCGCCACCAATGCCGACGTGGGCAGCTACGCGGTCGAGGTGCAGAAGCTGGCCCAGAATCACACCCTGGCCTCCATGCGTTTCGACGACCTCAGCGACACCCTCGGGACCGGGACGCTCACCCTCAAGTTCGGCAAGACCGACTACGACGCCGGCACGGACACCTACAACGGATTTACGCAAAACGCCGAGCGATCGACCGCCAGCATCATCATCGATTCTTCCAACAACACCCTCACTGGGGTGCGCGACGCCATTAACAGCGCCAACGCCGGCGTGCAGGCCAGCATCATCAACGATGGCGAGGGCTACCGCCTGGTGCTCAACACCAAGGACGGCGGGGCCGACAATAGCCTGCAGATCAGCGTCGCGGATAGCGATGGGAATCATACGGACACGGCGGGACTTTCTCAGCTGGCCTTCAATGGCAGCGCGACCAACATGGATCAGACGCTAGCGGCACAGAACGCCGAGATGCTGATCAATGGGCTGCGCGTGACCAGCACCACCAATACGGTCACCCAGGCGCTCAAGGGTGTCACCCTGAATCTGCATGCGGCACAGGTCGGCAAGACGGTTCAGATTGGGGTGAGTCACGACAACAGCGCGGTCACCGAGGCCCTTGAGGGCTTCGTGACCAAGTTCAACGATCTGAACAGCACCGTCAGCTCCGCGGCCGATTACGACAGTGTCAATGGCCTCGGCGGGATCCTGCAGAGCGACGCACTGGTGCGCAGCGCCATGTCTCAGGTGCGCAATCTGCTGAGCACTGCGGTACAGGGACTGACCGGGAATGTCAAAACCTTGGTGGACATCGGGATCAGCACGGAATCGGACGGCTCGCTGACGCTCGACAGCTCCAAGCTGAGCAGCGCGCTGAGCAGCGATCCGACGGGTGTCACCGGCCTCTTCACCGTTCAGGGTCGAACCACGGACAGCGGCATCACCTATCTGGGTGGCACGACCAACACCCAGGTCGGTAGTTATGGGATCGAGATTACCCAGATGGCGACCAAGGGTCATTTCGAGGGAGGGACTCTGACGACCACGACGGTCGATGCCACGAACGATAGCTTCAAAATCAATGTCGATGGCAAGGAGTCCGGGTTGATCACCCTTAGCCAGGGCGATTACACGACCGAAACCTTGATCGCGGAACTCCAGTCGCGCATCAACGGCGACAGTACCTTGAATGGCGCCGGCATCAGCGTCGAGGTGAGCTTCAATACCACTGAGAACCGCTTGGAGATCACCTCCAAGAACTATGGATCCACCACGGGCGTCGCCCTGCTCGATGTCGAGGGGCTAGGGCTCGGCCTGGACGACGGTACCGCCTTCCAGGGCGATGACGTCGCGGGCACCATCGGCGGATTCGCCGCCGAAGGCACGGGCCAGAACCTGAAAGCCACCGAGGGTAACGCCAAGGATCTGTCGATCGCGGTGGAAAGCGGCGTGGCCGGGGAGCGCGGGAGCGTCAGCTTCAGCCGCGGCATGATCGACAGCCTGGACAAGGTTCTGACTGGCCTCTTGAGCAGCAACGGCACCATCACGTCGCGTACCGAGGGCTTGCAAAAGAGCCTGGACCAGATCGATGACGATCGTGCGGCGCTCGACCTCAAGATGGAAAAGTACGAAGACCGCCTGCTCACGCAATTCAACGCGATGGACTTGGTCGTCGCCCGGCTGCAGTCGACCAGTGATTATCTGACCCAGCAATTGAGCAGTTTGCCTTATGCGTACAATAACAATAACACTTGATACGGCAGCGCCCGCGCGCTTCGGCGAGTTCCGGACATGACCGTAACCAAGACGACGCGGGTCGATAGATCGGCCATCGGTAGGATGGGCAAAGTCCGCGCTCCGAAATCGAATGCGGCCTCGGCGCTTGACGGACGTGCCCATCGCGCAAGGCTCGGAGCTGGATTGATGGGCACGCCCGTCGACCCTGTGCGCTCAAACTGAAGCTCATCGCGCGGGCTTTGCCCATCCTACGGGCTGTGGCGTCGATGCCAACTCCGCCGATTAGAGATAGGCCGTTCCGCCGAGGTGACCCTGAGAGTGACGAGCCCCATGAACACCGGTATCGACGAGGTCATCCGCCTTTCCGAGGCGATGCTGGAATGCGCGCACGCGGAGGATTGGGACGCCTTCGCGCGCTTGGAAACGCAGCGCGATCACGCCATCAGGACGGCCTTCGCCCCCCCCTTGGAATTGCCGGCGGAGCGTTTCGAAGCCAAGGTCCGGATCATTCAGGAGATGGACGAGAAGCTCGTCGCAGTGAGTCGGCAGCACCGCAACGGGTTGCAGCAGGAGGTCTTGACGCTCGTGCGGGCACGAAAATCTGCGCGTGCTTACAACACGGACTGAGCTGCTTGGCCCTGAGGGCGGTGGTTCGGTCTCGCCTGCCGAGCGGGCGGCCAAGCTGGTCGATTCCCAGGGAAACAACAGACCGACCGCACCGACCACTGACATGGGGTGTGGCGCAGCTCTTCATGCGGTGGCGAAGCGGCGCATGAAGTCGCAGAGGGCGTCCACGGCCTCGATCGTCATGGCGTTGTAGACAGAAGCGCGAATTCCGCCGAGCGAGCGATGGCCCGCCAGGCCGCTGAACCCCGCCTCGCCAGCCTGGCGCAGGAAGTCGGCTTGCAGTTCCGGCGACGGCAGTCGGAAGGATACATTCATGAGCGACCGATCCGCCGGATCCAGCGCCCAGCCTTCGTAGAACCCCGCACTCTCGTCGATGACCTGATATAGCCGCTCGGCCTTGCGGGCGTTGATCACCGCCATCTGCTCCAAGCCTCCGACCTCATGTAGCAGCCAACGGGTCACCAGCAGCACCACGTAGATGGCGAAGACCGGTGGCGTGTTGTAGATGGAGCGCGCGTCCAGATGGGCACGATAGTCCAGGATCGGCGGTATACCAGCCGGCACCTGCTCCAGCAGATCTCGCCTGAGTATGGCCAGTGTGACGCCCGCCGGCCCGAGGTTCTTCTGCGCGTGGGCATAGAGCATGTCGAAGCGCGCGGCGTCGAAGGGCCGCGACAGGAAGTCCGACGACATGTCGCAAACGCGCGGCACCCCCTCGAGACCGAGGAGGTCATGAAACTGGATCCCTTCCACCGTCTCGTTGGAGACGTAGTGAAAATAGGCCGCATCGGGGGAGAAGTGCAGCGCCTCGGGGCGCGGAAGACGTCGGAACCCAGATGGCTCGCCGTCCCAGAGGACGCGCACATCACCCTCGAAGCGCGCCGGCGGGATCGACTTGCTGCTCCAGTATCCGGTTCTCAGATACTCGGCCGTCTTGCCGCTATCACGCAGCAACAGCATGGGGATCATGGAGAACTGGAGCGTCGCCCCGCCCTGCAGCAAGATCAGGGCGTGACTCTGGGGCAGTCCGAGCAGACGGCGAATGTTGTGCTCGATCTCTTCGACGACCGCGGCGAACCAATCGGATCTGTGGCTGATTCCCAGAACGGAGAGCCCGACCTCGGGGACGCACTGGATCGCCTGCTGGGCCTCGGCGAGAACCCCGGCGGGCAAGACGCCAGGGCCGCCGGAAAAGTTGAGCTCATTCATCGCGACGCTCGGCCTCCCCGCCCTGATGGCGAAGTGCGCACGTCATCAGCATCGCTCGAAAGGCCGCGAAGACTTTCTGCATGGTCGCCTCCTTGTAGGGATAGAGATCAGATGGGTCCATGGCATGCACGACCATGGCGGGATCGACCTCGAAGACGAGCAGGCGCCCGTCTTGTGTCTCCGCGCAATCGATGCCTAGGTAATCGAGCCCCATGGTGTGATGGATCGTCGACAGCGCGTCTTGGTGGCGGATGGCGAACGCCTCGTCGAAGGTTTCCATGAAACGCGCCTCCTCCGCCCGGTTGGCTGGATTCCCCTCCATATCTGCGTTCAGGTAGTGGATCATCCAGCGACTCGAAATACCCATGTGGCAGGCGAACGGCCGACCTGCGATCAGGACGATACGGTATTTTCGAAACAGACCGTCGGTGCTGCGATAGTCGACGAAACGTGACAGATAGAAGTCATTGCCCGGCATGGACTCCAGCCGCTCAGCGAGGGCGTGCTGCGTATCCAGCTTACAGAGGTCATGGCCGGCATGGGAATCACGCGGGCGCAGGATGCAGGGGAAATCCATGTCTTCCGGCAGCTTGAGCTGGGTGGCGATCGCCGCGACCGCCTCGCGGCTCAGCGCCCAGGTGCGGGGCATCTCAATTCCCGGTCGACCATGCAGCAGCCCCGCCGCCGTGTCGCGTGCGACGGCCATGATGCGCTCGGGGCGGTTGATCACCGGCCCGCGCCAGTCCGCGAGCAGCCGCGCCCAGGTCGCGAGGATGGACCGATTGGCTTCGGACTCTCCGACGGCGACGAAAAGCACATCATGGTCCGGAAGCCGTGTCGAATCCGTCTCCTCACCCGTGACGTAGACGATGTCCAACTGGATGTCGGAATCCTCGAGGAGACACTCGATGGGCACGTTCGCCATGAGACCGCCGGGCGCCATGAGCGCCAGGAGCCGAAGCCGCACTGGCTCCCGAACCGGGAGCCCATAGTGGCGGGTGACGCGCAGCGCCTCCTGCTGGAGCTTCAGGGCAAGCTCGGCATTGCCGCTGAACTGGAGGATGACGGCCGCGTCCAGCAGGGCGCCCGCTTCCCGCGGATCAGCCGTCGCCTTTTGGATCAGTGCCTGATAGAGCGGCGCCAGATCGGCGCCCGAGAGCTTGTGGCGGAGCAGAACGGCAAGGCCGAGTGCAGGCTGCATGGATACGTTTCCCTTGTGAGGCTGGATAGGTCAGATGGGCAAAGTACGCGCTCTAGTGCGAACGCCGCCTCGGCACTGAACGGACGCGCCCATCTGGCAAGTCTCGGAGCTGAAACGTTAGGCACGCCCGAGCAGCATTCACACTCCGAACGCAACTCATCGCTCGGGCTTCGCCCATCCTACCAATCTAGCGGCATGGGGTGCGGCATCATCGCGGGGACGACGTGAGCCTATGAATTCACGTTACACTCGCAAACATGCTTTCGACGCGGAGGAGTTGCAGTCATGGCGCTGGCCGAGGAAGACATTGCCTTTATCAAGAAGCACTTAGGCGAGTGGCTAGCCGAGCAATCGCTGGGCAAGCCGCCAGCGGTCTACGAGATCGAGCTGCGCGAGCGGATGGTGCGGGTGGAAGAGGAGCTGAAGCACCAGCGCGAGCTGATGCGTCAGGGCTTCGAGCAGATGGACAAGCGTTTCGAAGCCATGCAGGCGACCATGGACAAACGTTTCGAGCAGGTCGACAAGCGTTTTGAGCAGATGGAGAAACGCTTCGAGCAGGTCGACAAGCGTTTTGAGCAAGTCGACAAGCGTTTCGACGAAATGCTCAAGCGTCACGATCAGCATTTTCTCTGGGTCATTGGCTTCATCGCCACCAGTGCCGGGCTCATCATCACCGCCATGCGGTTTCTTTAGCGACTCGACCTTGCGCGTCGTCGTGGGTCGGCCGAGCTTCGAGGTGGAGACGCTGGCCGCGGGGGCGATGGACTAGAATCAGAGGCCGAGTCGCCACCCAGGAGCGCTGCCATGGCCCGTCTGAAACTGCCCATTGGAATCCAGACCTTCTCCAAGTTGCGCGAAGACGGCTGCTACTACGTCGACAAGACGCCGCTGATGCTCAAGCTCGTCGAGGAAGGCACGCATTACTTCCTCTCGCGCCCGCGCCGCTTCGGCAAGTCACTGCTGCTCGACACCCTCGCGGAGCTGTTCGAGGGGAACGAGCCGCTGTTTCGCGGGCTCCATGCCCACGAGCGCTGGGATTGGTCGCGCCAGGTGCCGGTCATCCGACTGAGCTTCGCCGAGGGGGTGCTGCATAGCCGCGCCGATCTGGATGCCAAGATCGAGGAGCTGCTGGCGGAGAATGAGGCGCGTCTGGCGGCGAGTGGCCAGGCGCTCAGTCTCTCCGGGCGCTTTTCGCAGTTGATCCGTCAGGCCCACGCCGTCACCGGCGAGCGAGTGGTGGTGCTGGTCGATGAGTACGATAAGCCGATTCTCGATAATCTGACCCGCCCGGAGACCGCCCGCGAGATGCGCGATGGGCTGCGCAACCTCTACTCGGTCATCAAGGGCCAGGACGCTCACATCCGTTTCGCCTTTCTCACCGGGGTGAGCAAGTTCAGCAAGGTGAGCATCTTCTCGGGGCTGAACAACCTGCGCGACATCACCGTGTCCGCTGACTACTCGGCGCTCTGCGGTTATACCGAGCGCGATCTTGAAACCGTCTTCGCACCCGAGCTTGAAGGGCTGGACCGCGACGAGATCCGCCGCTGGTACAACGGTTACAACTGGACTGGGGAGTCGGTCTACAACCCCTTCGATGTGCTGCTGCTGTTTCAGGAACGCGAATTCCACGCCTGGTGGTTCGAGACCGGCACCCCGACCTTTCTGGTGGATATCCTCACTCAGCGCGGTTTCTTCACACCCGATCTGGCCCATCTGCGCGCCGACGAGGGATTGCTCTCGACCTTCGATGTCGACCACATCGCCAATGAGGCCCTGCTGTGGCAGGCGGGCTATCTCACCCTGGCGGGTTCGCGCCGCACCGGGGCGCGACTCGAATACCGCCTGGCCTATCCGAATCTGGAGGTCGAGAGCGCGCTCAACGATAGTCTGGCCAAGGCGCTGATCGGTCAGCCGAGCCTGGCCAGCGCGCTCACCGGACGGCTCTACGATCTGCTGGTGGCCGGGAAGCCGGCGGCCCTGCACGCCCATTTCGACGCGCTCTTCGCCGCCATTCCGCACCAATGGCACCTCAAGACCCCGATCGCCCAGTACGAGGGCTATTACGCCAGTGTCGTCTACAGCCACTTCGCGGCGCTCGGGCTGGATCTGACCCCCGAGGAATCGAGCTGCGCCGGACGCCTGGACCTGGCGCTGCGTTTCAATGGGCAGGTCTATCTGTTCGAGTTCAAGGTGGTGGAGCTGGAGCCCGAAGGCCGCGCGTTGCAGCAGATCAAGGATCGCGGCTACGCCGACAAATACCGCGCGGGCGGTCAGCCGATTCACCTGATCGGGGTGGAGTTCAGCCGCGAGCGGCGCGCGGTGGTCGGCTTCGAGGTGGAGACGCTGACCGCGGGGGCGATGGACTAAAATCACAGGTCGAGTCGCCATCCAGGAGCGCCGCCATGGCCCGTCTGAAACTGCCCATTGGAATCCAGACCTTCCGTGAGATCCGCGAGGAGGGCTGCTACTACGTCGATAAGACCGCCCTGGCCCTGAAGCTGATC
>NZ_NRRF01000019.1 GCF_016583565.1 Thiocystis violacea | reverse complement strand
TGCCAGCTACCTGAACGAGTTCGTGTTCCGCTTCAACCGCCGGCGGTCCCGCAGCCGTGGGATGGTGTTCTACCGGGTACTCGAACTCGCGATTGCGAACGAGCCTGTGCGCTACAAGGAACTCGCACTGACCCAGCGACCCCGAACAGTACTCCCCACCCCGCCGAGGGCAAATGGCCACCCGCCAAGCCTCGACCTCCCTCCCGCAAACCGTCCGTGGAGGAACTCCGGTTAAGTGGAGAGCCCAGACCGGCGATATGCGACGCGCGATCGACGCCAGTCGAAAGCTGACGGCCGGGCAACGACGCGACGGCTATCTCCTCAGACTGCTTCAACAGCGTATCTTCGCCGGACAGACGTCGGATACCGCATCCATTCTGGACGCGATCTCCACCACCGAGGCTCATGCCCGAGCCTATGCCTATCTGGCGCTGGCGGACCAAAACGAGCGGCTCGCCGAACGGCACTTCCAACTTGCCCTCCGGGAGAGCGACAAGATCGAGGATGCTCTCGGTCGAGTCATGGCGCAGGGTGAGATCGCCCGCGTGATGGCCCACACCAGTTTGAAGCAACATGCTGACGCGATCTTCGCGCGCGCGGAAAAACAGCTTGAGGAAATGGCCGCCGGCGACACGACGGACCAGGGCTGGGCCAGCTTGGCGAAGAACCGCGCGCGCGCACTCGACACCTCGGGGGCAGCGTCCTGCGTGCGCCTTGTCCAAGACCCGCGCCTTCAAGCCATTGCGCAAGAGGACTTGCTGGCTGTCACGGATGCCGTCAAGGATCTAAAGGCTACGGAGAAGGTCACCGCGTCCTGAGTCTTTTCGCCGGAGCATGGGTTTTCGGCATCATTAAGCACGTGATGGGCTTGCGCCAATGCTTCGCCTCCATGGGCAGCTTCCCCGCTATGTCCAGACCAAGTTGGGCAGTCTTCCATAGCGAGCCCCGCAGGGGTTACCGTGAAACAGCAAACATCTCGCGACACCGCTCTGCGGTGTCGCGAGCGACCGCCATGGTTTCATTTTCCGGGGTGCTGCCACGCCTACATGCTCGTTAGCCGGAGAGCCTCACGTGAGCGAGGCTCAAGCTCCGCGAGACGACTGTCGAAGTGAACGGCGCGGGATTCGGTGGACTTCGCTCTCGCTCGTCCACCCTACGGGTTCAACTGATGACCAAGGCCACGGCGCGCAAGCTGGGCGATCCAGACCAGAGGTATCTGAGCACCTTCGTTCCGCACCCACGCTATCCCTAAATGCTCAATCGAGGCTTGCCCGCAGCTCGCGCATGAAGACATCGGCTGAATCCATCGTGATGAATCCCAGGCGCGGGAACTCGAAGTCCATGATGAAGTAGAGTGTGGCGGCAATGAGTCCGGCAAAGATGAGCATGTGCAGGAGATCCGATTGCTCGCTATTATTGGCTTGCGCTTGTCCGGCAAGCAAGGCAGCTAGGATCGCCAGCGCCACCAGGAACCAAACAATACTTGGATGCACATGCATTCTTGCCATGGCGGCCCGAGTCGTCGTGAAGTCGAAGCTGTCGTTCAACGGCGGAAGCAGAAGGCTGGCGACCTGCGGGCGGCCATCGCGATGCGCCGATGCGACAGCCTTTGCCCAGATGTCGTTCTGAAGCTGTTGTAGACCGGCGACCATCTCCATCGCGGTCTTTTTGTCCTGCGCCTCGTCGACCACCCGTTGCAGCCCATCGACATAACGTCGCATCAGATCGCGAATCGCGGGCTGATCTTCCGTCGGCAGGAGGTCCAATCGCATCCAGGCCGTCCCGAGCGCATTGACTTGTTGCACGACCAAATTGCGACGTTGCTCGAAACGGGAGTCCGCGCCCGTAAAGGTGAAGGCCAGGAGCAGGCCCAGAAGGGCGAAGACGGCGCCCTCGACGGCACCGGCACTGCTTTTCCCCCCTTCGCCAAGACGCTCGATCCGACGTCGGCCAACCGCCCGACCCATGTATTGCGCGGCCATGAGCGCCGAAAACAGCCCCAAGGCCAGTAGGGCGGACTGCGCGATCTCACTCATTTCAACCAGACTCCGAAATTGATGGCGGCCACAAATATACGGTCGGCAGGCGGTGCGTCGCTATCGAAATTCGCCGGCACGCGGCGAACACGGTCTGGTTCCCATTCCAGCTGGCAGCCGGGGGCCAACAGCTCCCTCAAGACTGAATCGTCAGTTCAGGCTTGCCCGCAGCTCGCGCATGAAGACATCGGTCGAGTCCAGCGTGATGAATCCCAGGCGTGGGAATTCGAAATCCATGATGAAGTAGAGTGTCGCGGCAATGAGTCCGGCGAAGATGAGCATGTGCAGGAGATCCGATCGCTCGCTATTGGCTTGCGCTTGACCAGCAAGCAAGGCAGCCAGGATTCCCAGTGCCACCAAGAACCAGACAATGCCAGGATGCACATGCATTCTTGCCATGGCGGCCCGGGTCGTCGTGAAGTCGAAGCTGTCGTTCAACGGCGGAAGCAGAAGGCTGGCGACCTGCGGGCGGCCATCGCGATGCGCCGATGCGACTGCTTTTGCCCAGATGTCGTTCTGAAGCTGTTGTAGACCGGCGACCATGTCCATCGCCGCCTGTTTTTCCTGCGCCTCATCGACCAACTGTTGCAGTCCATCGACATAACGTCGCATCAGATCGCGAATCGCGGGCTGATCTTCCGCTGGCAGCAAGTCCAATCGCATCCAGGCCGTCCCAAGCGCATTGACTTGCTGTACGACTAGATCGCGACGCTGCTCAAAACGGGAGTTCGCCCCCGAAAAGGTAAACGCAAGGAGCAGACCGAGAAGGGCGAAGACGGCGCCCTCGACGGCACCGGAACTGCCTTTTCCCCCTTCGCCAAAGCGCTTGATCCGACGCCGGCCAACCGCCCAACCCATGTATTGCGCGGCCATGAGCGCCGAAAAAAGCCCTAAAGCGAGTAGGGCAGACTGCAGGATCTCACTCATTTCAACCAGCCTCCGACATTGATGGCGGCGAGAATATACGGCCGGCAGGCGGCGTGCCACCATCGAAAATCCGCTGGCACACGGTAACAGGGTTCGCAGCTGCGTCCCGAGCGACCCCGAGGCCAGAGGGGAGCAAGCCGCGAACGCAGCCCCACGGGGAGAGCCACGGCCACCGGCAAGAAGGCAGGGTCGGCCGTCGCGATCTCAGTCCCCGGCCGTGCCCTCGACAAAGGTCGCGGCGTCCTCGACCAAGGCGGCGAGCAGCGGCGCGGGAACGGCGTCCGCGCCTTGTGCCAGCGCAATCGCGCGCATGAGCAGGGCGGCATCGTCCGAACTCAACCAACCCGCCGGCAAGGCCTCGGCGAAGAGCCAGACGCCCGCTTCCTGTGGGGTTGGCGGATCATCGCGCCCCGCCCGCACCGCCGCGGCGGCGAGCAGGGCGCTCAGGATGAGTTCGGTGGTTGGGCCTGGGCATGACTGTTGAAGCAGCAGGGTCGCCGCGGCGACGCCTTCCCTGGCTCGACGCAACAGCGGGTGGCACGCGGGGCGCTGCTCGTCTGGCTGCGGCTCGAAGACGGATTCGACCTCGGCGATGGGCGATGCGGAGCCGAGTCGGCCGAGACTCGCCAGGGTGCGGCGGTCGATGAGGGCCGTCGGAACCCGTTCGAGCAAGGCTTCGATGGCCCTGTCGTCCTCCTGATCGACGCGATCCAAGACGACCAGGAGACCACCCGATCGACCTGCCGGATCACCGGTCTTCTGAAAGAGGATTCGTTGGATACGGGCGCCGAAACGCCCTTGCAGCTCCAGGATGCACTCCCGCACGATGGCCTCGGACGCCGCCTCCGCGGGCCGCTGGCTCGCCTCCAGCGCCGCCTCGCGTGACGGCGCTTCGGCGCTCGCTTCGGCTGAGGCGGCATCCTCCGCATCGACGTCGACCTGCGGGCCGGCGCCCGCCGGCACTGTCGCCTCCGCCGAGAGATCGTCCGCGAGAACCTCGGCCAGCCGCTTGGACACGCTGACGACATCCTCCGTCGCCGCCGGATCCACCACGTTGTCGAAGAGATGCCGCTTGCCCTGCACCAACTCCAGCACCCGCTCTTCATAGGAGGCCGAGGCGACCAGCAGGATCGCCTGCACCTTCTGGCGCTGCCCCAGCCGATGCACGCGGGCGATGCGCTGATCCAGCACGGCGGGGTTCCAGGGGACGTCGAGATTGACCAGCACGGCGGCGTTCTGCAGATTCAGCCCGGTACCACCGGCATCGGTCGAGATGAAGACCTGGATGGCGTCGTCCTCGCGAAAGCGGTCCATCAAGTCGCCACGCTTGTGGGTCGGCACCCCGCCATGCAGACGCACGCAGCCGAGCCCCATGCGTCGGATGCGCTGCTCGACCAGCTCCGTCATGCGCTCCCATTGCGAGAAGACCACGGCCTTGAGCCCGGCCATGCGGCACAGCTCGTCGAGGATGCTCTCCAGTTCGTCGAGCTTGGGCGCGCCTTGTGTCTCCTTGTCGACCAGGCCGGCGGCATTGCAGGCCATACGCGCCCGCTGCAGGGCGGCCATCATCCGATTCTGCTCGCTCGGGGTGAGCGGGCGGCGCTTCATGATCTGCGCCAGCAGGGCGGCGGCATGCACGGCGTCGTCATGGATGCCCTGCTGGATCTCGGTCATGGGCACGTCGATGCGCTGGACGATCCGCTCCGGGAGCTGATCGCGCACCAGTGAGCGGTCGCGGCGCAGCATCAGGGTCCCGAGCCGGCGGCGCAGCTCGGAGAGGTTGCGGTAGCCGAGCACCTTGCCGCGCTCGTCGGTGATGTGGAAGTCGACCATGTAGCGCCAGAGCGGACCCAGCACGCGCGGGTCGATGACCTGCATGAGGCTGTAGAGATCCTCCAGCCGGTTCTCCAGCGGGGTGCCGGTGAGCACGAAGGCGTAGCGCGAGGCGATGCGCTTGACCGCGCTGGCGATCTTGGTGCGCCAGTTCTTGATGCGCTGGGCCTCGTCCAGGATGAGCAGGTCCGGGCACAGCTCGCTGTTGATGATGCCGTGGTCGCGCATCACCAGCTCGTAGTTCACCACGTAGAAGCCGCGCCCCTGACGATACTGAACGCCGCGGGTCTCCGTCGGTCCCTGGATGATATGCGCCTCGGTGCCGGTAAACTTGGCGATCTCCCGCGCCCACTGCAGCTTGAGCGAGGCGGGACAGACGATGAGCACGCGCTCGACGGCATCGTGCTGGTGCAGCCAATAGGCCGCGGCAATGGCCTGGAGCGTCTTGCCCAAGCCCATGTCGTCGGCGAGCAGCGCCCGCCCGCGACCGGCGAGGAAGGCCACACCCTCAACCTGATAGGGGTAGAGCCGTGCGTTGATACCGGGCAGGCGACCACCGCCGGCGCGGATCTGGGCGCCGATCTCGGCGGCCCGCTGGCCGCGCGCCGCGTCCTCGGCGAGCCGGCGGGCATAGCTCAGGGCATCATCGCCCAAGTGCAGGTCGCTGCGGCCGGCCACCCGATCGGCAAGGCGCAGGAAGTCATCCGGCACGCGGAGTCGAAAACGACCGTCGGCGTCGAAGTGCTCGCTCAGCAGCGGGCTCAGCTCGACTGAGGTTGGCTCGGCGCCGCGATGCAAGCGGATGACGGGCGCATCCTCGCAGCCCCAGTCGAGATAGACATAGGCGTTGGGGGCGGGCAGCTCCCGCAGGCGGGCGAAGTCCTTGCGCTTCCTGACACGGTGCAGCACGGCCTCGATGTGTTTGCAGGTCCCCAGCTCGTTGGTCGCGAAGTCGGGGCAGGTGCAGTGGCTCGCACGCTCTGTGAGCGAACGGATGTGCACCCGGTAGCTCACGGGGAAATGCGTCGTGGATTGCAGGGAGCGCGCGCTCCAGAGGCCGTAGCCTGCCGTCTCGGCCGACTCGGACAAGGGCTCGACCAGCACCTCGGCGCGCGCCTTGGCGATGCGCTCCTCGATGGCGGTCTGCGCCGCGTCGGCGAGTTGGCGCGCATCCCCGTGCCCCTTGGCGTAGGCGAACAGGGCCGCCAGCGCATGGACACACAAGGCCGAGCCCCCGGCGTCCGGGCCGCCGCAGTCACAGCCGGCCAGGATGGTGCCTTCGACGTCTAGGGCGATCTCGACCTGGAGCTTGTCGCCGGAGTCCTCGTCCTCGACCTCGGCCCACAGCCCGGCGTCCTTGCGATCCAGTGCGGTGATGCGATGCTCGTTGCTGTGTCTGAGCGCGGCGCGAACGACGGCCTGCTCGGCGAGCGATTCGAGCTGCTCGGTGTCGAGCAGCAGCGGATCCGAGCCGGGGGCGCTCTGGGTGTGAGCGCCCCCGTCATGGGGGGAGGCGTGGGTCATCATGGCTCCTGAGCAGCGATGCCGGTCGAGGGTGGCCGCGAACGCCGATCGCAACGGCTGTGCGCGCGGCACGATTCTAACCGCAGCGGCCCCACGCCGCGCACCCCAGGTCGGAGCACATCCGCTCGCCCGCGGAGGCGCGGCGTCAGCCGCTGGCGATCGCGCGACTTGCCTCGGCCGGCGATTCGCCGTGAAATCAGGACTGACCCTTCGTCGAGATCCGACACGCCCATGCCCAAGCCTGACAGCATCCTCTTCTTCGGCACCTGTTTGGTCGACCTCTCCAGCCCTCAGACAGGGCTCGCCGCGATGCGACTCATCCAAGGCGCCGGGGTGCGCGTGCGCTTCCCGCGGGATCAGACCTGTTGCGGTCAACCCGCCTACAACGCCGGCTATCATGACGAGGCACGGCGCGTCGCGCGGCTCCAATTGGATGTCTTGGCGGGCGAGGAGCCCGTCGTCGTCCCTTCCGCCTCCTGCGCCGGCATGCTGCGCGTGCACTATCCCAGGCTGTTCGCCGGCACCGCGGACCAGGCTCGGGCGGAGCAGTTGGCCGATCGGGTGGTCGAGTTCTGCGACTTCCTCGACAGGGTCTTGCAGATCGCACTCGTGGATCTCGGGCCGCCCGTGCGCGTCGCCGTCCACCACTCCTGCTCGGCCAGACGGGAAATGGCCGTCGCCGATGCCGCGATGGCACTCCTGGCCCGGCTGAGCAATGTGACTCTGGTCGAGCCCGATCACGCCGAGGAATGCTGCGGTTTCGGCGGGACCTTCGCGATCAAGGAGCCTGAGATCTCGGCCGCCATGGCAACCGACAAGGCCGCCGCGGTCGCTGCGACCGCCGCACCCTTGCTGCTCAGCCAGGACTGCGGTTGCCTGATGAACATCGGGGGAACCGCCGAGAAGGCGGGGCATGCCTTCGAGACGCAGCACATCGCCGACTTCTTGTGGGCCAGGACCACTCCGCCAGCGTCCGCCAGCTGAGGACAGAGACCCACGCGAGCCAGGCGCGACCGGCCGGGCTCTATTCATGACGACGGCCACCGCGCTTAGAATGGCGCCCACCGTCATCGCATGGAGCCGACGTGATGCCAATCCCGCAACCATTCAGCCTTACGCCTCTGATCGCCGTCTGCCTGTGCCTTGTCGCCTGCGACGCCACGCAGCCCGTTCGGGTCGATGACGGCGTCGAGCTGCCGGCGGTGAACACCACCACCCTGAACGCGCTGCTCACCCCGAACGAGGCACTGGAGATCCTGACCTTCCCGGATGTCGGCCGCATGACCTTGACGGGCCTGCTGCAGGACGATGGCGGCACGGCCTACGCCGTCCCGGTCGCCAAGGGTCAAGGGTTTTCGGTCGCACTCACCAGCGCGAACGATGCCGCCTATTTCGATCTCATCGACACATCCAACCCGACTGGCACCGCCGTGTTTCGCGGCGAGGTCGAGGGGCGGACCGCGGATCTCAAGGCCACTGACGACACCACCTACCTGATCCGCCCGCGTCTGCCCGCGATGCTGACAAGACAGGGCGGAGGGGCGACCTTCGGCATCGAGGTGGCCCGCGGCGCGCTGGGCGTCGCGCCGACTCAGCCAGGCGCTCGCGCTCAAGCGGAACCTGATGCGGCGGGTGAATCAGATCGGGCCGCCGACGCGAGCGGCGCCGGACGTGGACAGGAGGCTGCAACCCTGGGGGCGGGTCGCCGCAGCCCCGAGCGATAAGCTAGGGTCCGACGGAGATGCCACCAGGCGGCCGAGAGGCCGAGCGATCACTGCGGCACAGGAATTCGATCCGCGCCCGCAGGCGGAGGTCGGCCGGCTTCAGCCGCGCGTCCCGCGCCGAACCAACGTCGCGCCAGCGTTGTTTCCAGGGGGCGGTTGTGATGCACTGGCCGCGCATCTCAGCCGGCCGACGCGACCTGGACCGACCAAGGCACTGTCCGAAGCGATCCCCGGCCGGCGCCGAGACAGAACCGAACACTGACCACACAGCGACAGAGGAACCATGCTCAAACCTCTCTATGGCGAACTCACCACGGGGCGCCTGAAGCGCCTGCCCTATCTTGGCTACTACATTCTCGTCTCCGCGCTCATTCTGCTGGTCGGCTTCGGCATCGGCGCATCCGTCGGGCTGGCTGAACGGATGCAGGGTGGCGAGGTCGCGGATGCGCAGGCCCTGCTGCAAGACAAGCTCGGACTCGCCGGTCTCCTGCTGATCGCTGTCGTCTTCGGCGTGCTCTTCTTCGCACACCTCAACCTCGCCGCGAAACGCATCCGCGATATCGGATTGCCCGGTTGGTGGATCCTGCTGTCGATCGCCGCCCTCGGAGTCTTCGCGTCCATCGTGGGCGGCAGCCAGCTCGCGAGCGGCATCAACCTCCTCATCCTGTTCTCGGTGTTCATGCTGCCTAGCGATGCCTTCGGAAAGGTGCCGGGTCCCAAAGCAGGCGGCTGAGCGCTCGGCATGCCGCCCTTCGGGACCGCGGCGCGGCGATCTTCGAAGACGCCCTGGTCGGCCTGGGTCAGAGGCCGCCGATCAAGGTCCACATACGACCATTGCAAGCCGTACCTTGACCCACCGCATACCCGGATCTAGGCTCATCTGACCGAGAGCGCCACGATTCGGCAGGCACTGAGGAGAGGATGCATGGCCATGATTCGTATCCAACAGCCGGTCGCCTTCGATCTCGTCGGCACGCCCATCCAGGTGGCTGGCGAGAGTCTCACCTTCGAGGCCAGCATCAGCTACCGGGTCGGCGAGGGCCACGACGAGGTCAATGGCTTCTTCACCGCGGGCGGCGGCGTCGCCTTCCGCCAGTTCCAGACCCAGATCCCAATACCCGAGACGGCGGCGTTCAAGCTGCCACGCCTCTTTCTGCAGCTCTTCGAGATCAGCGCTCGGGACGGTGGCGAAATCAATGTCGTCACCCTGCCGATCCTCTATGGCCCCTTGATTCTTCCGGGCTATCGGGATACCAGGAGCATCCCGTCGTCCCAGGCGACACGCTGTCCAAGCTGGCGGCGCACTACTACGGCGACTCGACCGCCTGGGCGCCCATCCAACAGGCCAATCAGCCTCTGGTCTCCGACCCCAACCTCATCTTTCCAGGCCAGATCCTGCGTATCCCGATGACCTGAGCACAAACGCAGGCGCCGGGCCGCCACCGCGTGACTCGGCGGGTTGAGCAACCTCAGGCACCGCTCAGCACGATCGGGCGTGGAGGATGACAGGCCTTCACTTTGCGCTCCATGACCAGCAGCCAAGACTCAACGCCGTCAACCAGTTCCTCACACGAGAGCGAGCGCCGCCCGCGCATCCTCGGCGGCGGTTTGGCTATTTACAGGCGAAAACAGAGGGATCGAGAGGCCAGCGACTCGCGTGATCCGATTCATCTCGGATTCAGTTTGGTCGTCTAGCGTAAATCACACGAGGAGAGAAATGCGTCGTTTTGGAACGCGTCGATCTCGGAAACAACGACGCTTTCCGTCATGGGCACGGTCGAGTGTGATGCTCCAACATCGCCTCAGAGATACGAGACAGAGGCAACAAAGGTCGGGATCGCGACCGCGATCGCCACCCAAGGCAATGACTTCATTCTATGCATAAGGCCGCGCCCGCATCCACGATCGGAATCGTTGCTCTCCTGATGACCGCGCGTCTCGCCGCCGACGGACCCTTGGACCACGACGAGGTCAAGCGGTTGCGCGAATCCGGCCAGATCCTGCCCATGAGCCAGGTGCTGGAGGCCGCCTACCGACTGCGGCCCGGGCAGCTCGTCGAGGCCGAGTTGGAACGCGAGCATGACGGCTATCGCTACGAGATCAAGATCTTGGATGCGGCCGGTCAGATTCACCAGCTGGAGCTGGACGCCGCGAACGCGGCACTCATCCGTGACTCGGACAGATAAGGGACGAAGATGCGCCTGCTCCTGGTCGAGGATGACGCCGCTCAGATCGCCGCGCTCCTGCCGAGCCTCAAGTCGGCCGGGCTCGCCGTCGATCAGGCCCTGGACGGGCTCACCGCCGAATCGCTCGGTGCGGTAGAGCCCTATGACGTCATCGTGCTGGATCTCGGTCTGCCCGGGCGCCCCGGACTCGAGGTGCTGCGCAACTGGCGCGCACGCGGCATGAGCACGCCGGTACTGGTGCTCACCGCCCGCGATGCCTGGCACGAACGCGTCGACGGGCTCAAGGCCGGCGCCGACGACTATCTCGGCAAGCCCTTTCATGTCGAGGAGCTGCTGGCACGCATCCAGGCCCTGGCGCGACGCGCCACCGGCAATCCGAGCCCAGTGCTCGAGGCCGGCGGACTGCGGCTCGACGAGGGGCTGCAGCAGGTCGTCCTCCCAGCGGGCAGTGTGCGCGAGCTGACCGGGACGGAGTTCCGGCTGCTGCGCTATCTGATGCGCAACCCCGGCCGACTGCTCTCGAAGACGCAGCTCATGGAGCACGTCTACGACCTGGAGACCGAGCGCGGCAGCAATCTGATCGAGGTCTACATCCGGCGTCTGCGCGAGAAGATCGGCCGCGAGCGCATCCTCACCCAGCGCGGCCAAGGCTATCTCTTCCCCAAATGAGATCGCTCGAGGGACGGCTTCACCTCGGACTCGGCATCAGCCTGGTGCTGCTCATCGGCGCCGCCTGGTGGCTGGGCCATGAGGCCCTGCACCACACGGCCGACGCCTTCGTGATCTCGCGGCTCGAGCACGACGCCGAGGGACTCCTCGGGGCGCTCTCGGTCTCATCGGACGGGACGCCGCAGATCGGCGCGGAGCGGTTGACACCCGTCTATGACCAGCCCTATTCGGGGCACTACTTCGTCATCTCGGTCGCTGGCGGCGGGCGATTGCGCTCGCGCTCGCTGTGGGACGAAGACCTCCAACCACCAACGCTGGCAGCCGGTCGAACCGCCGTCTGGCGCACACCCGGACCGACCGAGCAGCGCCTGCTTGCCTGGGTGGGCGGCTACCGCGTCGACGGCCGCGATCTGGTGGTCGCCGTCGCCGAGGACCTCTCGCCCTTGAGCGGCGCGCTCATGGGCTTCGAGCGGCTGTTCGCGCTGATGGCCGTGGTCGGGCTAGCCCTCATCCTGCTGATCCAGCGGCTCGTCGTGCACAGGACCTTCACCCGGCTCGAGTCCGTCTATCGTGATATCGAGCGACTCGAGCGCGGCAAGACCGTCTATCTCACTGAAGACGGGCCGACCGAGATCCTGCCCCTGGTGCGCAAGCTCAATCGCCTGCTGCTGCGCTTCGACCAGCGACTGGAACGCTCGCGCACCGCCGCCGGCAACCTGGCCCACGGGATCAAGGGACCGCTGAGCATGCTGCGTCAACAGCTGCGGGACCCTGGCCTCAACATTGCGCCAGCGCACCGGGAGGCACTGCTCGATCAGATCGAGCGCCTCTATCGCATTGCCGAGCGCCAACTCAAGCGCGCGCGTCTGGCCGGCGCGGGCGGGGCGGGCGTCAACTTCGAGGCCGCCGAGGAGCTGCCGACCCTGGCCCGCCTCCTCACCCAGATCCACGCCCCCAAGCCGGTCGACATCCAGCTGGACGACCGCACCCAGGGTCCACTCGAACTGGATCGCGAGGACATGCTGGAGCTGCTCGGCAACCTGCTCGACAACGCCTGCAAGTGGGCCAGATCCAGGGTCTGTTTCGAGCTCGGGATCGAGCATGGATGCCTGATCCTCTGCATCGAGGACGACGGCCCGGGCTGCTCGGAGGAGGCGCTCGCCGCCATCACCGGGCGCGGCGTGCGGCTCGACGAGGAGGTGAGCGGCCACGGGCTGGGACTCTCCATCGTCAAGGAAATCGTCGACAGCTACCAAGGCCGCATCGGCTTCGCGCGCTCGGCAAGGCTCGGAGGGCTTCGGGCCGAGGTCGAGCTTCCGCTTGGGTGAGTGATCTGAAACGCGCCGACGGGAAGCTTTCTGTCCGAGCATTCAGGTTGGTTTCAGTTTGGGGCCCTAGCATGCGCCCATGGACAGCAAAACGCCCCTTCAGCCCATCCAGCCCTTGCGCCGGCGGCCACCCGCACTGCTCATGGCGCTCCTGGTGCTCGCTACCGGCGGTGCGCAAGCGGGTAGCCTCGGGGACGCCGTGTCCTCGGCGCTCGAGCAGGCCGATCAGCAGCCGCGCGTCGGCGCCATCCGCGCCGAGCGTGATGCGGTGCGCCAACAGGCCGGCAGCCTGGTCGCCGAGGACCCGGCGCTGCGTGTCAAATATCTCTCGGATCGCGTCGACCGCGACCAGGGCGCCTACGAATGGGAGGCCATGGTCGACCTCCCGCTCTGGATGCCAGGCCAACGCAGCGCCAGAGACGGTGTCGCGACAGCACTCGGCGGCCAAGCCGACACCCTGGCGCGGTTACTGCGCTGGGAGATTGCAGGGCGCGTGCGCGAAACACTCTGGGACAGCGCGCTCGCGCGAGGCAGCCTGAGCCAGGCCGAGGAGGCACTCGCCAGCGCCCGCGCCCTCGAGGCGACCGTGGCCAAGCGCGTCAAGGCCGGCGAGTTGGCACGGGTCGACCTGCTGGTGGCCCGTCAGGATGTGCTCGACCGCGAGGCCGAGCTGCAGGCAGCACGGGTCGCGCATGAGCGCACGCTCGCCATCTACCGCCACCTCACCGGCCAAGCGCAGCTCCCGGAACCGCTGTTCGAGTCCGCGTCCGACCTCGGCGAAGCAGCCGAGCTGCCTCCCGATCATCCCCTCCTGACCGACGCCGATAGCGCGCTGGCGCTGGCCCGGGCCGAGCGCGCGCGTGCCGAGAGCGAGCGGCGCGGCAATCCGGTGCTCAGCCTCGGTGGCATCCGCACGCGCGACGCGCGCGGGCTGGACGCCGATCAGGCCGTGCAGATGGAGATCAGTCTGCCCTTCGGGCTCGCCAGCCAATCGGCGCCCAAGGTCGCATCCGCGCAACGGGCCTATACCGAGCGTATGACGGCCCTCCATCAGACCCGACGCGAGGCCGAGCAGCGGCTCGTCGAGGCACGTGTGAGCCGATTGGGCGCCGCCGAGGCGCTGAGCGTCGCCGAGCGCCGCCACGGCCTCGCGCACGAGGCGCTGGACCTGGTCCGCCGCGCCTTCGACCTGGGCGAGGCCGATCTGACCACCCTGCTGCGGGCCGAGGAGCGCGCGCGCCAGGCCAGTGTGGACCTGGAGCTGCGCCGTCTGGAGCAGGGCCGCGCGCAGGCCATGCTCAATCAAGCCCTTGGAGTCGTCCCCGAATGAACTCAGAACGCGTCGTCAGCCGTCAGCAGCCAGACTCAAGCTGTTGTTTAGTTTCCATGGTCAACTTCGCTCCGGCGGTTGGAGGGCTAAAGTGGACCCCATGTCCAGGACACGTTCGGCGTGGTGTCTGGCAAGGCGCGACGCAGCGTCGGAGTCGTTCCATGGCAACCCGTTCCATGGCAACCCGCTGCAACGCAGCCATCATCCGCGCGCTCGGCGCGCTCGCCCTGCTGCTGCCGCTGGCCGCGCCGGCCGCCGACCTGATCGCGCTCGACGTCGAGCAGCAGCGCGCCTTCGGCATCGACCTCATCGCCCCCTTCGCGGCCGACGCCCGGCTCTCACGCCGCTACCCGGCCGAGGTCGCCGTCCCGAACCGCCAGCTTCGGGTGGTCGCCGCGCCCCAGGGCGGGGTACTGGAGACCCTTCGTGTCGCCGAGGGCGAGCAGGTCGCGGCCGGCCAGGTCATCGCTGAGCTGCGCAGCCCGGACCTGGTCGACACCCAGAGCCAGTACCTTGAGGGGCTGATCCGGCTCGAGCTGGCGGAGAGCGTGCTGGCGCGCGACCGCAAACTCCTTCGCGAAGGCGTGATCGCCGAGCGCCGGCTGCTCGAGAGCCAGGCCCAGCAGCGCGAGCTGGCGAACCTGGTCGAGCAGCGCCGCCAGCTCCTGGAGCTGGCCGGTCTCGCCGCAGAGGACATCGCCACCCTCACCCAGACCCGGCGGCTGTCGAGCACCCTGCCGATCCACGCGCCAATCGCCGGCGTGGTGCTCCAGCAGATGGTCAGCACCGGACAATCCGTGGCCGCCGCCGATCCGCTCTATCGCGTCGCCAAGCTGGATCCCCTGTGGCTCGAGATCCATGTGCCGGTCGGCCAGCTCGCTGGTCTCGCCGTCGGCAATGAGGTCTTCCTGACCCGCCAGGGCACGGCGGGCAAGATCATCACCATCGGGCGCATGGTCCACGGCCGCGACCAGGGCGTGCTGGTGCGCGCCGAGATCCACGAGGGCAGTCAAGGACTGCGTCCGGGCCAGTTCGTCGAGGTCCAATTGATGACGGCGCTTGCCAACGCCCCCTCCGACGGCGAGACCCTGCACGGCTGGCGTCTGCCGTCGAGCGCGCTGGTGCGCGATGGAGAGGCGACCTATGTCTTCGTCGCCCGTGACGGCGGCTTCGCGGCCGAGCCGGTCACGTTGATCGGGGAGGAGGAGCAGAGCGTGGTCGTGAGCGGCGCGCTGGAGGCCACCGACCAGGTCGCCATCAGCGGCGTGGTCGCGCTCAAGGCGGCCTGGCTGGGAGGCGAGTGATGCTGGGGCGCCTGATCCAATTCGCCCTCACCCAGCGGCTGCTGATGCTGCTCGCGGTGGGGCTGCTGATCGGCGGCGGCTGGAAGGCCTTCCAGCAGACCCCGATCGACGCCTTTCCGGACGTCTCGACCACCCAGGTGAAGGTGATCGTCAAGGCCCCCGGCATGACGCCGGAAGAGGTGGCCTCGCGCATCACCAGCCTGATCGAGGTCGAGATGCTCGGCATTCCAAAGCAGACCATGCTGCGCTCGATCGCCAAATACGCGCTCACCGACATCACAGTGGACTTCGCCGAGCGCACCGACATCTATTGGGCGCGCCAGCAAGTCTCCGAGCGGCTCAACGCCATCTGGGGCGACCTGCCCGAGGGCGTCGAGGGCGGCATCGCCCCCATGACCACACCGCTCGGCGAGATGTTCATGTTCAGCATCGAGGGCGGCGACCTGACCCTGGCGGAGCGACGCGACCTGCTCGACTGGACCATCCGTCCGGTGCTGCGCTCGGTACCCGGCGTGGCCGAGGTCAATGCCCTTGGCGGCTATGTGACCACCTTTGAGGTGGTGCCCGACAACGCCCGCATGGCCGCGCACGCCATCCAACTCGCCAACCTGCGCGATGCCATCGCGGCCAATAACCGCAACGACGGCGCCGGACGCCTGGACGAAGGCGAGGAATCGCTGCTGGTGCGCAGCGCGGGCGCCGTGCAGACGCTCGACGACCTGGCCGGGATCGTCATCGGCGGCGACGCGCGCCAGCCGGTGCGGATCGCGGACGTAGCCGAGGTCCGCCGCTCGGCGCTCACTCGCTATGGCGCCGTAACCCGCAACGGCGCTGGCGAGGCGGTCGAGGGGCTGGTCCTGGGCCTGCGCGGAGCCAACGCGCGCACCCTGGTCGAGAGCGTGCAGGCCAAGCTCGACGCGCTCGGGCCGAGCCTGCCCGAGGGCGTGCGCATCGAGGTCTTCTACGACCGCGGCGTGCTGGTCGACAAGGCGGTGCACACCGTCTCCAAGGCGCTGATCGAGGCGACCCTGCTGGTGCTCGTCCTGCTGGTGCTCTTCCTCGGCGACCTGCGCGCGGCCCTCACCGTCGCGCTCATCCTGCCACTGGCGGCGCTGGCGACCTTCATCCTCATGCGCCAGTTCGGGCTCTCGGCCAACCTCATGTCGCTCGGCGGTCTGGCGATCGCCATCGGCATGCTGGTGGACGCCGCCGTGGTGGTGATCGAAAACGTGGTCACCCAGCTCGCGCGCGGCGCGGCGGGCGGACGCCTGCCGCGGCTGCACCTCATCTATCGGGCCACGCGGGAGGTCGCGGTCCCGGTGGCCTCGGGCATCCTCATCATCATCATCGTCTTCCTGCCGCTGCTGACGTTGCAGGGGCTGGAGGGCAAGCTGTTCGTGCCGGTCGCCCTGACCATCGTCTTCGCCCTGGCCAGCTCGCTGCTGCTGTCGCTGACCGTCATTCCGGTGCTCGCGTCCTATCTGCTTGGCGCAAACAAGCACAGCGACCCCTGGCTGCCGCGCCTGCTGACCCGGCTCTACATGCCGGTGCTGGATTGGGCGCTGCGTCGCCAGGCCTGGGTGATCGTCGCGGCAGGCGCACTGCTGGTGCTGGCCGGCCTGCTCTACACCCAGATCGGCAAGACCTTCATGCCGACCATGGACGAGGGCGATCTCATCGTCCAGCTCGAGAAGCTGCCCTCGATCAATCTGGCCGAGTCGATCGCCATCGATCAGCGTGTCCAGCGCGCCATCATGGCGGACGTGCCGGAGGTGACAGGCGTCATCGCCCGCACCGGCTCGGACGAGTTGGGGCTGGACCCCATGGGGCTGAACCAAACCGACAGCTTCCTCCTACTCAAGCCCCGCGACGAGTGGCGCTTCGCGACCAAGGAGGCCCTCATCGACGCCATCCGCGCTGTGCTCGAGCGCTTTCCGGGCGTCGACTATGCCTTCACACAGCCGATCGAGATGCGCGTCTCCGAGATGCTGACCGGCGTCCGCGGCGATCTGGCGGTCAAGGTCTTCGGCGGCGACCAGGACCGGCTCAACCAGTTGGCCGAATCGATCGTCCGCGTGCTCGAGGGCATCCAGGGGGCTCAGGACGTCTACACCCCGCGCAACGAGGGCGCACAGTATCTCAACCTGGTCGTCGACCGGCTCGAGGCCGGCCGGCTCGGCATCGACGCCGATGCACTCGCTGCCGCGCTGCGCGCTCAAGTCGAGGGGCTGCGCGTGGGCACCGTCTATCTGGAGAACAAGCGGCGACCGCTCGTCGTCCGCGGCCCGGAGGAGCAGCGGCGCTCACCCTCACGCTTCGCCGGTCTGCAGGTCGCCCTGCCCGACGGGCGGGCAGCCCCGCTCGCCAACCTGGTTCACATGGAACGTGTCGAGGGGCCGGTGGCGCTCAGCCGCGAGCGCGGCAATCAGATGGCGGTCGTGACCGCCAATGTGGACGGACGCGACCTGGTCGGCTTCGTCGAGGAGGCGAAGCAGGCCGTGCGTGAGCAGGTGGATCTGCCGAGCGGTTACTGGCTGGAGTGGGGCGGTCAGTTCGAGAACCAGCAGCGCGCCGCCGCGCGGCTGGCGCTGGTGGTGCCGATCGCGCTCGGGCTCATTTTTCTGGTGCTCTTCTCGACCTTCCGCTCGGTGCGCCAAGCGTTGCTGGTGCTCGCCAACGTCCCCTTCGCGCTCATCGGCGGCGTCTTCGGGCTCGCCCTGACCGGCGAGTATCTCTCCGTGCCGGCCTCGGTCGGCTTCATCGCCCTGCTCGGCATCGCGGTGCTCAACGGCGTGGTCATGGTGACCTACTTCAATCAACTGCGCGCCCTTGGACGCCCGATCCAAGAGGTCGTGGTCGAGGGTGCCAGACGCCGACTGCGCCCGGTCCTCATGACCGCCAACATCGCCGCCTTCGGCCTGGTCCCCCTGTTGTTCGCCACCGGCCCCGGCTCCGAGATCCAGCGTCCGCTGGCTATCGTCGTCATCGGCGGGCTCATGTCCGCGACGGCCCTGACCCTCATCCTGCTCCCAATCCTCTATCGCCGCTTCGGTGAAGGATGAGGCGGCGCGTCAACGTCCAGCGCAAACCACTGACAACTGACAACTGGCCAATGCCCAACCAACTCCTCTATCTCATCGTCCCCCCAGCCGCCGAAGACGTTGTCGCCGAGTGGCTGCTCGAGCGCGACGACGTACCCGGCTTCACCAGCGTCCCGGTCTCCGGACACGGCTCATCCGAGCGCTCCATGACGCTCGCCGAGCAAGTCGCGGGGCGCTCACGCCGCGTCATGTTCTTCATTCATCTGCCCACGCCGGCTGCCACGAGCGTGCTGGCCGCGCTGCGCGGGGAATTCAGCGGCAGCGGAATCCACTACTGGCAAGTGCCGGTGCAGGAGTACGGGAGGCTCGAGTAGCCAGCGCCATGGCGTTGCGGTCGGCACTCATCCAGAGGTGTCGGGAATGGAATCGACGTTGCGGCCTTCCCAGACCTCAACGCATGGATCACAGCCAGATCAGCACGCATCTCGCGCTGGCGCCAGCAGGGCTCGATTCACAACTCAGGAGCAATGAAGTGAGAAAGAAGATCGATGAGGTCGAACGCGCGCCAAGCCACGGCATCCGTATCGCTATCGTCCTCGCCGCGCTGTCGTCAATGACGGGAGCGGGGTGCGCGACAAACCCTGCGACACCCGAGGAGCGCGGGTTGACGATCGAGAAGGTCGCTTCGAGGGAGGTCGTCGTGGGTCCCGTGCGGGCCGAGCAACGCAGCGACGGCATCCGCGTCTACGGGAGCGCCTCACGCAGGATCTCCAGGCGCGGGGCCGTTCCCGGACACGTCCATCTCGCAATCATGAGTCCGGACGGGCAAGTCCTGTCAGAGACCGACGCCAGCTTCATGCGGCGCAACCGACAGGCACAATCGGCCGGTTTCAACGCCCTCCTGCCGGTTGAGGCACCTCCTGGCTCTGTCTTGCGCGTCACCGTCCAACCGAACCCCTGCTGCAACTTCTGAGTTCATCCGATCCTGACCGCACGCGATCCCGCGCCAGCCAGGCGCACGCGCCCCACGTCCGCCGAGAAGTTCCGCCCGCGAGCGTCGATAGTGAGCCGCTGCCGAGCTGATCGAGCGTTGGAAAAACGCAGTTGTGTCTTGCCTGAGAACCTGACTGGAACTGGACGATGACATCGCGATAGTCCTTGAAGCGTGCCCCCGCTGGCGGTGCTGGGGTGAGGGAATCCCGCGATCCTCGTCACTGCAGAACTCCTGACATATCGAAGTATTCAATGCGACTGGATCACCTCGTTCCGCTGGATGATCAAACAAAAAGTGACCCGCCCCACTTTTCAGGCCATAAGTCCGAGTGTTGCTATAGGATTTAGTCTCGCGTAGGCTCCGTAGAGGAATGTGCTTGCAACGAATGGACGAGTAGACCGCAGCGGCTTTTCTGTTTGAGTGAAATTCAGCAATGAGGCGATTCACATGATCGATACTCACCTGATCCGTAACCGAGTTGGAACCGCACGGCACGCGCCACTTTTGATTGTCCTCATGGGTGTCGTCATGGCCGACACCGGTCATGCGACGACAGTCATTCCGATCGATTTCAAGCAGCTCGCCGCGGCATCCGAGCTTGCCGTGGAGGCGACGGTCGTCGATCTGCAGTCGGTCTCCGTCGGTCAACCGATCCCACCCACGAGCGAGGTCAAAGACGCCCGGATTCCGGAGGGCGCGGATGAGGACAGCAAGAACGACGGCACGGAGGAAGCGACCGCGTCGGGCGAGTCCGCTTTCCAGGCTCAGGACGCGGCGGCGATCGAGCCACTGGGCGTGGAAGGCGGGCAAATGTTCTACACCGACGTGACGCTTGCGGTGCACCAAACCCTCTTCGGAACCGCACAGGAGCGTATCCAGCTGCGCTTGGCCGGCGGTCATGACGAGAAGGTCCAGATGGTCGTCGACGGTATCCCGGAGCTTGAGCGCGATCAGAGATATATCCTGTTTCTGCGCCCCGGTTATGAGAAGAGCGCCGCCCCGATCACGGGAGTCGATCAAGGTCTCTTTCGTCTGGTCAAGAATGCGTCCACGGGGCAAGAGGAGGTTCAGGTCTACGACGGCGACATCGTCGTCGCCGTGGAGAAGGATCAGCTTGTCGTCGTCCGAAATCCTGCAAAAGCGGCTGCGTCCCGGCTCCAGCTCGGAACCGCGCCAAAGCCTGACTCGAAAGATGTTCCCTACGCTGAACTCAGTCCGGAGGTTCTGAGGTACTGGCGCTCGACCGAACCGCCAATGGCGATCGATGACTTCATCATGGCTGTCATGGCGGAAAAGGGGGTGGTGCAATGAAATCTGCATGGTCATTCTTTGCGGCAGCCAGTTTGAGCAGCGTGGTCACGACGAGCCATGCCTATGTAATCGGCAACTGGTGGCCGGACGGAGACAACATCGTGATGGACGATGTCCTGCTTCCCGCCGCGACCTGGAGCACGCCGGCCCAATCTCAGATGTCGGAATGGAACTACGTCGATACGACGAACAACTCGCATCCGTTCCGCATCAACAACAATCCGCAGTTCTCGTTCGGCGCCAACGACGGTGACAACACCATCGGCTTTCTTTCCGAGTCGGGGCTCAACTCCGAGTATGGTCTTTCGTACGCATCCGCGCTCGCCTGGACCATCCGCTGGAGCGGGTTCTTCAGCGGGCGTATCGACGAATGCGATATCGCGCTGGATCCGACCCTGGGCTGGAGCCTCAATCCGAACGACTCGACCTGGTTCCAGTCGACGGTGCTGCACGAGCTCGGGCACTGTCGAGGTCTCAGTCATGAGAACGATCTGCTCTCGATCGAGAACAGCGGGACGAGCAAGTATCTGCGAGCCGAGACGCTCTACATGGATGATCGCGTCGGAATCCGCCAGCATGCCAGTGCTGTCACCGAGCGAGACATCGTCATCTACAACAAGTGGCACGACGGCAGTCTCCCGCGCTGGATGACGATGAGCCCGACCACTCTGCGCGAAGGCGACATCGTGACCTTCAACAACATCACGGCGGAGAATCGTGGTAATCAGTCGTTCACCGGGCCGCTGCGCTTCGGGGTGTACCTATCCACGAACGCAACGATCTCCACCGGCGACCAGTTGCTCAATACGGGCAGTTGGGGCTCGTTCGGAACCTATACCTTGAGCACCTTCAACTGGAGCGCGCAGATCCCGACCATGAGCGACTGCGCGACGCGCTACATCGGCGCCGTCATCGATGACAATGGCGCCTGGGCCGAGCGCTACGAGGGTAATAATGCAGTGACTTTCACGAACGGCGTGGCCTACACGGGGTCGAGCTACACGCCAACGCCGCTCACCATCCTGCTGGCGGAGGACGTCAACGAGCCGAACGACAGCACCGCCGCGGCGACGGCCGTCACCTTGCCCTATGTGCGCTCCAATCTCAGCATCGACCAGGACGCGGAGGAGGACTTCTACCGGATGGTCGCCCCGCGGCGCGGCACCTTCAATCTCAGCGCGACCTTCAGCCATGCCTTGGGGGACATCAACCTGCGCCTGCTGAACTCGAGCGGCGGCACCCTGGCCAGCTCCACGACCACCACGAATAACGAGTCCATCACCTATCACGTGAATACGGGCGGAACCTATTACGCCCGTGTCTACGGCTGGGGCGGCGGAAGCTGCAACAAGTACTCGCTAAGTCTGAGCTTTACGCCCGATTGGCCCGACCTCATCGTGGCGCGGCTCAACCTGTCGGACATCATTCTGAGCCTGGGCCAGACGTTCGCCATCGACGCTACGGTTCTCAACCAGGGCGAGGGGGCCTCGGACGCCACGACCCTGCGCTACTACCTGTCCGCCGATGAGATCCTCTCCAAGGACGACAGGCTGCTGGGCACGGATGCTGTCGGGGCGCTCGAACCGGGGGCGCGTTCGCCGCAAGATATCAGGGCAACCGCCCCCGATGTGCCCGGCGACTACTGGATCGGGGCTTGCGTCGATGCGGTGAAGGAAGAATCCGACACCACGAATCAGTGCTACGCGATGGTCAAGATCGGTGTCGGCGGCAGGCCCGACCTGACCGTCGAGGATCTCGCGCTGAGCAGCGCAAAGGTCTCCGCGGGTGGCGCCTTTGAGATCAAGGCCAGCGTGCACAACCTGGGATCGGTCGGTTCGACCGCCTCGACACTGCGCTACTTCCTCTCGGCCGATCAGACAATCGATCGATTGGACAAGGAGCTCGGCAACAACCCGGTGCCGGGACTCAGGGCCGGTGATTCCGCAACGGACAGCATTCGGGTATCGGCGCCAAGCACGGCGGGAACCTGGTGGATCGGAGCCTGCGTCGATCCGGTGACGGGCGAGACCGCGACTGGCAACCAATGCTTCAGCCCTGGCGCCGAGCTGAACGTCTCCGTCGGAACGCCTGACGACCTGCTGATCACCGACGAGACCTGGGCAGGGACGGAGAATCGCCGGGCGTGCAACTCCATCACCGCCGGTCCCAGGTTCGTGGTGAAGAGCGGGAGCAACGTCAGCTTCCAGGCGGGCGCGCAGATTCTCCTCAAGAGCGATGTCGCACCGGGCGCTGGCGTGACGATCGAGAAGGGTGCGTCCTTCACAGCCGTCATCGGCACTCCGCCAGGGTGTTAGTCATCTAGAGAGGTGCCGATCCAATGCCGTTCTGGCAAGGGATCGGATCGCGGCTCGGAAACGCGGTTTCCGAGCCGCGAAGTCTCTACCTTCGTCAGCATGCTCCACCTGGCCCCTCAACACCTGCAGCGACCCGCGCAAACAGCACCTCATCCCGCCCCGCAACCCATCAACGCAACCCCCTTCGCCGAGGTCTACGACAAGACCGACCTCTAGCCGCCCCCAGTGTGCCGGCATGCCGCGAGAGCAGGCACTCTCGGCGTTGGAATGATCTGGTGTGCGGCGGGTCAGGCGCATTCGCTTTGAGGTGCGGTTAGAATCCGGGTGTTTCGATTGACCCGTGAGTTGGCTGGGCACGCTGTGCCGACCCGACCTCGCGCGCGGTCGATGTCTTCCCCCGCCCCGATGCCACCCCGTCGGGCGCACCATTTCTCGGAGCGATGAGCCATGTTTCTCGATTCTTTCCACACGGCCGCCGGCGGCGCCGTTCGTGTCTCCGCGGCGCAGGGCAGTGCCTTCGCGAAGGAGGTCGCGGGTGACTTCAATCCCATTCATGACGCGGCGAATCCGCGCTTTTGCGTGCCGGGCGATCTGCTGTTCGCGCTGGTGCTGACGCGGTTCGGGGTGGCGAGCCGGATGGCCTTTCGCTTCACGGGAATGGTGGGGGCGGATGCCCCTCTGACCTTTTCGGAGGGCGACGCGGGGGTGACGGTCGGGGCCGAGGACGGCAAGTCCTGTCTTGAGGTCGAGTCGAGCGGGGAGGTCAGCAAAGACCTGGCGTTGATCGAGTCACTGGTGCGCCGCTACGTCGCCTTTTCGGGTCAGAACTTCCCGCACATCCTGGTGCCGCTCATGGAGGAGCATGGCGTGATGATCAATCCGGACCGGCCGCTGGTGATCTATGAGCGGATGTCGTTCGAACTCGACCGGCTGGATTGCCCGGATCTGGACGTGGTGCTGGAGTCGACCGCGCTGGAGGTGAAGGGGCGGCGCGGCGAGGCGCGCTTGGGCTTCGCGCTCAGCGCCGGGGGCGAGCCGGTCGGGCGTGGCTCCAAGACACTGATCCTGAGCGGGCTGCGCGAGCACGAGCCCATGGCGCTGCAAGGCTTGGTGGAGCGTTACGCGGGCTGGAAGGCGGCCTATCTCGGCTGATCCGCCGTCCCTTCCGCGACCTCGCCGGGGGTCGGCTCGGGCCGCGCGGGAAACGACAGGCGCTCGTAGATGTCGACGAGCCGCAGGCTGCAATCCATGTCGGTCAATGGAATGCTGTCGTCCGGGGCTTGATACTCGGTCAACAGCCAGCGGTTGCCGGTCTGGCGGGCGAAGTGCTCGACGCGGCACTCGGTCTGGCTGACCAGCAGGTAATGGTTCAGCGAGGGGAGGTTGCGGTAGTGGGCGAACTTCGCGCCCCGATCGTCGCTTTCGGTGGATTGGGACAGCACCTCAATGATCAGTCCGGGATTGAGCAGCGTATCGACCTTGGTGTCCTCGAACTGCGGCGCGTCTCCTGCTGCCGCTCCCACTCCAGGTAGTCCTGCGGCGTCGATCGTGATTGCGCTTAGGCACCCATTGCAGCGTCTCCGACTCGATAGACTTGCTTCATTCTGGGCAATCTCGGCCGGCAATGCGAGACCATGGCCGGTGCGCCGACCGAAGCCTTCCGCGCAGGCCGCTCCGCCAGACCTACTCGCGATGCCGGTAGGGCGCGACGAAGAAGATGACTGCGAGCCCGATGAAGGCCAGCACGGCCAGGGCCGACGACAGTCGATAGGTCAGCCGCCAGCCTGTGTTGGACTTGCGGGTGATCTGGAAGTCTTCGATGTAGACGGTCTCGCAGGCGCCGTTGCCGCTGTCCGTGCGGGTGGTGCTGGTGCCGCGCTGGAAGCCGCCGGCGTGGGAGTAGCGTGCGAGCTTGCCGCTGAAGTGGATCTGGTCGCCGATTTCGGCCGACTTGATGGCCTTCTGGATGTATTCGTCGTGCGAAAGCACATGGTTGTTGCTGAGCTGGTTCCAGCCGAAGCGCTCGGCGGCGACCGGGTCGGCCGTGGAGATCCAGCAGGTCCAGGTGGTGTTCTTGTACTGCATGTCGCGGAAGACGCCGCTCGCGACGTTGTCGCCCCAGACGACGCAGAGGTCGCGGATGTTGATGAAGTCCTTCCAGTCCTTGCGGTGGTAGATGTCCCAAAAGGCGTCGCTGTCGTGCAGGCTGACCACCACGCCGTCCAGCGCGTAGTCGAAGAGGGGCTCGATGTCGTAGGTGATCGCGTTCGCCTGGATCTTGAAGGGCTCGGTATCCGTCGGAGTCTGGCGCGGCTCTTCGAGCCGCGCCTGGTCGTAGAAGTCGGGCGGCGGTAGCTGGTCCTTCTTCCAGTGGCTCCAGAGGGCGAGCGCCAGGCTGGAGAGGAAGAGCAGCAGCAGGAGTTGGTTGGCCACGCGATAGGGGAAGGAGTCGGCCTTCTCCCGCGCAGCCTCCTCCGGCGCGGCCCGCGCGAACCGGCGCTGCATCTGCTCGAACTTGGCGTAGACGATGCCGCAGCGCGCACAGGTGTCACCTGGCGGCTGCTCGTGATCGCACTTCGGACAGCGAACCTTGGTCGTCTCGACCCGCAAGTCCGGCGGGGACGCGAAGGCGTCCGCAGCTGGCGACGGCTGGACCGGCCGCGGGGCCTCTTCCAGGATCTGGCAGCCGATCCCCGCCGCCTCGAAGCGGCGCTTGGCATCCGCCGCGCGCTCATAGGTCAAGGTTCCGTTCAGTGGCCTGGGCTTGCCGTTGAGCGTGGCGTCCGCCTGGGGCAGCGTCAGCCGCAGCAGCTCGGCGAGTGCCGCCACGGCGGCATGGCGTCTCGCGTCGGGCAGCAGCTCTCCGGTCAGCATCAGGGAATAGTGTTTCATGCCGGTCTCTCGCGTCTCTTCGCCTCACACGGGGCTCCGACGCTATCTTAGGCGACCTGGATGGGGTGAAATGCGCAGGGTTCGACAACTTGGCGATCACGGGGTGTCCATGCCACGGGGGCACGACCGCTTGGTCGGGCCAAGAGCTTCCATCCACGAGTGACTCATGCCTACTTCATTTGCCGCCAAGGGGACCGACGCGACCCGCATCGCCTGCTTCTTTTCCACCTCGGGACACAGCGGGGTCGATCGCGCGGCCAGCCACCTGCTTCCCGCGCTGGCTCGGCGGGGCTATCGGGTGGACCTGCTCAAGGTGCGCCGACACGGTCCGAATCTGCCCGAGATCCCGGACGGCGTGCGGGTGGTCGACCTGGGGTCGCGGCACACCTTTGCCTGTCTGCCAGCGGTCGCGCGCTATCTGAGGCGCGAACGCCCGGCCGCCATGCTCTCCGACAAGGACCGCGTCAACCGCGTCGCACTCTTCGCGCGCGCCCTGGCGCGGGTGCCCACGCGCCTGGTGCTGCGCTCCGGGACGACCATCTCGATCGACCTGGCGACACGCGGGCCGCTGGAGCGTTGGATCCAGCGCAACTCCATGGGGCGTCTCTATCCCTTCGCCGACCAGGTGATCGTCGCGAGCGAAGGTGTGGCGGACGACATGGCGGACTACACCGGACTCGCGCGTGAACGCATCCGGGTGGTGCCGCCGCCCGTCATCGCGGAGGATCTACTGACCGCGCAGCCGCCGCGCCCCGACCATCCCTGGTTCGGGCAGCCGGGGCAGCCGCTGATCCTGAGCGCCGGCGAGCTGTGCGGGCGCAAGGACTTCGAGACGCTCATCCGCGCCTTTGCGCGGCTGCGCGCCGAGCGTCCATGCCGGCTGATGATCCTCGGGCGAGGCGCCGCCCGAGATCGGCTGCTGGCGCTCGCGCGCGCCCTGGGGGTGGCCGAGGACGTCGCGCTGCCGGGCTATGTCGAGAATCCCTACGCCTACATGGCCCACGCCGATCTCTTCGCCTTCACCTCGCGCTGGGAGGGGCTGGGGTTCGTGCTGATCGAGGCGCTGGCCGTGGGCACGCCGGTCGTGTCGACGGACTGCCCGAGCGGGCCGCGCGAGATCCTGGAGGCCGGGCGCCATGGTCCCTTGGTCGCGGTCGGTGACGACGCGGCCTTGGCGGCGGCGATGCGGACGACGTTGGACGCCCCCCTGCCCGCGGCCCAGCTCAAGGAGGCGGCACGCCGCTATGAGATCGAGGCGAGCACGGATGTCTATTTGGATGCCTTGGGGCTGCCGCCGAGGGCGCCGGTCTGAGGCGGGTTTCGGGAAGGCTCCTATCCGTTTCAGAGCTGGTGAAGCCAGTCGAGCCCGCGACCATTGCGAGAGCGCTGCGCCCGATCGCGGCGGGGCGCCGCTCCCACCGATCGAGCGGCCTGGCTCAAGCGGCGACGAGGGGATGGGGAGTCGCCTCTCTGGAGAGCGTCGTGTCTCGAACGAGACGGCGACGGGGGCGTTCGTCGCGCTTGGCCTCGTTCAGGAGGATGCGCGTCCCGCGTCACCCGAGGCGGAGATTCCGCAACTGTCCTCGGTGCACCGTTGCCTGAGCCGCCGCCGGGCGAACCAGACATAGCCACGCTCCAGCACCCCGTCGAGCCGCAGGGCCTGGACGAGCCTGGCGAGATGACGCCAGCCCGGCATCGCGGACCAGAGCAGCAGAAAGGCCGCCGCGCCCGTGTGGATCTGCTCGCCGTCGAGCACGTGAAAGCGGGCCATGGCGGCTTCACGCGAGATGCCGAAACGCCCGGGCGCGCCGGCATCCGCATGGATATCGATCCAGACCAGGGGGCGGCGCGGCCGCAGGCGTTGGTAGAGCGCGATCTCGCGCCGGCACAGGGGGCAGCCCCCGTCGTAGAGCACGCGCAGGGTTGGCGGGCTGTCCTGGGTGTTGCGGTCGGCTGTCATGCGGAGTCCTCCTCTCTGGCGGCCAAGCGCCGTCGATCGATGGCGCGATGGCTAGAGATGCGTCATCGTTGGCGTCTTTCCAATCGATGCCGAGCCAGAGGAGACCCGCATGCAGCTGTATTCCGCCGTTGAGAACGAGGCAGTGACGTCCGGAAGGGCTTGGCGGCTGGTCACCGATCAGGTCATGGGCGGCCTGTCCCAAGGTCGGCTCCTGGCCGCGGAGCTGGGAGGCCGACCCTGCCAGCGGATGCACGGCGAGGTGAGCACCGCGAACAACGGCGGCTTCGTCCAGATCGCGTTGGATCTCGCGGACGACGGCGCGCTGGACGCAACCGGCTTCGCCGGCCTCGAGATCGAGGTCTTCGGCAACGGCGAGCACTACAACGCCCACCTGCGGAGCGCCGACACCCGTTTGCCCTGGCAGGCCTACCGCGCGCGCTTTCTGGCCGAGCCCCAGTGGCATTGCCTGCGCCTGCCCTTCGCGGCGTTCGAGCCCCATCGTATCGATCGGCCCTTGCGCGTCGATCGGCTGCGGCGCCTGGGCCTGGTCGCCATCGGTCGGCCCTTCCAGGCGGATCTCGGCGTCGCCCGGGTCGCACTCTATCGAGCCAAGGACTGAACCAGGGATCACGCCACTCGATGCCACCTGACAGCCTTCGGTCGCTCTCCCGGATCGCGCTCGCAACCTGCGTCCTGGCGGTCGCCTACCTCGCCTTCGCGCCCCTGGAGGAGCCAGTCCTCTTCAGCTACGACAAGGGCAATCATCTACTGGCCTTCGCCGTGATGGCCTGGCTTGCGGACATGGGCTGGTCGGGCCGCCGCTACGCGCTGGCCCGCTGGGGCTGGCTGCTCGGCTATGGGCTGCTCATCGAGCTGGTCCAGCATCAGCTCCCCTTTCGGGAATTCTCCTGGCTGGACTTCGCCGCCGACGCCCTGGGCATCGCGGCCTACGGCGCCGCGCGGACGATCAGCGCCCGCCTGCTCTCGGCTTGGTGATCTGGAGCCCCGAACGACAGTGATGTCCAGGGCGGAACAGCCTTGAATTGGAACCGGCGCCGCGCCGGCCGCGTTGCTCGCCCCGATCCTAGGAGACGTTTGCGCTTGGCCTCTTGATCCTCGGAGAGGAAGGCTCCTCGACACAGCTTCCGACTCAGGTTTGTGCTATCGTGCGCGCCGGCAGCGGCTCGGCAGTGCGGCTGGTGCTCCCGGTCTCTACAGCCGCGCGCAAGCGTGGACCTTGCCCCAGCTCTCAAGAGGATCCAGCGATTGCGAAGCGTGGTCTATCCCGGAACCTTCGACCCCATCACCATGGGCCATGTCGATCTGATCCACCGGGCTTCCCGATTGTTCGATCGCGTCATGGTTGCGGTGGCCGCGGATACCGGCAAGACGCCCCTCTTCTCCATCCAAGAGCGTGTGGCCCTGGTGCGTGAGAGCGTCGGCGACTGGCCGAACGTGGAGGTCATCCAATTCGAGGGCTTACTGGTGAGCTTCGCGCGCGACCTGGGTGTGTGCGTTATCATGCGCGGCCTACGTGCCGTCTCGGATTTCGAGTATGAGTTCCAGCTGGCGGGCATGAATCGACACATGGCACCGGATATCGAAACCCTTTTCCTCACCCCGGCCGAGAAGTACGCCTACATCTCCTCGTCGTTGGTCAGGGAAATCGCCCGTCTCAAGGGAGATGTGTCCGCCTTCGTCACGCCCGTGGTGCAAGCGGCATTGAGAGAGCGGTTTGGATGACGGCCCGAGATTTGGATAAGACCGGGTGGTTTGGATAACATCCGCCCGTCCCCACAACATCACTGAACAAGCAGAAGGAGTTATTCCATGGCATTGATCATCACCGACGAGTGCATCAATTGCGATGTCTGTGAGCCCGAGTGCCCCAACGGCGCGATTTCGCAGGGCGACGAGACCTACGTGATCGATCCGAAGCTCTGTACCGAGTGCGTCGGCCACTATGAGACCTCGCAGTGCGTCGAGGTCTGCCCGGTCGACTGCATCATCAAGGATCCCGACAACGAAGAGACCGAGGAAGAGCTGCGCGCCAAGTACGAGCGCATCGCGGGCACCGAAGGCTGAAGCCTCCTCAGTACGCTCGCAATCCGATGCGTCGTTCCCCAAGGAGCCCCATTGCGGGGCTCCTTTGCTGTTGTCTACTGACCCTCGCGGGCCCGCTCTGGGCACTGGGTGAGGTCCCACCCAAGGCGGCGATCGCCTCCGCGCATCCCCTGGCGACCGAGGCCGGCTTCGCGGCCCTCGATCAGGGCGGCAATGCCTTCGACGCGGCCGTGAGCGTCAGTGCCGTGCTTGCCGTCGTCGAGCCCTACAGCTCCGGCTTCGGTGGCGGCGGCTTCTGGCTGCTGCATCGCGCCTCCGACGGTTTCCAGACCATGCTCGACGGCCGCGAGCGCGCGCCATTGGCCGCCCGTCGCGACATGTATCTGGACGCCCAGGATCGCTTCGTTCCCGCGCTTGCGCTGAACGGTCCCTTGGCGGCCGGTATTCCCGGCATGCCGGCGGCCCTCTGTCATCTCGCCGAGCACTACGGCCGCCTCCCGCTCAAGCAAACGCTGGCGCCGGCGATTCGCATCGCCCGCGACGGTTTTCCCATCGACCCCCACTACAGACGCATGGCGGAGCTGAGAGTCGAGGCGTTGCGCGCCTCCGAGGCGGCGGCGCGGCAGTTTCTGTTCGACGCCCAGGTGCCGACGCTCGGTCACAGCCTCGCCCAGCCCGATCTCGCGGCGACCTTGACACGCCTGGCGGAGCAGGGCTGCGCGGGCTTTTACGCGGGTCCCGTGGCCGAGCGACTGGTCGCCGGCGTGCGCCAGGCGGGTGGCATCTGGACCCAGGAAGACCTGGCCCAGTATCGCGTCGTCGAGCGCGTCCCGATCCGCGGCACCTACCGCGGCTGGCGGTTGGTCAGCGCCGCGCCGCCCTCGTCCGGTGGCGTCTTGCTGGTGGAGATGCTGAACATGCTGGCCGCGCTCCCGGTTGCGCCGAGTGATGCCGGCAACACCCATGCCCTGGTCGAGGTGATGCGCCGAGCCTATCGCGACCGCGCGGCCTATCTCGGCGATCCCGATCAGGTCCAGATGCCGCTGGCACGCCTGACGGACCCGAACTACGCCGCCGGGCTCATCCGCGACTTCGATCCCGAGCACGCGACAGCGAGCCGCCAGACCGGGTCGGACTGCCTGGAGCCCGTGACCGAAGGGCAGGACACCACCCATTTCTCGGTCCTCGACCGCGCTGGGAATCGGGTCGCCGCGACCCTGAGCATCAATTACCCCTTCGGCTCGGGGTTCGTCCCTCCGGGGACCGGCGTCCTGTTGAACGACGAGATGGACGATTTCTCCGCCCAGCCAGGCGTCGCCAACGCTTACGGACTGATCGGTGGCGAGGCCAACGCCATCGCGCCTGGAAAGCGCATGCTCTCCAGTATGTCGCCGACCTTCCTCGAATCCGATCAGGGTGTCGCCATCCTCGGGACACCGGGCGGCAGTCGCATCATCACCATGGTCCTGCGGGCCATTCTGGCCGCGGTCGAGGGCCAGCCCGTGGGCGACTGGGTCGCCCTCCCGCGCGTTCACCATCAATATCTGCCGGACCGCATCGAGGTGGAGCCGGGCGCGCTCGACGCCGCCGAGCAGAAGGCGTTGACCCGTAAGGGTCATCGCCTGGAACGGCTCGAACGGCCGTTCGGCAACATGCAGGCCATTTACTGGGATTTCGCCAAGGGGCGCGTCGAGGCCGCGAGTGATCCGCGCGGCTTGGGGAGCGCCCTGGCGCGCTGAAAGACCGCCGCAGGCCGCCGGGGTGTTCAGCCGCGGTCAGCGCGGGCCGTTGGCCAGCGGCGATGGACAGGTCGCGGTCGATCGGCTGTCGGCGCGGGGCGGCATCCTGCAACAGACCCCAGACTGAGCCGCCGGCCTCGCGCGGCCGCCTGGCACCCTTGGGCGGGGCTTGCCGTTGACGCGGCGCGGCCCTATTCTTGGCACACCATCGCCGAGCGGCACCCGATCAGCCTTCGAGGCCCCGCCTCGCCTCAGTCGGACCTGGATCAAAGGCCCGACATCTCTCACCACTCTGTCGCTCCGCCCCTGCAATCCTGAAAACTCTGACGGAACCTCTAGCCATGCTTGCGGCAGAACCCTCGGTCGTGCTCCTGTTGACACTCGGCCTCGTCATCTTGGCATTTTTTTCCTTGAATCTGTTGACCCTGACGCTCGCGCGCCTGCTCATGCCGCGGCGAGCGATGAAAATCGCCGCGCTCGCCGACGCGGAACTACCCCAGGTGCTCGTCCAGCTGCCGCTGTTCAACGAAGGCGAGCTGGTAGAGCGCATCCTCGAGGCCACCCTCGCACTCGACTGGCCGAGGGACCGGCTGCAGATCCAGGTGCTGGACGACAGCATCGACGGCTCGCTCGCCATGAGTCAGCGGGCGGTGGCGGCGCTGCGCCGCGAGGGCGTTCAGATCGAGCTGCTGCACCGCGTCCAGCGCACGGCCTTCAAGGCCGGCGCGCTGGCGGCCGGACTGGAGCGCTCCGACGCGCCCTTCGTGGCGATCTTCGACGCGGATTTCCTGCCGCCGCCGGACTTCCTGCGCAAGACCGTCGGGGCCTTGGTCGCTCAGCCGGACATGGCCTATGTGCAGGGGCGCTGGGACCACATCAACCGCGATGAGAGCCTGCTGACGCGCGTTCAGGCCAGATTGCTCGACTCGCATTTCTGCGTCGAGCAGGAGGCACGCTGGCGGCTCGGGATGCCCGTGCCCTTCAATGGCACCTGCGGTCTCTGGCGACACGCGGCCATCGCGGACGCCGGCGGCTGGGACGGTGACACGCTCACCGAGGACCTGGATCTGAGCCTGCGCGCGCGGCTGCGCGGCTGGCGCTCCGGCTACCTCAAGGATCTGACCGTGCCGGGCATGCTGCCGGTCTCGGCGCGGGCCTGGCGAGTGCAACAGTTCCGCTGGACCAAGGGCTTCGTGCAGTGCTTCGTCAAGCTGATGCCGCTGATCTGGCGCAGCGACAGCCTGCCTCTGTGGCAGAAGGTCATGATCAGCTTTCAGATCGGTCAGCCGCTGGCCTTCATGGTCGGCGCCGCCTGCCTGCTCCTGGGACTGCCCTTCATGACCGGGACCGCCGTGGGCGGGGAAACACTCTCGCGCGTGGCGCTCGTCGCCTCGGTGCTGGGGTTTGCCGCACCCATCGCCTTCCTGACGATGGCCGGGACGCGCGAGGGCGCGCGTCGCACGGCAGCCGAGGTCTTCGGCGCCCTGGCCTGCACCAGCGGACTCCTGCTCTCCAATACGCGTGGCGGGCTGGAGGCCCTGTTCGGCTACCGGACCGAATTCGTGCGCACGCCCAAGGGCCGCGATGCCACTCGGTCGAGCCGCCTGCGCTGGCGTAGCGGACTCATCGAGCTGGTCACGGGGCTGAGTCTGCTCGGTTTCGTCCTGCTCGAGGAACCACTGGCCGTGCTCTACCTCGCCATGCTGATCGGCGGGCTGGTTGGCGTGGGGGCCATGCAGGTACTCGACGGCGTCGCCTTGCCAAGGGTCGCTGGCACGCGCAACTAGGTCGCGTCGGTCACTCGACGCTGCGTACTGAAGATCCACGACGGTCATATCCGGGAGACGATAGACCGGCCGCGCCGAGCACATCGGATGGGCAAGGCTCGCGCGATTGGCGCCCAGCCGACCAGCCACCCTTTCGTGGTTCGGTCCATGCCTGGCCTTCACCGGAACGCAACCGCCGCCGATGCCTTCGAGATCATCGCCCCGAGCCATCCACATCCTTCCCGCGCGCGGGCGGTCCGGGGCGCGCGGATGACCAGGCCAAGCGCCCCTGCCGTGCCAGATCCCAGGCGGTGGGGATCCGGCCCCCGCGGTCACTGGATCCTCGCCGGTCTCGTCTTCCTGCTCTCCGCGCTCGTGGCGGGGACGATCGTCTGGCAGTCAGAGCAGGCGCGCCTGCGCATCGTCAGGACCGATCTGCAGCGACTGGCCGCGGCCCATGCGGGGACGCTCCAGCGCAACATCGAGGCCGACATGGATGCAGCCTACGCCGTTGCGGCCCTGGTTCGACAGCAAGGCGGCACGCCGGCCGACTTCGCGGCCTACGCCGAGGCGCTTCGGCGTTTCTATCCCGATCTGGTTACCCTGAACCTGGCCCCCGGCGGGGTCGTGCGTCATGCCTCGCCCCTGCGGGGCAATGAGTCCGTCATTGGCCTGGACCTCTTCGCCGATCCAGTGCGCGCAAACGAGGCCGTCATCGCCCGCGACAGCGGCCGTCTGACCCTTGCTGGTCCCTATGACCTCATCTCGGGCGGGTCTGGGATGGTGGGGCGGCTGCCCGTGTTCCTCGATGCGCGACAGACGCACTTCTGGGGGCTCGTCAACGTCGTGCTGCGCCTACCCGAGGCGCTCGTGCCGGCCCGGCTCGCGCAGCTCGCGGCGGAGGGGATCGACTACCAGCTGTGGCGCATCGATCCCCAGTCGCGGAAGACACAAGTGATCGCGGCCTCGACCGAGCAGCGCCTGAGCGACCCCGTCGAGCATCGGCTCACGCCCCCCATCGACACCTGGGTCCTGAGCGTGACGCCCGCCGCGGGATGGGCGAATCCACTCGGGCTGACCCTCAAGACGGCTCTCGGGGTTATCTTCAGCCTCCTGCTCAGCACCCTGACCAAGCTCCTGCTGGACTCAAGAACCCATGCGCGCCGACTCGCGGCGCTGATCGAGGAGCGCATCGACATCAGCGAGCGCATCCGTACCGATCGCGAGCTGCGGATCGCCGCGACGGTCTTCGAGGCGCGGGAGGGCATGCTGGTGACGGACGCCCGCAGCGTCATCCTGCGGGTCAACCAAGCCTTCTGCGAGAACACCGGCTACCGGCCGGAGGACGTCGTCGGCAAGACGCCGCGTATGCTGCAGTCCGGCCATCATGACGCGGACTTCTACGCGGCGATGTGGGAGCACATCCAGCGCAGCGGCGCCTGGCAGGGCGAGATCTGGAATCGCCGCAAGAACGGCGAGATCTACCCGGAGTGGCTCACCATCACGGCGGTCAAGGACCGTGACGGGGTCGTCATCAACTACGTGGGCACCCATACGGACATCACGCAGCGGAAGGCGGCCGAGAACGAGATTCGCCATCTGGCCTACTATGATCCGCTCACCCAGCTGCCCAATCGCCGCCTGCTCATGGACCGCTTGCACCAGAACCTGGCGAACGCCGCGCGTTATGCCCAGCGAGGCGCCTTGCTCTTCATCGATCTGGACAAGTTCAAGACCCTCAACGACACCCTGGGCCATGAGGTCGGCGATCAGCTACTGCAGCAGGTCGCCAAGCGTCTGAGCGAGAGCGTCCGTGAAGGCGATACCGTCGCCCGGCTCGGCGGGGACGAGTTCGTCGTCATGCTCCAGCACCTTGGAGACAGTCCCACGGAGGCCGCCAGCCTGGCACGGATCGTGGCCGAGAAGATCCGCGGCCGACTCGATGAGCCCTATCAGCTCGGCGCTCACAGTCACCTGAGCACGGCCAGTATTGGCGTCATCCTCTTCGGTGGACGCGACGAGACCATCGAAGACCTGCTGAGGTTTGCCGACCTGGCCATGTACCAGGCCAAAGCGGCCGGCCGCAACAAGCTCCATGTCTTCGACCCGGCCATGCAGTCGGCGTTGAGCATGCGCGCCAGTCTGGAAAATGACTTGCAGCAGGGCATCGAGAGCGGTCAGCTCCTGCTGCACTATCAAGCCCAGTTCGACGACAGAGACCGGCTGCTCGGGGCGGAAGCCCTGGTCAGGTGGCTTCACCCGGAACACGGCTGGGTCGCTCCCGGCGACATCATCGAGTTGGCCGAGTCCACCGGACAGATCTTGCTGCTGGCGCAATGCGTTCTGGAGATCGCCTGCAGGCAGCTCGCGACCTGGAACGGACAGGCAGGGAAGGGCGATTGGTCGCTCTCGGTCAACATCAGTCCGAAGGAGCTCCGCCATCCGGGCTTCGTGCAGGCGGTCGAGTCAGCCTTGAGGCTCACGGGCGCGGATCCGAGCAAGCTCGTCCTCGAGCTCCCAGAGTCGCTCATCCTGGGCGAGCTCGCGGAGACCCGCGCGAAGATGATGACCCTGAAGGCGCTCGGGGTCCGCTTCGCCCTGGACAACTTCGGCAATGGCTATGGCTCGCTCGTCTTCGTCAGACGTCTGCCGTTGGACCAGCTCAAGATCGGCCCCGCCTTCATCGACAGCCTCCTCGCACACCCGAACGAAGACGTCATCGCCCACGCCTTCATGGAGCTGATCCATGGCCTTGGCCTCGAGCTGCTCGCCGAGGGCGTCGAGACCCAAGAGCAGCGCGATTTCCTGGTTCTGCATGGTTGTCGCACCTTTCAGGGCTATTTCTTCGCCCGGCCCGGTTCCGCGCAGATGCTCGGTTGACCACCGCGCTTGGCCGTGACCATCGCCCCAGCTCCAGGTCCCGACGCGGACCTCGCCACCGAACGCCCAAAGATGCCGCATCGATTGATTCCATTCGGTTAAAATCCTCCTTCCGAGGCCCTGACGCCTGACGCTTCAGCGGCCGTCGCAGATGTTGCGTGCTCGTCACAAAGCCTTTGTGTCATGGTGGGGTTTGCTGTTGAATGATCGGCTCTGCTGTTGAAATGACCGCTCGATGTCCGTGCGAACTCAGAACGGCATCGATCATGAGTGCCGCACTTGAAAAACCACACAGCCGTCGTGGAGACGCACGGCGCCGTCCACCACGGCTGGCGCGGGATTCGCGAGACTTCACACGCGCTCGCCCACCCGAGCGGCAACGGTCTTCGGATCAAGGCATCCAGAACCGTCGCTCATTCAGATTCGATGCATATCCAGAGGTGCGTCGCCCAGGAGCTTGCCCCGCATGTCCAATGATTCCGAAGTGAACGGCGCGGTCGAGACGGCGCCCAGCACCCAGCCCTTCAAAGGCTACGTCGTCGCCGTCGGCGCCTCGGCCGGTGGCCTGGATGCCTTGGAGCGCTTCTTCCAGAGCGTCCCGGACGACACGGGCGCGGCCTTTGTGGTGGTCCAGCATCTCTCGCCAGACCACAAGAGCATGATGGGCAACCTGCTCGCGCGCCATACCTCCATGCCCGTGGTCACGGTCGAGCATGACATGCACCTCGAGGCGAACCGGGTGCATCTCATCCCGCCGGCCAGCTTGATGACGGCCTCAGGGAATGCCCTGAGACTGAGCCCAAAGAATCCACGCGGCCTGACCCTTCCGATCGATCTGTTCTTCTCCTCACTCGCCCGCGAATTCCGCGGCCACGCCATCGGCATCATTCTCTCCGGCACGGGCTCGGACGGCACCCGAGGCGCGGTGGCCATCAACGATGCCGGCGGCTTTCTGCTCGCTCAGGAGCCGGAGACCGCCAAGTTCGACGGCATGCCACGCAGCGTCATCGCGACCGGCTTGGTGGACGCCATCCTCCCGCCGGAGCAGATCGGGCCACGCGTCCTTGATCACATGCATCAGATTCCGCCTCCCAAGGTCCGGGCGCCGGCCGCGACCATGGAGATCGACCGGGACAGCGCGCACGAGGAGGCGATGCACCTGCTGCAGCACGCCGGCGGCATCGACTTCCGCGAGTACAAGCCAGCCACCGTGATGCGCCGGATGGAGCGGCGCATGCAGGTGCGGCAGACCCCGGATCTGGTGAACTACGTGCGCCTGCTCAGCACCGACCGCGGCGAGCTGGCGACCCTGAGGCGCGAGTTGCTGATTCCTGTCACCAACTTCTTCCGCGACCCGGATGCCTTCGAGGTTTTGGCGGAAACCGCCATCCGGACCATCGTCGCGGACCACTCAGGCAATCAGCCGATCCGCGCCTGGGTGGCGGGCGTCGCGACGGGCGAAGAGGCTTACACCATGGCGATCCTCTTCGCCGAGGCCTTCGAGCGCGAGCACCGCTGGCCCAGCTTCAAGCTCTTCGCGACCGACGTGGAACCGCAGAACATCGAGGTGGCCGGTGCCGGGGTCTTCTCCGAAGCCATCACGGCCGAGATCTCTCCCGAGCGGCTGGAGCGGTTCTTCGTCAAGCGCGGCACGCACTTCGTGGTGAAGACGGAGATCCGTCAGAGCATCGTCTTCGCCCGGCACAATCTCCTGGACGATCCGCCCTTCACCCGCATGGATCTGGTGTCCTGCCGGAACCTGCTCATCTACTTCCGGTCCCAGGCGCAGGAGCGCGCGCTGCGCCGGCTGCAGTACGCCCTTGCCCCCGGCGGCTTCCTCTTCCTGGGGCCGAGCGAGTCCATCGCCAATATGCACACGGACTTCACGGCGGTCAGCTCCAAGCACAAGATCTACCGCATCCTGCGTCATGTGGCCTTGCCCCTGGATGCGTCCAGCACACCACGTACCCGTCAGACGCTCGCGCAAACCTTGCCGCGCCCAGGAGGCCGCACCCAGAGCCTCGCGACCGACGCCGCCTTGATCGACGCGGCTCAGGGGATGCTCCTGCACAACTATGCACCGACCAGCCTGCTGCTGAATCAACGCCACGATCTGCTCCACGTCTTCGGCGACGTCGGTGCCTACCTGCGTATCGGCGAGGGCAGCGTTAGCCTGGACCTCGCGCGCCTGCTGCCCAGCTCGCTCGTCGCCATCGCCAAGGCCCTGCTCTACAAGGCCGCCCGCGATCGCGCCACGCTCTGCTCGGAGATCATCGGTCTGCCCCTGGCGGACGGCCGCAATGAGCAGCTGCGTCTGGTTGCGCGGCCGGTCGAACCCTTCCCGGGCGAGCTCCATCTGTTGCTCTCTTTCGAACCGGATGAGCCCCAGGCGCCGGCTGTCACGCACGACTCCGGCGCGCGAACCCTGCCGCGTGCCCCCGGTGCTGCGCCGATCGAGACCATCAGCCTGGATCGCGAGACGGCACAGCGACTCGAGAACCTCGAGCGCGAGCTGGCCGCGACGCGCGAGAGCCTGCAGGCCACCATCGAAGAGCTGGAAACGGCCAACGAGGAGTTGCAGGCCACTAACGAGGAGCTCATGGCCTCCAATGAGGAGCTGCAGAGTTCCAATGAAGAGCTGCAGTCCGTGAACGAGGAGCTCTACACGGTCAATGCCGAGAACCAGGAAAAGATCGAGATCCTCAACCGGCTCAACGCAGACCTCGACGGCATGGCCAAGGCGGCTTCCATTGCCACCATCTTCGTGGATCCGCAGCTGCGCCTGACCCGTTTCACACCGGAGGCGACAACCCTCTTCAAGATCCGCGAGGGCGATCTGGGCCGACCGCTCGACGACTTCAGCAACCTCCTTCAATACCCGGAGTTCATGACGGAGCTGCGCCAGACGATCGTCAGCGGCGACATGCTGGAGCACGAGATCCGCTCCGCGAACGGGCGTTTCTATCTGGTCCGGGTGCTGCCCTATGCGGTGCGCTCGGGTGAGTCGCGCGGGGCCGTGGCGACCTTCGTGGATATCACGACGCTGCGCGACGTGGAGCGGCTGCAAGCGGTGCTCGACTCGCTGCCCGAGCACGTCGTGGTCCTGGATCCCAAGGGGGTGGTCACCATGGTCAACCGCGCATGGCGCACCTTTGCCTCCGAGCACGGGGATGCGGAACTGAAGGCGACCGGGGTGGGTGCCGACTATCTGGCGGCCAGCCAGACGGGGGTGCTGGCGCGCGAGCCGCATGCCCAGGAGGCGCTGGCAGGGATCAAACAGGTGCTGAGCGGCGAGGCCGCGTCCTTCTGCATGGAGTATCTCGGCGACGAGCAGGGTGAGCAGGGTGAGCCGCGCACGTACCTCATGCATGTCGCGCCGATCGAACATGCCAGCGCCGGCGTGATCGTCAGCCACATCAACATCACGCGCTGTGCCAAGGCCCAAAATGGCTAGATCGACCAGCGACAACCAGGACGAGGACGGGCTCCTGGATGGTCTCACGGGGCTTTCGGACGCCGAACTGCACGAGCGCGCGCTCACCGCGCTGCGCCTGCGGCGCTTCGACCTGGCCGACAAGCTGCTCGCCAGGGGGGATCTCGGGCTGGAGGCGGTGGTCGAGAACCTGCGCGTCTACCAGGCGGAGCTGGAGATCCAGAACGAGGAGCTCGTCCTCAGCCAGCGCCAGGTCCAGGAGGGCCTGGCGCGCTTCACGTCCCTTTTCAACACACTGCCGATCGCCGAGCTGGTGATCGATCGTCAGGGCCTGATCAAGGAGGCCAATCTGGCGGCACAGGCGCTGTTCAATCTGCGCGGCTCTCACCTCCTGCATCATTTCTTCGCCCGGCTGATCGAGGAGCGCGACCGCGCGACTGTGCTCGGTGTCTTGGGTCAGCTCGCGGACAGCCGAGCCCTGGTCCTCCCCGAGATCCACTTCACCGGCCAGGGCGAGGACGGCTTCATCGGCGACCTGCACATCGCCCCCATCCCCGCCGGAGGCGATGCCCCTCCGCAGTTCGTCTGCGGCGTGGTGGATCGCACGGAGGCCGTGAGGCAGCGCCGATCCCTGCTGGAGACCGGAGAGCAGCTGCGCCAGAGTGAAGCCGACATGCGCGAGCGGCTCAAGGAGTTCGCAACCCTCCACGACGTCCTCCTCGAGACGAGTCAGACCAGGGCCTCGGTCAGAGACGTCTTGCAGCATGTCGCCGAGCGCCTTCCCGCCGGGTTCAGATACCCCGAGCTGGCCGAGGCGCGGATTCGCCTCCCGGAGATGAGCGCCGCCACGCCCGGTTACGCGCAGACTGACTTGAGCCTGTCGGCGCCCATTCCCCTGGCAGGGGTGAGTTTCGGGGACGTGACCCTGAGCTACCGCGAGCCGCCGAATGCGCGGGAGGAAACGCCCTTCCTGGTGGAAGAGCAGCACCTGCTCGAATCCGTCGCCACGCACCTTGCCGTGTACCTCGCCCGCATCCAGGACGAGGAGAGACTCCGGGAGAGCCGGGAGCGCTATCGGGTGCTCGCCGAGTTCAGCTCGGATTGGGAGTATTGGCTGGGGCCTGAGGGCCGTTATGTCTACGTCTCCCCGGCCTGCGAGCGCATCAGCGGGCACGCCGCGGACGACTTCATGGCGGATGCGACACTCTTTGCCCGTCTCATCCTCGCCGTCGACCGGTCCGTCTGGGATGCGCATCTGAAGGCGCTGGCCGACAATCAGGCGGCGGATCTGGAGACGCTGGAGTTTCGCATCCTGGCGCGTGACGGCAGCGAGCACTGGATCGAGCACATCTGCAACCCGGTGCTGACTGAGGATGGCCGGTTTCTCGGCCGGCGCGGCGTCAATCGGGACATCACCGAACGCAAGCGATTCGAAGAGGCGCTCAAGCGCAGCGAGGACTTCCTCAATGCGACCGGCCGCATGGCCAAGGTGGGCGGCTGGGAGTATGACCCCGCCGCCCGAACCATCCGCTGGACCCAGGGGACGCTCGCGCTCTTGGGGATATCCTTCGATCAGCAGCCGGGCTTGGATGCCCTGGTGGATCTGTTCGATCCCAGGGACCGGCCGGGGCTGCAGGCATCGGTCGAGCAGGCCATCGTCTGTGGCACGCCCTTCGATATGGAGGCCCGCCTCACGGCGGAACGCAGCGAGCCGACCTGGGTGCAGATCACCTGCGAGCCCTTCCTGGAAGACGACGGCGTCATCAAGCTGCTCGGCGCGGTGCAGGACATCACCGCCCGCGTCGAGGCCGAGAAGTCACTGCGACAAGCGGCGCGGGTCTTCGAGAGCACGGCCGAGGGCGTCGTCATCACCGACCTGGACGACCGTGTCCTCGCCGTGAATCGCGCCTTCACGGAAATCACGGGCTATCGCGAGGCGGAGGTGCTGGGGGCGACACCTGAGCTGATGCGCTCCGCTCGCCACGACGCGGCGTTCTTCAGCGAGATGCACGAGACGCTCACGCGCACCGGCCAATGGCGCGGCGAGATCTGGAACCGCCACAAGGACGGCCACGTCTACCCCGCGCTCCTGAACATCAGCGCCGTGCCGGACAGCGCGGGCGAGCCGACCCACTATGTCGGGGTCTTCAGCGATATCAGCCAGCTCAAGCAATCCGAGGAGCGGCTCGACTACCTCGCGCACCACGATCCGCTCACGGGTCTGCCCAACCGCAGCCTCTTCCAGCAGCGCCTGGAGAGCTGTCTGCAGCGCGCCAAGCGCTACAAGCGCCAGTTCGGGCTGCTGTTCCTCGATCTCGACCGCTTCAAGGAGGTCAACGACACCCTGGGCCACGGGGTCGGCGACGCGCTCCTCATCGAGGTCGCCGAGATGCTGGCCAAGCAGGTGCGTGAGGTCGACACCATCGCGCGGCTCGGCGGCGACGAGTTCGTCATCATCCTGGAAGACATCCCGGCCTCGCGCTTCGCGGCGACCTTCGCCGACCGCCTCATGGAGACCTTCTCCCGACCCCTCGCGGTCCAGGGCCGGGATTTGTTCATCACGGCCAGCATCGGCATCAGCATCTACCCGGACGACGGCGCCGACATGGAGACACTGGTGCGCCATGCGGACGTCGCCATGTACCAGACCAAGAACACCGGACGCAACGGCTTCCGCTTCTTCGAGACCGCCATGTCAGAGGGCGCCATGGAGCGGCTGCGTCTGGAGCACGATCTGCGCTTCGCCATCCAGCGCGCGGAGCTGGTGCTGCACTATCAGCCCCAACTCGGCCTGACGGATGGCCGTCTGTGCGGCGTCGAGGCGCTCTGCCGCTGGGCGCATCCTGAGCTGGGTCAGATCCCGCCGCGCGTCTTCATCCCGCTGGCGGAGGAGATCGGCTTCATCGACGAGCTCGGCTTCTGGGTGCTGGAGCAGAGCTGTCGGCAAGTGCGCACCTGGGACCGCGCCGGCTTCCAGATTCCGCGCCTGGCGGTGAACCTCTCGGTCAGGTCGCTGCAGCGCCCCGGCCTGATCGATCGTGTTGGGTTGGCCTTGGAGCGCGCCGGACTGCAGCCCGAGCGCCTGGAGCTCGAGATCAATGAGTCCAAGATCATGCACCGGGCGGACGAGTCGATCGAGGTCCTGCGGGCCCTGCGTCGGCTGGGGATCACCCTGGCGGTCGACGACTTCGGCACCGGCTATTCCTCGCTCGCCTATCTCAAGCGCCTGCCACTGAACCGGCTCAAGATCGACGGATCCTTCACGGACAAGCTGACGCAGGATGAGGGCGACGACGCCATCGTGCGGGCCATCATCGCCCTGGCGCGCAACATGGGGCTGGGCGTCCTCGGCGAAGGCATCGAAACACAGGCGCAGGCCGACTTCCTGCGCGCCGAGGGCTGCCTTGAGGGGCAGGGATACCTCTTCAGCCCCGCCGTTGAGGCGGACGCGCTGGCCGAGGCTTGGTCAGCGGCGCTCTGAGACAACGCCGCTCGGCCTTGGGGCGAGGGCATCGCCGCCAGCCCCCGCAAGCGACAGAGCCCGCGTGATGGGCTTTGCTCGGAGCGCTGAGAATCGACGGGCGTGCCCATCATCCCCGCGCCCTGCCTTGCTCGATGGGCACGTCCGTCCGACGTCGCTATCAGGCTCGAACTCTGAGCGCGGACTTTGCCCATCCTACCCATCTGAGATCCCGTAGGATGGGCAAAGCCCGCCTGATGGGCTTTGCTCGGAGCACTGAGGCTTGGCGGGCGTGCCCATCATCCCCGCGCCCTGCCTTGCTCGATGGGCACGTCCGTCCGACGTCGCTATCAGGCTCGAACTCTGAGCGCGGACTTTGCCCATCCTACCCATCTGAGATCCCGTAGGATGGGCAAAGCCCGCGTGATGGGCTTTGCTCGGAGCGCTGAGAATCGACGGGCGTGCCCATCATCCCCGCGCCCTGCCTTGCTCGATGGGCACGTCCGTCCGACGCCGAGGCCCAACGTCAGTCACGCGGCTTAAGCGTCTTCAGCAGCCTGCGCACGAAGGCCGGCCCCTGATAGATGAAACCGCTGTAGACCTGGATGAGATCCGCGCCTGCGGCGAGCTTGGCGGCCGCGCCCTCGGGATCCATGATGCCGCCGACGCCGATCAGGACCGGATCCGCCCCGACCGCCTCACGGACCCGGCTCAGGAGCTGGGTGCTGCGGGCCAGGAGCGGGCGCCCCGACAGGCCGCCGCTCAGTCCCTCCGTTGAGCTTTCGAGGCCCTCGAAACGGATGGTGGTATTGGTGAGGATGAGGCCCGCGCAACCGGCTCCGAGCGCCGCCTGGGCACAGGCGATGGCGTCTTCGTCGGCGAGATCGGGGGCCAATTTCAGGAGGATGGGGCGGGGTTTTCCGAGTCGCTGATTGGGCGTCTGGATGGCGTCCAGGATGCGCGTGACCTCATCGACCCGCTGCAGGTCGCGCAGTCCCGGCGTGTTCGGGCTGGAGACGTTGACCACCACATAATCCGCCAGCTCGGCCAGCCGCTCGAAGCTGCGGCGATAGTCCCCGGCCGCCTGCTCGGCGGACGTCACCTTGGACTTGCCGAGATTCACCCCGAGCGGGACCTCGGGCAGTCCGCGCGCGCGGAGCCGCTCAAGTCGCCGGCCCATCGCCTCCGCGCCGGCGTTGTTGAAGCCCATGCGGTTGACCAGGGCTTCGTCCCGCGTGAGCCGAAACAGCCGCGGCTTCGGGTTGCCGGGCTGCGCCAGGGCGGTCACCGTCCCGACCTCCACGAATCCGAAGCCCAACGCCTGCCAGGCGGGCACGGCGGTGCCATTCTTGTCCAAGCCGGCCGCCAGACCGATGGGGTTGGGGAAGTGCAGCCCCATGGCGTTCACGGCCAAACTCGGGTCGCGCGCCAGGTCCGTGGCGGGCAGCCGCCCGGCGAAGAGGCGTGACCAACCCGAGAGCAGTCTCAGCGCGAGGTCGTGGGAGACCTCGGGGTCCAGTTGAAAGGCCAGGGGGCGCAAGTGTGGCCAGAGATCGGGCAAGGTCATGCGAAAAGATCCTCGTGTGCGTCGGGAGCAGGCTCATGGGCTTCCGGCGATGATGGCGGTCAATGGTCAGTCGAGCACCGACATGGAACTGGGTGTGGAGGATGGCCGCCCACGCATCGGATAGAAGCAGCCCCAAGCAGTGATCGATCGGCGTGGCGGCAGCAGGCTCAGTGCACTGAGTTCCAAACTCGGCGAGGACGCCGGTCGCCACCGCGGCGCGAATCCGTGCGAGCAAGAGCCATCTCCGTTGTGATTGTCACAGAAGTGGCAGAACGCCGCCGGGACAACGACCAGTGCGCGAAACATGTTGCTCGGATCATGCGCGAGACGGGCTCAGACTCAACGCCCTCGGACGGATGCAGCGGATGCGTCGCCTATTTCGGCACCGCGTGCTCGATCTGCACCCGCAGCGGCTTGATGGTGTCGAGATGCAGGTCGCGCTGCGGGAAGGCGATGCTGATGCCGGCGGCATTGAACTTGTCGTTGATGGCCTCGTTCAAGGCGCTGATGGTGCTGACGCGCAGATCGATGGAGTCGACGAAACAGCGCAGCAGCAGGCCGAGCGCGTTGTCGCCGAAGGTCTCGAAGATCACGGTTGGGGAAGGCTCATCGAGCACGTTGGGATTCTCATCCGCCGCCTCTTCCAGCAGGTCCATGGCCTGGCGCACCGGCGATCCGTAAGCGATGCCGATGGCGAGGACCAGCCGCGTGGTTTGGTCCGACAGCGACCAATTGAGCAGGCGCCCGGTGATGAACTCCTTATTGGGCACCAGCAGCTCCTTGCCGTCCCAGTTGCGGATGGTGGTGGCGCGGATCTTGATCTTGGTGACCACGCCATCGGTGTCGCCGACGGTGACGGCATCGCCGACGCGGATGGGTCGCTCGAACAGGATGATCAAGCCGCTGATGAAGTTGGCGACGATCTCCTGCAGGCCGAAGCCGATACCCACGCTGAGTGCCGCCGCCAGCCATTGCACTTGCGACCAACGCGCGCCCAGCGTGCTGAGCACCAGCAACAGGCCCACCGCGACGACGGCATAGGTCGTCAAGGTGGTCACCGTATAGCGGCTGGCAGCCGTCATTTTGAAACGCTGCAGCAATAGGATCTCCAGCAGGGCCGGGAGCCGATCCGCCAGCACCCAGGTGCCGATGGCATAGAGCAGCGCCATGCCGAGGCTCCCGAGCGTGATGGGTAGTGACTGCTCCGTGCCATCGACGGTGACGGTCCCATGCCACAGGATCACATCGTCGAAGATGTGCAGCGCCGGCAGTGCGCTGGACCAGATCAGGTACAGTCCGACGATGGCCGCGGTGAGCATGAGGATGCGAATCAGCCCGCGCGTCTCGTCGCTCAGTGCCGTGATATCCACTTCCGGCGCCTCGAACTGCAGCTCACCCGTCTCATCGGCCGGCTCTTGTCCTTGCGCTTCCGCTCGCTCCGCGCGCCGGCGCTCCATGGCGGCATCGTAAGCCAGGCGCCGTCTGGTGACCTGCAGCCAACGCAAGGCGAGCGCGTTACTCAGCACCAGCGCAAGCAGGAACCAGAGCGTCAGCAAGAACAGATAGGAAAAGGCCGTCGCCGTGTAGACGTACCCGGTGAACGCCAGGGCGATCAAGGCCAACGGAGCGCCGACGACCAGCGAGTACCAGATGGGGTAGGTGCGGAAGAGCATCGGGTAGTCGCCACCGGATCGCAGCTGTGCAAGCACGCCACGACGGGGATGGAACACCCGGTACAGGAACCAGGACAGCGGCAGGTAGCCAAGCAGTAGACCGAGCTTGGCCAAGGTTCCGCCGGTCTCGGCCCGGTTGATGCCAAGCGCGACGTTAATGATCAAGACCGCGGCCACGAATGGCCAGACGAAGCCTTTGAGCTGGGCGCGCAACAGCGTCAGGTTGCGCTCCGGCCAGCGGAAATGGACCCCCGCCAACCCCTGAGGCAAGCAGATGGCGCCCAGGCTGAACAGAATGGACAGATGCAGGGCGGCCCGTGTCAGTGCATTGCCCAGGGCCTGGGACAGCTGTGTTGCGCCGCCACCGGCCTGGAGCTGCCAGCCCATGACCGCCAAGAGCAGGGGCAGCGGCGCCGCGAGCAGCAGGGTCAGACCCAGCACGCGCCCGGTATGACCCATGCGGTCGGTGGTGGGTTTGCCGATCCGTGGCGTGACCGATGCGATGGCGGCGATGATCGCTCGGCGTTGCAAGAGCAGGACGCCAGCGCCGATCACGGCCAGCCAGAAGGCGGGGCTGCGCGCGAGCTGCTGGCCAATCAGGCGCGGCAAGCCCGGCAGGTCCGCGGCCATGAGTCGAGCGCTGAGTTCGCTCGGCAGCACGCGGATGTCCTCGAGGCGGATCGGCTTGGCGTTACGCAACCAGGGTAGCTGCTCGTCCAAATAGGCATCGTACTCGGCCGCGGTCGTGAGCAACGCCTGCTCGGCCCGATCGAGCTCGCGCAGCTTGCCGAGGTAGAGCTGATAGGTCTCCAAGGCCTTGTCGAGCAGGGTCTGGCGTTGCTGCACCAGCTCCAGCAACGTCGCCTTCTGTGCCTCGGTCTGGGGCCGCGCCGACGCATCGGCCTGCAGCTCCAACGCGAGCCGCGCCACGGTCGTATCTATATCGGCGATACGCCGTGCCTCGGCACGATGTTTCAAGCGGCGCACGGTGAGGTCGGCGATCTCCGTCTGGCGCAGCTCGTCGTTTTGAACGAAGGCCCGCAGATCGGGCAAGGCGTCGAACTGCTGCAACAGGATTCGGCCAAGATCGTCGTTGACCTCGCCTGACTCCAAGGTTTCACGGGCATCGCGGTAATCGGCGTCGAGCTGCTCCACGAGCTGCTCGAGGTGTTGTCGCACCAGATCCTGTGCCTGAAGCTGCTGGGTGATGTCGTTGACATCGCGCGACAGCGCCGCGTTCTCCGCGGACAACGCGACCAACACCGGGGGCATCCCCTCGATCTCGCGCTGCGTCTGCTCGGCTTGTGTCGTTGCTTGTTCCGCCGCCTGACGGCGCTTGTGGTCGAGCAAGTCGTTGAGGACCCGCATGCGCTCGCCGACCGCTTCGACGTTGGCCTCTTCCTGGTCGCGCCTGGCTTCCAGCAACTGCGTGCGCAGCGGCAGGGTCGAAAGTTCCTGCTCGAGCATCGTGGTCTCGGTGTTCAGCGCCACATAGCGCGTCTCCAGCACCCACTTTTGGGCCTGCGCAAACGTGGGGCTTGCATCATCGGCAGCCACTGTCTGAACTTGTGCCGAGGCCTCTTCGCGTTGTCCCGTCGCCTCCGCGAGGCGCTGGCCGATCGCCTCCGGGCGCTGTTCGAGGGTTGCCAGACGGGACTCCAAGTCAGCGCGTCGCGCATCGGTCGCGGTCAGCTCCGCCTGCTCCTCCTGCGCGCGCTGTTCAAGCACCGGCAGCGGGGTGTCAGCATCCGCATCGAGGCCATTTGTCGGCGCGGCCCGGGCATCCGGCGCAAGCGCCGCGCGGATGGCCTGGATCTCGGCCGGCGCACGCTCGGCCCTACGCCGAAACGTGGCCGCAGATGCGGCGTTGTCCTTCGCCGCCTGTAGATTGCTCAAGGCCTTGCGGTACAGCTCGATCAGCTGGGTCTTGGCCTCCTCGGTCCTGTCGTTCGCTGTCCGCGCCTCGGCGATCTTCGACTCCAGCGCCTTCGCGGTGACCAACCATCCGGGCAGGGCGCTGTCGGCCTCTTGAGCACAGGCGCACGACAACCAGACCGTCCACAGCATGCAGGCGATGACGATAGTGACAAGGATTCGCATGTTTCTCGATCTCTTGGCCTTTGTCTCAGTAGTCGAAGGTCTATCCATTGCCTCCCGGTTTCTGGTCACGCAGCTCCAGCGGCGTGACCCATGCGATGAAGCTCCGCTTCACGAAGCGTCGGCGCAGCCTGAGGATTCATGAAGCAGAGCTTCGTCTCACGGGTGCCGAAGGAGGAGCTTCAGCACCAGAGAAGGTACGGATCTTGGTGCTGCGCAGACCGACATCGATCAGTCGCCGCCTCGGGCTTCGGCGGTTGCGATCGAGTCGTCCGACATGGCCGGCGCCAATGCCTCGTGCAGCAGCGCGTCGAGCAGGCAGCGACGAGCGCTGTCTGCGGTGGTGAGACTGGCTTCGAGGCGGTCGCACAGGGCCATGAGTTCGTTGACCTTGGCGACGATGCGGTGTTGTTCGGCGAGGGGTGGGAGAGGGAATTGCACCTCTTTCAGTTTCGAAGCGCTGATTCCCCAATTGCCTACTGTTGTGGCGCAGATGACATCCAGCGGCAGCCCCTCGCCCGCCAGCTCATCGACCAGCGCCTGCTTGCGCTCGGTCGCGCCCCAGCGTCTGAGGAAGTCATCAAGGCTCGCGAAGTGCCGGTGCAGGGCCTTGCGCGTGAAGTCGCGCAGGCTCTCGGTGACGAGCTTGCCCTGCTCGTCGAGGTATTCGACGCGCTCGGCGATGATGCGGGCCGTGACGCCGTCGACGTAGATCTTCTCGCGTCTGCCGCCGCCAGTTGGAATGCCGTTCGGCGTGCCACCGACGAGGACGTCGTAGTCGCCAGAATCTTCACCGACCTCGGCATCCGTCGCCTCGTCGTCCGACGGTGGCTCATCCGGCGGCGCGACGAGATCCTCTTCACGCGGCGCATAGATCTGCACCGGCTCGCCGTCGAACTCCGGGTCGGCGAAATGGCTGGTCGCGCCGCGAAAGTCGATCAGGGTGAAGTAGTACTTCTGGGTGTCCTCGTGCACGCGGGTGCCGCGACCGACGATCTGCTTGAACTCGGTCATGGAGCCGACCGCGCGGTCGAGCACGATCAGCCGGCAGGTCTGGGCGTCCACGCCGGTGGAGAGCAGACGCGAGGTGGTGACCAGCACCGGGTATCGCGCCTCGGGGTCGATGAAGTTGCCGAGTTCGGCCTGGCCCTCGGCATCGCCGCCGGTGATGCGGATGTCGAGCGTCAGGGCGTAATCAAGCGCCTGCTGCATGCCGTCGCCGACGCTGTGGCGGTTGTCCTTGACCTCGATGACCGCGATCGGGATGTTGGGCTTGTAGTAGAGGATGTAGTCGGCACGCTTGCCCTTGCCGCGACTCACCAGTTTGCCGCGCACGATGATGCGCCCCTTGGTGAAGCTGACTTCCTCGCGGATCTGTAACTGCTCGTCCCAGCCCGCGTTGCGCAGGGCCGGGGTGATGAATTTGGTGCAAATGTCCCGCTCGCTGAGATCCTTCTTGTTCATGCTGTCCCTTCTGCTCGCTTGAATGTACCGACCGACATCGTTCCGTAAGCATACCGGTGAAAGCGGTCATTGCTTCCCGGTTTCTGGTCACGCAGCTCCAGCTGCGTGACCCATGCGATGAAGCTCCGCTTCACGCAGCGTCGGCGCAGCCTGAGGATTCATGAAGCAGGAGCTTCGGCACCAGAGTCAGATCGGGAAGCGGGAAGTAGAAGATGGACGGCGCCCCAGCGGAGCGGCGTTCGCTCAATTCCTGTTCTCCGCTGTTTTGCCGCCGTCCTCACGCAGATACAGCGTCTGGCTCGGGAAGGCGATGCTCAGCCCATTGGCCTTGACGATGGCGCAACAGCGAAAGATCACGTCCTGCTTGACCTCGAGCCAGCCCTGCCAGTCGACGGTCTTGGAGAAGCAGTAGATCAGGATCTCGATCGAGCTGTCGCCGAGGGCGTCGAGATAGACCAGCAGCGTCCGCTTGATGCCGTATCCATCCATGGCGTCGGAGATCTTTCCCAGTTGCTGCTTGGTGTATTTTGTGGTGTCGGTGCTGCTGTCGGCGATGTCCCCATGGGCGATCAGCATGGCGCGGATGTCGTCGACGGTCTTCTTCACCTGCTGCATGTCGCTGCCGTATTCGAGCCCGAGCGTGAGCTTGATGCGTCGCCCCAGTTTGCGCCGGCTCCAGTTGCGCACGTCGGTGCTGGCCACATAGGCGTTGGGTAGAAAGATCACCGCGTTGTCGAAGGTGCGGATCTTGGTGCTGCGCAGGCCGACATCGATCACCGTCCCCTCGCCGTTGGGCGTCACGATCCAGTCGCCCTGCTGGAACATGTCATCGACGATGATGGAGATGCAGCCGAAGATGTTCGCGATGGTCTCCTTGGCGGCGAAGGCGACGGCCAGACCGCCGATGCCGAGCGATGCCAGCAGGGCGCGGATGTCGAAGCCGAAGCGCTGCAGCAGGTAGAGCAGGGCAATCACGATCACCAGGAAGCGGGTCACGCTGGACGAGAAGTTGACCAGCTCTCCGCGCAGGGTCGGATGACGGCGAAGCAGCTCGCTCGAATAGAGCATCACGAAGTTGTCGATCAAGCGCAGTAGCGCCCAGACGATCAGCACGACGTAGAGACTGCCAAGCACTTCCATCATGCGCTCGTCGGATTCGCGCAAGAACAGGATACGCGTCGTCTGTGCGATGGCGATCAACACCAGCAGGACGCGCAGCGGACCGAGAAAGGATTGCTTCAGCAGGCGTAGAAAGCGCTCGGATTCGGATGGGGCCTGTTGCGCGCTCCGCGCCCGTTGTGGCAACGCGCGTCGCAAGAGGCGCGGCAGTATCGGCAGCAGAATCAGGCCGACGCCGATCAAGGCCAGAAAGAACACGGCGGCAGCGACGAGTTGGCCAACGCTGATGAATTGACCAATGCTGTATTGGCTGCCCGGCATCATCTTGGCGTTGATATCGATGACCCAGGGCTGCGCGTCGATGGCGCCGATCAGCGCGCTGATGCCGAGCCAATTCAACAGCCGGTTGCTCGTCGCCGCGCCCTTGACGAAGCCGAACAGCGACTGCGCCACGGCATCATAGACCTCGGCGCGCTGGCTGTAGTCACGATAGGCGTCGATCAACCCTTGCTCGGCGCTGCTGAGCGTGGTCGACCCGGCGGCTTGCAAACGCTGCACGGCGCGCCCGAACGGGACCTGATTGAAGGCGGTTCGATGCGCGAAGCGGCTGAACGCGCGGTTGAAATCTCCGGCTGGGGCGAATCTGATCCAGTCACGCGCCACCGTCGTCAGCAGCTCCGTAAAGCTCTGGTCCAGGATCGCGCTGTTGAGGCGCAGAATCGCGCTCATCTCGGCGGTGCTGTCCGCGCTGCGCCGGGCACGCAAAACGCTGTCGCGCAGACGCTGCAGTGCGTCCGCGGGGAGCCTTGCTGCAAAGCCGCGACCCCCTTGGGACAGGATGGTCCGGGTGAGTTGCTCCAGCACCAGGGCGCGCTGATGCGTCAGCCGGGCCCGGCCGAGGGTGTCGGTGGTGGTGCGGATACGCTGGTCGAGGTTGGCGACCGCGAGCAGAAGTGGCTGCGTGAACAGCTTTGTGTCGCCGAGGTTCTCCGCGCGCATCGCCGGCGCATCGCCTGCCGGTAAGATCGCCGGGAACACCAGCAGGCCGACCAGCAGCGCGGCGAGCACAACTGGGATCGAACTGGAACGCATGCCGCTTCTCGATTCATTCATCGTCGTATGCGTTCAGACCCGATTCGCAACGCGCTGGTCGTCGTTCTGGCTCAGAGGGTCTGCGCCGATGAGCAACCCGGCCGACCCCCGATCCGCTGCCCCGTCACTGCACCTTTTCGACCTTCGGCGGCGTCCAGGTGCCGTCGATGATCGACGGGCTCTTCTCCTTCGGCCAATACATGCGCAGCATCGGGATGAAGTCGCCCTTGGGCGCCGGCAGCCAGTTGGCCTCCTTGTCCTTGCCGGGCGATGCGTTCTGGAAGTAGAGCGTCAGCGAACCGTCGGCGTTGTAGGTCAGGTCGTCACGCGGGCTGACCGTGAACTTGTTCAACGCATTCGGCACGAACCACCAGCCGTTGTCGATCTCATACATGGTGATCGACCAGAACCCGTCGACCGGGGGCGTTTGGTCCTTGGGGAAGGTCAGGGTGTAGTTGTTGGCGCCCGAGAGCGTCGCGCCGCTGCTGTCGACCTCGGTGTAGGGGTAGATGGCATCCTTCTCGCGGTTGGCGGGCCAACCGAAGGCGGCCACCACGGCACGCTTCACATAGTCGGTGCCGTAGTCGCCCAGTCCCATGGAGACGATCCAGCCGTTGACGACCTTGCCGAGCTTGGGCTTGTCGGCCTCGATCTGCTTCAGCGCGGTCTGCGGCAGATCCTTGAGTGCGGCCTGCACCGGCGCGCCGAGCGCGGCCATGTCGAAGGGCTGGCAGGGCTCGATGCCGATCTTGGCCATCTTTGCCAGCATCGGCGCGTCTTCCGGCGCCGGCGGCGCATCCTTGCACATGAGCCGCGTCATCATGTCGAAGTAGCCCTTGGTGCCCATGTCGAGGATCACCTGCTGCGGCTTGTCGGTCATCGAGAAGCCTGGGCTCGGGTCGACCGGCGGTGCCTCGTAGACATAATCCGCCTTGCCCACCGCGGACAGCGGTCTCAAGCCGTATTGCGCCTGCAGCGCGTTGACCGCCTTGTAGTCGGCCTCGGTCCCGTCCGCGTAGGTGCGGCCGAGGATGACCATGTAGCGTGTCGGGACCTTGATATGGGTCATGCCCGCGGGCACCTCGCCGCTCCAGCCCGGCCCGCTGATCAGGAAGGTCTGCGCCTTCTCGCCGGTGGTGCGGCTGCCCGCCGATTCGATCACCGGCATCCACAGGCTATACATCGGGAACAGGAAGTAGCGCTTGCCCATGTCGGGATGCGAAAAGACCATCGGCTCCTTGCCCAGGTCGAGCCACGCCAGCGAATAGAGGGTGTCGGCATTGGGTGCCGAGACCCCGCGATAGTCCGCCGGCGGATAGCGCGGGACATTGATGAATTGCCCCGCAGGTGCTTGCAACCCCTCCACCTTGGGCACGTTGCTCATCTGCACCCGAGTGACATTGGTGGTGATCAGCGAGTAGCCGTAGATGTAGGCATCCATGGCGATCGCCTTGGCCTCCTCCGGTGTCAGCGCGCGAGCATTGCCGGAGCCGGAAGCGGCGCCGGCCAGCGTCAATGTCTGGCCTGTCATGATCTCGTCCGATGACAGAGCGTTTTCTGCCTTCAGGGCCGCGACCGTGGTCTCGAAGCGTCGGGCGATCTCGATCAGATCGTCGCCTTCGGCCACGACATAGGTTGCCGCCGAGCTGTCGTAGTCGCCGCGGGCATGGTCACGGGAACCTTGGTCGGCAGCCAGGGCGCCAAGAGCGACCAAACAGAGGGCCAGCGCGAGGGCGAGGGCGGAGCCGCCGGCACGCCACCTCGGTGCGGAATGTGTTTGCGAAATAGCGCCTATGTTGCGATGCATGTGTCTAGATCCTCATCAGGTTGGCGATCGTCGGGGCGGGACTGAAACAGTCTCAAGTTATAGCTGGGTTTAGGGATTGCGGAAGGCGTGATCGGGGACTTCTTGGCGCCTGCCTCCAAATCGCTGCCGAAGTCGTGCACCTACCCGTGAAAGGTCGCCCCCGGGGTCGGGCCAGTCTGCGCAGATCTGCGTCATGCGTATCGTTGAAATCGCAGGAGAGACTGCGGATGGAAAGCTGCACAGGCATTGTCCGCTCAGGGCTGGGGTCGGCCTTGCTCGCCGCGCGGCTCGCGAACCTGCCCATCAAGGCATCGCCTACAAGCCAGGCGCGGCTTTGAGCCCAAGCTCCTGAGCATACGAAGATAGGCCGCCGGCTTCGCCGGAACCTGCCCATCCGATACTTCAGCGCCTGCCTAAAGGTGCTGCGCCCATACATAGTGCAGGACAACGAACAAGAACGCCGTCGAACAGCCGAACAACAGCACCCCGTGGATGGCGATCAAGGGTCCGAGTTGTCGCCAAGGCGTTGGCAGTACGACATCGCCATAGCCAAGGGTCGTGGCGGAGGTGGCGGAAAAGTAGATGCCTTCCAGCACGCTTGAGAATAGCCGCGTCCAGCGCAGAAACAGGCCCCATGCCGCAGCTTCGATGAGGTGGGCTGTGAACAATAGGAAAAAGCAGCCAAGCAGGATGGCCTTGCCAGTATAGGAACCAACATGCGCCAACAGCCATACCTTGTGACCAATCAACTCGCCAGCTACGTCCAAGATCACGACGACGTGAAAAGAGAACAGCAAGAGCGCGAGCAACAGTGCGATGACATAGACGCCACCAGGCTTGCTGCGGGAAAAATGGCGATGTCCGTCAAGGTTCGTTCCACCTGACGTGACTTGACGCTCAAGCTCGGTGCCGGGAAGGGGCGCAAAGTGCTGGCGAGGCTCCCCCTTGACCCCCGTGAAAGCGGGCGTCAACCCCGCGCCATCGATCACAGGGGGCTGCACCAATCGCTCAGGTGCCTTCTTGCCAAGACTCGCCTGAGGCAGATAGCGATCGAACGTCCGGCGACGCAGCCAGCGCCAAGCCACCACGGAAATGGTGATGGACAAACCAGTCACCAGCCAGAAACCCAGCGGATTATGTTCGTCGGGGATGCCGCCGATGTTCATCCCAAGCAGGCCGGTCATGAAGCTCAGCGGCAGGAACACAGTCGCGACGATGCTCAGATTGAGGCTGGAGCGTGTCATGGTGTCCGAGCGTTGCGCCGCGATCTGATCCTCCAGCATCTGAACCCGCGTGCGGCATTCATTCAGACTCCCCAAGTAGCGGGCCACATGATTCGACGCCCTGTTCAGCGTTTCACGATCGTCGGCATCAAGCGTGAGTGCGGGATCGGTCGTCATCGGAGCAAGCACCTGCTGCGTGCCATTTACGTGCCGTCGAGTGCGAAAGATTCGGCGTCGAAGCTCGCTCAGCGTTTGCGGGGGTGGCACCGAACCGCCATCGATGAGTGCATCCTCGACCCCATCGATGTCTTGAGTCAGCTCGTAGATAACCGCTTCCATCCGGTTGGTCATCGCCGACACCAGAAAGCCCAACAGATCCACCGCCGTCACCAGCGTCCTGTCCGACAACAGGTGCTGTCGTAACTCGTCCACGACGACGAGCGCCCCGAATCGTACCGTGACCGCCCTGGTCGAGCCGATCAGCAGCTTCAGGTCGGCGAGATCGGTGACATCATCCGTCTGCCCGGGACGAAGCGTCTTGATGCTCAGCAACATGCCGTATGGGACGTGTTCGTAATGGTTGAAACGCACCGGCTCCAACAAGGCCGTTCTGGTCTGCGCGTTGATCTCCGGCCACGCCATCAGCCATTCGCGATCGGCGTCGACGGCCATGTCGATATCGAACCAGGTGACGCCGCCAGTGCCGGTGTGATCCGCGGCTGTTCCGGGACCGAAACGGGTGATCTCAGGCATGGCGAATTATCTTTAGCTGACGGGGAAACAAGAGGCTGGAGTCTGGTGCCGCGTTCAGGGCCGCGATTGCCAGCGCAAGGCCGTATCTCGTCCTCGGCCCCGCGCTGCGCCAGACAGGGCCGGTCTGTCAGGGCTATTTGCCCTTGCCACGAATCAGCGCGCCTGGGTTGCGTTCGAGGTAGTCGGCAAGCACGCGCACCGCGCGGGCGGCGCGTGCCACCTCTTGCAAGGCATTGCGCAATTCAAGCTGGCTGGGGGCATCCGGTCCGAGCAAAGTGGCATCGGTGTTCTTCAACACCCGGTCGACGGTTGCCAAGGCGCGCCGGAACTCGACGAGACCGGACTTCAGCTCCGGGGTGACGCCGGTGTCGATGTGATCCACCGCCTTGTCGATGTCCTTGATCGCGTTGTCAGTCGTCGCCAAGACCTGTTTGATCTCGTTACCGATCGCCTCGAATGGGATCTTGTCGACCTTGTCGAGAATACCCGTCACCTTGTCCTCGAGATTGGGTAGGGTGCTTGGGACGGTCGGGATCACCGGCATCGGCAGGCTCCAGTCGATCTCGACCTTGGGGGCATCCTTGACGTAGTCGAAGGCGACGTAGAGTTGCCCCGTGATCAGGCTGCCGCTGCGCAACTGGCCGCGCAGTCCGCGCTCTTCGATCAGCCGTTGAAAAAAGGCGTGGCTGTGCCGCTCGTTGCCGACGAGCTTCTCGGTCTGCGCAGCCTGCAGCGTTCGCACGCGAGCGACGAGCCGTTCGGGGTAGACGACAAACTCCACACGGCCACGCAACAACGAGCCCTCGGGTTGCATTTCAAAGCCGACGTCGGTCACCTCGCCGGCCTCCAGACCGAGCAAGGTCACCGGCGCACCCACGGACAGTCCGCGCAGGGAATCGTCGAAATAGAGCACGTAGCGTCTGGCGATGGCCTCCGGTTGCTTCATCGCGGTGGCCCGATCCGCAAACAGGGGGAACGCGCTGCCGGCGGCCGCGGGCTCGCCTTCAGTAACGAACGTCGGCGTCTCGAAGGCAACCCCGCCGATCAGCAGCGACACCAGTGATTGGGTGCGCACGTCGACCCCATCCGCGCCGAGCGAGACATCCAGGCCGCTGGCATTCCAGAAGCGGGTGTCCGCGCTGATGAAACGATCGTAGGGGGCGTTGACAAAGACCCTGAACCTGACTGAAGCACCGTCGGCGGCAAGCTTGGAGTCAATGACCTGGCCGACCTGCAGGCGACGGAAATAGAGCGGCGAGCCAATCCCCAACGAGCCCATATCCGCGGCCGTCAGCTCGAATTGCTTGCCCGGCTGATCGATCCTGATCATCGGCGCGACCTCGAGCCCGATAAAGCGACGGTGACTCTGTGTGGACTTGCCCTTTTCGAAGCCGATGTAGTTGCCCGACAGCAGCGTGCCCAGACCGGAAACGCCGCTCAGCGTGACGCGCGGCTGCACCACCCAGAAACTGGCGTCTTGCACCATCAGGTCCTCGGCATGCTTGTCGATCTTCGCCGTGACCAGCACCTTGGAGAAGTTAGCGTCCAGCTCCACCGCAGAGACCTCGCCGATCTTCACGTCCTTGTACTTGATGAAGGTCTTGCCGGCCTCGACACCCTCGGCGGATTTGAACAGGATGGTGATGGTCGGCCCCTCGTTCAGAATCCGATTGACCGCGATGCCGACCGCGACCAGGGCAGCGAACAGTGGAATGAGCCAGACCGCCGAGACCCGACCACGCCGTTTGGGGACCAGGGTTGCGCGCGGCAGGTTTTGGCCGTCGATGACTTCAGCCAAGGTTGGACTCCTGTTGCGGACTGTTCTCTTCTAATGGGGCCGGTTCAGAACCGGCATCCGAAATGGCATCCCAGATCAGGCGCGGATCGAAGGTGCTCGCCGCGATCATCGTCAGCACCACCACGGCGGCGAAAAACAGCACGCCAGCGCCAGGGCGCACGGACATGAGCGGGTCCAGTTGCACCAGCGCGACCGTGAAGGTATCGACGAAGACATCCAGCATCGACCAGCGGCCGATGAACTCCACCATGCGGTAGAGCCGGGTTCGCTCCCTGCTGCCCTGTATCGAGCCGCGCTGGACCGTGATCAACAAATAACTCAACGCGACCAACTTACCGAGCGGAACCATGACGCTCGCGATCAAGACGATCAGCGCCAGCGGCCAGGACCCGGAGGTAAACAGGAACACCACACCGCCCATGATGGTGTCGTACTCGGTCGAGCCGAGCGTGGTGGTGCCAAGCACGGGCAGGATGTTCGCCGGGATGTAGCAGATGGCGGCAGCGATGACGAGCGCCCAGGTTCGCTCGATGGAGCGGTGACGGCGCGATTCGAGCTCGCTACCGCAGCGGGGACAATAGCCAGGCTCGGCCGCGCTGGCCGGTTGCGATAGGAGGCCGCAGGTCTCGCAGGACAGCAGTCCCGCCTTGATCGCGGTGAGGGGGGCTGCCGTCATGAACTGGAACGGCCGGATGGGGTCTCGGAGTTGGCGGATTCCGGCCTGCCGTCCAGATCAGCCTTTTGCAGGTCAGGCTCCAGATCAGGCATGGGATTCGATGCGAATACGCGTTCGGCCACCGGGTCTGAGGCTGGATCAGGTTCGTGCCAGGCCACTCTCGCCCACAGTTCCTCGGTATCGACGCTGCTCAGAATAGCGGGAAAAAGTAGCATCAACACGCCGATGGCAAGCATCCCGATTCCGGCCTCCACTTTGGCCAAGTCCGCGATCTTGATCAGCGCGACCATGATGCCGAGCATCATCACCTCGGTCATCGCCCAAGGCCGCGTGCGCTCCGCCCAGCGCAGCATGCCGCCGACCCAGCCAGGCGCTGGCGGCCGGCGCACCGCGAACAACACGATCAACAGGAAAAGCAGATATCCGGCAGGGGCGATGACCGCGCAAAAGGCCACGATCACGGCGGTCACCTCTTGCCCCTCGTGCCACATCTGGTAGGCGCCGCCGATGATCGTTGTACTCGCATGCCGACCGACGGCGGACAGCCCCATCAGCGGCGTCGTATTGGCCACGACCAGGACCAGCAAGGCCGCCAGCCCGAGCGCGAGAGGGCGTTCGATCGGGTCGGCTGGACGGGTGGCGAGCGTGCAACCGCAACGACAACAGGTTGCCTTGCCTGCGACCGGAAGGTCGGGCAGCACCTGCAACAGGTCGCACTCATGGCAGGCGACAGACGTCATCTAGCCACCGAGTTGTATACCCCTAGGCATGCTGCGTCCCAGTCAGCCAACGGCCGATGAAAAGTACCAAAATTGCACAAACCACAGTCAGGACAGCGAGATCTCGATGGCTATAGCGCCTGACACCTCTGCAACGGCGACGCACAGCCTATTGCTGAAACTGGGTCTATTGAAACCTGCTCGGCCAACATTCTATGACACATCGCCCAAACTGACACAGGGATGCGTCCATTTGGCGTGAAACGGTCAGTCATGGCCAAGGACGGCGCGGCAAACTTCAATCCTCCAGGCGGCAGCAGCGCTATCCGAAGCGGTGGTTGCTGCCATGAGCCGCTGCCTGGGGGCATCCAGCCGCGACGTCGCGCAGGTGATCCGCACCACGCCGCCAGCGCAGCCCCGCAGCCCCGCAGCCACCATTTCGCCGATCCCAAGGTAAGGCCATTCGACAGGAATCGCCGGAGGTTCGCGAGGGCCGGCAGATCGGTCAATACTTCACCACGGGGCCGACGCATCCCGCCGCAGCACCGTTTCGCAGGGGTTACCGAAGGCGGTCAGGCGTTGGATGATCTGAGCGGCCACCAGACTCAGGCCGCCAGTGGCCCAGGCCGCGGCGCCTTCGACGAGCAGATCGCCGCGGTCGATGGTGGTGCGGGGGGACTTCAGCGTGCCGCCGACGACGACAAAACGGTCGGCGATGCCGAGCAAGCTGAGTCCGACCCCGGTGCGTTTGACGGTCTTGAAACGCAGCTCGATCTCACCCGTCTCCAGCTTGATGGCGCCGCCGCCCAGCACATTGAGGTTGTCGGTTTGCAGCGCCAACCCACGCTGGCTGGTGGCGATGCCGTCAGCGACATCGAACTGCAGCACCGCGCACTGGAGCTTGAGTAGATCCTGCCGGACGCGGAGCGTGCTGAGTTGGATCGGGTTGAGGGTGTCGAGCAGGTTGACCACAACGCCCCCGAACGGCAGCCCGGAAGCCTGACGCTCCAGCTGCCCGGCACCCAGGATCAGCTCTATGCGCCCATCGGCGGAGCGCAGCAGCTTAGGAATAGAGGCGCCGACAGCGCGCAGGCGCATCTCGACGGCGACGGGTACGTTGGAGAGTGCCTGTTGATTCTTCGCCTTGATCAGTCGCCCGAGGTTGAGCTTGCCCTTGTGATGCAGATCGAACCGCCAGTCGGTCTGGCCGGGCCGTAGCTCCAGGTCTACCGACAGGCCCCCCTGAGCGGCATTGGCTGACAGTGCCAAATGTCCGGCGTCAATGCGCGCATCGAGCGTGCCATTGTCGATGTCGAAGTCGCCGAACTCGACGCGACTGGCGCTCAGTTTGAGTGAGCCGTCGATCGCCTTCAGTCCGTCCAACGGCAGTGACTGCTCGCCGCTGTTGTCGCGCCCGAATCTGGGGACGCCGCTGCCGCGCGCATCGCTCAACGCATCGGTCGGGTCCGGGTTCCGGGCCATGAACGGGATCAGGTCCAGCACATCGGCGTTCAGATCGACGTCGATCCGCGCATGCTCGCCGAGGCCGATACGGACCTCTCCGGCGACATCACTGCTGCCGCTGCTGGCCTCGATGTCCAGCAGCTCAAGCTGCCCGGTCTGACCTCGGAGGCGCGCCTTCGCCGAGAACGGCTGCGCGGGCAGCCCGGGGTGCAATGCCGCCAGGCTCTTCCCGGTGAACCGCGCCTGGAGTTGGTTTCCTCTCAGGCCGTCGAGTCGGGCAAGCTTACCGGTGAGGGTGCCGGTTAGGCCGGTATCGTCGGCCAGGTTCAGGTCGAGCATCAGGTCGCGGCCGGCGCGGATGGCCGCGAGCGGCCCCAGATGACCGCGGATGCTCAGCTGATGCTGGTCCAAGCGGGTCTGGGCAACGACGTCGATCCGCGGCCAGGACCGCCCCCTGGGCAACAGGTTGGCCAGCGTCCCGCCGGTCAGCGTCAGGTCCATGGACTGTCCTGCCCGGTCCTGACTGGCCGTCGCCAAGCCGGCCTTGAAGCTCACCGCCTGGCCGGCCTCGACGTGCAGGTTAGGGCTACTGAGTTCGATTGCCGTGGCCCTTTGGCCCCGCTTGGCGGGCGGCAGCAGTCGGGCCGATTTAGCCGCCAGGGTGCCGCTCAGGGTGCGGATCAGTGTCGCCGGCGTCGTGCCGCTGGCCTCGGCGTCCAGGCGCAAGCCGAGGATGCTACCGCCCCACTTTGGGGCTCGGGCCAGCATCGACCGGGCTTGCGCCAAGTCGATGCGGTCCGTGCTCAGCTTGAGTTTGAGCGCGGGCACCCTGGGGCCGGCTTCGAGGAGCGCCTGGCCGCTGAGGGTCAATCCGGGCAGCGCCAACCTGACCTCGTCGAGCCGCAGGCGCCCGTCGCGGAGTTTGGCCCGAGCCTGCAGTCCGCGCATGGTGATCCGCTGCCAGGTTAGGGCCTCGACCGCGAGATCCAGATCCGCATCGAGCCGGGTCAGCGACGAGAACGGCAGCGGCCGATCGGTCCAGGGCGGGGCCTTCGCCACCTTGGTTTTCGCCTTGGCGATGGTTGCCGCGGAACCCGAGGTTCCCTTTGCATCGGGCTTAGAAACCTTAGCCTGCGCGCCGTCGGCCAAGGTGACCGTCCCGACGTTGAGCTTGCCGCTGAGCCGCGCCCGGGCATCACCGGATGCCGGCCGCAACTCGCCGTCGAAGCGGCCTTCGGCGAGCCTTGCCTTGATCGCCAGGGTGCCGGCCGTCTGGTGCCCGGCCTTGGGCACGGCGACCGGTGTCAGTTGCAGCGTCCCTGGCCGATCGCCGAGCGTCCCCGTCATCCGCGCGGACCAGGGGCCATGCAAGGGGACGCTGATCTCGCCATCGCTGACGGTGAGCGGCGCGGGCAGGACATCCGCCGCCGATGATCCCTTGATCGCACTGACCGCTAGGGTCTGGCCGTCCCAGCTCAGGCCCGTCTCGAGGCGAAAAGGCCCCGCCGGTAGCCCCTTGATCCCGGCGATTTTCCCGAGCGGTACCGCCGTCGGCCCCTGCACCTGGAACTTGGCATCCAGCCCTGTGGTAGCGAACGGCGCGGGGGCGCTGCCATTGAGCTCGATACGGATGTCGGCGCTCTGCGCCTGGACCTGGAAGGGCCAGCGGGCGCCGGTCGGAGCATCCGCCGCACCCGCGCGAGCGCTCACCGTCAGCGGCGTCTGATTGATCGTCAGTTCGGCCTGGAGGTCCAAAGGCTCGGCGCCCAGGCCGTCGAGCTGAAGTCGTGTGATATCGGCGCGTCGCACCAACGTCCTTGGAGACGCAAAGGTGATCTGCGAATCGATCACCCGCACCGTCGGAACCCGCAGGCCGATCTTGCCGGCACCCTTGCTTTTGCTAGGACCAAGTTGCCAGTTGCCGCGGCCATCGGCGGTCTTCTGGAGCACCAAGCGCGCACCACGGATCACCAGTTGGTCGATGCGGACCTGTCGGTGCAACAGCGCCCGCAGCTGCCATGTCACATCGACCCGCTGCGCCTCCAGCAGGTGCGGCCCCAGCCTTTGCTCGGTGTCCCAGTCCGGATTCGACACCCGCAGCCCCTGCAGCACGATCGATAGGCCTGGTCGTGGATGCACCACCCAGCCCAGCGCCGCGCCGTCGATCGCGACCGGCCGCCCAATGGCATCGCCCGCCACAGCCTCCAGGTCCGCCTTGTGCGCCTGCAGATAGAACGGCAGATAGCCGATGGTGCCCACCAAGAGCACAAACACCGACAGCAGCAGCCAGGCAAAAGCGCGAAGGATTTTCATTCAGTGGTCTACAAGAGCCGCTCAATCGGATGGATTGTCGGCATGACCGACCCAAAGCCATCAGGTAGTCGAGGTTAGGGGGGAGAAACATCCAAGCTTCTCGTGGGCTAGAAGCCTGTCCGACTGGCGCCGCGACGACTTCACCTCACCGAGGATCTCGTTGCGGAACCTGGCAACGACGCCGTCGCCGACCTTGACGCCGTCAAGCAGCGTCGGGGCCTGCTCGTCGAGGGTCCGAGTTGCCTTGGTGCCTTCGATCGTCACCTTGCCCTCTGCCTTGCTCAGGCCGACGATCTTACCCGAAAGGGTCAACATTGAACTGGCGCCCGAGCAACGTCCCCTCTTGGAGGCGCTTGCGCACAGCTACCGAGACGATTTCGCCCAGCATGATCGGGCGGATCTTCAATGAGGCCGACCTCAAGCCCCACCACACCCGCTATTGACTCAACCCCAAGACTGGCATGAAGGATGATCGACGCCAACGGACAAGGACCACGGGCGCCTGGAAGTGCATCGTTTGCCGAGGATATATATGCAATCGCCCTGGTGAGTCCGGCTGAAGACCGGCCGATCGGCTAGAATGATGCTCTGCAATCGTTCACCAAGGCTGATCATGGAAAACTTTCGCGGCACCACAATCCTCTCTGTCCGGCGTGGCGACAAGGTCGTGATCGGCGGCGACGGCCAGGTTTCTCTCGGTCCCACCGTGATGAAAGGCAATGCGCGCAAGGTGCGCCGCCTCTATAAGGGGCAGGTGCTGGCCGGCTTTGCCGGCGCGACCGCGGACGCCTTCACCCTCTTCGAGCGCTTCGAGGGCAAGCTGGAAAAGCACCAGGGGCACTTGACCCGCTCCGCCGTGGAGCTGGCGAAGGATTGGCGGACCGACCGCATGCTGCGGCGGCTGGAGGCGCTGCTGTGCATCGCCGACGCCAAGACCTCGCTCATGATCTCGGGCACGGGCGACGTCGTCGAGCCGGAGCAGGACATCATGGCCATCGGCTCCGGCGGGTCCTTCGCCCTCTCGGCCGCGCGCGCCCTCTTCGAGAATACGGAGCTGGGTGCCCGCGAGATCGTCGAGACGAGCCTGCATATCGCCGCCGATATCTGCGTCTATACCAACCACAACCTGGTAATCGAGGAGCTGGATGCGGAGGTTTGAGGGCAGTTGGCAGTTGGCAGTTGGCAGTTGGCAGTTGGCAGTTGGCAGTTGGCAGTTGGCAGTTGGCAGTTGAGGTTGCGCCAGGGTTCGATAACCCGCAACTTATCCTGATAGGGAGTTGAGGCGATCGCGAAGCGAGCATCGCCTCGGCTGTCTTCGACAATGGCCCGCCCACTGACACAACGCCGCCCGCCTGGCGCATCCTCAATACCGACCATCGAGCACTCAATGACCGCCGAACCGGACACGTCGAATGTCTGAAATAACCCCTCAACGCATCGTCGCCGAGCTTGACAAGCATATCGTCGGCCAGGACGACGCCAAACGCGCCGTCGCCATCGCCTTGCGCAACCGCTGGCGCCGAGGGCAGATCGAGGAGCCGATGCGCTCGGAGATCACGCCCAAGAACATCCTCATGATCGGCCCGACTGGCGTGGGCAAGACCGAGATCGCGCGGCGCCTGGCCAAGCTGGCCAACGCGCCCTTCATCAAGGTCGAGGCCACCAAGTTCACCGAAGTCGGCTATGTCGGCCGCGACGTGGAGTCCATCGTGCGCGACCTGGCGGACATCGGCGTCAAGATGGCCCGCGAGCAGGAGATGGCCAAGCTGGCGGATCAGGCCGAGGTCGCGGCGGAGGATCGCATCCTGGAGGCCCTGCTGCCGTCGCCCTCGAGCTTCGAGGAGGATAGCCACGCCGGCGCGAGCTCGGGCACGCGCGAGAAGCTACGCACCAAGCTGCGGGCGGGCGAGCTGGACGACCGAGAGATCGAGATCCAGGTTTCCGCCACCCCGCTGGGCGTCGAGATCATGGCCCCGCCCGGCATGGAGGAGATGTCGAGCCAGCTCCAGGGGCTCTTCCAGAACCTGGGCCAAGGGCGCACGAAGCGTCGCAAACTCAAGATCCGCGACGCACGCAAGATCCTCAAGGACGAAGAGGCGGCCCGCCGTGTCAATGACGAAGAGATGAAGCTGCATGCCATCGACAACGTCGAGCAGAACGGCATCGTCTTCATCGACGAGCTCGACAAGGTCGCCAAGCGCGGCGAGGGTTCGAGCGGCATCGACGTCTCGCGCGAGGGCGTCCAGCGCGACCTCCTGCCGCTGGTGGAAGGCAGCACCGTCTCGACCAAGCACGGGGCCGTGCGGACCGATCACATCCTCTTCATCGCCTCGGGCGCCTTTCATCTCTCCAAGCCCTCGGACCTCATCCCCGAGCTGCAGGGGCGTCTGCCGATCCGGGTCGAGCTGAAGGCCCTGACGACGGAGGACTTCGTGCGCATCCTGACCGAGCCGGACGCCTCGCTCACCGATCAATACAAGGCGCTGCTCGGCACCGAGGGCGTGAAGCTCGAATTCACCGAGGACGGCATCCGCCGCCTCGCCGAGATCGCCTGGCAGGTGAACGAGCGCACCGAGAACATCGGCGCCCGGCGATTGCATACTGTCATGGAGCGCCTGCTCGAGGATGTGTCATACAACGCCTCGGATCTTGACCGCGTCACCGTGACCGTCAACGCCGCCTATGTCGACCGGAACATGTCCGGGCTGGCGGCGGACGAGGATCTGTCACGCTACATCCTCTAGAGACCGCTCTAGGCTTCCCGCTGGCGCGCACCGCGCGCCAGGGCCTGACAACTGACAACTGACAACTGACAACTGACAACTGAAATCATGCCAGTACCCACAGAACTCAATTTGCACCGTCAATCCCGCGTGTTGGAAGTGTCCTACGACGACGGCTCCCACTTCACCCTGCCGTGCGAATATTTGCGCGTCTACTCGCCGTCGGCCGAGGTCCAGGGGCATGGGCCGGGACAGCGTGTCCTGCAGCTCGGCAAGGAGGACGTGGGGATCGATAAGATCGAACCCGTCGGCAACTATGCCGTCTGCCTCCATTTCGACGACGAGCACAACACCGGCATCTATTCCTGGGACTATCTCTATAAGCTCGGCACCGAGCAGGAGCAGCTCTGGAAGGCCTATCTGGACGAGCTGGAGAAGGCCGGTCAACAGCGGCAGTCTCGCCCCTCCTGAGCCCTCGGGGGCAACTCGAGACCGCATCTTGGTCGCGAGTCCGGCAACGCCGCCAAGTCAGCGCTGGCGAGCGCCGCGGCCTTGGCGCCCAGGGTTTGCTTGACCATGGTTGCCGCATGTTTGCCCGGTACGGGACCGCCCCGCACCTTGGTGTAAGATAGCCGCCATCACTTGGGGGCGCGCCCGCCCTTCCGCCCAATTCAAGACCCAGAGACACAGCATGTCCGACGAGAAAACGACCCATTTCGGGTATCAGCAGGTGCCAGTCGAAGAGAAGGCCAAGCGCGTGCGCGAGGTCTTCGATTCGGTGGCGACGCGCTACGACCTGATGAACGACCTCATGTCGCTGGGCATCCATCGGCTTTGGAAGCGGCATGCGATCGAGCTGGCCGGGGTGCGGCGGGGACAGAAGGTGCTGGATCTGGCCTCTGGAACCGGGGATCTGGCCTATCGCTTCTCCGGAATCGTCGGACCGGACGGCGTGGTGGTGATGACGGACATCAACGCGGCCATGCTGGGCGAGGGCAGGGAGCGCATGCTCGACCGCGGCCGTGTCGGCAACGTCCATTACTCCCTGGTCAACGCCGAGAAGATCCCCTTCGAGGGCGACACCTTCGATTGCGTCACCATTGGCTTCGGGCTGCGCAACGTCACCGACAAGCAGGCGGCCATCGATGAGATGTTTCGCGTCCTCAAGCCGGGCGGCCGCGCACTCATCCTGGAGTTCTCCCACCCAGTCAGCAAGACGCTCAGCCGCGTCTACGACCTGTACTCCTTTTCGGTGCTGCCGACGCTCGGCCGCCTGGTGGTCAACGATCCGAGCAGCTACAGGTATCTCGCGGAGTCCATCCGCATGCACCCGGACCAGGAGACGCTGCGCTCCATGATGGAGACGGCCGGCTTCGAGCGGTGCGAATACTTCAACCACACGGGCGGCGTCGTGGCCATCCACCGAGGGTACAAACTGTGAGCGAAGGCATTCAGATCCCGGATGCGCTGCTGGCGGTCGTCGAGCAGGCGCTGAACCGCTATCTCGCGCTCGACCCCGAGGGCGCGGCCGGCCTGGACGCACTCGAGGGCCGCATCATCGGCATCGAGATCAAGGGGTTCGGGACGCGCATCACCATCGTCCCGGGCGAGCGCGGACTGCAGCTTTTCGGCCACTATGACGCAGCGCCGGATTGCCTGATCCGCGGCACACCGCTGGGGCTCGCCCGCATGGGCATGGCCGAGCGCAAGGAGGCCCAGCTCATCTCCGGCGAAGTCGAGATCGAGGGCGACACGAGCATCGCGCATGCCTTCAGTGCCGCACTCGCCAAACTCGACGTGGATTGGGAGGAGCAGCTCGCGCGGGTGATCGGCGACCCCTTTGCCCACCAGGTCGGCAACCGCGTGCGTTCGGCGGAGCGCTGGGGTGAGCGGACCTCGGCGTCCATGACCGCCAATCTCCGCGAGTACCTCCAGGAAGAGCGCCGCCTGCTGCCGACACGCTACGAGGTCGAGGCCTTCCTCGGTCAGGTCGACACCCTGCGCGACGACGTCGAGCGAATCGCCGCGCGCGTCGAGCGCCTGACCAAGAGCGCCGTGGAGCACGGCATCCCGCAATGATCGGTCCCCGCCAGGCGTTACGGCTCTTTCGCATCAACTGGGTCCTGCTCCGCAACGGTCTCGACGAAGTCGTCCTCGCCACGCATCTCCTGCGCCCGCTGCGCTGGGTCAAGTATCTGCTGCCCTGGCACTGGGTGAAGCGCGACCTGCCGGCCTATCCGGTGCGGGTGCGCATGGCGTTGGAAGACCTGGGTCCCATCTTCGTCAAGTTCGGTCAGATCCTCTCGACCCGCCGCGATCTCCTGCCAGACGACCTCGCGGTCGAGCTCGCCAAGCTCCAGGACCGGGTGCCGCCCTTCGGCGGCGCCGAGGCCCGCGTGCTGATCGAGAAGGCGTGGGGCTGCTCGGTGGACGACGTGCTGGACCACTTCGACCCGGTGCCATTGGCCTCCGCCTCGATCGCCCAGGTCCATACCGGACGGCTCAAGGACGGCACCGAGGTCGTCGTCAAGGTGCTGCGGCCCGGCATCGATCGCACCATTCGCCAGGACCTTGGGCTGATGTACACCATCGCCCATCTCGCCGAGCGTTACTGGAAGGACGGCAAGCGGTTACGCCCCGTCGAGGTGGTGCGCGAGTACGAGAAGACCATCTACGATGAGCTCGATCTGCAGCGCGAGGCCGCCAACGCCTCGCAGATCCGGCGCAACTGGATCAACAGCGAGATGCTCTACATCCCGGAGATCTACTGGGATTGGACGCGCGCCAATGTGATGGTGATGGAGCGCATCTACGGCACGCCCGTCAGCGACGTCACCAAGCTCAAGGCCCAGGGCGTCAGCATGAAGCAGCTCGGCGAGCGCGGCGTGGAGATTTTCTTTACCCAGGTCTTCCGCGACAACTTCTTCCACGCCGACATGCACCCGGGCAACATCTTCGTCGAACCCTCCGGGCGCTACATCTCGATCGACTTCGGCATCGTCGGCACCCTCACGACCGAGGACCAGCGCTACCTGGCCGAAAACCTGCTCGCCTTCTTCGAGCGCGATTACCGCCGCGTCGCCGAGCTGCACGTCGAGTCCGGCTGGGTCCCGCCCGGCACGCGGGTGGACGAGTTCGAGTCCGCCATCCGCACGGTGAGCGAGCCCATCTTCGAGAAGCCGCTGGCCGAGATCTCCTTCGGCCACTTCCTGGTGCGGCTCTTCCAGACCGCGCGGCGCTTCAACATGGAGATCCAACCGCAGCTCGTCCTGCTGGAGAAGACGCTGCTCAACATCGAGGGCCTCGGGCGCCAGCTCTATCCCGAACTGGACCTCTGGACCACGGCCAAGCCCTACATGGAGCGCTGGATGAAGGACCAGGTCGGCCTCAAGGGGCTCTACGACCGCACCAAGCGCAACATCTACTCCGTCGCCGACCAGGCCCCCGAGCTGCCGCTCATCGCCTATCGGATGCTCATGGCCTACGACAGGCGCGTGCGCACCGAGGAGGCCATGCAGACGGCACGCCTCTCATCCCGAGACGCCTACCCGCTCTCCAACACCCACGCCATTCGCGCGCTCGGCGGGGCGACCGTCATCGTCAGCGGAACCCTGGTGTTGCTGCTCGGACCGGGTCATTGGCTACCGGAAACCATGGGCGTCGCCCTGGTCGTCTCCAGCTATCTCATCGGTGGCTGGCTATTCTTCTCGGCGGCACGCAAGACCGCCTGAGCGCGTGCAGGCTCGAGATCCGCTGACGCCCCGCGGGATCACGCGCGCGCGGATCAGCGCGGCTCGACCACGAGAGCGCGCTGATCCGCGCAGTCCAGTCCGGTGCCGCATGTCGGAACTATACTTGTTGCAGGACTGCGGACTCAGGACGACTCGAACGCGCCGAATCGATGAGACGCACTGTTCCCAGTCCAGGATGATCGCGCCATGGGAGCCTCGGCACCGAAGGTGCCGACACATGTCTTCGCCGCTTCCACAGCGCTTGGCTGATTGAACGACAGGAGATCAATCGTGGATATCTCGTTAGCTGATGTCGTGATCCATATCGACGAAACCCTGACCCCTGAACAGCGTGCGGACGTCGAAGGGGTTCTACGCGGGGTCGAGGGCGTTGTCAGTGTGCACAACCCCGATGACCGCCCACATCTCACCATCGTCGGGTATCGACCCGATGTCACCGACACCCAGGCGCTGCTGCAGGGCGTACGCGCGCAGGGTGTGCATGCGGAGCTGGTCGGTCTCTGAGCGGCCTTCACGCCGCTCGCGCGCGAGGGGCGGCGATCGATCGGGCCGAGCCGCACGGTAGCCGACGCCCGACCTCATGTGCGTCACTCGCGGAGTAACCGGGAGTTGTGGCATGAACAGCAGGATGAACACCCACGAAACAGCCAGACTGGTTGGGATCGTCGCCGTCATGCTGGCGATCCCCTTCTCCTGCCTGCTGGCACAGGCCCTCCTGTGCTGGATGGAGCGAAGGGCTGAGGAACGGCCCATCTTCTACGTCCCGATTCGAGCCTGGTGACGAAGCTCGGCCTTGGTCATCAGCTGGACCGGTAGGGTGGACGAGCGAGAGCGAAGTCCACCGACCCCCGCGCCGTTGTTGGTGGACTGCGCTGCGCTTGTCCACCCTCCGAAAACGACTGGTCCCAAGGATGTCGACGCCCAGGGTAAAGACGGCGCCGCATCTTGAGGCGAAACCGCATGCGGCCGGTCGCCAGCCCTCAGAAACCCCGTCGAGCCTGATACTGCTCGAGCACCTCGTCCGTCGGACCCGCGCAGACGATCTGCCCATGTTCCATGAGGATGGCCTTGGAGCACATCGAGCGAACCAGGTCGTCCGAGTGGGAGGAGAGGACGATGATGGAGACCTTCTCCGTGAAGCGCGCCAGACGCTCGCGCGCCTTCTGCAGGAAGGCCGCGTCACCCGCCCCGATCCCTTCGTCCAACAGCAGGATGTCTGGCACCACGGAGGTCGACACCGCGAACGCGAGCCGCATCTGCATGCCCGCAGAGTAGGTGCGGATCGGTAGATCGAGGAAGTCGCCCAACTCCGTGAAATCCGCGATCTCCTCCATCCTGGCTTCCATCTGCTGGCGCGTCAGGCCGAGGAAGAGACCACGCAGGATGATGTTCTCATAGCCCGTGCTCTCCTGATCCATGCCCAGGCTGATATCGAACAAGGGCACCGTCAGTCCGCTGACGCTCACCCGCCCGGAGTTCGGCTCGTAGATACCGCCGAGCACCCGCAGCAGGGTCGTCTTGCCCGCCCCGTTGTGACCCACTAGGCCGAGCCGATCCCCGTTCTCCAAGGACAGATTGATGTCCTGCAACGCCTGCACCACGGAGATGCGCTGCGAGGTCGCGTCCGCGCGGATCTGACCGCCGGTTGCGCTCTGGATGATCCGGTTTTTGATCGAGCGCGTCGCGGCGTTGTAGACCGGGAAGGAGACGGATACTTTTTCCAGTTGAATCGAAGCCACAGTCGCGTCCTTCAGACCCAGTAGGCGATACGCCACCGGTAGGCCGAATAGAAGAAGAAGGTAATGACCCAGCCGACCAGGAGAATGGAGAGCACCGCGAGCCAGTGCTCCAGCGCGGGCGCTTGCCCCAGCATGGGCGCGCGCATGATTTCCACCAGGTGATAGAAGGGATTGAGATCCAGCAGCAGCGCCCGACCTGGCAGCATCTCCGGGCGCCAGATCACCGGCGTGATGAAGAAGAGCACCTGCACGATGCTGCCGACGATCAGCGGCACGTCACGGAAGCGCGCGCTCAGAAGCCCGAAGAGCAGCGAGATCCAGAGACCATTGAGCAGGATCACGAAGAGCGCCACGGGAAGCCAGAGGAGATTCCAGTTGAGATCCACGCCATACCAGAGCGCAACGCCGAAGAAGACCCAGATGTTGTGCGCGAAGGCGATCAGGTTGGACCAGAGATTCCTGTAGGCATAGATGGACACCGGGGCATTGAGCTGGCGGATCATGCCGTCCGAGCGGATGAAGGACAGGCAACCTTCGTTGACCACGCTCGAGACGAGCCCCCAGATGACGAATCCCGCCGCCAGGAAGGGGAGATACTCGTGCAGGTCTTGGCGGAAGATCTGACCGTAGAGCAGCCCAAGCGCGAGCACCATGACGGCCATGGAAATCGTGATCCAGAATGGCCCGAGCTTGGAGCGCCGATAGCGCTGGCGCACGTCGTGCAGGCCCAGGGTCATCCAGAGTTCGCGGCGCTCCCAGCCCGCGACGATGTCCGATACGGCACGCTGAATCTGCTCCGGGTTCAGCCCATGCCTGAATTGACTCAGGAGCGGCGATTCGCCGGCTTGGGTCTCAGAGGACATCAGGGAGATTCCAATCCAAGAATTGATAAGAGGAGGTGATCACGCCAGCGGAGGCTATCCGGGGGAGAGGTCAGCACGACCCCGTTAACCCGATGTTTGAGAATCGGGCTACTATACCACGCCGTTCCGCCGGGAATCGGGCCCGGCGTCCCACTTCACCGCGCCCACCCGCGTCACCCCGAGCCTCTTGCCCTCATGATGCGCCCGGGCGGGACCACGCCGGCGCAGGGACAGACATCACACCATGGTTTTCGATCTATTTCGTCCCCTGTGGCGCCTCCTGCCCCTCGACATTCCGGCCCGGCAGCGTCTGCAGCGCCGCCTCTTTCGGACCTTGCCATTCCTCTTCGGCAAGCACCCCGGATTCAAGGCCTTCCAGCAGGCCCGTCGGCGCGGCGAGCTGTGGCGCGGCATGGGTGGAGCGCTGGAGGATCAGAGCGTCCAGTGGGTGCCGCTGCTCGACGCCGCTCCGCCGGCCTCCGCCGCGGTCAGGCTCATTGCCTTCTATCTGCCGCAGTTCCATCCCATCCCGGAGAACGATGCCTGGTGGGGGCGCGGTTTCACCGAGTGGACCAATGTCGTGCGTGGCCGACCTCGGTTCCCCGGTCACTATCAGCCTCACCTCCCTGGCGAACTGGGCTTCTATGACCTGCGCCTCCCAGAGGTCATGGCCCGCCAGGTCGAACTCGCACGGCTCTACGGGGTGGGCGGCTTCGCCTTCTACTATTACTGGTTCGCCGGCAAGCGCCTGCTGGAGCGACCGCTGGAGGACTATCTCGCGAGCCGCCTGGAGCTGCCCTTCTGCCTCTGTTGGGCGAACGAGAACTGGAGCCGACGCTGGGACGGACGCGACGACCAGATCCTCATGGCCCAGCGGCATTCGCCCGAGGACGATCTCGACTTCATCCAGGCCATCGCCAAGTACCTGCGCGATCCGAGATACATCCGCGTGGGCGACCGCCCCCTGCTCATGGTCTACCGCCCGGCGCTGCTACCCAATCCGGCCGAGACCGCCGGGCGCTGGCGCGCCTGGTGCCGGGCGCATGGGATCGGCGAGATCTTTCTTGCCTACACCCAGTCCTTCGAATCCCAGCCGCCGGCGGACTATGGATTCGACGCGGCGGTCGAGTTTCCCCCGAACAACAGTCACCCGGTCGACATCACCCGGGAGATCCAGGGACGCGAGCCCGCCTTCGAGGGCACCATCTACGACTGGACCATCTACCCCGAGCGCAGCCGTCACTACGCGCCTTGCGACTACGCGCTCTTCAGGGGCGTCAATCCATCCTGGGACAACGAGGCGCGCCGGCGTGGGCGCGGGGCGGTCTTTCTTGGCTCGACCCCGGCGGGCTATCGGCAGTGGCTGGAGAACGCCATCGCGGACACCCGCGAGCGCTTTCAGGATCCCTCCGAGCGCTTGGTCTTCATCAACGCCTGGAACGAATGGGCCGAGGGCGCCCATCTCGAACCCGACGCGCGTCACGGCTACGCCTATCTGCAGGCCACGCGGGACGCCCTGACGCGCGCGCGCGCCAACCTGCGACGCGAGATCCTGCTGGTCGCGCATGATGCCCACGCACACGGCGCCCAATACCTCGCCCTGCGCATGGCCGAGCGCCTCACCGAGCGCTTCGGCTACAGGGTCACCATGGTGGTGCTTGGCCCTGGCCCCCTGCTGGCCGACTACGCCGCCGTGGCAGACGTGCACCGACTCGACAGCGAGGAGGCCGACCGGGCACCCGGACGCCGGCTCGCCAAGAAGCTCCGCGAGCGGGGCCTTCAGGACGCCTTGGTCAACTCGACCGCATCCGGCCGCTTCCTGCCGAGCCTGCGCGCCGCCGGCTTCCGGACGGTCGCACTGGTGCATGAGCTTCCAGACCTCATTCGCCGGCACGCACTCCAGCCACACGCCAGGTCGGTCGCTGAGATGGCCGATGTGGTGGTCTTTCCGGCCCAGATCGTTCAGGACGGCTTCGCCCAATTTGCCAGCCTAAGCGCTGGTCAGAGCCGGATTCGGCCGCAGGGCCTCTACAAGGAGAACGCGCTCTTCACCCAGCTCGGAACCGAGGCGGCCGGCATCCAACTGCGCGAGCGGCTGAATCTGCCGCCGCGGGCGCGCGTCGTGCTCGCCGTCGGCTATGGCGACCATCGCAAGGGGGTCGATCTCTTCGCCGAGATCGGGCGAGCGCTGGTGGCGGAGCGCCCGGAAACCTATTGCGTCTGGGTCGGCAAACTCGATGCGGCGATGCAGGCGCAGCTCGATCAGGTGCTCTCCGCCACTCATGTCTCCGAGCACTTCGTCTTCCCCGGCCACACCACGGACACGGACACCTTCTATGCGGGCGCGGACGTCTACGCCATGACCTCGCGCGAGGATCCCTTTCCATCGGTCGTCCTTGAGTCCCTGGCGGTCGGGGTTCCAGTGGTCGCCTTCGAGGGGGCCGGGGGGTTCTGTGAGCTGGCGCCCAGCGGTGCCCTGCACCTGGTGCCGGCCCTGGACACGGCGGCCTTCGCGGCGAAGGTCGCGCAGCTGCTCGCCGACGAAAGCGCGCGCCAAGCCTCCGGACAACGAGGCCGCCAGCTGGTGGCACGCGATTTCGGCTTCCAACGCTACCTCTTCGACCTGCTCGCGGAGACGGGCCATCCGCTCCCCAGGGTCTCCGTGGTCATCCCGAGCTTCAACTACCGCCGTTACCTGCCCGAGCGCATCCGCAGCGTCCTGGAGCAGGGGTTGCCCATCTACGAATTGATCGTTCTGGATGACGGCTCGACGGACGGCAGCCGCGAGTGGCTGGAGACCGAGCTGCCGCGGCTGGCACCCGAGGCACAGGTCGTTCTCAATCGCGAGAACTCCGGCTCGGTCTTCGCGCAGTGGCTCGCCGGCGTCGAGCACGCCCGAGGCGAGTATGTCTGGATCGCGGAGGCGGACGACCTGGCCGACCCGGAGTTTCTGGATGAGGCCCTGCGCGGCCTCGCCGACCCCGAGGTGGTGCTGAGCTTCACGCAGTCGCGTCAGATCGACCCAGGGGGCGAGGTGCTTTGCGGGCACTATCTGGACTATGTCGCCGACATCTCACCAAGCCGCTGGACGCGCCCCTACCAATGCGCGGGCGACACGGAGATTCGCCAGGTCCTGGCCGTCAAGAACAGCATCCCCAACGTCAGCGCCGTCGTCTTCAGGCGCGCGCCGCTCCTGGAGGTGCTGCGGGCGCACATCGACCACATTCGCAGCCACAAGGTCGCGGGCGACTGGGTGGTCTATGTCGAGCTGCTGCGGCGCGGCTCCATCGCCTTCTCGCCTAGGCCGCTCAACGACCACCGCCGACACCCCGGCAGCGTGACCCTCTCGCGGTTCAATCTCGAGCAACTGCGCGAGATCGTCGGCGTCCAGCGCTGGATCGCCGCCAGTCAGGAGATCGACGAGGTGACCCAGGCCATCGCCGATGCCTATGCCCAGAGCCTCTACGAGCAATTCGGTCTAGCGACGCCCAAGGCGCCGAGATTCACCGACTGCCCTGAGCTACGCTGACCGCTGTCAGTCGGCCACTGTCCCGCCAACGGGTCCGCGGCTTCACCAGCACCGAACACCTGGCGACGCAACCGCGACACCTGATCCGAGACTCCGAGCAGCGTCCGTGCGTGATGCGGCCGCCGCGTTCGCGCGCAATGCGCGGATGAGAAACGTTTGCATTTGAAACCTGGAAAACATATTCTGAGAATCATTCTTAATAGCATTTCCACTCTCGGATGTCTTCGCCATGACTCAATGCCTTTCGCTCGCGGCTACTGATCCCTTTTCATCCACAGAGGCGCGCAACCCGCTGGAGGGACTCCTCGAAGGTGGGTTTACGGGCGCCGCCGACCGGCCCGACGCCAAGACCTTTCCGCTCACCATGGCCGCTGAAGGCGAGCGCGTCCGCATCCAAGGCCTGCGCGGGGGCAAGGGCATGGTGATGCGGCTGACGGAGCTTGGACTCAATCAGGGCGCCGAGGTCCGCGTGATCCAGCGGCAGGGCGGCGGCCTGATCGTGGCGCGCGGCGAGACGCGCATTGCGCTCGGCGGCGGAATGGCAATGAAGATCCTGGTGACCAGGGTCTGAGGCGACGGGGGTCTAAAGAATGAGCAAGACACTGAAAGACTGCGCGGCGGGCGACAGCGGCCAGGTCGCTGGCTTCGAGGGTGGTGGCGGAGCCTACCGCCGCAAGCTCCTGTCGATGGGCATCACGCCGGGCGTCGCGCTGGAAGTGGTACGGGTCGCGCCCATGGGCGATCCGATCGAGGTGAGGGTGCGGGGCACCTCGGTGAGTCTGCGGCGTGACGAGGCCGCCGTCATCCACATGGAGGCAGTCTGATGAGCGAGCTGATGGGCGAGCACTATACGATCGGTGTCGTCGGCAATCCCAATTGCGGCAAGACGACCCTCTTCAATGCCCTGACCGGGTCCAGACAGCGGGTCGGCAATTGGCCCGGCGTCACCGTGGAGCGCAAGACCGGACGCTATCGCTTCGCGGATCTGGACTTCACCCTCATCGATCTGCCCGGGACCTATTCGCTGGATGTCTCGGACGCCTCGGTCTCACTGGACGAGCGCATCGCGCGGGACTTCGTCCACGCGCGCGAGGCCGATCTCATCCTCAACATCCTCGACGCGTCCAGTCTGGAGCGCAACCTCTACCTCACGACCCAGCTGATCGAGATGGGGCGGCCCTTGGTCGTCGCCGTCAACATGATGGATGTCGCCGAGGAACGCGGTCTTCGGCTCGACGTCGAGGCGCTGTCGAGTCGACTCGGCTGTCCGGTCGTGCCCATCGTCGCGGCCGACGGCAAGGGCATCAAGGCGCTGCGGCGCACCCTGCTCGACGCGGCCGAGCAGGCCCGGGCGCGCGAGCACAGCCAACCGATCGACATTCCGTTCGGTCCGAAGCTGGAAGCGGTCATCGCAGCCTTGGAGCCTGCCGTGGCTGATGTCGCGCGTCGCCAGGGCGACCCGCCGCGCTGGCTCGCGGCACGGCTCATCGAAGGGGACGATTTGGCGACGCAGCTGGTCGGCGACCGGATCGGCGCGGACGAGATCCGCCGCCTTATGGGTGAGGATGCCGAGGACGCCGACATCCTCTTCGCGGATGCCCGCTACAGCTTCGCGCACAGCGTGACGCAGCATGCCGTCGCGCACTCGGGCCAAGTCTCGCGGAGTCTGTCCGACCGGCTCGACCGCGTCATGCTCAATCGCCTGCTGGGCATCCCGCTCTTCCTGCTCGTGATGTACCTGATGTTCATGTTCACCATCAACATCGGGGGGGCCTTCATCGACTTCTTCGATATCGCCGCCGGAACCCTCTTCGTCGACGGAACGGCCGAGCTGCTGGCATCGCTTGGCACGCCCGAGTGGCTGATCGTCACCCTCGCGAACGGCATCGGCGGTGGTATCCAGGTGGTCGCCACCTTCATCCCCATCATCGCCTTTCTCTACCTCTTCATGTCGGTGCTGGAGGATTCGGGCTACATGGCGCGCGCCGCCTTCGTGATGGACCGCTTCATGCGCGCCGTCGGGTTGCCGGGCAAGTCCTTCGTGCCCTTGCTGGTCGGCTTCGGCTGCAATGTGCCGGCGATCATGGCGACCCGCACCCTGGAGAATCCACGCGACCGCATCCTCACGGTGCTCATGGCCCCCTTCATGTCCTGCGGCGCGCGCTTGCCGGTCTACGCGCTCTTCGCCGCCGCCTTCTTCACCGTGGGCGGCCAGAACATCGTCTTCGCGCTCTATCTCATCGGCATCGCGGCCGCCATGCTCACGGGCTTCATCCTCAAGCGGACCCTGCTGGAAGGACAGTCGATGCCCTTCGTCATGGAGCTGCCGCCCTATCATCTGCCGACCGTCAAAGGCGTGCTGCTGCGCACCTGGGATCGGACCCAGGGCTTCGTCGTCCGGGCGGGGCGGGTCATCGTGCCCATGGTGCTCGTCCTCAACGTACTGAACAGCACCGGGACCGACGGCAGCTTCGGCAACGAGGACAGCGAGCGCTCGCTGCTCGCCTCCATCGGGCGCACCATCGCTCCCGCCTTCGGACCCATGGGGCTGGACGAGGAGAATTGGCCGGCAACGGTCGGTATCTTCACCGGCATCCTGGCGAAGGAGGCCGTTGTCGGGACCCTGGATGCGACCTATTCGGCGCTCGGGGCAGCGGACCAGGGCGGCGCGGCTGAAACGCCAGAGACGGCCTACAGTCTGACCGCGGGACTGAGCGAGGCCGCCGCGAGCATCCCGGCCAATCTCGCGGACGCCTTGAGCGGCTGGGCGGATCCGCTCGGCTTGGGCATCGGCAACGTCAGCGATCCCGTCTCGGCAGCCGAGTCCCAGGACGTGGACAGCAACACCTTCGGCGCCATGGCCGCGCGCTTCGACGGTGCCGCAGGGGCCTTCGCCTATCTGCTGTTCATCCTCATGTATGCCCCCTGCGTGGCCGCCATGGCCGCCATTTACCGCGAGACGTCTGCCGGATGGACCCTCTTCGCCGCCGTCTGGACCACCGGGCTCGGCTATCTGTCGGCAACCGTCTTCTATCAAGCCGCCATTTTCTCGCGCGACCCCATCACCTCCGGCGCCTGGATCGCGGGCATGCTGGCCCTGCTCGGCGCGACGGTGATCGGGCTGCGCTGGTGGTCCCGGCGCGACCTCGGCATCGCACCGCTGGCAAGGGATATGGCCTGAGAACAGGCATCAAGAGGACAGGCACCATGATCATCTCCGAGCTTTCACGCTACCTGCGGGACAGGGAACGCGCCGCCCTGAAGGATCTCTCGAACCGATTCGATGCGGACCCAGAGGCGCTGCGCGGCATGCTTGGCACCCTGGAGCGCAAGGGCAGGGTGCGCAAGCTCCCCGCCAGCACGCCCTGCGGCGGCGGCTGCACCAGCTGCGATCCGGCCTCGGTCGAGATCTACGAGTGGGTCGGTTGACCTCGGGTTCGCCATGCGCGCCCGACCGACTATCGCACCTCATCAGTATTTGTTTATTGACTAAACTTAAGGCGAGGGATCCGGGTCCCATGCTTCCGTGGGATAGCCATTGGGTCCCTGAGGAGGTGCGCAATGAAACGGTCACATGTGTTCGCATCGGCAGTGCTCGCGGCCCTGCTGTCGGTCATACCGGCCCAATCGCAGGCGTTCTTCGGCTTCTTCGGCGGCGGCTTCAGCTTCGGGTTCGGCGGCGGCTGGGGGGGCTGGGGC
>NZ_NRRF01000018.1 GCF_016583565.1 Thiocystis violacea | reverse complement strand
CGCATTTCGAGGAAATTGCCAATTATTTTGTCGGTCGTCAAACCAGCGGTTTCGTTGAGGGTCTCAACAATAAGCTCAAGGTCATCAAACGCCGCTGCTATGGAATGACGAACCTCAATCACCTTTATCAGAGAGTGTACTTAGATCTCAACGGATACGCTCAGCTTGGCATCGAACACTGAAAAATCAAAAACTTAAAATAGAATCGCTCGACTATATTTTGGCATTGGCGTGTACGCTAAAATCCGCTCTAAGCAATTGTTTTAAAATGACTTGTGATTCCCCATGAAATCCTGGAGAGCCTTACGGCGTGCGTTAAACGACTGATTTATCAAGAATCTCTGTGCCACGCGCGCCTAACCCGACCTACGCCGCGTGGGCGTCGATCATCCTTCGGACCAGTCGTCTTCGGTAGGGTGGACAAGCGCAGCGCAGTCCACCAACAACGGCGCGGGGTTCGGTGGACTTCGCTCTCGCTCGTCCACCCTACCGGTCCAACCGATGACCAAGGCCGCCGCGTGCTCTTATGCTGGAGAGATTCGGCAAGCATTCTCGAAGCCGAGCCGGACGGAATACTTTCACGATCCTTGGAGCCTGGGTGCCCGACAAATGTCGGATGACGCTGCGCTAAACCGACCTTGGGGTAAGGCACTTTCTTTTCAGAAACAAAGGCATGCCATGCCGGAAACGGTTTGGCCTTAGTCGGCCCACAGCTCGGAGAGATCGAGGGTGACGGCATCGAAGGGCGCAATGGCCGCGTTGTCCTCGCCGCTCCAGGTGCCTAGGAGTAACCATTGCCCGCCTTGGTTGGCGTAAGCCTCCAGGGTGCGGATATCGGGATCGATGATCCAGCAATGGGTGACGCCGGCGGCGGCATAGCGCGGCATCTTCAGATCGCGATCCTTGCGGGCGGTTGCTGGCGAGAGGACTTCGGCCACCCAGTCGGGGGGCGTTTCAAACCAGGCGGTCTCGGGCAGTCGGGGCAGGCGCTGGCGTCGCCAGCCGGCCAGGTCGGGGACGAGGACATCGGCGTCGAGATGGAGTTCGGGTTCGTCGAGGATCCACCAGCCGCCGGGGCCGCCGCGTCCACGATCGAAGGGCGTCCCCAGGTCCGCGCCGAGACCGGAGGCGGCGCGCGCATGTCGGGGGGCGGGGCGCGGTTGAGCATGCAGCCGACCGCCGATGATTTCGCCGACCTGGTTGTCCGGTAGGTCGAGGAGGTCTTCATAGGTCGCGTGACGGAAAGCGGCTGAGGTCATGCGGGGGGTTCTCGCGGGTGGTCGGTGCCTTGCTGTTCAGTTAAGTCGTTCGCGTGGGGATTGTCGAGCCGGCTTGGGATGGCGCCATGTCGGCGGCCACGCATGTCGGGGCGTCGATCATCGTTTCGGCCAGTTGTCTTCCGGGTGGACAAGCGCAGCGCAGTCCACCAACGCCGACGCGGGATTCGGTGGACTTCGCTCTCGCTCGTCCACCCTACCGGCCCAACTGATGACAAAGGCCCATGTCGGGTTCGAAAAGTCTTTGTCATAAAGTGAGTTTTATCAATTAATCGCGTCCCGCCGAATGTCGTCGGTAGCCGTGAGATTGGTGTTGCTTGAACAGGATACGCACGGCTCTAGGGCGTTGTTTGAAGATTCAGGGAGAAGACACATGCGGGTTGAAAGTCTGGTTCGTTTTCATGATGAGCATTTTTTCGATGGCGCGGTGCAACTGCGTTGGGTTCAGGAGCGCGAGGCCCAGGCACAACAGGCCGCGCGCGCTTTCGTGTTTCATGGACCTCGCTATCATGGCGCGGGCGAGGCGGACAAGGAGGGGATCGACGCCAATTATCGGCTGAAGGATAGCGCCAGTTTCGTCGCCGATCTGCTCGATTCGATCCAGGCGAGTCTGGCTGGCGCCGAGCGCAATCCCTATCTGCTCGCGGTCGCTGGCTATGGCGCAGGCAAATCACATCTCGCGACGGCGTTGGCGGTTTTACTGGATGCGCCAGGGGCGCCTGCCGCCGCTGACATCCTTGCGCATCTCGCCAAGGCGGACGCGACGATTGGGACGTCGGTCGAGCAGGGACTCGCGCGGCTTGGCAAGCCGGTACTGGTGCTCTGTCTCGACGGGATGGCTGGTTTCCATCTTGGCAATGCAGTCAGTCGGTCTTTGCGCAACTGGAACGCCATGGCGTGGACGCGGGCGCGATTCGGGCGCTGTCGCCGCGCTTCCAGACCGCAGAGCAATTTGTGCAACGCAATTTTGACTTTCGTGCCGACGCCTTCGCGCGGCAGCTCCCCGATCTGGACGCCGAGACAATCCGCGCGCGGCTGCGAAATCAGGACGAGGCCGTGTATACGGCGGTCGATGCGATCTACTCGGATGCGAATGGCTCGCCGATTCCGATCACCGGGCACGAATCGGCTCAGGATGTGATCAACACGCTCTGCGAGGTCTATTGCGGACCGGACGGCGCCTTCGCGAGCCTGGTGATCCTCTTCGATGAGTTCGGACGCTATCTGGAGTATGCGGCGGAAAAGCCTCAGCTTGCCGGCGATTCGGCACTCCAGCAGATCTTCCAGGGCATTCAGGACAATAGTCACAGGGCGCGCTTCGTCGGCTTTATTCAGTACGAGCTGAAGACCTATCTGAAACGCTTCGGTAGCGCGGACTTGCGCCAATTGCAGCGTTATATCACCCGTTTCGATGCGTCCGAGAAGCTGTATCTGTCGACCAATCTGGAAACCATCTTCGCGCACATGATCGGCAAGGATGACGCCGGTCTGGACGCGCTTTGGAGCCAGTCGCGGGCGGATGAGGCCCAGCGGACGACCTGGCGACGGATGTCGCTCGCCTTGCCGAGCTTTGGGCGCTATCCGGTGTGGAGCGATGCGGACAAGTTTGACCGTGTGATCGCCCGTGGCTGTTGGCCGCTGCATCCGCTGGCCACCTGGTTCCTGACCCGTCAGCGTGATGTGGTGCAGTCGCGTTCGGCGCTGACCTTCATCAAGGAGATCATCGACAGGATCGGCGGGGAAGAGGCGATGTCCGGCGGTCGTCTACGCCAGGTCAGCGCCGCCGAACTGGTGCTGCGCAGCATGCTGCCGGAGATGATCGCGGCGGAACGCGAACGGGGCGTGTCGGTGGCCGAGACGCTCCAGGTCTTGCTGGAGAAGTTCCAGGGCCATCTGAGCGGCGAGCAACAGTTAGCCCTCGCGGGCGTCGCCATCCTGGAAAAGATGCGCGTCGGCAAGCAAACGCAAACGGCCATGGACGAACTGCTCGGCGAGGCCGCGGCCTTGGATGCCGATGACTTGCAAGGCGCCTTGCGGACCCTGGGCCAGGAGTTGGGCGCGATCGAATGGAATCGTGACCTGGGTCAGTATGAGCTGATCGCCGATGCCTCGACCCGGGGGCAGTTCCAGCAATGGCTGCGTAAACGTCAAGCCGCCCTGTCTCCCGAGGCGGTGCGCGATCTCTTTGTGCGCAACGCGGCCAAGGATGGTGATCTGGGCGATATCCAGACGGATTTTGGCCGACTTCATGAGATCGCGACAGCCGAATGGTTTTATGAGGCGCGGTGTGAGCAGGTCCAGACCATTGAGAACGCCATCAAGGCCGCGGCGCGGGATTGGGAAAAGGCCATCCTGCCCAAGGATGCCAAGGGGCGCGTGATCTATCTCTATCTCCATGCCGAGGATGATCTGGCTGGCGTTGAAGAGACGATCACCCGTGCGCTGAGCGAAGAGATCAAGCGCCTCGGCCAGGCGGCCCTTCCGGTCTGGATCATTGGTCTCGCGGATCAGGATAGGGCGCTCGCGGAACACCTGGGACGCTTGCATCTCTTCGATGAGCAGCTTTCGGCCGATGAGCAGGAACGGTTTCGACGCTTCGTGCCGGAAGAGCGCGAACGCAGCCGTTTGGCGCTGAAGGAAGCGGTCGCGCGGATGATCAAGGAACGTCTGTTCTGGGTCGCCGGGTGCGAGGAGATCCCGAGCGGGCGCTTGCGGGCGGTGGGCGAGGCGATCTTCGCGCGGGTCTATCCCAAGGTGCTGCCCTTTCCCTTCGATGGCTTTGCCACGTCGGCTGGAGGTGGTCCGGCCGATGCCGCGCAACTCATGCGCAGCCTGATCGCGCGTCAGGTCGATGGCCCCTGGGTGCAGGCACAACCCAAGCGGCTCCAGAATCGCGTCCAGGCGACCCTGGTGCATGGTTGGCAAGTCCTGGGGTCTTCCGGCAAGTTGACCGCGCCGGGCAATCCGGAGGTCAAGGCGGTCCTGGATTGGCTCCAGCAGACGCACGCGGACAATGCCAAGCGTTCGTTGTGGTTGTCCTATCGGGCCTTGATCGCGCCGCCATATGGGATGAATGCCGCCTCGGCCGGTTTGCTGCTGGGGCTTTTGTTGGGCGGCCAACATCCGCCACGACGCATTGAGCAGAACGGCGAGATGGTCGCCTCGGCCGATTGGGTCAGTGCCGCGTTTTCCGCCCAGCGTGGCCGCCATCATCTGGAACAGGGGTTGCTCGAAAAGACGACCCTGCGGTTTTTGTCGGAGGATGGCGAGGGCCGCTGGCGCGAGCTGCTGGAGCGGTGGGAGGCCGAGCAGAACTATGAGCGCAAGGTTGCGCTCGCGCGGGAGGCGGAGCGCCTGCGCAAGGTCGATCCATTGCCCGAGGCGTTGGAAGGCAACTTCAAGTATCTGCTCGATAAATCCGAGGGGGCGGCGCTGAAACTGCGCCAATTCAAGGCGCAACTGGATGATTGGGAGACGAGCATCGAACGCGCCGAGCGGCAGAACAACCTCGGCGAATTGCTGCGGTTGGCGACCTTGCTGTTACGGCGGCAACAGGAGGTGAATGACGGGGTTCAGTGGTCGGCGAGCGCGGTCGAGGCGTGCAACAGTCTGCTGATCCCGCTGCGGGAGATGGTGTCGCAACGGGTCGCGGGTTGGATCCCGTGTCAGAGTTGTCATAACGCGACCGATGTGGGCGCCTTCCGTCATCGCATCGAGAAGGCCATCGGCAGTTTGAAGGATTTGGGGTTCGGCACGGAGGCTCAAGCGCTGGAGGAACAGTCGCGGCGCGCGATCTTCCAGGTCGAGAAGCGGCAGCAATTCGCGCTGACGCTGGCCGAGAGTGACGATTATCCGCGCCAACCCGAGTCATCCGAGTCCACGCCGGTGCGCGATCTGCTCGACGATATCGAGAAGGGCGAGGCACTGATCGTCGGCGTCGAGGCGGCGCGGGGTGTGCTGACAGACCCGGAGATTCAGGCGCGTATCGGCGCGATCAAGCAGCGTCAGCAGGGTTTGCGCGCGGCGCTGGAGCGACAGCGCGCCCGGCTCGGCGAACTCCTCGATGTCGCCCTGGACAGCGAGGAGGTCATCAAGGAGACGCTGGCGAGGTCGGACCGACTGCGGGCGATCTTCGTGGGGACGCGCGATGAGTCCGAGGTGAGCGATCTGGCGGTGCTGTTGGAGCGCGTGCTCTCCGATATCGCGGTTTGGGAGTCGGGCGAATGGGGCGTGGATCGACTGGAGGAATTGCTCGATCGACAGGTAAAGCAGCAGTTAGTTGAGCTGGAAGCCTTTCTGGAGCGCCGGGAGATCGAACCGGTCTCGGACATGGCGGCCATTTATCAGGGGCTGGTTCAAGCGCGTCTGGCCGGCGCGCGTGAGCGTTCGGCAGAATGGGTGAAGCGCCGTTGGATGACTCCTGACCAAGTCTCGGAGTTGTCGGTGGAAGATTGCGTTCGCGCCGAGCGCGAATTGCTCGATCCGCCTGCGTATCTCGCGGTGGAGGACCGTGCTCGGATCGGGACGCTTCTGGAGGCGTTAGCCGAACGCCACGCCGAACTGGATGAGCAGGCACGTCGTGAACGGATGGGTGCCTGGCTGCAGCCTTTGCTGGCACTCGGTGCGGTTGACGGGCTGGATCAATCAGCGGCCGAGGCGCTTATGGATACCTTGCGTCATCCGCCTGATGCCTTGCGGCCGGATGAGAAAGCTGCCATCGCGCCCATCGAGGAGGCATTGACGGTGCATCTGGATCGAATGAGCGTGAACGGGATCATGGAACGTATCGAACGGCTACCGCTGCAACGTCAGGAGGAGATCTACACGCGATTGATGGCGCGCTTTACGCCGGTTGGCGCCGAGGCGTGAGTGCTGGCGCTCGGGCGCTAGAAAGGTAAGCCGTGAACATTCTGCTGGATACCTGCGCGGTCTTGATCATCCTTTAAGCCAAGTGCGCGACCGGTGGGAGCGGCGCCCCGCCGCGACGGTCGCGTGATCGCGGCGGGGCGCCGCTCCCACGTCGCTTTGCTTGGAGCATGCAGGGTATCGACTCAATCGACAGGACGGTTCGATGATCAACGCCGCTTCCGGCAGACTCTCGAAAAAGTGCGTATCGAATCCGGGCCGACACCGGGTCTGCACGCATCAATCCCTTTGTCGGCACCCGCGACGAGCGCGGGGCGGGTGAACTGGCGGTTCAGTTGGCGTGAGACTGATCCCCGTCGAGCAACTCCGTGATACTGCTGGCCGTCAGGAGCCGATCGAGCCAGGCATCGAGCTGAGAGATGTCGGCCGATTCGATCCGTTGGCGCTGTTCGGGTGTCGGTAAGCCAAACTTCGCTTGGATCAGGCGCAGGAGAGCTTTGATTTCGCCGCGCTCCAGCGCCATTCGCTCGAAGCTCATCACATAGGGCATGTTGGTGCTCTCCTCGAAGTTGATCAATTCGTCGCGCAATTCGAGATCGAGAGTGCGCGGCAGACGCAGCATCCAGTCGATGAAGCGCAGCAGTTGGAGTGCGTCCTCACGCGAATAACGGTGCTGGTACAGCAGCCAGATGATCTCGCGCTTGCTGGCTTTGCGCTCGGGGTCGCTGGCCTTGCGGTGCGCGGCCAGTTGCGCCAAGGCGACGACGGCGAAGGGATTGCTTGCCGCCTGCGCCTTCAGCGTCTCCCACTTGTCGTTCCACGTCTGGAGATTGTGAACGCGGAAGCGAAAATGCACGCCATAACCGTCACGTCCCGGGGCATAGCGTCCGAGGCTTGAGCAGTCTGCCTGATGGGTCAGTACCGCAAGGCTGACGATCTCTGCCCTTGGGTGTCGATCGTGGATGCGATAATAGTACTGGAACATCCGATGGTTGAAGGAGGTATCGGCGTGTCCCTAAATCTCGATATGGATCAGTAGCCAGAGTTCCTGGCCTTCGCGGCCGCGGACGCGGACCAGCCGATCTGCGAAGCGCTTGCCGATCTGGGAATCGCCAGTGATCTTTTGCAGTTCCGCATCGAGGAATTCATGGGGCTGGCGCCAGTCGACGCGCTCATGCACCGGTTCGAAGAAGAGGCGCATGAAGGGTTGAAAATAGGCGCCGATCGCTTCTTTCCAGGGCGAGTCGTAGTCAGACCGCTCGGGCGCTGTCGAGTCCGCGTCCATCGGGGGTGCGTCAGGGGTGCTCATGCGCTCTATTCTAAACTGCGTCTGGAGCGAAGAACGTCATGGCATCGATTCCAAGTAAGGTGGTTGCGGCGCGGACCTATGTGCATGTCGACGCGCTGCCCTTATTGGATCCGGCGCTCTCGGCGCGTGCGGCACGGGCCGAGCAACTTGCGCGCCTCGCCCCGCGGACTCAGTTCAATTTGGTGCGTTTCGACGATCAGGGGCCCTGTGTCGCTCTCCTGAATTATCCGGCGTTCGCCGAGGATCCCTTTCCAGCCTTGCGGGAAAGCTGGCTGGTGGATCTCGAACAGGAGAGGGTGAGCCATCGGACCTACGCCGACTCCCTGAATCCACCGATCCTTCACCGTAAGGAGCTGTTGTTGTCGCCGGAGGATCCGCGCCGGGAGGTCTGTGCCGCGCTGACGGCGACGGCCGAGTCCATCGGTCTGTTCGACGAGCCCCGGCGGATCGGTTATCGCCGTCAATGGCTGGCGCTGGTGCGGGAGAAGGGGTATCGCATCGAGGGCCACGCCCTGGTGCCGCTCGGCAATGACGAGTCCGATGAGCCGCTGGAGGCGGCGGTGCCGCTGCATGCCGGTTGGCAGGCGTCTCGCCAGTTGACGGCGATGGTGCGCTATGGATTCTCGGCACCGGTCCAGTCGCTTGCCCGGCATGGCTTTCTGGATGGCTGCTATCGGCTGTTCGATTATGGCTGCGGACGTGGGGACGACGTGCGGGGGCTGGTCGAGAACGGCGTGAGTGCTGCCGGTTGGGATCCTTACCATGCCCCGGACCGTCCCATTCAGTCGGCCGACATCGTCAATCTGGGCTTCGTGATCAATGTCATCGAGGATTTCGACGAGCGCCTGGAGGCGCTGACGCGGGCCTGGTCGCTGGCGGAGCGGCTGTTGGTGGTCTCGGTGATGCTGGCCAATCAGAATGACCCGCGCGGGGAGCGTTTCCGCGACGGTGTCATGACGCAACGCGGGACCTTTCAGAAGTATTTCACCCAGGCCGAGATCAAGACCTTCCTGGAGCAGGCGCTCGACGAGGAGCCCATCGCGGTCGCCCCCGGTGTCCTCTACGTCTTTCGGGACAAGGACGCCGAGCAGCGCTTTCTGGTCGATCGCTATCGCAGCCGGCGCAACCGGCTGCGCGATCCCTCCCAACGCGCGCGAGAGCCCGCGCCGCGCGAGCGCCGCGATCGCGCCGCCGAGAAATACGCCGTCTATCGCGAGCCGCTGGAGCGTCTCTGGGATCGCTGGCTGACCCTGGGTCGCAAGCCGGACAAGGCCGAGGTCGAGGATCTAGTGGTGCTGACCGAAGGCTTCGGGTCACTGCCCAAGGCGCTGCGCTTCCTGGAGGCGCGTCAGGATCCGTCCGAGTTGGAGCGCGCCGCGGCTGGCCGGACGGCGGACCTGGAGGTCTATTTCGCCCTTCAGCAGTTCGAGCGGCGCAAGCCTTATCGCCATCTGGAGCGGGGCCTGCAGCAGGACATCAAGGTATTCTTTGGCGACTACGCGACGGCCAGAGATCAATCCCTGGCGCTTCTGTTCCGGATCGCGGAAGTGGCTGCCATCGAAGACGCCTGTCTCGTCGCCGCCGAGCATGGGCTGGGCTGGCTCGATCCCGGCCAATCGCTGCAGCTGCATGTCAGTCTGGTCGAGCAGCTCCCGCCGCTGCTGCGCATCTATGTTGGCTGTGCCGCCGTGCTCTATGGTGACTATCGCGAGGCCGACCTGGTGAAGATCCACATCGCCTCGGGCAAGGTCAGCCTGATGCGCTACGACGATTTCGAGGGTCAACCGCTGCCGCGCCTGGTCGAGCGGGTCAAGATCAAGCTGCGCGATCTGGACATCGACTACTTCGCCTATGGCGAGGACTATGCCCCGCCGTTCCTCTTCTACAAGTCGCGCTACATCAACGAGGAGTTTCCGAGCTACCCGGAGCAGGTCGCCTTCGAGCAGGCGCTCGACGCGCTGGCGCTGTTCGATCTGTCGGGTTATGGGCCGCCGCCGGCGGTCTTTCTGGATGTCTTGGCGCGCTATCGCTGGATGATCGAGGGTTTCGACCTGGTGCGCGTCCAGACGCCGCCGGAGTTGGATGACCCCTGCGGGCGGTTCCTGACCTTCCGCCAGCTCATCGAATGCGGTGAGACCCAGGCCAGCACCGGACTGCCCAATCGCCCCGAACGGCCCGAGAGCTACAACGCGCTCTTGGCGTTGGCGGAGCAGGTGCTGGATCCTGTCATCGACTACTTCGGGATGATCCGGCTGACCTATGGCTTCTGTTCGCCGCAGCTCGCCAAGCAGATTCCCGGACGCATCGACCCGAAGCGTGATCAGCACGCGGCCCACGAGCACAATCGCCTCGGCAAGCCGGTGTGCGAGCGGCTTGGCGCGGCGGCGGACTTCCTGGTCGAGGACGAGAGCATGCTGGGTGTGGCGCAGTGGATCGTCGCCAACACCGACTTCGATCGGCTCTATTTCTACGGTGACGACCGACCGCTCCATGTGAGCCATGGGCCGAATGGGGATCGCCAGATCGTGCGGATGGCGGCGGGTAAGACGGGCCGTCTGGTGCCTCGGGTGATGTCGGAGGAGGCGTTCTTGCGGCTGGTTTCCGATCCATCGGCGTGACGGGGCTGTCACACGCGGGCCAGGTCGACCCGCCTCGATTCATCTGACCGCCCCGCGGCGCCGATCGGCTTGCGTCTCGCCGCCTTGGGCCAAGGCTAGCGGGCAGGCGTGATGATGGCGTACATCATGTCTGGCATCTGCTTGGTATCCGTGGAGGCGTCGAACGGCCAGAGTTTTGCGGTGACGGAGCGGAACTGCGCGTCGGCATAGATCACCTCGCGGGCGTAGGTGGTTTGCGCAACGGGTGCCGCGCCTGTTGACTGCTCTGGGATGAGGATGGTGCAGGATGTCTGTGAGCTGCATCCGCGGAGTCTCAAGCCAGGTTGCCACTTGGGCGCGGCCTTGAGCGTGCCGCTGTCGCTCGCGCTGAGGAGCGCTTGGGCGACGTCCTGGGCGAGCTGTCCGTAGCCACTGAGTTCGGCGGGATAGAGGGCGTTGAAGGCGCCATCCGCAAAGGCGACGTCGTACATCTTGCCTTGGATTTCGATGCCTCCCACGCCCGTGATCTCGCCCCCGTCGACGGTAAGGGACAGTGCGTGTGAACTGCCCGCCGCCCCGATGCAGAGGGCGGCGATGGCGAGCCCTCGACCGGACTCAAGCATGCGTTTGATCCTCATACTGCTCTCCTGTTGATGCGCCCCAGGGTCCGAACCCTCACCGTGCCGGCGGAGATGTGCCGGGCCTCGGGTCGTTGTCGAGCCCCGAGCGCGTGTGACATTGATCCTCAGCGCCGGGCATGGCGCTTCTTTGCTGCTTCGCGCTGACTCACACGTGCCTGTTGCCGATGTCCGAGCGGACCTTCGGCCACAGCACCCAGGGCGATTTCCGCCCTGGAGCGGATGCTGTGCCGTTCGCGCCCCGGCAGTCGGGTAGGGTGCGGGTCGCCAAGGCTACCAGCGCGCGAACAAGTGACCGTCCTCGACCTTGGTCTCGAACGACTTCAGTGGATGGTCTCCCTTATCGATGCAGTCGCCGGTGCGGATGTCGAATTTCCACTGGTGTTTGGGGCAGGTCAGGTTCAGGCCGTCGAGCGCTAAGTGCGGGATGTCGGTGACCTGGTGAGGGCAATGTGAGTCGTAGACCTTGTAGGACTCCCCTTCGCGATAGACGAAGACGTTGCGCGAGCCGCAATCGACGCGTTTGACCTCTCCATCGGTCAGTTCCGAGAGCGCGATGACCTCACGCCATTGCGGTTGGGCGTCGATGAGCTCGGGCGAGAACTCCGGGATGTCCATGGCCAGCAGAATGTCCGTGGCCCAGACGATCTTCGCCAAGCCGAGCGCCGGGAAGGCCATGAGGAGGGCGTCGATGATCTCAAGCGGGGTGCAGCCGTCGCGTAGGGCGCGGGTCAGGTACTGTTTGAAGCCGTTTTCGGTCTGGACATGGACCTTGGTGATGACCGAAATGAGGTCGCGCGTCTTGGGGTCGAGATGTTTGCCGCTGTCCTTGAGGAACTTGAAATAGTGGCCGAGCGCGTCGCCGCGCACTTGGATGAGGTAATTGAGAGCGTCGCTCATGCGTGATGTTTCCGATGCTGATCGAGTGTGTCAAAAGGCGGGGTCACGCCAGGCAGGCCCCGGCGGATGACTCCTGAATGCGCGTTTCGTCGCAACCCGGCACGCTAGCATCATCGATATCCGATCTCCAGTGGTGCTCGCAACATCCTGGCGCTGTCTGCTGCTGTCTGGCGCCCTTTGGTGCGACATCCGGGGTCGACTGACGACGACTGGGACGCACCCTCGGACCCTGCTCCATCCGAGCGGACGCGCGATTGGTCGGTCGTCCCAGGTTGAACCCGCCGTCATCCGCTCCAACACTGGCCGAATGAGAAACTTTCACGATCGCACCTTCACGACAGCTTCGCGGCTCCGCCCGAGGCGGTCGATGCTCGGCCGGCGGCGCCTAGGTTGCATATGTTGAGTCTGTTGAGTCTGTCGAGTCTGTCGAGTCTGTCGAGTCTGTCGAGCGGCTTATTCGCCATGCCATGGTTCAAGGTCGGCGGCGCCTGTCGCGAACCGCTCGCGCGTCGCGTCAAAGCGGCGCGTTCCTGGTCCTGGTTGGTCGTCGTCCTCTTGGCGATGCCGATGGTCGGCTCGGCGGCCGAGGTCACGACCGAGCATGTCACGGCCAGGCTGATTGCGGAACGTGACCCGGTCGCGCCGGGCACCAGTGTCGAGCTGGCGCTGGTGCTCGACATCCAGCCGGGTTGGCACACCTACTGGCGCAATCCCGGCGATTCGGGGGAGGCGCCGCGCATTGCGTGGAGCCTCCCGGAGGGCGTGATCGCAAGCCCGATTCGCTGGCCTCGGCCGGAGCTGATCCGGGTCGGTCCGCTCGCCAATTACGGCTATTCGGGCCGCGCGATGCATCTGGTCTCGCTGTCGGTGCCGCCGGATTGGCCGGCCGGGACGCCGATCTCGATCCGGGCGGACGCCCACTGGCTCGTGTGCGAGGAGCATTGCATCCCCGAGTCCGGCGTGCTGGAGCTCAAGCTGCAGACCGCCGAGACAGCAGGAGGCGCCGATCCGCGCTGGGCAGATCTCTTCGCCACCGCCCGTGCGGCGCTGCCCTCGGAGCGGCTGCAGGGTGCGCTGTTCGGCGCGCATGAGGGTGGCCTGCGGCTGTCGATCCCGCTGGCTGGGAACCCGAGGCTTCAGGTGGACGATGCGGCGTCTGTCTGGCTCTTCGCCGGGACCTGGGGCCTGATTGAGCATGCCGCGGCCCAGCCCTGGCGGATCCGCGAGAACCGGCTGCAGATCGATCTGACCCCTGGTGACTTGGCGACAAGCGCGGATCCCGACGGCGTGCTGGTGGTCAGCGGTCGGGACGGCAGCTCCACCGCCTTTTCGGTGAGCGCCGAGCGGGGCGCATGGCCCGCGACGGCAGTGGGCGCGGCCGAGGCCGAGAGGCTGACATGGCCCCTCACCCTGGCCTTCGCGCTGCTTGGTGGTCTGATCCTGAATCTCATGCCCTGCGTCTTTCCGGTGCTCGCGATCAAGGCCCTGAGCTTGGCGGGCGGTCATGGTGGCGGGGGCCGGCAGCGCGTCCTGCACGGCCTTGCCTATACGGGAGGCGTGCTGCTGTTCTTTGGACTGCTGGGCGGGCTACTGCTGGCGTTGCGTGCTGGTGGGACAGCCGTCGGCTGGGGCTTCCAGCTTCAGTATCCGCCGTTCGTCGCGCTCATGGCCAATGTCTTTCTGGTGGTCGGGCTGGCGCTGGCGGGGGCCGTGACGCTCGGCGGGAGTTGGATGGCGGTCGGGGGCCGCCAGACCGGGGGCGGTGTGGCTGGCGCGTTCGCGACCGGTGCGCTCGCGGCGCTGGTCGCCGCTCCCTGCACGGCGCCGTTCATGGGCGCGGCCCTCGGCTATGGCCTGACGCTGCCTTGGGCGCAGGCCCTGCTGGTGATCTTGACCCTTGGCCTGGGTCTGGCGTTGCCGTTCCTGCTCGTGTCGCTGGCGCCGCCACTCGCCCGCCGGCTGCCGCGCCCGGGGCCTTGGATGGAGACGCTGAAACAGGGGCTCGCCTTCCCGATGCTCGCGGCCGCGGCCTGGCTGGTCTGGGTGATCGCGGTCCAGACGGGGCCGGATGGGGTCGGGCGGGTGCTGGCTGGGATGCTCGCGCTCGCGCTCGGGCTATGGGTGCGCGAGCGCACGCGGCTTGGGTCGTCGCGGATGCGGCGCGCTGGTGGGGTCGTCGCGCTCACTGGGCTCGGTCTGGCCCTGTGGCTCGGGCTCTCCACGGGCGGGCGGGAGGCGCCTGCGATGCGGCTGGGGACGAGCACGGAGAATGGACGCCAGGCACTGGTCGCGGACGCCTATTCAGCCAGTCGACTGGCCGATGCCCGTACCGAGGGGCGGGCGGTGCTCGTCAATATGACCGCCGCCTGGTGCATCACCTGCATGGTGAATGAGCGGGTCGCGCTGTCGACGGCCGCGACGGCGGCCCTGCTCGACGAGCATCGGGTGCTCTATTTGAAGGGCGACTGGACCAACCGGGATCCGGCCATCACCGCCTATCTCGCGGGCTTCGGCCGCACCGGCGTGCCCCTGTATGTCTACTATGCCCCCGGGCGGGAGCCGCACGTTTTGCCCCAGATCCTGACCGGGGGCATCGTCCGCGACGCCGTCGAGGGTTCCTCGGCGCTCGCTGGCGAACCCTCAGCCATGTGATCGTTCCATTGAGCAGTGCAACTGTTTAGCAGTGCAACCATCTAGCGATTCAATCATCGAGCAGTTCAACCATCGAGCAGTCCAACCACTGAGGAGTACAGCCATTGATTCGTTCAATCATGACTCGTTCCAACATCGCGCAGTTGGCGCGCGCCGCCTCGCTCACGCTGATCGGCTTGCTGGTCACTGCCAGTGCCCTGGCTGAACCCGTGATCGGCGCCCCGGCACCGGCCTTCAAGGGGACCGATTCGGCTGGCCAGTCCTGGAGCCTTGACGATCTGAAGGGCAAGACCGTGGTGCTGGAATGGACCAATCACGACTGTCCATACGTGCGCAAGCACTACGAGAGCGGCAACATGCAGGCCCTGCAGCGTGAGGCGACCGGCAGTGGTGCCGTTTGGCTGTCGGTTATCTCATCGGCGCCCGGTAAGCAGGGGCAGGTCAGCCCGGCCGAAGCCGATGCCCTGACCAAGCGGCGCGATGCCGCGCCGAGCGCCGTGCTGCTCGACCCGGACGGCACCATCGGCCGTGCTTACGGCGCCAAGACGACGCCGCACATGTACGTCATCGACGGCTCGGGGACGCTGGTCTACATGGGTGGTATCGACGATCGGCCGACGACCGATCCTGCCGACATCGAGGGTTCGACCAATTATGTCCGCGCGGCCTTGGCCGACCTCTCGGCCGGTAAACCGGTGAGCCAGTCGGCGACACGGCCCTATGGCTGCTCGGTCAAATACTGATTTTGATACCCAAGGTTCAAACCCCGCCTTTCAGGCGGGCAGATTTCATCAACCCGATGGTTCTCGTCGCACCTCTCGGCGCTCTGCGCCAAGTGCCGTCGATCTATGCTCAGGGGTACATTTTTCCGCGCGAGCACGCGGGATCACGGGCGTGAGGTGCAGTCTCCGTAGCGGCATTGCACCAAGATCTGTGAGCCGTCTTGACAGAAAACGCGATGCTCTTCCCAGTCCTGGCCCGAGGAGGCAAGCTGGGTGACGCGTTCCGTGAGCACGCAGCCGCGGCTTTGGGCGTAGCGCTCCGCGGCATAGGCCCAGTGCGCGCCGGCACCGGGCGACGCCCCCGTGGATTCGCCGATCAGGCTGCCCATGCCGCGTGCGTCCGCGCTCGGGTTATCGCCGGGGCGCTGGGTGTCCCACTTGCCGCGCAGGGAGGCGAGCGCCTTGTCGAGGTTCTCCGCGTAGCGTTCTGTCACGTCGCTTCGCCATTCGTCCTCGGTGCCCGGCCATTCCACCTCTTCCGCGCGCAGCGTGACGCGGGCGCCGTCGGATTCCTCGGAGAAGTTCGCGTAGATCCGAAGCAGCCGCTCCGCGACCAGGACGCCGGATGCGTCGTCACCCGCGAGGATCTGCTCGAACACGGCCGAGCGAGTGGAGACGGAGAGGATCCGCCAGCCTCGGCTTGCCGCGCTCTCCACCGCGAAGGATCGCGCATCGTTGAGGTTGGCACCGAAGAGCAAGACGCCGGGGATCGATAGGGCGAGGATCCAGCTTGCTTGGAAAAAGGTGAGCGCGGCGATTGCAAGACGCAGCCGCCGGCCAGGGCCTGGCCAGCGCCAGGTCTGAGGGTTGGCCGCCGAGCGTGCTGACGCAGCACCCGGCGGGCTCTGCGTGGTCAGAGGAGTCCTTGGCAGGTTCCGTTTTGACATTTCACGAGAAAGCTGTCGCTCCCCTCGCAGGGTACCTTATGTACCTCACCGTCCTGGCGAGACTCGATGAGCTGGGATCCGGAGCCGGAGACCTGGCAGCCGCGTTGCCGGGCATATTGTTCGGCAGAGGCGGCCGAGGTGAGGCTGCTGGTCGGGCGACTTTGGCTGTCGGGGAGTGTCATCATGTTGTCGCGACGCGGCAGCGGTGTCTCTGGGCTTTCAGCGCTGCGGTTGCGGTTCTGCGTACTGAGCACGCTGGTCGCGTCCACGACGGGCGCCGCGGTCGCGGGGCGACGGCGTGGCTCGGGGATCGGCCGACTGTAGGCTGGGCTCGACGCGGTCGAAGGGCTGGGTGCCGGCCGCTCGACGACACGCGGCGCTTCCGTTCTGGTTGGGCTCGGGGCTGACCGCTCGAAGTCGCTTGGCGCCGGCTGGTCGTCGGGCTCGGCGTCGGCGAAGTCGGGAGCCGAGCGGGCGACGTCCGTGGACGGGTTGCTCGGCGCCTCTGTCTTGGCTGGGCGGGCATAGGGCGTGCCGGCCCAGGGATCACCCCAGCCACCGGCCGGCGGGTTCGCCTGCGCGATACGGCCGCGGTTGTGCGACCAGGATGCCTGCAGCGAGTCGAGCGACTGGCTGAGCATGTCGCGGTAAGCGTCCGTGTAGTCCATGCGTGCCGCTGGACGGCCGCCCATGGCTGGCGCAACGACCTCGGCCTTGGTGGCGACATTGACGCCGCCTCCCTGTTCCAGGAAGAAGGATGTCACCTCGAGCGTCGAACCTGGTGGGATCGGCGATCCGGCTCCATACGCGGGGGCCATCGAGGCGTCGTACGCCCGCTGTGCGATGAGTCGATCGACGCCTGAGCCGGCGATGCTCCAGCCCTTGCTGCGGGCGGCGCCCATGGCGAGGGATTTGACTTCGCTGCGGCTCGCGCCCGGCAAGGTGGTTTGCGGGAGGTTGCCGAGATTGGCCGGCAAGGGCGCGACGCCCGGGGCCGGGTTGGATGAGTAGGAAGACGTTGGAGCCCCAGCGCAGCCCGCGAGCAGCAGGCCGGAGATCGCCACACAACATAGGCTGGCATTCAAACGCACGTTCACCCAAAACCTCTCTAGATGGAATGTTTGCGGACATCGCAGCGACGCGTGGCCAGCGTTTCTGGCTGGAGGCGCGCCAATGGCTTTCGGGGCGGGACTGGCGAGTCGGTCGCTGTCTTGGCGACGTATTCCCGCAAGGCCGAGCTTGGCAGAGGCGCGCTGCCCTGCCAGTGCCCGCCGGCGCGACTCCTAGCCGACTTAAAGGCGGGAATGCTAGCACAGCTCTTCGACATGCGGTCGATCTTGCTGTATCGGCGTATCTGGGAGCGACGATCAGCGATGCGGGCTGGCCAGCGTTTGTAGGTTGGGCCGACGCTAGGAGGCCCGCCATGCGCCGTTTCGTTGGGCCTCCTCCCTGGGCCTAACCGACTCGAGGCATGCGGTGCGGTCACGCCGCGTATCGGTCGCTATCACCAACCCCTTCCAGCGCCCCTCCACCTGCCGATTGCGCTAAACGATGACCATCCAGGTCGTGACCAGGGGTCCGGGTCTGCCGGAATCGCGACCGAGTCGTTAAGATGGCGTGATCGAGCGGACGACTCCGCTGCCACCATCCACCGACACCTGGCGCCGTATGAAGATCCTCACCTACCGCGGTCTCGACACCGCAGCGATTCCGGGCTACGACAAGCTCGCCGCCTCTCTGGCCGCCGATGATTTCAGTTCGGCAGAGGTCAAGAAGGTGGGTGACAACCTCTATCGGGCGCGCCTCGACCGCAGCAATCGGATGCTGTTCGCGCTCTATCGCCACCAGGACGAGCGCTATGTCCTGATGCTCGAGTACATCCACGCACACGCCTACGAGAAGTCGCGCTTCTTGGCGCGGGGCGCGGAGATCGACGAAGCGCGCATCCCCGCCGTGGCGCCAGAGGTTGCCGGGGACGCGCCGCCGCTGAGCTATCTCAACCCCAAGCTGCCCCGGTTCCATCTGCTCGACAAGGTGCTGTCCTTCGACGATGACCAGGAGGCGGTCTACCAGCAGCCGCCGCCGTTGGTGATCATCGGCTCCGCCGGCAGCGGCAAGACGGCGCTGACCCTGGAGAAGATGAAGGAGGCGAGCGGCGACGTCCTCTACGTCACACGCTCGCCGTTTCTGGTGCGGAACGCGCGCGACCTCTACTACGCCAACGGCTGGGAGCGCGAGGACCAAAGCGTCGATTTCCTCTCGTTCCGCGAGTACCTGGAGAGCATCCAGGTCCCCAGCGGCAAGGAGATCACGCCACGCGCCTTCTCCGCCTGGGCCGATCGCCAGCGCCTGCCGAAGGCATTGAAGGACAGCCATCAGCTGTTCGAGGAGTTTCAGGGCGCGATCAGCGGCGCCGATCCCGAGCGTGCCTATCTCAGCCGCGAGGACTATTGCGCCCTGGGGGTGAAGCAGTCGATCTACCCGCCCGAGACCCGCGCCGAGGTCTACGACCTCTTCGAGAAGTATCTGCGCTTCCTCGACGAGCAGGGCTGGTTCGACGCCAATCTCGTCAGCCATGCCTGGCTCGCGCGCGTGCGCCCGCGCTACGACTTCGTGGTCGTCGATGAGGTGCAGGACCTGACCAATGTCCAGCTGCTGCTCATCCTGCGCGCGCTGCGCACCCCCAGCGGCTTTCTCCTGTGCGGCGATTCCAACCAGATCGTGCACCCCAACTTCTTCTCCTGGTCCAAGGTCAAGACCCTGTTCTGGCGGGAGCAGGGCGACGGCGCCCCGGCGGATCTGATCCGCATCCTCAACGCCAACTTCCGCAACTCGCCCCAAGTCACCGCGATCGCCAACCGGCTGCTGCACATCAAGCACGCGCGCTTCGGCTCCGTGGACCGCGAGAGCAACTATCTGGTGCGCAGCTGCGGCCCAGCGCTCGGGCGTGTCGCCCTGCTGCAGGACAGCGACCGGATCAAGCGCGACCTCGACCGGCGCACCGCCGCCTCGGCGCGCTTCGCCATCCTGGTGCTGCATCCGGAGCAGAAGGCCGAGGTCCGCCAGTTCTTCCGCACCCCGCTGGTGTTCTCGATCCACGAGGCCAAGGGGCTGGAGTACGAGAACGTCCTGCTCTACGGTTTCCTCTCGGGCGAGGAGAAGCGTTTCCGCGAGATCGCCGGCGATCTCAGCGAGGCCGACCTGCAGGGCGAGCTGCGCTATGCGCGTGTCCGCGACAAGGGCGACAAGTCACTCGAGATCTACAAGTTCTACATCAATGCCCTGTACGTAGCGGTGACGCGGGCGGTGAAGAACCTCTACCTGATCGAGCCCCGATCGAAGCAGCCGCTGCTTGCGCTGCTTGGGCTGACCGAGGCACTCGCGGGTGTGGAGGATGTCGAGGAAGCGCGCTCGAGCCTGGAGGAGTGGCGCCACGAGGCCCATCGGCTCGAGCTGCAGGGCAAGGAGGAGCAGGCGGCCGAGATTCGCGAGCAGATCCTCAAGCAACGTGCGGTCCCGTGGGCGGTCATTCAGGGCGATGCCCTGGCCGAGCTGGAAGACAAGGCGCTGCAGCGCGGCGAGAAGAAGGCGCGCATCGCCCTCATGGAGTACGCCCTCGTGTATCGCGATCAGCGCCTGCTCAATGCGCTGGTCCAAGGCGGCTTCAAGACCGCGCGGCAGCCCGACAAGGCGATGACGGTGCTGGAGCGCACGCACTACCTGCCCTACACCCTCAAGCATCCCGGTACCGTCCTGCGCCAGGTCGATCAATACGGTGTCGACTTCCGCAACGTCTTCGGCCAGACCCCGCTGATGATCGCCAGCCGCATGGGCAATGCCGAGCTGGTCGAGACGCTGCTCGATCGCGACGCCGACACCGGCCTGGTGGATGGCAATGGGCTCAACGCCTTCCAGATCGCACTGGAGCGGGCCTGCGCCGACGCGCGCTTCGCCCGCGGCAAGCTCCCCGCGCTGTTCGAGCGTCTCGCCCCGGCCAGCCTGGACATCCAGATCGACGGGCGGCTGATCAAGCTCGACCAACGGCTGATGGAGTATCTGATGCTCTGCATCGCCATGGTGCTCTTCTATCAACGCCTCGGCGAGCACTGGGCCAGTCGCCGCAATGCGCTCTCGGCCATCGACTTCGCCGAGCTGCTCGCGCAGTTCCCGGATTCCATCGTCCCCGAGCGGCGCAAGAAGCGCCCCTACATCTCCTCGATCCTGTCGAAAAACGAGATCCAGCGCGACGATCCCTACAACCGCAAGCTCTTCCGCCGCCTCAAGCACGGCCAGTATCTGATCAATCCACAACTGGCCCTACGCGTCGAAGGGGATTGGCGGCCCATCTATCGCGTGCTCCAGCCGCTGCGCCTTGCGGCACAGCTACGTGATCCGGTTCGTTGGGGCAATACCCGATGGGATCCGAACGCCGAGGCGGCCAAGGCCATGATGGCGCTGCGGAATCTCTTGATGCTTGATGGATCTGGGTGAGGGGACCTCGAAGAGCTGTTCTGACGCACTGGTTGCCAGTCCAGTTCCTAGCGCTTGGCGCCTATGAGGTCCACACTTGAATCCTGTCATGGCGTGCGCGCGGGTTAGCGGGTAGCGGCCATCGGAGAATCTGGCCCAGGTGGCGATGCCGAGGGCGGCTGAGGATTGAGATGGATGTCGCGCTTTCGGCGATCCGAGTGCCCTAAAATTGTTAAAGCCCCTTAATTCTACTTTGTTAGATTAGAATATTTCTGATGTATTTGATCTATAAAGGTTAATCTAGATCGCTCGCCTGTTCATTGGGGTCGTAATGCGTGCAAAAGAGGCGTTTGCGCCACCGGGAGCAGACGGATTGCCTGGTCACACAGAGTGACCTTCGCTAAATCAGGCGCATAAAGGTAACAAAGTAGTATTAATCTTTCGTGGTCACTCTGACTGCTGGGTCTTCTTCGTACAACGTCTTCTTCACACAAACCAGAGGGTGTAGACCTTGTCAGTACATGTCAGTGGCGCTTTGGCAAACCATGCCAGACTGTCCTCTTGCACCACCCAAACGGCTTGCAGTGCTTTCGATCCGCCTGAGTCCAGGCGCCAATGCTCGGTGGCTGGGCGCCCGAGGTGCGACGGGAGCATCGCTGATGCGTGAAGGCGCCGCGACTGTCCTGATCGTCGACGATTCGCCGGAGAACTTGGCCGTCCTCAACGAACTGCTCCAGGCGGACTACCGGGTGCGCGCCGCGACCTCGGGCAAGAAGGCGCTGCGTGTGGTCAAGACCACGCCGACGCCGGACCTCATCCTGCTCGATGTCATGATGCCGGAGATGGATGGCTACGAGGTCTTCGAGAAGCTCCGGGCCGACGCCGTGACCGCCGATATTCCGGTCATCTTCGTGACGGCCATGGACAGCACGGAGGCGGAGATCCATGGTCTCGACGTCGGCGCCGTCGACTACATCGCCAAGCCCATCGTGCCGTCGATCCTGCGTGCCCGGGTCAACACCCAGCTGGAGCTCAAGCAGGCGCGGGACTGGCTGAGGAACCAGAATGCCTATCTGGAGAGCGAGCTGAAGCGGCGTCTGCATGAGAACCTCATCGTGCAGGACGTGAGCATCCATGCGCTGGCCCATCTTGCGGAGATTCGCGACCCCGAGACCGGCAATCATCTGCGCCGAACCCAGGGCTATGTGCGTGCCCTCTCCGTTCACCTGCAAGGGCATCCGCGCTTCGCGCCGCTCCTGACGCCGCACAATATCGATCTCTTGGTGAAATCCGCACCCTTGCACGACATCGGCAAGGTCGGCATCCCAGATCACATCCTGCTCAAGCCCGGCAAGCTCACTCCCGAGGAGTGGGAGATCATGAAGACACACGCCAAGCTCGGCAGCGACGCCATCGAGCTGGCGGAGCGCGATGCCGAGCGTCCGGTGGAGTTCCTCATCCTCGCGAAGGAAATCGCGCGTCACCACCATGAGCGCTGGGACGGCCGCGGCTATCCGGATGGCCTGGCGGGGGACGAGATCCCCATTTCCGCGCGTCTCATGGCCCTGGCGGATGTCTTCGACGCACTCATTTCGGTGCGGGTCTACAAGCCGGCGATGAGCCATGCGGAGGCGCGCGACATCATCCGCGAGGGCAGGGGCAGCCACTTCGACCCCGACGTGGCCGATGCCTTCCTCGCCACCTACGACGAGTTCTGCGAGGTCGCGAACAGGTTCGGTGAAAACGGACTTTAACCGCCTGTCCGACTGAGGTGATGTACGCGACGTGACAGATCGGCCGCCCCAGCTCCGTGGGCGGTTTCAACAGGATGACGCCATGAGTCCTGAGGCGGATTTGAGATCCAGGGGAGGCGGTCAGCCGCTGGCACTCTGGATTCCGCTCGGCTATGCCAGCTTCGCGGCACTCTGGATCCTCGGCTACGACCCTCTCGTCGCCTGGTTGATCGCCCTCGAGCCGAGGCTCGCGCCCCTCGCGGGCCTCAATGGCACGCTCTTCGTGCTCGCCACGACGCTGCTGCTGTATCTGCTCATTCGGTATCTGCTCATTCAGTCGCTGCCGCAACCCATCGCGGATACCCAGAGTGCCCGAAAGGCGACCTACCGGGGCCGCGCGCAGATCCTGCCCTTCTCGCTGCTGGCGGCGGCCATTCTCCTGCTGACGGCCGGTGGCATCTATCTGAACGTCGAGCAGCAGAAGGAAACGGCGGCGGCTCGGCTCAAGACCATCGCCGATCTCAAGAGTCGCCAGATCTCCGAATGGCTCGACGAGCGTCGGGGCGATGCCGCCTTCATTCGTGCCAGCGCGATCCTGGTCGGGCTTGGCTCCGGGGAACCCATTGAGCAGCGCATTCTGACTCAGCCTCGGCTCAGGGCGCAGCTCGCGGAGTTTGCCACCTACAACGCGATTCAAGGGCTGCTTGTGCTCGATGCGGAGGGCAAGGCTATCTGGCGCTCACGCAGCGGCGCGCATCCGCTGGCGCAGCGGCTCGTCACTGCCGCCCGAGGGGTCGCGGAGACACAAACGATCGGCGACTACGGACCCTACCGCGATAGCGCGGGCGAGAACCACCTGGACTTCCTGGTGCCCTTGCCGCGCGGTGAGGCTGGCGCGCCAGGATCCGTGCTGGTGCTGCACACGGATCCCGCCGCCTTCCTTTACCCGGAACTCCAGGTGTGGCCCGTGCCTTCAACGACGGGCGAGACGCTCTTGTGTCGACGCGAGGGCGAGCGGGTGCTGTTTCTGAATCAGCTGAGGCATCAGGGGGATCAGCCGCTGACCTTCAGCTTGCCGCTCGCGACGCCTGAGCTGCTGACGGCCAAGTATCTGCGCGATACCCGGTTGATCGGACGTCAGGTCGAGGGTGAGGACTACCGCGGCGAGACTGTGATCGGGTTTGGCGTTGCGGTTCCCGGGACCGATTGGCTCCTGGTGGTCAAGATGGATGTCGCCGAGATTTATGCAGAGGCGACCGGAAATTCACTGTGGATCGGTTTCACCGGGCTGCTGGCACTCTTCATGACGGCCGCCGGTGCCTTCCTGATGCGCCAGCGCCAACGGATCGCGATGGCCGAGGCGCTGCAGCGCTCGCAGTCCGAGCGGCTTCAGGCATTGAGTCTGCTGGACGCTATCGTGGATGGCTCGACCGATGCCATCTACGCCAAGGACAGGGAGGGGCGCTACATTCTCTTCAACCAGGCGGCGGCGGAGCTCGTCGGGGTGTCGGTCGAGCAGGTGATGGGACACGACGAATCCGCCTTCTTCGAGCCAGATGCGGTCAAAGCGATCAAGGCCACGGATCTCGAGGTGTTGAAGGGAAACAGTCTGACCAGCTTCACGGAGCATCTCAAGACCCTGAGGGGCGAGCGTACCTTCCTGACCAGCAAGGGGCCTCTACGCGATGGGCAGGGTCGGGCGATCGGCGTCTTTGGTGTCTCGCGCGACATCACCGAGATCGATCGCGTCAACCGCGCGCTGGCGGATGAGACGCGGCGCCGTCAGGCGCTGATCGAGGGCTCGCGGGACGGGATTCTGGTCATCGATCGCGACCATCGCATCATCGAGGCCAATACCCGATTCGCAGAGATGCTGGGCTATCCGCTCGAGGAAGTCATCGGCCTGCAAACCTGGGACTACGACGTCTTGCTGGACGAGGCGCAGGTGCGCAGCCGCTTCTCTCAGTTGGGGAATCTGCGGGCGCTTGTCGAGACGCGCTATCGTCGCAAGGATGGCTCCGAATTCGACGTGGAGGTCGGTGTCAGTGGCGTGAGCTGGGGCGGCGAGCAGGAGATCCTTTGCGTTTGCCGTGACATCACCGAGCGCAAGCAGGCGGAGCGGTGGATTCGCGAGACCCATCAGCTCCTCTCCGAGATGAGCGCCATCGCCCACATTGGCGCCTGGGAGTTCGATCCGGCAACGGGTGAGGGGACCTGGACCGAGGAGGTCGCGCGCATCCATGGCATGCGTCCGGATCAGACGACGAATGCCGGCATTGGGCTCGGCTTCTTCGAGGGCGAAGATCGCCGGCGCCTCGAAGCGGCCATCGCCAAGGCGCGCGACCTGGGTGAGCCCTATGACCTGGAGCTGCGGCTAGTTGCGGCCGATGGTCGGCGCAAGTGGATCCGCACCATCGGGCGGCCGGTCTTGCGGGATGGCCGCGCGGTGAAGATGTGCGGCTCGATCCAGGACATCAGCGCGCTCAAGGAGGCCAGCCTGGAGGTGGAGCGCTACCGCGGCGAGCTTGAGGCGTTGGTGGACAGCCGCACGGCCGAGCTGCGCCGTCAGGGCCAGACGTTGCGCGCCGTGATCGACAACATCCCCTTGCTGATCTGGCTCAAGGACTGCGAGGGCCGTTTCATGGCGCTCAACCGCGCGACCGCCGAGACCTGCGGGCGCGCGGTCGAGGAGATGGTCGGCAAGACCGATTTCGAGATCTGGTCTCACGAGGTTGCGCGCGTCTATCGCGCGGACGACGTAGAGGTCATGGAGACAGGGCGCTCCAAAGTGGTGGAAGAGTTGATTCCCGGCGCGCGGCCCATCTGGAGCGAGACCTTCAAGGCGCCCGTGCTGGATGCCGATGGCAGCATCCTGGGCACCGTTGGCTTCTCCCGTGACATCAGCGTTCAGAAGGAGACCGAGCGCCTGCGGGAACTGGCGCGGCAGGGCGCCGAGGAGGCCAACCGGGCGAAGAGCGCCTTCCTGGCGAATATGAGCCACGAGATTCGCACGCCCATGAATGCCATCGTGGGCTTCTCCTATCTGCTGCAGCAGGGCGAGGTCACCCCTGATCAGGCCGAGGCATTGGGCAAGATCGAGGCGGCCGCCAAACACCTGCTGTCCATCATCAACGATGTGCTCGATCTCTCCAAGATCGAGTCGGGGCGCATGGAGCTGGAAGCGACCGATTTCGCCCTGGCGGTCGTGCTGGACTACACCAGATCCATGATCGCCGATCAGGCGCAGGCCAAGGGACTGCGCATCGAGGTCGATCCGGGCGATGTGCCGCCGTGGCTGTGCGGGGATCCGACCCGTTTGCGCCAGGCCCTGCTCAACTTCGCCGGCAACGCGGTCAAGTTCACCGAGCAGGGCAGCGTCAAGCTGGGTGCGCGTCTGGTCGCGGAAGCGGGAGACCGCCTGCTGGTGCGCTTCGAGGTTCGCGATACCGGCGTGGGATTGACCGACGCGCAGATTGCGCGGCTCTTCACGGCCTTCGCTCAAGCGGATGCCTCAACGACGCGCAAGCACGGCGGAACCGGCCTCGGGCTCGCGATCACACGGCGTTTGGCCGAGCTGATGGGCGGCGAGGTCGGGGTCGAGAGTGAGCCAGGGGTGGGCAGCCTCTTCTGGTTTACGGCCTGGCTCGGCCGCGGTCGCCAGTCCAGCGCGGCCCCCATGGCGGCCCGGATGCACGGCGCCGAGGCCGAGCTGCGGCGGCGCGTCGGGGGTGCGCGCGTGCTCCTGGTCGAGGACAACGCGATCAACCGGGAAGTGGCGCTTGAGCTGCTGCGTGCCGTCGACCTCTGCGTCGACACCGCCGAGCACGGTGGCCAGGCCCTGGAGCGTGCAGCCGCCGCGTCCTACGCGCTGATCCTGATGGATGTTCAGATGCCGGTGATGGATGGGCTGGAGGCCACCCGTCGCCTGAGAGCGGATGGGGTGCATGCCAGCATCCCAATCCTCGCCATGACGGCGAATGCCTTCGAGGAAGACCGGCGCGCCTGCCTGGAAGCCGGCATGAACGGGTTTGTCCCCAAGCCGGTCGAGCCGGACGTGCTCTACGCCACCTTGCTGGACTGGCTAGCGCCGGGGGCCGAGCCAGAGGTGGATCCCTCGATCGCCGATGCCGAGGAGGCGGCGGCGGTCGTCGACGATGCCGTCTTGGCGGAGTTTGAGGCGATCCCCGAGCTGAATGCTGCGCGCGGACTGCAGGTGGTTCGCGGCAAAGGCGCGAGCTATGTGCGGCTGCTGCGGATGTTCGCGGCCGGCCATGGCGATGATCTGCAGCGGCTGAGGGCGCTGCTGGCGCGGGGACGGTGGGGCGATGCCGCCGAGATCGCACATCGCCTGAAGGGCGTCGCGGCCAATCTGGGGGCTGATCACTTGGCGGACGCTGTGTCTGCTTTGCAGCAGCACTGTCGGGCCGACACGCAGTTGCAAGACCCCGAGGCGCTGCTTGCCGAAGCCGAGATGGCCTTGTCCGCGTTGGTGAAGGCCATTTGCGCCTTGCCGGAAGCGTACCCACAACCCGAACCGCCGGCATTGGACCACCAGGCGCTACGGGCCGTCCTGGAGACGCTGGAGGGGCTCCTTGCGGAAGACGACAGCCAGGCGATCCAATGCCTGCGGGCGTCGGCCGTTCAGCTGCGTGCGGTTTTGGGTACGTCCTTCGATCGACTCGCGCACCAGATCGAAGGGTTCGAGTTCGATGTCGCGCTCGCGACGCTGAGAGCCGCGCGCGCCCGGACAGGCACCTAGAGCCTGATCTGGTGGTGTTTCAGGCTGTGGCCCTGCTCGCGGTAGAGACGGTAGCGTTCCCGTCCGGCGTCGCGCAGACGGGGGTCGTGGTCGACGAGGTCGCAGACGCGCTCGAAACGTGCGACGAAGCTGGGTACCTGGGGCGCGAGGTTGATCAAGACCTGGCGCTCGGTTTCGGGGGCTGCGGTTGTGCTGATGAGGATGGGCGTGAGATGCGGATCCACCTGATCGACGAGACCGTGTGGCAGGAAGCTGTCGTCGCGAAAGGTCCAGAGGAGGCGGTCGAGATGGCGCGCCTCCTCGCGGTCCGGACAGTGGATGAGGATCCGAAGCGCGCTGGCGCGGATCCGCTCGACCAGTCGGCAGGTCAGCAGGAAGCGGTCGCCGCGGCTCTCGGGCTCAAGGCTGTAGAAGTCGATCTTGGTCATGCCGCTGTCTCGCGCCTCCGCTGTCCGAAGGGCACCCGCGCCGTGGCCTGTGGCCTGGTGGCTGCCGGCCCGCCCGGCGGCCCTCAGAAGCCCTCGGTCGAGGTGAAGAGTCCGACCCGCAGATCGCTGGCCGTATAGATGGTTCGCCCGTCCACCTGGACCACGCCGTCACCGATGCCGAGCACCAGCTTGCGCGAGATGACGCGCTTGATGTCGATGTGGTAAGTCACCTTGGTCGCACTGGGCAGGACCTGCCCCGTGAATTTGACCTCGCCGACGCCAAGGGCGCGGCCGTGTCCGGGATTGCCGATCCACGCCAGATAGAAGCCGACGAGCTGCCAGAGGGCATCCAGACCCAGGCAGCCGGGCATGACCGGATCCCCCGGGAAGTGGCACTGGAAGAACCAGAGGTCGGGGTTGATGTCCAGCTCGGCGAGGATCTCGCCCTTGCCATTGGCGCCGCCGAAGTTCGCGATCCGGATGACGCGATCCATCATCAGCATGTTGGGCACGGGCAACTGGGCGTTCCCAGGTCCAAACATCTCGCCGGCCCCGCAGGCCAACAGCTCATCGCGATCGAAAGAGGCTTCTTTATTCACGGGTGATCCTGGATTCCTCGACGGGAAACAGTTGGGCTCGGTCGTTCCGTCGCAGTGACCTGGGTCTGACGGGGCGACCGCCTGGTTGTGATTGAGGCAGGACGAACAGGGCTCCGGTCGACGCGGGTTTGCGCGATCGATGAACAGCGCGGGCATTCTGTGATTGCGTCGCCGAATCCTGTCGATCCTGCCGAGTGGTGGTGGGGCGGCTTCCGGCGACTAGGCCGAGAGACGATCCCGAACGAAGCCGACGATCTCGGAGATGGGGATGAGCTGCATCTCCGCGTCCGTGCGGCCCTTGTACTCGACCTGTCCGTCATCCAGACCCTTGTCGCCGACGACGATCCGGTGCGGGATGCCGATCAGCTCCATGTCGGCGAACATGAAGCCGGGGCGGGCGTCGCGGTCGTCGAGCAGGACTTCGATGCCTGCCGCCCGCAGGTCGGCGTAGAGCTGCTCGGTCGCCTCGCGCACGCGATAGGACTTGCCGAGCTTCATCGGCAGCAGGGCGACTTCAAAGGGGGCAATGGGCGCCGGCCAGCAGATGCCGCGGTCGTCGTGGTGCTGCTCGATGGCCGCCGCGACGACGCGCGAGACGCCAATGCCGTAGCAACCCATGGTCAGCGTGGTGGCCTTGCCGTCCTCGCCCAGCACGGTGGTCTTCATCGCCGCGCTGTATTTGCGCCCGAGCTGGAAGATGTGACCGACCTCGATCCCTCGGGCGATGGTGATTGCGCCCTTGCCGTCCGGGCTCGGGTCGCCTTCGACGACATTGCGCAGGTCGGCGACCTCGGGCAGCGGTAGATCGCGCCCCCAGTTGAGACCGAACCAGTGCCTGCCGTCCTGGTTGGCGCCGGCGCTGAAATCGGCGGTGACGGCGACGGCGCGGTCGACGATGCAGGGGATGGCCAGCTCCTTGGGGCCGAGCGAGCCGGGGCCGGCGCCGACGGCGGCGCGGATCTCTTCCTCGCTCGCCATGCGCAGCGGGATCGCGACCTGCGGCAGCTTCTCGGCCTTGACCGCGTTCAGCTCATGGTCGCCGCGGATCAGTAGCGCGACGAGGTCGGCCTCGACCGCGTCGGAGGCCGCGACGACCAGGGTCTTGACCGTGTGCTCGACGGGCTGGTCGAACTGCTCGACCAGATCGGCAATGGTCCTGGCCTTGGGCGTGTCGACCAGGCGGGCCTCCTGCCGCGGCGGCGGGAGGGTGTCGGTCGCGGCGACGGCCTCGGCCAGCTCGACGTTCGCCGCATAGTCGCTCTCGGTCGAGAAGGCGATGGCATCCTCGCCGGAGGTGGCGAGGACGTGGAACTCATGCGAGGCGTTGCCGCCGATGCTGCCCGTGTCCGCCTGCACCGGACGGAAGTCGAGTCCGCAGCGCGAAAAGATGCGGCAGTAGGTGTCGTGCATCTGCTGGTAGGTGGCGGCCAGCGAGGCATCGTCCAGATGGAAGGAGTAGGCGTCCTTCATCAGGAACTCACGCGCGCGCATCACGCCGAAACGCGGGCGGATTTCGTCGCGGAACTTGGTCTGAATCTGGTAGAAATTGATCGGGAGCTGCTTGTAGCTCTTCAGCTCGTTGCGCGCGAGGTCGGTGATGATCTCCTCGTGCGTCGGGCCGAAGCAGAAGTCGCGTTGGTGGCGGTCGCGCAGACGCAGCAGCTCTGGCCCGTATTGATCCCAGCGCCCCGACTCCTGCCAGAGTTCGGCCGGCTGCACGGCCGGCATGGCGACCTCAAGCGCGCCGGCGCGGTCCATCTCCTCCCGCACGATCCGCTCGACCTTGCGCAGCACCCTCAATCCCAGCGGCAACCAGGTGTAGAGACCGGCGGCCAGTTTGCGGATCATGCCCGCACGCAGCATCAGCCGGTGACTGGCGATCTCGGCGTCGGCGGGTGTCTCCTTGACGGTCTGGAGGGGGAACTCAGAGGTGCGCATCAAATCGCCTTCGGTCGGATAAAGCGCGGGAGTCTATTGGTCCTCGCGCGCAGAAACAACTTCTGCGTCTCAGAATTCGGTCCGCGCGTCGGGTAAACTCTTGGAACTGTCATCGGATGGTGCCGTTGCCTGACCAGCGGCGCGGGTCTGTGTTTGGTTTCGGACCAAAGTGGGATTCTTTTCAATTGCCAATGCCCGACAATTCAAGGCTTGCCAAGGTACCGACGTTTCTCGCGCCGCGCGGCACGTCAGTATCCTCTAGGGAGCTTTGCCGACAGGCTATAGGGTATGTTTGCCATGAATCAGTTGCAGCCACAGCTTGAATCGCCGACCCCTCGGGATCGTCGCACGCAGATTCGGGTCGACGTGCGCATCCCCGTGCAGGTCACCTTCCCCGGGCGGGAGGAGCCGATCACGGCGATCAACCAGGACATTTCCTGGGGCGGGGCCTTGCTGCTCATTTCCGAGCCGCTTCCCAAGCAGGCGGGTCCGCTGAAGATTACGTTGCCCTGGAAACGCGACGAGAAGATCACCGCCCACGCTCAGCTGCTGCGGGCCCGGCCCCTGCAGAGTGGCGACTACCTCATCGCCGTGCGCTTCATCAGTCTCTCACCGCGCAGCCAATCCAGGCTGGAGCGCTTGCTCAAGATGCTGAGCGCATGCAACGAGATGGTCGAGTTCGACGAGGAGAACGGCCTCGTCAGGGAGCTGGAGGTCACGGTGAACGATGCCGACGAGCTGCGCCATATGCTGCGCCAGATCGCCAAGGGTCGGCATACGGTGACCGTCTTCGATGCCTACGAGGCCAATCAGAGCATCAGTCTCTCCATCACGGGGACGCGCGATCTTCCCGGTATCCGGCTGCGCGCCCGCGTCGTCGAGGTCCGGCAGTCGCGCTCCAAGGGGTTCGACTGGACCAATCTCTACACCCTGGTGCTGGAGTTCGAGCACCCGAGGAAGGCGGTCAGATCCTTCGTGAAGCTCCTGCTGGATCAGCTTCCGGAGAGCAGCTCCGATTCGGGACACTCGCACGAGCGTCCGGATTGGCTGCGCTCCGTGCCCTTGGCCAAGCCAACCAAGGCCGACGTGGCGCGGCAGGCGGTGCGCGGCGGCGACCTCTCCTCGCTCGAGATGGACTTCCCGGATGCGCTCACCCGCCTGATCGCCGGCTGGGGCGATCCGGAGTCCTTCGAGATCATGTTCCGCGATCTGGTCCTCGGTGATCAGGGTCAGCCTGGTGGTTGGCCGACAGAGGCCTGGGTCGAGCTCGAGCTTCTGCAGAACGTCCATGACGAGGCCTACGGCATGTCCCCGACCCGCAAGAGCGTGCTGAAAGGTGGCCGCATCTGATGCCGCTCGGATGGCGGTGCTTGGGGCGCTCCCAAGGCCGCGCGTCGATCCGATCGGATCGCGCCCATCCAGCCATCTCCCCCCGGATCCGTCCTCGGCCGAGACGCGGCCCCGCCGAACGCCCCGCGTGAGGTCTGAAGGTCCTCGGCTGAGGCCGAATGCGCCGGCGACTGCCGCTATTGCTTGACCGCTGCCTGCGATCCTTGTAACGTCAATCTCTTTTTCAACGTTTTCAACGTCCCTCTCCCGAGGGCATCGCAACCACCTGCGCCGCGACTGGCGTTGCAGGTCTTGCGTGTGGCGTGAGCCAGGGGTAGCGCGGCGCTTGCCGTGCGCAGGATCCCTGGCCCTCGCCGTCGACGGGGCGGGGCGATCGGAGGTCGCTTAAGGTGGCACTGACTGACGCGCAACCGGACGAGGCTGGCATGAGCGAGGCTGGCGTGGAGCTGAGCGGGGCGGAGATCGTCATCCAGGCCCTGATCGACGAGGGCGTCGAGTACGTCTTCGGGTATCCGGGCGGGGCGGTCCTGCACATCTACGACGCCCTCTTCAAACGCGGGGCGCTCAAACACATCCTGGTCCGCCATGAGCAGGCCGCCGCGCACGCGGCGGACGGCTACGCACGCGCAACCGGCAAGTGCGGTGTCTGTCTCGTCACCTCTGGCCCGGGCGCGACCAACGCGGTGACTGGCATCGCGACCGCCTACATGGATTCCATCCCCATGGTGGTGCTCACCGGGCAGGTGCCGACGCCCTTTATTGGCAGCGATGCCTTTCAGGAGGTCGACACCGTTGGCATCACCCGTCCCTGCGTGAAGCACAATTTCCTGGTCAAGGACGTCAAGGATCTTGCGGTGACCATCCGCAAGGCCTTCTTCATCGCCATGACCGGGCGACCGGGGCCTGTCGTGGTCGACATCCCCAAGGATGTGACGGATCCCAATATCAAGATTCCCTACGTCTATCCGCGCGAGATCCGGATGCGCTCCTACAATCCGGTGGAAAAGGGACACCTGGGGCAGATTAAGAAGGCCGTGGATCTCATGCTCGCGGCCAAGCGTCCGGTCTTCTACACCGGCGGTGGCGTGGTGCTCGGCGAGGGCTCGGCCCAGCTGACCGAGCTGGTGCATGCGACCGGTTTTCCGATCACCAGTACCCTCATGGGACTGGGCGCCGTCCCGATGACGGATCCGCAGTTCCTCGGCATGCTCGGCATGCACGGGACCTACGAGGCCAACATGGCGATGCACGAGACCGACGTGCTCATCGCCGTGGGTGCGCGCTTCGACGATCGCGTGACGGGCAAGATCGAGCACTTCTGCCCGCATGCCCAGATCATTCACATCGATGTGGATCCCGCCTCGATCGCCAAGAACGTCAAGGTGGATGTCCCCATCGTCGGCCAGGTCGCCAGTGTGCTTGCCGACCTGCTGCGGCTCTATCAAGAGCGCGCGTCCAAGTCGAGCGAGCCGCCGGTGGCGCAGTGGTGGGCCAAGATCGCCGAATGGCGCGCCGTCAACTGCCTCAAGTACGACGGCTCTGGCCCCGCGATCAAACCGCAGTACGCGGTCGAGACGCTCTATAAGGTCACGAATGGGGAGCTCTATCTCGCATCGGACGTGGGCCAGCACCAGATGTTCGCGGCCCAGTTCTATCCGTTCGACAAGCCGCGCCGCTGGATCAATTCGGGCGGTCTCGGCACCATGGGCTATGGTCTGCCGGCGGCCATGGGTGCCCAACTGGCCTTTCCGGAGGCACAGGTCGCCTGCATCACGGGGGATGCCAGCATCCTCATGTGCATCCAGGAGCTGGCGACCTGTCAGCAGTACCAGCTGCCGATCAAGGTGCTGCTGCTGAACAACGGCTACATGGGAATGGTGAGGCAGTGGCAGGAGCTCTTCTACGAGAGCCGGTATTCGCACTCCTATGTCGATGCGCTCCCGGACTTCGTGAAGCTTTCCGAGAGTTTTGGGCACGTTGGCATGCGGATCGAGCGGCCCGAAGACCTCGAAGACGCCATGCGCGAGGCCTTCGCCATGAAGGACCGCTTCGTCTTCATGGACGTCATCGTCGACCCGACCGAGAACGTCTACCCGATGATCGTGGCCGGTAAAGGGCATCACGAGATGCAGCTCTCGCCAAGCCACTCAGACCGGGAATTGGCCTGATTCCTCGGTAGTAACGATCAGAATCGACACGAGATCCGCCCATGAGACATATCATCGCCGTGTTGCTGGAGAACGAAGCCGGCGCCCTGTCGCGCGTTGCCGGCCTCTTCTCGGCCCGTGGCTACAACATCGAATCATTGACCGTCGCCCCGACGGACGACCCGACCCTGTCGCGCATGACCCTGGTCACGACCGGGAACGACGAGGTTGTCGAGCAGATCAAGAAACAGCTCAACAAGCTGATCGATACTGTGAAGCTCCTCGACCTCTCCGAGGGGCCGCATATCGAGCGCGAGATGATGATGGTCAAGGTGCGCGCCGAACGGCAGGACCGCGAGGAGCTCAAGCGCCTGACCGAGATCTTCCGCGCCAAGATCATCGACGTGACGGACACCAGCTATGTCGTCGAGCTGACCGGGGCGTCCAAGAAGCTCGATGCCTTCATCGACGCCGTTCCCGAAGGTCTGATCATTGAGGTCGTCCGCTCCGGCCCAACGGGCATCGCGCGCGGCGAGAAAGGGCTCTCTCTCTAATCTCTTCCGTCAACCGGTGGTTCAGGTCTCGAATGTGCCGCGAGGCACACCCGTGGCCTGTGCTCGCCGGTCTTGACACTTAAATCCAACAGGATCCATGCAATGACCATCAACGTGTATTACGACAAAGACGCCGATCTCTCCCTGATTCAAGGAAAGAAGGTGGCCATCATCGGCTACGGCTCGCAGGGCCATGCCCACGCCAACAACCTCAAGGACTCGGGTGTCTCCGTCACCGTCGGTCTGCGTCCGGGATCCGCCTCCGCCGCCAAGGCGTCCAACGCCGGTCTCGAGGTCAAGTCGATCGAAGAGGCCGTTGCAGGGGCTGACGTGGTCATGATCCTGGCTCCGGACGAGCATCAGGCATCGCTCTACCGCGAGCAGATCGCGCCCAACATCAAGCAGGGCGCCGCGCTGGCCTTCGCGCACGGCTTCAACATCCACTTCGGCCAGGTCGCTCCGCGTGAGGATCTGGACGTCATCATGATCGCACCCAAGGGCCCCGGTCATCTGGTGCGCTCCACCTACACCCAGGGCGGCGGCGTGCCCAGTCTGATCGCCGTCTACCAGGATGCGACCGGCCAGGCGCGCGACATCGCCATGGCCTACGCCTCCGCCAATGGCGGCGGCCGCGCAGGCATCATCGAGACCAGCTTCCGCGAGGAGTGCGAGACCGACCTCTTCGGCGAGCAGGTGGTGCTCTGCGGTGGTCTGACCTCCCTGATCCAGGCCGGCTTCGAGACCCTGGTCGAGGCTGGGTATGCCCCCGAGATGGCTTACTTCGAGTGTCTTCACGAGGTCAAGCTGATCGTCGACCTCATCTACGAGGGCGGCATCGCCAATATGCGCTACTCCATCTCCAACACCGCCGAGTACGGTGATCTGACCCGCGGTCCGCGCATCATCAACAGCGAGACCAAGGCCGAGATGAAGCGCGTCCTGGGCGAGATTCAGAACGGTCAGTTCGCCAAGGAGTTCATCCTGGAGAATCAGGCCGGCGCGGCGTCCATGAAGGCGATGCGCCGCCTCGGCGCCGAGCACCAGATCGAGGAAGTCGGCGAGCGCCTGCGCGAGATGATGCCCTGGATCCGCGAGAAGAAGCTGGTCGACAAGACCCGGAATTGATCCAGCTGCTGAAGCCTGCCGCCACTGGCGGCGCGAAAGTGGCCTAAGCAAAAGCCGCACCCTTGGGTGCGGCTTTTGCGTTTGTCGTGGCACCCTTCGGCGGTGTCACCCGATTCTTCCAGACGACTCATCCCATCGCCGAGACATCCACCTCGCGCCGAGCGAGTGCGCGGTGCTTCGGGAAGCGGCAGGAGAAGATGGATCCGTGGCCGATCTCGCTCGAAATGCTCAGCCTGCCCTCATGCCGGTTCAGGGCATGCTTGACGATGGCGAGCCCGAGCCCCGTCCCGCCCGATTCGCGCGATCTGGCCCGATCCACGCGGTAGAAGCGTTCCGTCAACCGGGGTAGGTGCTCCGGCGCGATGCCAGGGCCATCGTCCTCGACGGTGAATCTCGGTCCCACGCCATCCTGACACCAGATGATCTGGATGCGTGTCCCCTCGGGGGTGTGTTTGACGGCGTTGAAGACGAGGTTCGACAGAATACTGCGCAGCTCCGGTTGACTGCCAAGGAGCAGTAGATCCTCATCGACGCGGCTCTCGAGGCGATGGCGGCCATCGCTGAGTGCCTGCGCCTCCTGCAGGAGCAGGTGGATCTCGTCCGGCACGTCCACGGATTCCTGCTCGTCCGGGCTGTCGTTCATCTCCAGCCGCGAGAGTGTCAGCAGATCTTCGATGATGGAGCACATCCGATCGGTCTGATTGCGCATGAGCATGAGCGGGCGGCGATGGCCCGCCGGGGTGACGGGGGCGTCCTGCAGCGACTCGATGAAGCCAGCGATCACTGTCAGGGGGGTCCGCAGCTCGTGCGAGGCGTTGGCGACGAAGTCGCGCCGGATCATGTTGAGGTGGTAGATCTTGGTGATGTCACGCCCCACCACCAGGCGTTGACGCTTGCGCTCCCCGAAGGGCGTGATGCGCAGCGAGAGCATGATGGCGCGATTGTGCTCGGGCGCCATGTCCATCGGACGCATGTATTCGCCGTCATGGATCAGCTCGCCGAGGCCCGGGTTGGTCAGGATATCCGTCAGGGGGCGCGCATCGTCCTCGGGCCAGCGGATGTTCATGAGCCTGGCGGCGGCGGGATTGGCCCAGTCGATCCGGTGCTGCTTGTCGAGGATCACCAAGGCATCGGGCACGGCATTGGCGGCCTCCCGGAAGCGCCTGGTGAAGCGGATCTGGCGCTTGCGGCTCTTGCGTCCGCGTTGCTGGTAGCGGGCGAGACTGCGATAGATGTCGCCCCAGAGTCCGCGCGGAAAGGGTGGGGCGAGCCGATGCTGGCGCCGGATCAGGAGGGCGAGCTTGATCAGGTGGTAGAGGCTGCGCCCGGCGGAGGGCAGGAGTGCAAGGGGCAAGACCCAAGCCGCGCCCGCACCCAAGAGCACGAGCAGAACGCTCGCTGCCAGTGGCAGCAGGACGAGGCTGAGATCGAAGGCGAGGGCGTGCCGAAAGGCGTTCCCCTGGCTGGCGTCCCTGGCACCCAAGTCGGTCAGGTCTTTTCCGAGAAGCGGTAGCCGACGCCGCGCACCGTCTGCAGCAGGCGATCGTGACCCGTCTGCTCCAGGGCCTTGCGCAGGCGCCGGACGTGGACGTCGACGGTGCGTTCCTCGACATAGACCTGATCGCCCCACACCTGGTCGAGCAGCTGCGAGCGGCTGAAGGCGCGGTCGGCATGGGTCATGAAGAAGTGCAGCAGCCGGTACTCGGTTGGCGCCACCTCCACGGCCTTGGCGTCCGCCGTGACGCGATGGCTGACGTGGTCGATGCGCAGGCCGCCGATCTCGATCTCGTCGGCGGGCTCGTCGGGCTGGCTGCGTCTCAGCACGGCCTTGACCCGGGCGACCATCTCACGCGGGGAGAAGGGCTTGGCGATGTAGTCGTCCGCGCCCGTGTCCAGACCCTTGACGCGGTCTTCCTCTTCGCCGCGGGCGCTGACCATGATGATGGGCACCGCCTTGGTCTTGGGGTTCTGCTTGAGCTGCTGTGCCAGCTCCAGACCGGAGCGCCCCGGCAGCATCCAGTCCAGCAGAATGAGGTCGGGGCTCTCCTGACTGAGGAGCTTGCGGGCATCGTCGGCGTGTCCGGCCTCGGTTACGCGGAACTCGGCGTTCTCCAGGGCGAAGCGCATCACTTCGCGGATATCCGGTTCATCGTCGACGACAAGTATGGTAGCCATAGCCAAGGGTCCTGGAGGGGTGGTTGCCGTGATCTCGGCGCATGGGTGGTTGAAGGTCGTGGTCCGCGGAGCACTGCGCGGCGCGCGAAGCATCAGCGACTGGGCAGGCGCTAGTTTATTGACATCCGGTTACAGACTCATGACCGTGGCCGCCGCCAAGCCCACGACCTCTGGCGTCCACGCGCGCTCGGATGCGAGGCATGCTCCGCGGCCGCTAGGACGCCCCTCCGTCGGTCCGCGGATCGCCACCCTGGCGTCGGAGTTCCACGAAGCGCTCCGCGAGTCGCCGAGACCGCTCGCCCTGGGTCATGGCGCTGACCACATAGATGGCGAGGCTCGATGCCAGCATACCTGGAACGATCTCGTAGAGGTCGAAGAGACCGCCGCTGAGCGACTTCCAGATCACGACGACGAGGGCGCCGACGACGATCCCCGCCAGCGCGCCGGAGCCGGTCATGCGCGGCCAGTAGAGCGATAGGATCACGGCGGGTCCGAAGGCGGCGCCGAATCCCGCCCAGGCGTATGAGACCAGATCCAGCACCATGGTGCTCGGGTCGAGTGCGATGGCGAAGGCCAGCAGAGAGACGAGAACGACGGCCACGCGGCCCACGGCCACCAGCTCCTTCTGACTCGCCGAGCGCCGGAAGGCCGTGCGGTAGACATCCTCGGTGAAGGCGGAGGAGCAGACCAGGAGCTGCGAGTCCGCCGTGCTCATGATGGCGGCGAGGATGGCGGCGAGCAGGATGCCGGCCACGACCGGGTGGAACAGCAGATTCACCAGGACGATGAAGACGGTCTCGCGTGCGTCCTCGGCGAGGGGCGGATCGACCAGCAGGATGCCTGCCATGCCGGTGAGCGTCGCACCCAGGAGGGTGACGGCGACCCAGGTCACGGCGATGCGCCGCGCGCGCCCGATCTGCCGCGCGGACTGGATGGCCTGAAAGCGCGCCAGGATGTGCGGCTGGCCGAAATAGCCCAGGCCCCAGGCGGCGAGCGAGAGGATGCCGATGAAGCCGAGGGCCGTGCCATCGGTCTTCGTCAGCGCATCGAGCAAGCGCGGATCGGCGGCGCGCAGCTGGCTCAAGGCGGTCGTCGCGCCGCCGACCTGGTCCAAGGCGATCCAGGGGACGACGAGCAGCGCCAATGCCATGAGCAGACCCTGGAGCACGTCGGTCCAGGAGACCGCGAGGAAACCGCCAACGGCGGTGTAGAGGATGATCGAGAGGACCGCCGCCGCGACCGCCCAGACGTAGGGAACGCCGAACACCGAGGCGAACAGGGTCCCGCCCGCGACCAGCCCGGAGGCCGTATAGATGAGGAAGAACAAGAGGATGATGATGGCGGCGAGACCGCGCAGCAGGCCGGTCCTGTCCTCGAATCGATTGGCGAAATACTCCGGCAGCGTCAGAGCGTTACCATAGGCCTCGCTGAAGACGCGCAGGCGCCGGGCGACGATGCGCCAGTTGAGCCAGGTCCCGAGCAGCAGGCCGCCCGCCAGCCAGATGGACTCAAGCCCGGCGGCGTAGGCGAAGCCAGGCAGCCCGAGCAGCAGCCAGCCGCTCATATCCGAGGCGCTGGCGCTCAGCGCCGTCACCCCGCTGCCCAGCCGCCGCCCCCCCAGGATGAAGTCCGAGAGATCCCTGGTGCGCTGATAGGCGAACCAGCCGATCAGCAAGACGCCCGCGAAGTAAATGGCGAAGGTCAGGGCGATGATGACGGGGTGATTGGTCAAATCTCGACTCCTTGCGTCAGGATCTTGCTTGTCGAAACCGTTGTGCGACGCTAGTTTAAGGCGACTTTTTGGCGGCATCCAATGCGACCGCCCCCATGTGCCGCAGCATGTGCGGCGCCGATCAGGCCCTGGCGGGTTCCTGTCGTCCACCCGCCAATGAGGAGAACGTCATGAGTGAAGGCAAGATCCTGAAACGCGAGCAGGTCTTTCAGGGCAAGGTGATCGATGTCGCCGTCGAGAGCGTCGAGCTGCCGGATGGCACGCAGGTCGATCTCGAAATGGTGCGTCATCCAGGCGGCGCCGCCGCCGTGGCGCTGGACGATCAGGACCGCGTCTGCCTCTTGCGTCAGTTCAGGCATGCCAGCGACGGCTGGCTCTGGGAGCTGCCCGCCGGCCGCATCGAGCCGGGCGAGTCGCCCTTTGGGACGGCCCAGCGCGAGCTGCTGGAGGAGGCCGGTCTGGAGGTGTCCGAGTGGAGCGAGCTGGGCATCATGCACAGCTCGCCCGGCATCTTCACCGAGGTGATCCACCTCTGGCTCGCGCGCGGTCTCAACGGCGTGCCGGTCGAGCATGAGCACGGCGAGCTGATCGAAGTCCACTGGATGCCGCTGGTGCAGGCCCTGGATTGGTGCAACGACGGCAACATCACGGACAGCAAGACCCTGGTCGGTCTCTACCGCGCGGGGGCGCTGATCCGCAACCGCCTTGAGATCCTCTCGGAGGATCCGGGATGTTGAGCGGGCGCGTCGTGGTTTCATTTCGAACAAGGAGGTGTTGAGTCGATGCGCATCCATTGTTTGCAGCATGTCCACTTCGAGGGTCCCGCGGCGATCGGCGAATGGGCGGAGCGCAAGGGCCATGGCGTCACCCGGACGCCCCTCTTCGAGCACACGGACCTGCCCGCGCAATCCGACTTCGACTGGCTGGTCGTCATGGGCGGTCCCATGGGGATCCACGACGAGGCCGAGCACCCCTGGCTGGTGCCGGAGAAGGCCTTCGTTGCCGAGAGCATCGCCGCTGGCAAGACGGTGGTCGGCGTCTGCCTGGGCTCGCAGCTCATTGCGCACGCGCTCGGGGCGCGCGTCTATCGCAATCCACACACGGAGATTGGCTGGATGCCGATCATGCTGACGGACGCGGGCCAGGCGTCCCCGATCACCGGATTCATGCCGCCGACGCTGGAGGTCTTCCATTGGCACGGCGATACCTTCGAGCTTCCGCCGGGGGCGACGCACCTCGCCCGCAGTGCCGCCTGCGAGCATCAGATCTACCTCTACGAGGATCGCGTGCTGGGGCTGCAATGCCACCTGGAGTCCACGCCGGAGAGCATCGCTGACATCGTTCACCTCTGTGCGGACGAGATCCGGCCCTCGGCCACCGTCCAAGGCGCGGAGCGGATGCTGGCCGCGACGGAGGACGACTATGCGCGCATCCATGGAACCCTGTTCGCCCTGCTCGACCGGCTCGCCGCGACAGGGCGCTGAACGCGCGCAGGCTGCATTGCGGAACCCGGCATCAAGCCTCCCGTGACACCGCCGCGCGGTGTCACGCGCTTCCCGGCACTCAGCGTCGAGCGTCCACCGAGGCTCACGCCCCCGCCTTCTGCCGCAATAGCTTCACCTGGAAGAGCGTGTTGCGCTCCTCCTCCTCCAGCGACGACTGGATGAAATGAATGGTCCGCCGGTACAGCGGGATGATGTTGTACTTGAGCGCGTTCACGCGCTTCTGCGCCTTGCGCTGCTCCTCGAGCAGGCGGTGCAGCGCGATCTCGACCTCTGACAACCGCGCCAGCAGCACCGCCGCATTCGCCAGATTCTCTCGCGTGGTGTCGAAGCTCGCGTCCGTCCCCAGCAGGCCGACCGGTTTCAATGCAATCCGCTCACTGGTTACCGCCGGATAGGCCACGCCCAGCGCGCGGCGCGGCAGGATGTCCACCTTGAGTGCGGGCTCGGCCCCCAGGGCGGCCTGCCGGATGCCGCGGCTGCCCATGCGCAGATGCGTGATGCTCAGACACTGATAGGCGTCGCGCAGCGCCGCCTCCGACTCATGACGGAGTTGGCGGTAGACCCCGATCCGCTCGTAGACCAACCGCGTTAGCAGCTCGCGCTTGCGCTCCAGCAGGGTGTGTCCCTCCTCCAGGAACTTCACCTGCTTCTTCAGGCGGAGCAGGGTGTTCTTGGTCGGTGGAACCTTGATCAGTTGTTGTGCCATAGACGCTCTCGCCAGAAGCTCTCGCCGTTGGGGTCACGCCTGCGGGACCGACCGCGGGCGTTTCATGAACGCCTGGCCGCGCGCTCGGCGAGGCAATCCGCGCCGCCAAGCTCCAGCTCGCGGCACCCGAGTGGTCGCTGCGCATAGATCCGGCAGCGCAGGGTGTCGCGATCCAGCGCCGCGCACCAGCCGTCGTCCAGGCGCGCCATCAGCGTATTTCCCCAGGCGTTCCGCGTGGTGAAGCGCGCGGGGATCTCGCCGTCGGAGATCGCCATCACCTCCAGCCGACAGCAGGCCGCGGCGCAGCTGTCGCAGCTGACCGGTGCCGAGGCGTCCATCAGGCGCTTGGTCGGGGTGCTCATTCGCTCCCCTGGTGGTACTTGGCGAGATCCGTCTCCTTCAGACGTGTCAGCGCCTCGCGCGGGAAGCGGCTCATCAGCTCCCAGGCCAGGTTGAGCGTCGCCTCGATGGAGCGGTCCTCGGCCTCGCCCTGGCCGACGAAACGCTGGTCGAACTCATCGGCGAAGCGCAGGTAACGCCGATCCCGCTCGGAGAGCTCGTCCGCCCCGATGATGGAGGCCAGGTTGCGCGTCTCCTGCGCCCGGGCATAGAGCGCGTAGAGCTGGGCGGCGACGCGCGGATGGTCCTCGCGGGTGTCGTCCTTGCCGATGCCGTCCTTCATCAGCCGGGACAGACTCGGGGAGATGAAGACCGGCGGGTAGATGCCCTGGTTGTGCAGCTCGCGCGAGAGCACGATCTGCCCCTCCGTGATATAGCCGGTCAGGTCCGGGATGGGGTGGGTGATGTCGTCAGACGGCATCGAGACCACGGGCATCATGGTGATGGAGCCGTGGCGCTCGTGGATGCGCCCGCAGCGCTCGTAGATCTCGGCCAGGTCGGAATAGAGATAGCCGGGATAGCCCTTGCGCGCCGGCACGTCGCCCTTGGCGGTCGCGACCTCGCGCAGGGCCTCGGCGTAGTTGGTCATGTCCGTGATGATGACCAGGACGTGACGATCGAGGTCATAGGCCAGGTACTCCGCGGCGGTGAGCGCGGTGCGGGGCAGGGTGAGACGCTCGACCGGCGGATCGTCCGCCAGGTTGACGAACATGACGACGTTGCGCAGCACGCCCGAGTTGGCGAACTCATCGCGGAAGAATTTGGCGTCCGCGTAGGACACGCCCATGGCCGCGAAGACGACCGAGAAGCTCGAGCTCTCGTCGACCAGCTTCGCCTGCCGCACGATCTGCGCGGCCAGCCGATTGTGCGGCAGACCCGAGCCCGAGAAGATCGGCAGCTTCTGCCCGCGCACCAGACTGTTGAGTCCGTCGATGGTCGAGATGCCGGTCTGGATGAACTCGCGCGGATAGGTGCGCGCCGCCGGGTTGATCGCCGAGCCGCCGACCGGGCGGCGAAGGCCGGAGAGTACCGGCGGGCGACCGTCACGCGGCTCCCCGAGCCCGTTGAATTCACGTCCCAGGAGTTCCGGCGAGAGGGCGATCTCGATCGGCTCGTCCAGGAAGCGCACCCAGGTGCTTTCCAGGTCGAGATCGTCCGTGCCCTCGAAGACCAGGATCAGCACCTCATCGTCCGCCGCGCGGATCACCTGGCCGTTGCGGATCTGTCCCGCATGGTCCTCGATGCGCACGCGGTCGCCGAAGGCGACGCCGGGGGTCTTCCTCACCACCAACAGACCGCCCCGGGCTTCGACTGTGGTGCGATATTCTTTGATGCTCATGGGTCCGGTTTTCAGGTGTCAGGTGTCAGGTGTCAGGTGTCAGGTGTCAGGTGTCAGGTGTCAGGTGTCAGGTGTCAGGTGTCAGGTGTCAGTTTGCGCTTGGTCTCGGGTCGTTTCCAAGGGGGGCGTCGATCATCCTTCGGACCAATCGTCTTCGGTAGGGTGGACAAGCGTAGCGCAGTCCACCAACAACGGCGCGGGGTTCGGTGGACTTCGCGCTCGCTCGTCCACCCTACCGGTCCAACCGATGACCAAGACCCCAAGGGGGATGCGCAGTCAGTGCGATGCCTCTGAGCGCGACTCGAGGCGAGGATGTTCGATCGTTGTGCGGGTTGCGCGTCTGCCGTCGCCGGACCAGCTCAGTGGTCCGCGCGAGGTGAAGGGTCCGCGGATCCCGAACACCAAGTCGATGATATCGGAGGAGGCCCGCCGGGTCTTGCCGGGCGGGATCTTGACGGCTTCGCGCGCTACCTGCGCGATGACCCATGCGATGAAGTCGCCGGCCCTTGGTGTTCCCGTGGGAGGCGGGGCCGGTTCTGTTTCAACCGGCTCGGGGATGCCTGCTGACGACTCTTTAGGCTAAAAGCATGCATTCAGGCTAAAAGCATCCATTCAGGCTAGAAGTATCCATTCGCCAGAGGTTTGGGCGGCGCCACCGCGGCCTCTCTGAACCCGGCGCTCAAGGTTTGCAGATTGAGCAGGGTGTGCTGGTCGCCGCCGAAGAGGTCGTTGCGCAGCGTTTCGACGGCCTTCACCCATGTGGCGGAGGTTGCACAGTCCGACGCGTCGGTTTCGCCATGGCGGCACACCTCGACCGCATCCCCGTCGAAGGCGAGATGCACACCCGGCAGGGGGCGGATGCGCTGCGTTTGGCCCAGCTGAGCCGCGAGCGTCATCATTGTCGGGCGCTGGTCGTCGAGCAGCTCCAGCAGGAGGGCCGGAACCTGGTAGGCGGGCAGGTTGCCCACCGGGACTGGGCCGCGTTTGCCGTCGATGATGATCAGCGGAGTTTCCACGAGCGTTCGGAACATCTCGTCGGTGAAGTCGCCGCGCCGCTTGGCGAGCACCGCAGACTCGGTGTAGCCGCCGAAGTTCGGGTTGAGCGCTGGCAGGTGGTCGCCGAAGAGGACGATGACGGCGTCCGGATCCTTTGCCCGCAGTGCTTCGAGAAAATCCATCAGCTCGCGGGATTTGTAGTAGACGGTGTTGGCATAGGCGGCGACCACCTCATGTCCCGGCGCCGCCGTGATCATCGCCGGGCGCTGCTCGTTGAGCGGATAGGGCAGGTGTCCGAAGTAGGTGAGGATATAGTCGAAGACCGGCTTGGATTCGCCGAATTCCGGCTCCAGGCGGTCCATCACCTGCCGATAGAGGGACGCGTCGCTCAGGAACGAGCGGTTCATGTCGTCCATCTGGAAATCCTTGTCGGCCAGATAGGTCTCGAAGCCGATGCGTCGATAGGCGTTGACGCGGTTCCAGAAGGACGCCGAGTTGGGGTGCGAGGCGACGCCGTGATACCCGGCCTGGCGCAAGTGCTCGGGCAGGCAGGGGGCGTCGCGTCGCAGGCCCGTCTCGAAGTAGACGTTGTCCGCCGTGACCGGAAAGCCGCAGAGCACCTCGAACTCCGTGTTGGCGGTGTAGCCGCCGAAGACGGGCGAGAGTAGGTGCGACTCGTCGGTCGCGGACCAGAGTTGCCGGAATCTCGGGTCGAGGGGATCGGCCGACAGCTTCGATGCCTTGAGAAGGGTCGGATCCCAGAAGGACTCCAGCAGGATCATGTGCAGGTTGCGCTTTTGCAGGTTGCGCTCTGGACGGTTGGGCGCGGAGACCTTGACGAAGGGCGCCTTGGGCTCGGTGTTCAGATAGGCCAGCGCGTCCGCGACCTCCGTCTCGGTCGGCGGTGCGATCCGGCGCGAGAGATTGCGGGCGGTCTCTTGCAGCAGATGGATGGGTAGGCCACGCTTTTGGTAGTTTTCCGGCTGGTTCCAAACGGAGTTGCCGAAGTGCTTGTCCAACTCGGCGGAGATCAATCCGGGATCGGCTGCGACCAGGGACAGGGCAGCCCCGAGCAGGGCGACGTTGATCCAGGTGCGAGGCCGCTTCCAGGCGATCATCCAGCCCAGCAGGAGGATGGGCGTGGCCACCAGGAAGACTGCGCCCGCCAGCAGCCAGCCATCGAGCAGCAGGAACATGTTGCGTGCCGCGGCGAAGTCGTCCGGCATGATGGGGGCGCCGAGAATGGCGAGCTTGGCGGCGTTGCTCGCGGTGAGGGCCGTGAAGATCACGCTGGCCGTCACCATGAATCGCGGCAGGGAGCGCGCGATCCCGAAGAGGAGCGCGCCAATGAGGAGGTGCGCGGCCAGATCCCGGACATAGGTCGAGCCCCAGGGCTTGACCTGGAAGACATGCTCGATCGCCATCTGTGCCGCGAAGTACCAGACGACGACGAACGAGAGCGCGGCAGCCCAGCATGAGAGGCTGCGCAAAAGCGGACTTGAGAGCAGGTGGCGCTTCACTGTGGTTGCGAACGAATCCAGCCGTGTCGAAGACCTGTACATCTTTAGGAGCCTACTCGATTGTCATCAAAATGTCTTTGAAGCGTCACAATAGCGCAAACAGACTGAACGAGACCTTAACGACGACGCACTCAGCACCGCGAAGGAGTCAGAGATGGTCAAGATCACAGTGAACGGTCGCGAGCATCAGCTCGACCTGGATCCGGATACGCCCCTGCTGTGGGTCATCCGCGAGCATGTCGGGCTGACCGGCACCAAGTACGGCTGCGGCATCTCAGAGTGCGGTGTCTGCACCCTTTTTTTGAATGGGGCGCCCGTGCGCTCCTGCTCGACGCCCTTGTCGGCGGCCGCGAATGGGACCGTTTTGACGATCGAGGGCCTGGACACGCCCGAGGGGCGCGCGATTCAAGCGGCCTGGGCGGATCTGGACGTCGTCCAGTGCGGCTTTTGCCAGTCCGGGCAGATCATGTCCGCGACAGCCTTGCTGACGCAGAACCCGTCGCCGACGGACGCGGAGATCGACGCCGCCATGTCGGGCAACATCTGCCGGTGCGCGACCTATGCGCGTATTCGGTCCGCCATCAAGCAGGCCGCGGCCGCGTTGGCCTAGGAGAGGGATATGCGCAATCGGATCGAGAATCTCAGTCGCCGCCGCTTCCTCCAGCAGGGCCTCGCCGCCGGCGCCGGTCTGACGCTCGGCGTCCAGCTGAGCGGCGTCTCGCGACGGCTGGATGCGGCACCCTCCAAGCCGGATGCCGCCGCGCCACTGGAGCCCAACGCCTTCGTGCGCATCGGCACCGACGACAGCGTCACCGTCATCGTCAAGCACTTGGAGATGGGGCAGGGCACCTACACGGGTCTGCCGACCTTGGTCGCGGAGGAGTTGGACGCGCGCTGGGACCAGGTCCGCGTCGAGGGCGCGCCGGCCGACGCCGCGCGCTACAACAACCTTTTCTGGGGTCCGACCCAGGGCACCGGCGGAAGCACCTCGATCGCCAACTCCTGGGAGCAGATGCGCAAGGCCGGCGCCACCGCGAGACAGATGCTGGTCGAGGCCGCCGCCAAGCGTTGGCAGGTCGACGCCGGGGAGATCCAGGTGCGCGACGGCCAGCTCAGTCATGCCAAGGGCCAGCGCGCGAGCTTCGGTGAACTGGCGGAGGCGGCGGCCGGACTGGTGGTGCCAGAGGACGTCTTTCTCAAGGATCCGGCCGAGTTCCGCCTCATCGGCAATGCCCGGCTGCGCCGCAAGGATGCGGCGGAGAAGATCGACGGCAGTGCCCGCTACACCCAGGATGTCTCGCTGCCGGGTCTGCTGACCGCCGTGGTCGCCCATCCGCCCAGATTCGGTGCGCGCCTGAAGTCGCTGGATCCGGAGCCCGCGGTCGCGATCCGGGGCGTGGAGAAGATCCTGCGCATCCCCACCGGCGTCGCCGTGCTGGCGGCCGATTTCTGGACCGCCAAGCGTGGGCGCGATCGTCTGAGCATCGAGTGGGACGAGAGCGATGCCTTCACGCTGGGCTCGGAGGAAATCCTGCAGCAATACAGGGAGCTTGCCGCGACGCCGGGCGCGGTGGCGACGGCGCGCGGCGACGCCGAGGCGGCACTGGCCTCCGCGGACAAGGTGATCGAGTCGGAGTTCGCGCTGCCCTTTCTGGCCCACGCCTCCATGGAACCCCTGAACTGCGTCATCCTGCCCGAGGGCGACGGCGTGCGGGTGATCAACGGCGAGCAATCCCAGACGCGCACCCAGGCGGGCGTCGCCTCGGTTCTGGGTCTGAAGCCGGAGCAGGTGCGCATCGACATGCTCTACGCGGGCAGTTCCTTCGGCCGGCGCGGCAATCCGCAGGCCGATTTCACCTCGGAGGCGGCCGAAATCTTCAAGGCCGCTGGCCGCAAGACGCCCATCAAGCTGCAGTGGACGCGCGAGGACGACACGCGGGCGGGGTGGTACCGTCCGCTCTTCCTTCACCGGGTGCGCGCCGGACTCGACGCGGCGGGTAAGCCCGTGGCCTGGCACCAGCGCATCGTCGGCCAATCCATCGCGGCCGCCGCGGGCATGACGTCCAGACTGGTCGTCGACGGGGTCGACCGGCTCTCCGTCGAGGGTGCCAGCGATCTGGCCTATGGCATCCCCAACCTCTACGTGGATCTGCACTCGCCGACGCTGCCCGTGCCGATTCAGTGGTGGCGTTCGGTCGGCCATACGCACACGGCGTTCGCGGTGGAAAGCGTCATCGACGAGCTGGCGACGGCGGCCGGACGCGACCCGGTCGATTTCCGCATGGCGCTGCTCGAGGGCCATCCGCGGCACCAGGGGGTGCTCAAGCTCGCGGCCGAGAAGGCCGGCTGGGGCGGCGCCTTGCCGGAGGGGCGCGGACGCGGCGTCGCCGTGCACGAATCCTTCAACTCCTATGTCGCCCAGGTGGCCGAGGTCACGGTCAGAGGCCGGTCCTTCAGCGTCGACCGGGTCGTGATCGCCGTCGATTGCGGCATGGCCATTAACCCGGACGTCGTCAAGGCGCAGATGGAGGGCGGCATGGGCTATGGTCTGGCCGCGGCCCTGGTCAGCCGCCTCACCCTGAAGGAGGGGCGCGTCGAACAGTCGAACTTCCACGACTACAAGGTGCTGCGGATGGACCAGATGCCGCGGGTCGAGGTCTACATCCTCCCCTCCGCCGAGGCACCGACGGGGGTGGGCGAGCCGGCGACGCCGGTGATCGCACCCGCCGTCGCCAACGCGCTTGCCGCGGCGACCGGCCAACGGCTTCGCCGTCTGCCGCTCAGGCTCGCCTGATGCCCCCAAGCGGTGCCGAGCCCGCCGGCGATCTGGAGCTGCTTGGCCTGGCCCGGGACTGGCTCGCGGCCGGTGATCGCGTCGCGCTGGTGACCGTGCTCCACACCTGGGGCTCCGCGCCGCGCCCTCCGGGCGCCTGGCTGATCATCCGCCGGGACGGCGCCATGGCCGGCTCGGTCTCCGGCGGCTGTGTCGAGCAGGCGCTTTCCGAGCGCTACCGCGAGGGCGAGTTCGGCGGGTCGATCCCGACGCGCATCGACTTCGGGGTCGATCGGCTGGAGGCGAATCGCTGGGGTCTGCCCTGCGGCGGCCGGCTGGCGCTCCTGGTCGAAGTGCTGGACACCGAGGCGCCGCTGGCCGCCCTGATCGCAAGGATCGAGGCCGGCGAGCTGGTGGCCCGGCGTGTTTGTCTCACAACCGGCGAGGTGAGCCTGCACCCCGGCGCCGGTCGGTCGGATTTCGAGGCCGGCACAGCGGCAGTGACCAAGGTTCTGGGGCCGAGCTGGCAGCTGCTGCTCGTCGGCGACGGCCAATTGGCGCGCGACCTGGCCCGCATGGCCCGGCTGCTGGACTACCGCGTGACCATTTGTGATCCGCGTGAGGCGTTCGCGGATCCCCAACCCCTGGCCGGGGTCGACTATTGCCGTCTGATGCCGGATGACGCCGTCCGGCAGCTCGGCACCTGCCCGCGAACCGCCATCGTCACAGTCTCGCACGACCCCAAGCAGGACGATCTCGCCCTCGGCGAAGCGCTCGCGACCCCGGCCTTCTACATCGGCGCCCTAGGCTCCAGGGCCAGCGCGGCCGCGCGCCGGGAGCGACTGCTGGCGCTTGGGCTCGCGCCCGAGCAGATCGCCCGGCTCGACGCCCCGGCGGGGCTGCCGATCGGCAGCAAGCGGCCGGCCGAGATCGCCCTGTCCATCCTGGCCGGGATCACGGCGGCGCGAAACGGGCTGTCGGGGGCCGGGTGAGCCGCGTCGTCGGGATCCTGCTCGCCGCGGGCGAGGCGCGCCGATTCGGCGGGAACAAGCTGCTGGCCAGGATGCCGGATGGTGAGCCGATGGCCTTGAAGGCCGCGCGCCATTTGATGGCGACGGGCATCGAGGCGCTTGTGGTGATCCGCCCCGGCGACGCGGCGCTCGCCGGCATGATGCGCGCGGCCGGCCTCGGTCTGGTCGAGAATCCCGACGCGGATCAGGGCATGGCGACCAGCATCGCGAAAGGCGTCGCGCAGGCGTCGGACGCCGATGCCTGGCTGATCGTCCTGGCCGACATGCCCTGGATCCGGCCGCAGACCATCCGGCGCGTTCTGGATGCCCTCGACGCGGGTGCCCAGATCGCCGCACCCACGGTGAATGGACGGCGCGGTCATCCCGTCGGTTTCGCCAAGGGCTATCGACAGGCGCTCATGGCGCTCAGGGGCGAGCGCGGCGCCAGCCGGCTCGTCCAGGCCAGTTCCTCCGGGCTTGTGCTCGTGCCGACTATGGACACCGGTATCTTGATGGATGTGGACGAGCCCGCGGACCTGCACCTTGAGGCCGAACGCGCAGGCATCGTCTCCGGCGGCCCTGACTGATGTCTGCAAGATTGGGCCGAGGGATGAGGCCCAACGAAACGAGCATGCAGGAGTGGTGGCACTCTGGAAGATGAAACGATGACGGTCGCTCGCGACACAGCTCTGCGCCGCGCGGCCTGCGCAACCTGCCGGAGCATCTGGGCGCAGAGCGCCGGGAGCGCGCGTGGCACCGCGGAGCGGGTGCCACGAGAGGCAGCCGTACCTCGTCCCTGTGGCGGCTTAGCAACAGTGAAATAACCGATGATCAAGGCCCGAGACGGCACGAAGTCAACCACTCGCCGCTAAAAACGCAGTAATACACTGAGATCTTGAATAGAGGCGGTGTGGAACGCTGGCTTTCAACGCGATCGGTCTCTCGCTCCAGCGAGCAGGTCGCTCCTCGCAGCCCCTGACCGGCTTCAGGACAGCTTCTTCACGAGTCCAACCAGACCTAGGGCCAGAGCGCCGGCGATCATTCCGATGAGCGCGTTCAGGAGCAGTGGCGTGAGCGCGGCCAGGAATCCGCCGATACCGGCGATGTCGCGCAGTCCCTCGCTCAGGTGCGCGATGAGGTGATGCACGGCGGGAATGCCATGCGCGATGATGCCGCCGCCGACCAGGAACATGGCGATGGTGCCTGCCACGGAGAGCGTCTTCATGAGCAGGGGTGCCGCTCGCAGGAGCCCGCGGCCGATGGCGCGCAGCTGATCTTCCAGGAATCCCGCCCCGTCGCGGAGGCTCAGATAAAGGCCGGCGTCGTCGAGCTTGACGATGCCAGCGACGAGCCCGTAGACACCAATGGTCATGACGACCGCGATTCCGCTCAAGACCAGCACCTGGGTCACGAACGCGGTGCCTTCGACCGTCCCGAGCGTGATGACGATGATCTCCGCCGAGAGGATGAAGTCCGTGCGTATGGCCCCTTTGATCTTCTCGCGCTCCAGCGCGACGAGGTCCGCCTTGGGATCCGCCAAGGCGGCGGTCAGCTCGGCGTGATGCGCCTGGTCTTTCGCCGCCGCATGCAGGTACTTGTGCGCGACCTTCTCAATGCCCTCGAAGCAGAGATAGAGGCCGCCAATCATCAGTAGCGGCATGATGGCCCAGGGGGCGAAGGCGCTGATCGCCAATGCGGCCGGGACGAGGATCAGCTTGTTCTTCAGCGAGCCCTTGAACACGGCCCAGACGACCGGCAGCTCGCGCTCGGCCCGCACACCGCGGACCTGCTCCGCATTCAAGGCCAGGTCATCCCCCAACACGCTGGCGGTCTTGCGGGCCGCGACCTTGGTGAGCAAGGAGACGTCGTCCAGGACGGTCGCGATGTCGTCGAGCAGCGTCAGCAAGCTGGTTGCCATGATTCCGGTGGTTCCTGAGTCTTGATGCGGAGCCGCTATTTCACCTGCCGCATTCCCTTGTGTCGAGAGAGGAGAGGGAGGAAAATTCGCGGTCTTTTCTTTCGCCTAGATTCGACCCGAGACAATTGCCATGCCTGCTCCACCGCGCTTTCTCCGCACCCTCACCTTTCCGCTTCGGCTCATGCCGAGCGTCCTGCATAGCCGAGCACTCGCGACCATGCTCAATCAGGTCATGAAGGAGGCATTGGAGGAGGGGGAGTTGGACTTCCTGATCGGACGTCGCATCGCGATCGAGATCGACGACATCGGGGTGCGTTATCGCTTGGGTCTGAGCGACGGCAAGATTCGCGGCTACGGTGACGACATGCCCGCGGATTCCTCCATTGCCGGAGGATTGCACGAGTTCCTTCTGCTTGCTGCGCGCCGCGAGGACGCCGACACGCTCTTCTTCCAGCGTCGCCTGCGGATGTCCGGCGACACCGAACTGGGGCTCTACCTCAAGAACTTCCTCGACGCCTTCGAACCGCCGGAGCGGTGGGCGCCCATGGTGCGCGCCCTGGATAAGATGGCGGATATTCGGTTTCCGGGGAAGTCGTAGGCTCGATGGCTGGTGAGCGAATCGACGCGAATCCGTTCGCGTCGACGCGCACTGCTTGCGATGAGAACGGCTGCCGTTAGCCGAGAACCTCCGGCTGGTCTTTCAGCAGATAGGCCTCTTCCTCAGGCGTCAAATCCACCTCGTCGAAGCCATTGATCATGGGCATGACATGCTCTTTGAACGAGTGCCCGGTCGTGAGCATATAGACGTGGATCATGACGAAGACCACGATCGTGAAGGCCGCGCCGGTATGAATCAGTGCCACGCCATCCAGCACCTGCGTGGCATGGGGGATGTCTCTCCATAGGAAGTAGAAGAGATAGACCAGCCCCGAGATCCAGATCAGCGGAAAGAGCACGATCTTGAGCATCAGGTAGGCCAGCGCCTGCAACGGATTGTGCTTGCGCCAGTAGGCCTTGCGGTAGGGGTGATGCTCGCCCTGGAAGATGCCGAAGCTGTAGAACCGCAGCACCTGCCACATGCCCTTGACGGTCGGGATGAAGTGGCGCCAGTTCCGGGTCGTGAAGAGCCAGAAGATGCTGAAGGCCCACAGTAGCAGGAGCGAGAAGGCGGCGAGGGTGTGCAGCGTCACCGCCTGCTCGAAACCGAGCAGATGATGAAAGCCGTGCAGCCCGAATCCGCTGAACATCAGGATTACGATCAAGAGCATCTGCGACCAGTGCCAGAAGCGCTCGAACAGACTGAAGATCCTTACGCGACGAATGGCCATTAGTGCTTTGCTCCCTTGGGTGCGACGATACGAACCAGTGCGTGCCCCAGAATGACGATGAGAGTCCCGAAAACCGCGATGGTGCCGATCAGATCCAGCCAGCGGTTGTGGTCTCGCCCCGGCATGTAGACCCCTTCGACCCCCTGAAGACGGCCCTGCTCTGCGTGGCAATCCTGGCAGGATAGGGCATCTTCCTTGGGGGACACCATGTGCGTGATGGGCCAGTAGGAAAAGGTCTCGACGAAGCCGAACTCGCCGGAGTAGGGGAGCCCGAACTTCTTCATGCCGTGCGCGATGGCCTTGCCCATGTCGTAGTTGCCCCAGTAGGAGTCATCGTCCTCGCCCCACAGGTGGGTGTAGACCAGGGTGCCGTTGCCCATGTCGGCCGGTAGCCATGTCGTCATCTTCTTGAAGGGCCAGATGCGTGAGTCCGCGTTCTCCCGCGAGCCGGTGAAGTCGTTGATGGCGACGGGCTTGGCGACGTTGAACTTGGTGTCGATCGTGGTGTACTGCATTTGCCCGTCGAACCAGCGGTAGAGCGGCACCAGGTTTTCGCCATAGGTAAAGTCCCCTTTGATCGACTTGTAGGTGTAACGCTCCTCGCCGTTGCCCTGGGTGTAGCCGTGCTCATGATAGCCTTCGCCGTTGCGGAGCTTGCCGGCGGTGCGCCAATCCCAGTTGGTGATGGTGGCCACGCCGCCCCGAGCGAATTCCGGGATATGACAGGTCTGACAGGCGACGCTGGAGATATGGTCGTTGCGTTTGAAGGCCGCCAGCGAATCGACGGGATGCGGTGCCGTGCCGTGGCAGGACTCGCAGGTGGCTACATCGCGGCGCTGGCCGGGCTTGCCGGTGCCTTCCATATCTTTGGACAACACGTGATAGCGGCTGCCGGCCCAGACATGCGATTTGGTGATGTGGCAGGCGGTGCAGGCAAAGTTGAGTCCTTTCGCGTCCATGTGCACGTCGAGTTCGCGCGGCGGATTCTTGAGCGCCGAGGAGAGGTCGCCGTGCTTGACGTTGTCTCCGCCTCCACCGTTGAAGTGACAGGTTCCGCAGTTCGCGCGCTCGGGTAGACCGACGTTCTCGGCGACCAGGTTGTAGTCGATGGGCGGTTTGCCTTCGAACATGACCGAGCAGGCGGGACTCCCCGCGCTGTTGGGGGTCTTGTAGTAGGTTCCGGTCGTATCGTGACAGACCAGGCAATCGATGTTGTCTTCGTTGGTGAAGTCGAAGCTCTCGTCCTTCCAGCCATAGCCCGCGTGGCATTGGGCGCACATCCCCTCGTTGCCACGGGCGTTGGTGCAGAAGTTGTTGATCAGGTGCTTCTTGCCCAGCAACTGGCCGGTATCGGGATTGCGATATTCCCAGGTCCAGTGGATGTTCTTCATGAAGTGCTTGCCGGTCTCGGTGTGACAGCTCAGGCACGCCTTGGTCACCTCCGGGCCGGAGGCGAAGGGCTGTTTCAGCGCTTCATACTTGGTGTGGTCTCCCGTCCCGCCGGACAGTGGACCCGAGATCTGGGGTGGCGGCTTGCCCTCCACTGGCGGAGTCGGCCACTGGCCTTCGCCCATGACCGCGAACGGAGCCAAGCCGGCAAATAACAGCAATGCCAGGGAAAATCGCAAAACGGGTCGCATCGAACGGCCTCCGGGTGTGAGCGAGACCGCATGCCGCGGTCCCGATGTGCCGTGCTGATCCTGCGCCGCACGGTCGTTTTTGTTGGTCGCATCCTGCGGGCGATACGGTGACAGCTCCATGACAAAAGACAAAATCAGAAACGGGATTACCTGAGCCAGGTCAATGGCCGCGGGGTTCAATGCCCAATAGCGCGGCGCGGCTGTCATCTCTACAATGCCGGCGCCGCGGGCGATGTGCCGAGGGCTGTGAGGAAGCAGCTGGCCGCGCCCGAGCGCCTGAAATGGGATCAACTGAGGAGTCGCCGCGTGCTGGAGTCTTTCGTCGAACGTGTACTTTACGCCAGCCGATGGTTGTTGGCGCCGATCTACTTGGGCTTGTCTCTCGTCCTGATCGCGCTGGCGATCAAGTTCTTCCAGGAGATCTACCACCTCGCCGTTCATATCCTCGAGGTCGGCGAATCGGACATGGTGTTGATCATCCTGGGACTCATCGACTTGTCCCTGGTGGCCAGTCTGGTGGTGATGGTGATGTTTTCCGGCTATGAGAACTTCGTGTCGCGGATCGATGTCCGTGAGGGAGACGACAAGCTCGACTGGCTCGGGAAGCTGGATGCCGGAACCCTGAAGCTGAAGGTTGCGGCATCCATCGTGGCGATCTCGTCAATTCACCTGCTGCAGATCTTCATGAACGTGCCGGAGGTGCCGCCGGACAAGCTCCTCTGGTACGTCGTCATCCACCTGACCTTCGTCATCTCCGCCGTGCTCATGGGGGTGTTGGACAGAATCTCTTTCGCCTCCCATCGCGATCATGGCGACAAGCCTGAGGGACACTAGGCGCGCTTGAAGGTCGCGACCCGATCGCGGCCGGCCTCTTTGGCTTGATAGAGCGCGCTGTCCGCGGCCCTGAGCCATTGCCCGGCCGTCGGGTGTGGCTTGAGCTCGGCGAGGCCGATGGAGACGGTGATGCCGAACTCTCCGGTCTCGTGCTCGATGCGCATGGCGCGGATGGCGTCCACCAGCCGTTGGGCGAGCTGCAGACCCGTCGCAAGCGCCGTGTCTTGCAGGACGACGGCGAATTCCTCGCCGCCGTAGCGTGCGACGAAATCCGTCTTGCGGGGGAAGCCCTGAGCGCAGCAATCGGCAACCCGGCGCAGCACGAGATCGCCCACCGGATGGCCGTGGGTGTCGTTGACTCGCTTGAAGTGATCGGCGTCGACCATGAGCAGGCAGGCGGGTTGCCCCGAGAGCTTGCAGAGCTCGAAGACGCGCTCGAGCTGGACGTCGAAGGCCTTGCGGTTGTAAAGCCGGGTGAGGGGGTCGAGTTCCATCTCGCGCTGCGCGGCGTCCAGTTCGCCGCGCAGGGATTGGAGCTTGTCCGTCATGTCGTCCAGCAGCCCCTGGTGGCGCTGCGCGCGCTCGCGGGCGATGTCCGCGATCATGTCGATGGCGTGGGTGGCCTCCTGGGTCAATGCCTCGACCGGGGCATTCTCCTCGATCGTTCTGCGCAGATGGTTGATGACGGAGAGGACGCGCGCCTGCTCTTCCTGGTCTTCCGCGAGCATCTGGCCGAGCGTCTGCACGAAGTCACCCATGACTTTGCGCGTGCCGATGACCTGGCGGCTGACGTACGCCTGCTCGGCGCGACGGATGCGGGTGGTGGCGGTGCGCAAGCCGGCCCAATCGCGGCGCTGCTCGCCGCCGGCTTTCTCGTCGCGCGGTGGCGGCGTATCGCCGACCGGGGTGGCGTTCAGGACGTGGCGTCCCCAGCGCTCGAGCTGCTCGGTGATCTTGTCGGCCTTGATCTCGTCGAGGTCGAAGGCGTGCTCGCCCCAGAGGCGCAGCAGGCCCGCGAGCTGATCGAGCGCCATCTTCTCCAGCTCGGAGGGGGTAGCCGCCGGTTGAGGCGTGTCGGCCGCGGAGGGTGTCTGTGCCGCGGCGATCGTCCCGGATTCCCGCTTCCAAAACTTCACCATGTCGAACTCGCGCTCTCGGATCGTGGTTTTCGATGCGCAAGAGTATCGGTTCCGGCGCAGAGCTGCGAGTCGAGATCCGAGAAACGGGAATGCGCGAGCGTTTCGTCCCGATCAGGTGGCGGGCACAGGCGTATCTGGCTCGAATATCGCCGTGGAAAAGGCAGGCGTGGAGCCCTGGGCGACTGATCCGGTGCGCCGCGGCGGCGTCCTTGTGCCGCGGCGTCAGGCCTTGATCAGCCGGTTGGGCGCTACTTCGTGGTGTCGACGTCCATGGGGATGTAGAGGGGGCACACGCGGTAGTAGGCGGTTGCGAGGGCAATGAAGCCGAGCAGACCCAGTGCGTTGTGGTTGGAGATGCCCCAGAGGATGATGATGATGCCGCCGATGGCGCGGTAGATCCGGTCTTTGTCGCCGATATTCTTCGAGATGCTCATAGCGATTCTCCTCATTCAAACGATATCTGGCCAAGGGCTCAGCGGCACGCGCTCGCGCCGCGAGCCTACCTAGATTGGCTGCGGTGCTCTGTCGCAACGTCGCAGCGCGATTACCATAAAACAAATGCGGTATTCGTGGAAGTCATTCGGCGCCGCGTCCCTTGATGTGTGGACGCCGGTGTCGGCCGAGGGTCTCCGGAAGGCGTTGCGCGGAAGAGGCGTGCTGATCAGCGCGGCAACAGAAGGCTCCTCGGGGCTCAGGGCGTCTGCAAGCGCCGCTCTAGCATCTCTGGATTGCGGACCTCGATCTGGCCGCGCCGGGTCGCCACGGCCCCAGTCTGCTCGAAGTCGCGCAGGATGCGGGTCACGACCTCGCGCGAAGAACCCAGCTCGGAGGCCAGCTCCTGGTGGGTGATGCGCAGGACGCGCTCGGCCGACGCCGCTCCGGTCGAGCGTTTCAGGCGTTGCAGCAAGAAGGCCGCCAGACGTTGATCCAGGGGTTGGAAGAGCACGGCGTCCAGGACCGCGAAGACCTCGCCGATCCGGTCAGCCACCAGGTCGAAGATGAAGCTGCGCCAATGCGGGGATGCCGTCAGCCAGGCCTCGACGTCAGGCTTCGCCACCACGGCGGCCTCGACCTCGGTCTCACAGACCGCGAATGCTGGAAAGGGACGCTGGCTCAGGATGCAGGAGGCGGTCACCACGCAGCTCTCGCCGGGCTCCACCCGATAGAGGGTGACCTCGCGTCCGTTCTCGCCCAGCTTGTAGATGCGTGCCTGCCCGGCGAGGACCAACGCCAGATGGGCGCATTGTCCGCCGTCGTGACAGATGATGTGCCCGGCTGGAAGCCGCACCAGGCTGGCGCGCTCGAAGAAGGTCTTGCGCATCGCCGCATCGCTCTTGGCGAGAAAGGCGAAGTGCTCGATGAGGCGTTGGCGGTTGCCCGGCTCGCTGATCATGGTCTGACGTTGGCCTCCTGAGGCGCAGCGTGGCGTCCTGCTGTCCCGCGGCAGAGCACGAGGAAGCCGCAGACCGCGAGCAGGCCTGAGGTGCCCATCCCGATCAGCAGCGGAGCCGCCGTGCCATTGTGGACCAGGCTGACCAGTGTGCCCATGGCCGCGCCCGCCCCGAACCGCGTGGCGCCGGCAAAGGCTGAGGCGGTGCCGGCCATCCTGGGGAAGAGCGACATGAATCCCGCCATGGCGTTGCCCATGACCACGCCTGCCATGCTGAGATAGAGCGCCGCGACGGCGGCAATTCCCCAGAGTGGCGTGTGACCGGCCGCGGCCAGCGCCAAGGCGAGCAGCGCAGCCGTTCCCTGCACCCCGAGTCCCCAGCGCAACAGCCGATCGGCACCGAAGCGGCTGACGAAACGGGCATTCAAGGAGGCGAAGAGCATCCCGAGCGCCACATTGGCGCCGAAGGCCAGGCCGAACCAGGTCGCGGGCAGCTGATGCAGCTCGATGTAGACATAGGGTGAGGTCACGATGAAGGTCATCATGCCGGCGAAGCTGCAGGCCCCCGTGAGCAGATAGCCGAGCGCCAGCGGCTGCGCGAGGATGGAGGCGTAGTTTCTCAGGATGCCGCCGACATCGAAGACATGCCGCCGGCCGGGGTGCAGCGTCTCGTCGACCAGGCGGAAAAACAGCAGCGCCGTGGTGAGCGCGATGGCGAAGAGCACCAGGAAGACCATCCGCCATGAGGCCACGCCGATGATGAGCGAGCCCAGCGTCGGCGCCAGCAGCGGCGCCATGGCCATGACGAGCATCACCAACCCCATCACGCGGGCGTAGTCGTCCTTCTCGTAGAGGTCGCGGACCAGGGCCGGCACGGTCACGGCGACCGCGGCGCCCCCGAGCGCCTGCGCCGCGCGGGCGACGAGGAGCACGGCCATGCTGGGGGCGAGCGCGCAGGCCAGGTTCCCGAGCAGGAAAAGAATGAGTCCGCCACCAATGGTCTTGCGTCGGCCGAGCACGTCGGACAAGGGGCCGAGAAAGAGCTGCGTCAGCGCGAAGACGCCCAGATAGACAGTGACGCTGAGCTGTGCCAGTTCGATCGAGGATTCCAGATCCTGCGCGATCGATGGCAGACTGGGAAGATAGAGGTCGATCGCGAAGGGCGTGAGGCCGGACAGGAGGCCCAAGGCGATCAGAAGAGCGGGGCGGATTGACATACGGCGACCGAATCGAGCCGCCGACGCACGGATGACGGGCGCCGGCGAGTGTTAAGGGCAATGGCCAGGTTCAAGCCTGAGTGGCGGCGCAGAGCGAGTTGTCGGGTCAGACGCCCTGCTGGACGCCGACCACGAGCGGGATGAGTATGGCGGCGACGATGCCGACAAGCCCGAGCACGAGCAATACGACGCCGATGATACCCACGACCCGCTCCCAGGTCGGTGTCGGGCGGGGCGGGGCAAAGCGGTTCGCGTCGGGGGTGCCGGCCTTGAGGAAGAGCACCAGCGCCAGTCCGATGTTGACGATGGGGACCACGGAGAGAAGCATCCACCAGCCACCGGCATTGATGTCATGCAGGCGGCGGATCCCGAAGAGGATGCCGACGACGGCGGCCGGAATGGTGACGAGGATCTGGACCAGTCCGACGCTTTCAGGCGAGGATGTGTTCATAAGACCCGCCGCGCTGAGGGCGACAGCGACCAACATGACGATCAAATAGAGCACCGTGCCCCAGGCGAGGTAGCTCAGTCGGCCGAATCGGCCGCGCGGCGAGAACGGGCTCGACTGGTCGGTTTCGCCCTTGAGCGGCTGGCGCAGGTCTGACGCAGGGGTTTGATAAGGATTCTCTGGGCTCATGGGTGTGACTCCGTGGTTGAATGCCCTGCGGCGGGCGCAGGGTGCAGTGGAAAGCGGTCGAGCCGACGTGGCGAGCGCGTGACCGGCTTGGCACGCCAGATGGCCAGTTCCGGGTTAGGGTTGCCGAACGTGAAACGACCGACGCACGCCCGAGCGCTTGCGAGAGGATGCACATGACGTCCAACCAAGAGAGGAATCCGCAACCCAATCGCCTCATCCTCTGGGGCGCCCAGTTCGGCTCGGTCTTCGTCATCACCGTCCTGACCTGGTGGCTGCCCGGGCTGATCCTGGTCGAGCCGATCGACGCGGCGCGGCTGCCCATCCTCGCGGCGGGCATCGTTTCCGTGCCCTTGGCCATTCTCGCGGCCCGCCTGCTGCGCGCGCGCCGGCCGAGATCCGACGTCAGGGTTCACGAGCCCGTTGCTGACCCGGAATCTCCCGGTAAGATTGGCCGCTATCTGGTTGCCCTGGCGTTCGCCGAGCTGCCTGCGATCCTTGGTCTGGTCTATGTCCTGATCGGCGGAGATCGACTCCATTCCGCTGCGCTCGGAACGGCTGCGATCATGCTGCTCCTTACCCTGTGGCCGGGCCGCCCGGACGCGACCTCGGGCTGAGGATGCGTCAGAACCTCGGGGTGATGCGGTGCTCCTGGCCGTCGTCGTCCAGTCCGAGCACCAGGGCGTGACGCTCGTCGTCCCAGGTCCAGCCATCCGCCTCGTTGCCGTCTAGCAGGACGCCGACCGGAGGCTGCATCAGATGCAGTCGAACGGTCAGGCGACGCGCCGGAGGGCGATAGTCGCCGCGTCGGGCGGCGACCCATAGCTCCGCGCCTTGACCCGCGGGCGCGATCCCCATCTCCGTCTCGCAGAGCGCACCCTCGCGATAGGCGAAGCTCTCGCCGTCGTCCTCGATCAGTGTCCAGTTGCCGGCGTTGTTGTGGTCCGGATAGACCTCCAGCGTCAGCTCCGAGACGGGGTCTGCCGTCGAAGGGCGGATATTGCCCAGGGTCAGGACGGACCCGCCGCGGACCAGGATGGGGATGCCGCCCAAGGGCGCGTCCGCGACGAGGTGGTCGGAATCGATCGGCAGCCCGGTGCGGAAGTCGTACCAGGTGTGTCCGGGCGGCAGCTCCACCAGGCGTCGCCTCACACCGGGCGCACAGACCGGGGCGATCATCAGCTGCGGTCCGATCATCACCTGATCCTGGATCTGATGGAGATGCGTGGCCCAGGGGAAGTCGTAGAGCAGAGGCCGCAGCAGCGGCTGGCCGGTGCGATGCGCCAGGTGGGCCAGCGTGTAGAGATAGGGCAGCAGACGGTAGCGCAGCTCGATGGCCGAGCGCACGATGGCCTCGATCTCGGGCCCGAACGACCAGGGCTCCTGGGGGCGGCTGTCGCAGTGCGTGTGGCAGCGCATGAAGGGGTAGAAGGTGCCCAGTTCCATCCAGCGGGCATAGAGTTCGCCGACCGTGTTCTGGTAGAAGCCGCCGATGTCCACGCCAACGTGCGGCGAGCCGCACAGGCCCATGCTCGCCAACTGTGGCAGGCTCATCTCCAGATGCTCCCACCAGGCGTTGTTGTCGCCCATCCAGCTCGCGGCCCAGCGCTGCGTGCCGACGAAGCCGGAGCGCGTCAGCACCCAGGGGCGACGCTCGGGTCGGAGGCGCTCCAGTCCCTCCCAGGTCGCCTGTGCCATGAGCTGGCCGTAGAGATTATGCGTTTCGGCGTGCAGCGCCTCACCGTCGTCGCCCTGCGTGATGGAGAGCGGAACCGGCTGCTCGCAGACGCCGGACACCTTGAACGGGCGGTCGACGATGGAGGGTTCGTTCATATCGCACCAGATGCCGTCGATGCCGAGACCGACCAGATCCGCGTGCAGCTCGCCCCACCACTGCCGTGTCGCGCCGCGGCAGAAATCCGGGAACAGCGATTCGTCCGGCCAGACCCAGCCGGTAAAGGGCTCGCCGTCCGGCCGCTGAATGAAGTGCCCGCCGGCCAGGCCGGATTCCGCCGTTCGATAACCCGTCTCGCGGTCGTTCTTGACGCCAGGATCCACGATGGTGACGGCGCGGACCTGCGCTTCATGAAGGGCGGCAATGGTCTCGCTTGGCTCGGGGAATCGATTCCGGTCCCAGGTGAAGATGCGGTAGCCGTCCATGTAGTCGATGTCCAGGTGGATGGCATCGATGGGGATCCAGTGCTCGCGAAAGGTCTGGGCGATGCCGCGTACATCCGCGTCCGTCCCATAGCTCCAGCGGGACTGGTGATAGCCCAGCGCCCAGAGCGGCGGCAGCATTGGGCGTCCGGTCAGGCGTGTGAGTTGCTCCACCACCGCCGCTGGCGTCGGGCCGGCAAAGACGAAGTAGTCAAGCTCGCCGCCGAGCGTGAAGAGGGTGAGCACCTCTTCGTCCGCGGCGCCCAGGTCGAAGGCGCTGTACCAGGTGGAATTGAGATAGAGCCCCCAGGCGAGTCCAGGCCGCACGGCCATGAACATCGGGTGGGCCTGGTACATGTTGTCGTCGCCGCGGCTGTGCCCCGGCGATGACTTGTCGATGGTCCAGTTGGTGAGCCGCCGGTAGCGCCGGTTGAGCTGACCGGTCCGTTGGCCGAAGCCGTAGTAGCCCTCCTCGGGCGCCATGCGCTTCTGCAGGAAGACGCCGATACGCGCGTCGCCGGCCGGCAGTTCGGGCTCGGGCATGTGCTCCATGCCGGTCTCCTCCAGGGCCACCTCGCGCCAGAGGGGGGCGCCCAGATCCGCGGCGAAGACCTGACCCTCGGGCGTCAGGAATTGCAGCAGTCCGCACTCTAGACCCAGGGTTGCGCCCATGGCGTCGGTCGACATCCGCACGACCCCGTCTTCCTCGGTGACGGAGAGCCCCGCTGGCGGGAGATCCAGCACCGGGCTCCAGGATCGAGGGGGCGCGAGTCGCCCGGAAGGCGCAAAGCGCACGCGCAGGATGTCTGCCGCCACGGCGTCGATACGCAGGAGGCCCTGCGCGTAGTGTGCGACGCAGGCCGATGCCTGGCTCACCCAGCTTTGTATTGGGCAGGGGCTTTCGGGAAGATTCTCGTCCATCGGGTGCTCCTACTAGGTCTGGCGAGGCCGTTTGGCGGTTACGCCCGGATCGGTCGTTCGGATCGGGAGGTCGCTCGGATCAAGCGATGGCCAGCACACTATGACACGGAGAGGTCGGGCGCTTCCACTGCCGGAGTCGAGTGGTGGCGAGGCTCGGAACCCGGCCTGAATCTCTGGAGAATGGCGGCGCCTGCGTGACACTGGGAGGGGTCGGGCTATGATGGCGCCGTCGACATGCATTTGAACAGGACAAAGAGGTTTCATGACTGAATATTCCCCTGGATTGATCGTGGATCCCCAGACCTTGCGCGCGCAGATCCATGACCCGGACCTGCGCATCTTCGACTGCAGGTTCGCCCTGAGTGACACGGAGCTGGGTAGACGGCTCTATCACGAGGGTCACATTCCAGGCGCGATCTATGCGCATCTGGACGAGCATCTGTCATCCGCGATCACGCCAACGTCGGGTCGCCATCCCTTGCCGGATCCGTCCCGTTTCGCCGCCTGGCTGGGGCAGTGCGGTGTGTCGCCCGAGAGCCGGGTGGTGGTCTACGACGACCTCAACGGTGCCTTTGCCGGTCGGCTCTGGTGGATGCTGCGCTGGGTCGGGCATGCGCGGGTCGCCGTGCTGGAAGGCGGGCTCCAGGCCTGGGAGGCTGCCGGCGGGACCTTGACCCCGGACGTGCCGCGGCACCGACCCCAAGGCTTCGAGGCCAGGGTGAGGGATGACCTCTGGGTAACCTCGGATGACTTGGCCGACGCGCTTGCGCGTGGCGACATTAGGGTGATCGATGCGCGCGCCCCCGAACGCTATCGGGGCGAGGTGGAGCCAACCGATCCGGTCGCGGGGCATATCCCAGGCGCGCTCAATCTGCCGCTCACGGAGAATCTCGATGCCGAGGGTCGCTTCCTCCCTGCCGCGCGGCTGCGCGCGCGTTTCCTCGACGCCATGGGTGACGGATCGGCGACGACCATTGCCCATAGCTGTGGCTCTGGCGTGACCGCGTGTCACAACCTCCTGGCGATGGAGTTGGCGGGGCTCTCGGGGTCGAAACTCTACGTCGGCTCCTGGAGCGAGTGGATTCGCTCGCCGGAGCGCGCCGTCGCGACCGGCGAGGCGTCCTAGCTCAGCTCAACGCCATCAAGGCAAGGAGTTCGTCGCTGCGCATCACATGGCAGTAGATCATGTTGATGATCTCCAGCTCGCGCCGGTGCAGTTCGTCCGTGCCGGCGGCGCAGCAGTCTTCGAGCAGGACGACGAAGAAGCTCTCGTCGGCCAGGCTGCGGACGGTCGATGAGACGCACTGATCGGTATAGATGCCGGTGACCACCACGTTGCGGATGCCCATGTTGGTGAGCACCAGGCGCAGGTTGGTGCCCGTCAGGGCGCTATCCGTCGTCTTGGTCACCACGATCTCGCCCGGCGCCGGCGCCACCTCGGGAATGATCCGCGAGGCCTCCGAGGTCCGCGGCATGAGCAGGTTGTTCCATCCAGGCAGCTTCTGACTCAGCGAGCGGTCGCGTCCGTCGTCGAGCAGACAGGCGATGCGGGCGTGGATCACGTCGATTCCGTTGCGGCGGCAACACTCCTGCATGGCGCGCAGCCCCGGAATCACGGTGCCGCGCATGCGCTGGTGGAAGGGCTCCCAGCGTGCGCGCTCCGCCGGATCCTCCGCGAGCACCATGCCGTAGTTCTGCGCGTCGATGCAGAGCAGGGCGGTCTCGTGCGGCAGGAGCACCGGGTCTTCCGGCGCGGGCGCCTGTTCGTAGTAGAAGGATCGATGCGCTGTTTTCCAGCTGGGTCGGCTCGTGCTCATCGTTCGCACCTCGCGATCGGCCTGTGAATCAGGGTTGCCCCGCTTGTATGAGGGGGCTCAGCCCGGCCGGTGCCTGTCCTGGCACCATACCCACCCTCGGCCAGTCTTTCCAACGCCCCCAGGCGTGGCCGGCGTTGGATATTGTCCCCAGTCCTTGTGGTTCCTTCTGTGGATAAGCTGTGTCTTGGAGACGCAAGGCCTTCTGTGCGCGCGAAAAAGGCAGGGCTGATTCATTCCTGATCAGCTGCGCCCTGCGCTTTTCCCCAATCCCTGTGGTCGCTTCTGTGGATAAGGTGTGTTGATTGCACCTAACCGACGCTCGCAGCAGCGAAAGTTGCTTGGTGATCGATTCTTGATCGGCCTGTGATTCGATCGGCACGTGATTCGTGTGTGATCGGGCAGCGAGCGGCTGTCTCATCGTCATTCGGCGGGGCCTCAATGCAGCTTCTGCCCCACGCACCAGATCTCGAAATAGCGCCGCATAACCTCGCGGGCCTGCGGCGGATAGTCCAGGGCCTCGACCTGACCCATCCCCTCGCGGAAGAAATCCGGCGCGTCCTCGCGCAGGTGCTCGACGACGGACTGGAAGGACTCCTCCATCAGCAGCGGCTGATGGCTGCGGGTCGCGACGATGGCGCGATTGAGCAGGAGGATGCGCCAGGGGCGCTCGGGATTGCTGGATTCGAGCTCCAGGGCGCGCTCGATGCCGATCCCCTTCATGACCTCTGTCAGCAGGCCATAAAGCTCGGCGAGCTGGCTCGGTGCACGCAGGTGGTTGGCGAGGTGTGCCGCGGCATTGACGACGGGCTCTGGGTGCTTCAGCTCGGATCCGCGTCGCAGCATCCAGCAGGTCAGTGGCAGACAGAGCTGCTCCACGCCGCGGGCGTGGTGTGTGAGATGGAGTTGCTCGGCCAGGCCGGCGAGCTGAGTGAGCAGCCCGAGACCATGCTCGAGCAGCACCTCGGGATCCGATCCGGTCGCTGCGCGGAGATGCTCCGCGAAGTCGCCTGGGGAGCCGGCGTCGGCGCCTCGGATGATGTCGATGAGCCGCGCGAGCCCATCGAGCAGGACGTGAGGCGCGGGCTCGACCCTGTCCGTGGAGTCCTCGAAGGCGCGCTGGATCTCGTCACTCAGGTCGTTGAGCCTGTCGGCGATATAACTGATGTCGATCGGTGGCAGCATCGTGTCTGGTCGTCCCCGGGCACCCTGCGGTGGCTGGGTGGTTGCCCGCATGCAGGAATGAACCCAAGCGCCTCTCCGACTTGGGTTGAGTCGAGCAGGCTCCTGGGAGCCCGTTCGGCTTAGGATGAGCTGGAAGCTGACAGCGCCTTTTCGAAAGGAGCCTGTCCTGGGAAGCATAGCAATCCGATTGGCCTCCGTCTTGCGTAACGGCGCACGCGCCTTGCTGGCTTCGGGTAAACTAGTGCAATGAAGCCAATCCCTGATCTGCATTCCCACTCGACGGCCTCCGATGGCACGCTCTCGCCCGAAGCCCTGGTGCGGCGCGCCGCGTCGGCGGGTGTTCGGGTGCTCGCCCTGACCGACCACGACACCACCGAGGGTTTGGAGGAGGCGACTGGCGCCGCCCAGGCGCTCGGCATGGTGCTGGTGCCCGGCGTCGAGATCTCGGTGACCTGGGGCGTGCGCACCGTGCATGTCGTCGGCCTCAACGTCGACCGCCACAATGGCGTTCTCAGCCAGGGGCTGGCGCGTGCCATGGAGCAGCGTGCCTGGCGGGCCGAGGAGATCGGACGCAAGCTCGCCAAGCACGGCGTTGAGGGCGCCTACGAGGGTGCCAAGGCGCTCTCCAACGGCCGCTTGATCGGGCGGACGCATTTCGCCCGGTTCTTGGTCGGCCAGCGTCTGGCGGCCTCGACGGGCGAGGTGTTCAAGCGTTTTCTGACGCGCGGGAAGCCGGGGCATGTGTCGGTTCAGTGGGCCACGCTCGAGGAGGCGGTAGGCTGGATTCGCGCGGCCGGTGGGCAGGCCGTGATCGCGCATCCGGCCCGCTATGATCTGACGCGCACCCGAATGCTGAGGCTAATCGGCGAATTCCGCGAGCTGGGCGGGGTCGGTATCGAGGTGGTGACCGGCAGCCATAGCCGGGACGATGCCTTCACCTTCGCGCGTCATGCGCGGGAGCAGAGGCTCCTGGCCTCCGCGGGCTCCGACTTCCACGGACCCGAGAATCCCTGGGTCGAGCTGGGCCGCCTGCCCGCGCTGCCGCAGGGTTGTACCCCCATTTGGCAGGACTGGACCTGTCTGCCGGACGACGCGGCCTCAGTGCGCGCCGCCGTCGGCTGAGGAGGGCTGGATGGCTCAATTCTTCCAGATTCACCCCGAGAATCCGCAGGCTCGCCTGGTGCGCCGGGCGGTCGAGATCCTGCTCGAGGGCGGTGTCGTGGTCTATCCCACGGATTCCTCCTACGCGCTGGGGTGTCAGATCGGCGAGAAATCCGCCATGGAGCGGATCCGGCGCATCCGCCGCGTGGATGACAAGCACCACTTCACGCTGGTCTGTCGCGACCTCTCGGAGATCACCACCTACGCGAAGATCGACAACCAGGCCTTCCGTCTCTTGAAGACCTTGACGCCCGGCCCCTACACCTTCATCCATGAGGCCACCAAGCAGGTGCCCAGGCGCCTGCTGCATCCCAAACGCAAGGCGATCGGGATCCGCGTGCCTGATAATGCGATCTGTCGCTCGCTCCTGGGCGAGCTCGACCAGCCCATTCTCAGCACCACGCTCATCCTCCCCGATGACGATCTGCCCATGACGGATCCCTACGAGATGCGCGACATCCTCGACAAGCATGTCGACCTCATCATCGATGGCGGCTTCTGCGGGATGGAGCCCACCACGGTGGTCGATATGATCTCGGATCCGCCAGCCGTTCTCCGAACGGGCAAGGGCGACCCAACGTTGTTCGAGCAATGATGCAAGCCCTGAATCACATCCAACTCCTGGCCGTGCTCGCCATCCCCGTGCTCTTTGCGATCACGGTCCATGAGGCGGCTCACGGCTGGGTCGCCAGTCGACTCGGGGACAAGACCGCCCTCATGCTCGGCCGGGTCACCTTCAATCCCATCAAGCATGTGGATCTGATGGGCACCCTGGTGGTGCCCATCCTGACCTTCTTTCTGGCGGGCTTCCTGTTCGGCTGGGCGAAGCCGGTGCCGGTGAACTGGCGCAACCTCAAGAACCCGCGCCGCGACATGGCGCTGGTCGCGATCGCCGGCCCGGGTGCCAACCTGCTGATGGCGATCGGCTGGGCCTTGATCATCAAGCTGGGCCTCGTGATCCTGGACGGCAGCCAGTGGCTGGCTCTGCCGCTGATCTACACTGGCGCGGCCGGCGTCGTGATCAACGTCTTTCTCATGGTCCTGAACCTCTTCCCGCTGCTTCCGCTGGATGGCGGGCGCGTCCTCAGCTCCCTGCTGCCGCGGCCTGTGGCTTACCAGTTCTCACGTCTCGAGCCCATCGGGCTCATCATCCTCGTCGCCCTTCTGGTGACCGGGCTCCTGGGCTCCTTGCTGCTGCCGGTCGTCACGGCCGTGATCAATCTGCTGCCGGGCTCGGGGGTCGTGAGAGAGCTCTTCTTCGTCTGACACGAGGTCGTTGAACCCTTGGCTTCCGTTTCTGCTCAAAATGCGCGCGTGCTCTCGGGCATGCGTCCCACCGGCCGTCTGCATCTCGGCCACTTCCACGGCGTCCTCAAGAACTGGCTGGAGCTGCAGCACGAGTACGAGTGCTTCTTCTTCGTCGCCGACTGGCACGCGCTCACCACGCACTACGAAGATCCGACCATCATTCCGGACAGCTCCCGCGAGATGGTCATCGACTGGCTCGCCGCGGGGATCAACCCGGGGTCGGCGACCATTTTCGTGCAGTCGCGCGTGCCAGAGCACGCGGAGCTGCACCTGCTGCTCTCCATGATCACCCCCTTGGGCTGGCTCGAGCGTGTGCCGAGCTACAAGGACCAGCAGGAAAAGCTCAAGGAGCTGGACCTCTCGACCTATGGCTTCCTCGGCTATCCGCTGCTGCAGAGCGCGGACATCCTCATGTACAAGGCCGGTCAGGTGCCGGTCGGGGAGGATCAGGTCGCGCATGTGGAGCTGACGCGCGAGGTCGCGCGGCGCTTCAACCACATCTACGGTCGCGAAGCTGGCTTCGAGGAGAAGGCCGAAGAGGCCAAGAAGAAGATGGGCAAGAAGAACGCCAAGCTGTTCGACTCGCTCAAACGCCGCTATCAGGAGCAGGGCGACCAAGAGGCTCTGCAGGTGGCCCGCGCGCTGCTCGATGGTCAGGGCAACATCACCCTGTCCGATCGGGAGCGCCTCTTCGGCTACCTGGAGGGCGGTGGGCGCATCATCCTGCCCGAGCCCCAGGCGCTGCTGACCAAGGCCTCGAAGATGCCGGGCCTGGACGGTCAGAAGATGTCCAAGTCCTACAATAACACCATCGCGTTGCGCGATGAGCCAGCGGTGGTCGAGAAGGCCCTCAGGACCATGCCGACCGACCCGGCGCGGGTGCGTCGCACCGATCCCGGCAACCCCGATAAATGCCCGGTCTGGCAGTTCCATCAGGTCTATTCGAACGATGAGGTGCGCGAGTGGGCGCAGCAGGGCTGCCGCTCGGCGGGCATCGGTTGTATCGAATGCAAGCAGCCGATCATCGATGCCGTTCTCGCCGAGCTGGTGCCCATCCAGCAGCGCGCCAAGGAGTACGAGGCGCAGCCCGATCTGGTGCGCAGCATCCTCAACGAGGGGTGCGACAAGGCGCGCGACGTGGCGCGCGAGACGATCGACGAGGTGCGTCACGCCATGTCGTTGGTGATGGTCTGAGCGCGGCCTGGCTCTGGCGGTTGGCGATGCGCGTGTCGGAGATGGGCGGCGTGCCACGCTGATGGAAGGGACGCGTTTGGCGCTGGTGGCCGCCGAGGTGGCTCGGGAGGCGGTCGACCGGGCGGGATCGGATATTGCGATGAAGGCCGCGCCGGACGGCGCGGTCGAGGTGCTGGGCGATCCGGCCGTCGGCGTCCAGCAGGAGCTGCGATTCGCCGTCGTTCAGGGGGCACCGCTCTTGACACTCCCTCAGGATCTCTACATCCCGCCGGACGCCCTGGAGGTCTTCCTGGATGCCTTCGAGGGTCCGCTCGACCTCTTGCTCTACCTGATCAAGCGTCAGAACCTCGACATCCTCGATATCCCCATCGCCCAGATCACCGATCAGTACATGGAGTATGTCGAGATGATGCGCGAGATGCGCCTGGAGCTGGCCGCGGAGTACCTGGTGATGGCCGCCATGCTCGCCGAGATCAAATCCCGCATGCTGCTGCCGCGCGTCACGGCGGAGGAAGAGGAGGGCGCCGACCCGCGCGCCGAGCTGATCCGGCGGCTCCAGGAATACGAGCGTTTCAAGCAGGCCGCCCAGGATTTGGACGCGCTGCCGCGCATCGAGCGGGACGTCTTCAGCGTGCATGCCAGTGTTCCGCCTGGCTATGTGCAGCGCCAGCCCCCCGACGTGGATCTGCCCGAGCTGCTGCTGGCGCTGCGTGCCGTGATGTCGCGCGCCGCACTCTTCACCAGTCACAAGGTCGAGCGGGAATCCCTGTCCTTGCGCGAGCGCATGGCGCAGGTCATGGAGCGTCTGCGTGGCGGCGGATTCAGCCCCTTCGTGGACCTGTTCGATGACAGCGAGGGTCGCCCCGGTGTGGTCGTCACCTTCCTGGCCCTGCTGGAGCTGATCAAGTCGAGCATCGTGGAGCTGGTCCAGTCCGAGCCCTTCGCGCCCATCCACGTGCGGCTGCGCGAGTCCATGCATCAGGAGATCCATGACGCCCCCGCCGCTTAAGCAGATCGTCGAGGGCGCCCTGGTCGCGGCCGGAGTCCCTCTGACCCTGGATCAGATCCTCGGCCTCTTCCCCGAGGACGATCGTCCGGCGCGCGCCGAGGTCGCCGATGTCTTGCGGGAGCTGGAGCTCGACTATCAGTCGCGCGGAATCGAGATCGCGGAGGTCGCCGGCGGCTATCGCGTTCAGGTGCGCGCCAGCGTTGCACCCTGGGTCGCGCGGCTGTGGGACGAGAAGGCACCGCGTTATTCGCGCGCCTTGCTGGAGACGCTCGCGCTCATCGCCTACCGCCAGCCCATCACCCGTGGCGAGATCGAGGACATCCGTGGCGTCGCCGTGAGTACCAACATCGTCAAGACCCTCACGGAGCGCGAGTGGGTCCGCGTGGTTGGGCATCGCGACGTCCCCGGCCGACCGGCACTCTATGCAACCACGCGCAAGTTCCTCGACTATTTCGGGTTGCGCTCGCTCAACGACTTGCCGCCGCTCTCCGAGATTCGTGATCCGGAGTCTTTTCTCGGCGAAGCGCTGGCGTTGAAGGATCCAATGGATGAGGCATCGGATGAGGCGCGCCCCCGCGTCGCGCCCTCGACCGAAGACGCCTGAAGGCCGGCGCGCCGCGCCCGGCATCTCCGAATCATGACGTCGCGGGCACGGGCCGGCTCGACGCAGAACCCGGTCCGCCACGTCCCTGGTCACTAATCCCCGACCGCGATCCAATCGCCCGGAATCCAGTATGAGAAAGCACCGCCCAACCTCTTCCTTCGGCTCCACCGAGGAGCCGATTCGGCTCCAGAAACTCCTCGCAGAGGCGGGGCTCGGCTCGCGCCGCGAAGTCGAGAGCTGGATCACCGAGGGGCGCGTCCGCGTCAACGGCGGGCTGGCCAAGCTCGGCGATCGCGCCACGCCCGCCGACCGCATCCGCGTGGATGGGCGCGACGTCAAGATCCGCGGCAAGCGCGATGTCCAGCAGCAGGTCATCGCCTATCACAAACCCGAGGGCGAGCTGGTGACCCGGCGCGATCCGGAAGAGCGCCCGACCGTCTTCCGGCGGCTGCCGCGACCCAAGCAGGGCCGTTGGATCGCCGTGGGGCGGCTCGACATCAACACCTCGGGTCTTATCCTCTTCACCACCGACGGCGAGCTGGCCAACCGTCTCATGCATCCCTCGCAAGAGATCGAGCGCGAGTATGCGGTGCGTATCCTCGGCGAGGTCCCTCCGAGCACCCTTACCCGTCTCGCCGAAGGCATCGAGCTGGAGGACGGTCCGGCCAAGTTCGACGCCGTCACTGAACGCGGCGGCAGCGGTGCCAACCAGTGGTTCCACGTCGTTCTGCGCGAAGGTCGCAACCGCGAAGTCCGCCGCCTCTGGGAAGCCGCCGGTTGTACCGTCAGCCGCCTGATTCGCGTCCGCTACGGCAACATCGAACTCGGCCGCCGCCTCTTCACCGGCAACTGGCGGTCCCTGACGGATGAAGAGATCGCCGCCCTCATGCAGCTAGCCGGTCTCGAGCCGCCCAAACGCGCCCGTCCCAACAAACGTGGTCCGCACCCACTCAGCCACCACAAGCCGCATGCCGGGCATGGGCCGGGCGGTGGCCCGAAATGGGGCAATCCGCGGCGTTCGAAGTAGTTGAAGTTTCCTGTGTGACGTTTCGAGTGTGATGTTTCGAGGGTTCGGAACGGATCGCGTGTCACCGCTCTGCGGTGACACGCGTGAGTGGTGCTTGGGAGAGGCTCCTAGGACGTCGAGCGGCCGAGCTTCGGCCAGAGAAAGCCGGTGCTGGCTCGATAGGTCGCGTATTCCGGCAGGGTCCGGAGGAACTTACGCTCCTCGATCTTGGCCCGGATGACCTGGAGCACGACCGAGACCGCGAAGAGCCAGAGACCGACCGGCGTCCCCGAGAGGATGGCGACGCCCAGGATGTGGATGATCTCGCCGACATAGAGTGGATGGCGGATGCGTTTGTAGGGGCCTTCAGTGACCAGGGTCCGCACCGCCGCTCTCAAACCGAACGACCGCTTCAGATAGCTCAGCGCCCAGATGCTGGCGCCGGCTCCGATGAACCCCAGGACGAACCCGACCAAGCTCAGGTAGAAGCCATAGAACGGCGTGATCGCGCTCAGCCAGGCGAGCGTCTCTGGCGAATAGCCTGGCAGCAGCGCGTGCATGCTCGGAAAGAACAGGAGGGTGAAGCCGATCACCGGAACGAAGACCGTGATCAGCGGGAAGAGGTTCTCTAAGAGCCCCTCGGGGCGGCTCTTGGCCTCGTTGCGGACGATGAAGCTGTAGAACACGAGGGCGTCGAAGGCGATCGCCGTGATGAAGTAGAGCAGATAGGACAGCTGATTGGTCAGGTAATAGAGGGCGCCTGGCCCGTAGACGTCGAGCGTGTCGATGTGGCGGAGAAAGAACCAGAGGCGTTCGTCGCCGCTCAGGTAGCTCCAGAGCGAGTAGATCTTGGTGCAGACGACCAAGGCGAAGAAGGCGATCGGTGCGCCGTCTCGCTTGAGTTTCGCTGTGAATGTCATGGCCGGAATCCTCGATGACAGCCCTGTGGATTGGCAGGCCTGGGTGTTGGACCAAGCTGGCTCGGGTGGACGACCCGTCCGCTCGCTAAAGATAGCCTGAGACGGGCGGGGCGCCTAGGCGTCTCGCGAGCCGGCGGCGGCTGCCTCGACGGCATTCAAGCCAGGCGGAGAACGGTCGTGATCGGAGGGCGCGGCAGCCTCGCGTCGATGAGATTTCTTCGGCAAGTCCGAGTGATGCAGTGAGCAGATGCCGGAAACCGGAACGGCATCACAGGATCGTCGCGCATTTTCAGGATGATGAGGATCCTTGGGTGTCGGCAGGCGCTGGATGCTTGGCGGGCTGCGCGGGGTGCTTCGCTTCCAAGGAAGCCGCTGCCGAGGGTCGTTCGATGCCGCCTGTGCGCCCATGTGATCGATGTGTATCCATGTGATCGATGTTCACCCACGTGATCAAGATGCTGCATCGAGCACAAAAGGTGGCGAGGGACTATCCTGGATCAGGAGCAGGGCGCCCGTCGTCGACTGATCCTCGTTGCCGCGCGCGTCCACGGGGAGAGACGGTGTCCGAGCACCTGCGGCTAGCGTCAGGCGCTTTCGCCTGCTGTGCGCCGAGGTGGAGAAGTCGCCAGTCGGCGCAGGGGCTTATCACGGAATTCGAGGCGTGACAGAGACAGAATCGCAATTCATCGATGTCGACGCGCTCTGCGTCGGCATGTTCATCTATCTGGATCTTGGCTGGATCGGTCATCCGTTCGCCTTGAATAGCTTCAAGATCGTTTCGACGAGTCAGATCGAAACCATTCGCGGTCTGGGGCTGACGCGGCTGCGCTGGTCGCCGGCAAAGAGCGAGCTGCCGCAGCCCGAGTCCCCCGCGGCGGCCGCGGCGCCCGTGGCCGTGCTCTCCGTGGTCGAGGAACGGCGCAAACGCCTGCTTGCACAGCAGCTTAGTCTGGAGCGCTGCGACCGTGATTTCTCCGAGGCGACGCGCGCCTTCCGCGACATCCTCACGCGGGTGCGGACCGACCCGGCGGCCGCGCGGGCGCGGGCCGAGACGATGGTGGGCGCGCTGGTCGACAATCTTCTCGATCAAAGCGAGTCCTTCATCCGGCTGCTCTCGGAGAAGGCCGGCGAGCAATCCTCGCTGCATGCGATCAATGTCACTCTGGTTTCGCTGCTGCTCGGCAGACGCCTCGGCTTCGACAGCGCGGCCCTGCAGTGCCTGGGGCTGGGTGCGCTCTTGCACGACATCGGCAAGCTCGAGCTGCCGAACCGCCTGCGCTGGCGCGAGGAGGGATTCACCACCGCCGAGCGCAATCTGTACAAGCAGCACGTCGCCGAGGGGGTCGAGGTCTCGGCGCGGATGGGTCTGCCGGACGAGGTGCGTTGCATCCTGGCGCAGCATCACGAGCACGCGGACGGGAGCGGCTTTCCGCAACGGCTGAGCGGGGATGCCCTCACGCCTGCCGCCGCGATCGTGGCCCTGGTGAATTACTACGACAACCTCTGCAATCCCTCCAACCCCTTGGCGGCGATGACGCCGCATCAGGCGCTGTCCCTGATCTTCGCGCAATCCCGTGCCAAGTTCGAAGCCAAGACCCTGGAGACCTTCATCCGCATGATGGGGGTCTATCCGCCTGGCTCCGTGGTGATGCTGACCGACGACCGCTATGCGCTGGTGGTCTCCGTGAGCGCATCGCGCCCCCTGAAGCCCCGAGTGCTCATCTATGACCCCCGGGTGCCGCGCGAAGAGGCGCTGGTGGTCGATCTCGAAGCGCACCCGGATCTGGGGATCCGCCAGAGCCTCAAGCCGGTGCAGTTGCCGCGTGCCACCTTCGACTATCTCTCGCCGCGTCAGCGCATGTGCTACTTCTTCGAGCGTGCCCGTGATCCGGCCGAGGGGCGGGAGGGGGTATGAGCGGGATGCCTGAGCGATCCGCCCAGGCCCAGGGCGCCGCGGACACCACCCTGGCCAACTGCCTCGGGCTCTGGCAGCCCTTGATCGAGGCGTTGATCGAGGCCGTGTGGCTGGTCGACGCCGGTGATCTGCGCATCCTGGCCGCCAATGGGGCGGCGGTGGAGTTGCTCGGGATGTCGCGGGAGTGCTTGGTCGGGCGTGCGGTGACCGAGCTTGCGTCCACCCCGGAGGACGTCTTCTTCTGGGAGGACATCGCGGCGGGCCGCACCGACACGCTCTTGTCCGAGACCCTGCTGCGCCGCGGGGACCAAACCCTGGTCACGGTTGTGCGCCGCGTCAGCCAGGTGGCCTCGATCGAGGGCGTGCCCGTTTATCTGGTGGGGATCATCAACCAGAGCGCGCATCGCGCGGTCGAGGCGGAGTTGGAGAAGCTGGTCGCCGAGCTTCGCGCGACCCTGGAATCGACCGCCGACGGGATCCTGGTGACCGATCTCGACGGTGCGGTCCGCGGCTTCAATCAGCGCTTCGCCGAGATGTGGGGGCTGCCCGAGGCGCTCCTGACCGCGCGCGACGATGCCGGGATCTATGCCTGGATGGCGTCGGCGGTCGTGGATGTCGGCCACTATGCCGCGCGGATCAGTGCGATTCGCCACAATCCCCTGCTGGAGGCATCGGATGTCCTGGCGCTGCGCCGTGGCAGCGTCCTCGAGCGGGTGACCTTGCCGCAATATGCCCGTGGCCGGCCGATCGGTCGCGTCTATTCCTTCCGCGACATCACTCGGCGACTCGCCGATGAGAAGCGGCTCAAGCTCGCGGCCCGCGTCTTCGAGGCCAGCCTGGATGCCATCTTCGTCACCGATGCCGACTTTCGCATCGTGACGCTGAATCCGGCCTGCGAGCGCATGATCGGCGACTGGGCGCTGGCCCTGACCGGGCAGCCGCTCACCGACATTCTGCCGCTCTGGACCGGGGCGCGACCCCATGCGGACATCGAGGAGGCACTGGCGCGCCATGGCGTCTGGCAGGCCGAGGTCGCGCAGCGCACCAAGAGCGGCTCGGCCTTTCCCTGCCTGGTCTCGCTGGTGCGGGTGCTGGATGCTGGGGCGCCGATCCACTACGTCGCCTTCGTCAAGGACCTGTCGGAGGCGGTCGCGGCACGCCAGCGGATCGAGCAGCTCGCCTACACCGACGGCCTCACCGGTCTGCCCAACCGGATTCGCCTCACCGAACGGATCGAGTTCGCCATCGACCTCGCCCGCCGCGAGGAAACCGGCTTTGCCGTCCTCTTCATCGATCTCGATCGGTTCAAGCAGATCAACGACTCCTTGGGGCATGTCTTCGGCGATCAGGTCCTGGTCGAGGTGGCGCGGCGCATCCAGGGCTGCCTGCGGCAAGTGGACACCACGGCTCGGCTCGGCGGCGACGAGTTCGTGTTGCTGCTGCACCGCGCGGATGGTCTTGGGGCGGAGAAGACCGCGCGCCGTCTGCTGGAGGCCATGGGGCAGCCGTTCGACATCGCTGGCATGAAGTTCTCCCTCACGGTCAGTATCGGCATCGCGCTCTATCCCGAGGATGGCGCGACCCTCGACGACCTGATCAAGAACGCCGACAGCGCCATGTACGACGTCAAGGAGCGTGGCCGCGGGGACTTCCGCTTCTACCGGCGCCAGATGAACGTGGATCTCCTGGCGCGGATGAAGATCGATCACGCCATGCGCGAGGGGCTGACGCATGCGCGCTTCCGCCTCGCCTACCAGCCGCAGGTCGATCTGCGCAGCGGGCGTATCGTCGGTGCCGAGGCACTGCTGCGCTGGAACGACCCCAGCCTGGGCGAGATGTCGCCCGGCCAGTTCATTCCCATCGCCGAGGAGACGGGCTTCATCGTCGCCCTGGGCGGGTGGGTGTTGCGCGAGGCGATCCGCCAAGGCGAGCAATGGCAGGCTAGGGGCATGGCATTGACCATGTCCGTGAACGTCTCGGCCGCCCAGTTCCATCAGGATGGCTTCATCGATGCCTTGGCGGAATGTCTCGCCAACAGCGGCCTGTCGCCTGGACAGCTGGAGCTGGAGTTGACAGAGTCGATCCTGATCCAGAACGTCGAGGAGACCCTTGTGCGGCTCGACGCGCTGGTCGCGTTCGGCGTCAAGCTCGCCGTCGACGACTTCGGCACCGGCTATTCCAGCCTGGCCTATCTCAAGCGATTTCCCATCCACCGGCTCAAGATCGACCGCTCCTTCGTGCAGGACATCCCGGACGACGAGAGCGACGCCGCCATCGCCACCGCCGTGATCAATCTGGGGCGCGCCCTCAACCTGCGCGTGATTGCCGAGGGGGTCGAGAACGACACCCAGCGCCGCTTCCTGCTGGACGCCGGCTGCGACGAGTTCCAGGGGTATCTGGTCGCCCCAGCCATCTCCCCCGAGGACTTTCTGACCTTGGTGGAGGAGATTGGGCTGGCCGAGGATCCCACGCGGACCGCTCACTTCGACGCGGGCTGAACCGACTCCTTAGCTGCATTTCGCGCCATTCGTCTCAGGTCAGGAGGTGCGCGCGGCGCTATCGCTTGAGCGCCAGCACCAGGACGCCGCTGGCGACCAGACCGATTCCCAGCCAATCGCGCGGCGAGGGACGCTCGCCGAGGAAGATGACGGCGAAGATGGCGACCAGGACGAGGCTGAATTTGTCGACGGGCGCCACCTTGGAGGCATCTCCCAGCTGCAGTGCCCGGAAGTAGCACACCCAGGAGGCGCCGGTCGCCAGACCGGACAGGGTCAGGAAGATCCAGGTCTTGGCGCCGAGGGCGAAGGGATTGGTCCACTTTCCGGCGAGCCAGACGAAGGCCGAGAGCACGACGACGATCACGAAGGTGCGTATCAGCGTCGCGAGATCGGAATCGACACCGCGGATGCCGATCTTCGCGAAGATGGCCGTCAAGGCCGCGAAGCCGGCCGAGAGGATGGCCCAGATGAGCCAGTTGGTCGAGGTCGTCATGGCGTCGCGTCCTGGAGTGACGGTGATCGACGGCGGCATTCTCCCGCGGGGCACATTAAAGAAGTCTGGCGGTGGGATTAATTCGCGGTAATGGCCTCTCCGACTGACATCTACCGATCGTCATGCCGGGTCGGGATGTGGATGTCATCACATTGCCGGGAGGCGAAATGCATTACAACACCCGAGTGGGCGAGGGTGTTGCGATGGAGGTCCTGGAGCAGGGGGATGACAGGATGGTGCTGACCATCGGACTCCGGCTTCGGCGCTCGGCGCGCATCCCCAATGCGCATGACTCGGGGGCGCCAGTCGGTGGAGCTGTTCTTCGGGGCCAGGCCCGCGTCAATTCATGAATGCAACCGGCAGGGACAGATACTCGTGGCAAAGACAAAGACACTTTCGACAGACGATATTCTCGTGATGCTCTGTACCTCCGTCAAAAAGGTCCTCTCGGCCGCGACGCAGTCCGACATCAAATACTCACCCATGGTGCAGAAGATCACGCGCACCTGCCTGCGCCCGGACATCGGCTGCTTCGTGCTGTTCGACGGCGGCTTTTCCGGGCTGGTCCTCATGAACTTCTCGTCGCAATCGGCGATGGAGCTCTACCGGACCTACATGATGGCCATGGGGATGCCGGAGTCCGAGCTCGCCACCCAGCACACCTCGGACGAGGTCGGCAATATGCTGGGCGAGCTGATGAACCAGATCGTCGGGGATTTCACCGGTAAGGTGGGGCATGAGCTGATGGTCTCGATCAACCAGAATCAGCCGAAGATGCTCGCCATCAACAAGGAGGTCCTGGTCAGCATCGATACCAATCTGGATCGCGCCCAGGCGCGCCGCGTCTCCTTCACGACCGAGCGCCATCATGTCTTCTACATGGAGCTGGCCATGGACAGGACGGAGTTCATCCAGCTGCACGAATTCGAGCGCGAGGAGGTCGATCCGGACCGCATCGTCGAGGAGATGGGCCGGCGCACCGTGGCGGCGACGACGCGCGAGGATCTCGTGGATCAGGCGCTGTTGGATGAGCTAGGGATCTAGTGGTCTCCGTCAAGGGCGGCGAATAGGCTCGCCCTCGATGGCCGTGACCTGGAGCGGATGGCCAGGATGCGTCGAGCACGCACCGGGCTCGAACCCTGCGTCGGCGCTGAACGGGCATGCCCGGGTTGCAGGCTTGGCGCTGGGATCTGCGTGCGAATCCGTGATTCGCAGCAGATGCGATCACCGGTGATCCCGGTTCTCGTTCCTCGATCGAGCCGTCGACGCGGCTCCGTTGCCGTCTGTCTCAGGGTGCCTGGCGGCACCCGGTCTCTTCACTTCCCCGTCATCTGTTTCGCGCGTCCGATGAGTTCATCGATCTCGCGCTCCGCCATCGCCCAATCTTCCGCGTCATGTCCAGGGGAGAAGTTGCGCTTTTCCGCTCGGTAGTAGGCGGCTTCCTTGATCATGTCGAGCCGATTCTCTGGGGACACAGTTGCGAGCTGGCGGAGACTGCCCGTATGCGTGGGGTCGGCCGCGGTCTTTTCGGGTGCCGGCGTGTCGCGCTTCTGGATCGGCTTGGAGGCCGTGGCGGCCGGCTTGACCGCGGCCTTCTTGGCCGCCGACTTCGACGACGTCTTCTTCGCGACCGGCTCGGTCGTGCTCGCTGCCGCGGCGTTCGCCGCGGCCTTGGTCTCCGGCTCGCCGACAGTCGTCTTCTTGGCCGCTGTTTTCTTTGGAGCCGCTTTCTTGGCCGCCGTTTTCTTGGTCACGATCTTGTCGTCAGCCATGTCTCTCGCTTGCCTCTTGAATACTGGTTTCGTTCGATGTGATGGCCACGATTGCCTCAATAGTCAAATGGTCAAATGGCCGCTGAGAACCTGGGGAGGGTGTTGACTCAGACCCCCATAGAATACACGCAATCCGGCGCGCTTCAGGCGTTTTTGGACCGGCGTGCCGGATCGTTCCGCCCGCTGGCGTTCCGCGCGGTGCCGTGCCGACGGCCGCCTGAAACGCAAGCATCGACGAGCGCTCCGCAACCCCACCCTGGGCCTCGCCTTGGACGTCGCATGGCAAGCGCATTCGCGGATCATTCGAGCCAGCGCACCAGGTAGTAAACGCGCTGCCCCTCGGACGAAGGGGAGGGGCCGTAGACCAGCGCGGGCAGGAGCTTGGCTTGCGCGTCGGCGCCGGCCCGCGCCGCGGCTTCATCATCGACCAAGACCACGCAGCCTTCTGGAAACCGCGCTCGATTGCGCCGCGGGTTGCGGATCAGCGCAAAGTGCTCGGCCAGCGATCTGGATTCTGGATCGACGAGGATCTGGGGCATTGGGTGGGGACAGATGTCAGGG
>NZ_NRRF01000017.1 GCF_016583565.1 Thiocystis violacea | reverse complement strand
CGACTGAGCCCTCCCAGGTTCCTGGGCGACCCGTGCGTGCATGCCCTGCTCTCAGACCCCGGCGGAGTCTCGGCATCAGGCCAGTACAATGCCGAGACTGTTGCCTTCCGGTGATTGGAATGCGTCGGCTCCGCTGGCATCAGTTTCGGGGCTCTATCACACAGCCTACACGCCCCCTGTGTTCGCTTCGCAGCCGGGATCACTCCCGCACCACGCCACACTCGGTTCCGGTGGATGGCCAATCCTTACCGGCTCGGGACTTTCACCCGGTGGGCCGCAACAAGGAGTTTCCGATTCGCTTATCCGTCCGCTATCTTCCTCTCCTTCCAGGCTTTGCCTGGCGCAACCAACCGATGACCAAGGCCTGAATTCCGGAAATGACCAGACCCAAGAAGCTGGGGAAGGTAGGATGGGCAAAGTCCGCGCTCCAGGCTCAAATGCAGCCTCGGCGCTGGACGGACGTGCCCATCTTGCAAGGCTCCCAACTGGAAGGATGGGCACGCCCGTCGGTCACCAGCGTTCCGAACCGAATGCATCGCGCGGGCTTTGCCCATCCTACATTCAATGCCGTTGGTCCGTTATTTCCCGGAAATGACCTCAAGACCCTCGGATGCCGCGGCCTCGGGCGAGTGTCGTCCGCCCCCAGCCGCCACCGCCGGGGGTCTCGATGGTCAGAGCGTCACCCGGCTGGAGCAAGACAGAGGTCTTGCCCGGCACCTCCCGCCCGTTGACCAGATTGCGTCCACGCGCCCCAGGCTCACCGCCCGCGCACCCCCAGGGGCCCCTGCGCCGCCGCTCGGTGAGCAAGGTCGCCTCGGTGGGCGCGAGAAACAGCAACTCCCTGACCAGGCCCTCGCCGCCCTGTCGCGCCCCGGCACCGCCGGACCCCTGGCGCAAGGCGTAGCGTAAGACGCGCAGCGGCAGCCGCGCCTCCAGGACCTCGACCGGGGTATTGAGCGTATTGGTCATGTGGGTCTGCACACCGGACCAGCCACCGCCGCGCGCGCCGGCGCCCATGCCGCCTCCGATGGTCTCGTAGTAGTCCCAAGCCCGGCCTTGCGCGCGGGAGCCCATCGCCAGGTTGTTCATGCTGCCATGGCTGGCGGCTGGAATGAGGTCCGGCAGCACCTGCGCCAAGGCACCGGTGACCACATCCACCAGGCGCGTGCTGGTCTCGACGTTGCCCGCCGCGACCGCCGCGGGGCGGCGGGCGTTGATGAGACAGCCGGCGGGCGCGTGCAGGCTGATCGGGCGGAAGCTGCCGGCGCAGGCGGGCGTCTGCGGCGGCATGAGACAGCGAAAGACGTAGAGCACGGCGGCAGCCGCCACCGCGAGCGGACAATTGATGTTGCCAGCGACCTGGTCCGCCGTCCCGGTGAAGTCCAGCCGCACCCCGGACGGCGAGACCGTCATCGTCAAGCGGATCGGGATGTCGCGGTTGCCCTGACCGTCGTCGTCCATGAGGTCTTCGAAGCCATAGACGCCCGCCGGAATCCGCGCCAGCGCGGCACGCGCCAGACGCTCGCCATAGGCATTGAGGTCGGCGAGGGCCGCGTCGAAGCCCTCCCGCCCCATGCCGCCGGCCAAGCCGGTCAGACGCCTGACGCCAACGCGATTGGCGCCGATCTGCGCAAGGAAGTCGCCGCGCGCGTCCTGGGGGTTGCGTGTCGCGCCGAGGATGCCGCCCAAGGTGGCATCGTCCAGCACCCCCGCGCGGATCAGATGGCGGGGTGAAATGACCACCCCCTCTTCCTCCAAGGACGCGGAGACCGGCATCGAGCCCGGCGAACTGGCGCCAATATCTGCATGATGGGCGCGGTTCACCACGAAAGCGGTCAGCTCGCCCCCAATGAACAGGGGCGCGACCAGGGTCACGTCCGGCAAATGGGTTCCGCCCAGATAGGGATCGTTCAGGACGAGCATGTCGCCGTCGCGCCAGTCGACAGCCGCAACGATGTCCGCCATGGCATAGGCCATGCTGCCGAGATGGACCGGGATATGCGCGGCCTGGGCGCAGAGTAGTCCGCAACGGTCGAAGATGGCGCAGGAAAAATCCAGGCGGTCGCGGATGTTGGGCGAAAAAGCCGCCTGACGCAGGATCACCCCCATCTCGTCGCAGACGGCGTCGAGACGGCTGGAAAAGAGCGCGAGGTCGATCGGATCGAGCGGCACGGGCGTCTTGCCCCCTGGTTGAAAGGCGTCCGGCATGGTCACACAGGACTCGCCAACCTTGCAAAATTCGGGGGCGACCTCACCTCCGCCGCGACCGATCACGCCGCCAAGGTTCGCCGACGAACCAAGACCGCGCTGCTCGCCCGCGCACGAGCCCGGTTGACATAGAGGCATCCGGTCCAACCTTTTTCGACGACGATCTGGATTTCACAGCGACAGCTCATCACAGCGTCGACTCACCACAGCGAAGACTCAGGAGAAGCTGACAATGGCATTCGAATTACCGGCACTTCCGTACGAGAAAGACGCACTCGCGCCGACGATTTCCGCCGAGACGATCGAGTACCACTACGGCAAGCATCACCAGACCTATGTCACCAAGCTCAACGACGGCATCAAGGGCACCGAATTCGAGGCGATGTCGCTCGAAGACATCATCAAGAAGTCCTCCGGCGGCGTCTTCAACAACGCCGCACAGGTCTGGAATCACACCTTCTACTGGAATTGCCTGAGCCCCAACGGCGGCGGTGCTCCAGCGGGCGCCCTGGGCGATGCCATCAAGGCCACCTTCGGCTCTTTCGACACCTTCAAGGCAGAGTTCGAGGCCGCCGCGACCGGCAACTTCGGCTCCGGCTGGACCTGGCTGGTGAAGAACGCGGACGGCTCCATCGCCATCCACAACACCTCGAACGCTGGCACGCCCATGACCGAGGGCAAGACCGCCCTGCTGACCATGGACGTCTGGGAGCACGCCTACTACATCGACTACCGCAACGCCCGGCCAAAATACCTCGAAAGCCTCTGGGCGAAAGTGAACTGGGACTTCGTGAGCGCCAACTACGCGGCCTGACCCGGCGAATATCTTGCTGAAAATATTGTCTTTGCAGTAGGCAAAGCGGTATATTTCCGCACTTCGCCTTACACAGAGAGGCGGTTTCCCATTGGCGGAACCGCCTCTTTTATTTTCCATCCAGCAGCTCGATCGGGGTGATTCCGCCATGAGCGAACCCTTGATGGCCACCTACAAACGCCTGCCCGTTACCTTCGAAAAAGGTGACGGCGTCTGGCTCTGGGATACCGAAGGCAAGCGTTATCTCGACGCGCTCTCCGGTATTGCCGTTTGCGGCCTAGGCCATGCCCATCCCGCCGTGCGCGACGCCATCTGCGAGCAGGCCGGACAACTCATTCATACCTCCAACATCTACCGGATCGCGGAGCAGGAGCGCCTCGGCGCCATGCTGAGCGAGCTGGCAGGCATGGACAGCGTCTTCTTCGCGAACTCGGGCGCGGAGGCCAACGAGGCGGCGATCAAGCTCGCGCGGCTGTACGCCCATCGCAGAGGCGTGGAGAACCCGGCCATTCTGGTGGCCGAGAGCAGCTTCCACGGCCGCACCCTCGCGACCCTGTCCGCCACCGGCAACCGCAAGGTCCAGGCCGGATTCGAGCCACTGGTCCAGGGATTCGTTCGGGTGCCTTACAACGACCTGGAGGCCATCGAGATCGCGGCGGCCAACCGTGCCAACATCGTCGCCATCCTCATCGAACCCATTCAGGGCGAGGGCGGCATTCAGGTTCCCTCGGACGACTACCTGCCGCGCCTGCGCGAGATCTGCGACCGCGAGGGCTGGCTACTCATCCTCGACGAGATCCAGACAGGGATGGGGCGCACCGGCCAAGTCTTCGCCCACATGCACGCCGACGTGCGCCCGGACGTCATGACGCTCGCCAAAGGGCTCGGCAACGGTGTCCCCATCGGTGCCTGTCTGGCGCGCGGCGCGGCGGCGGAGGTGCTGACGCCAGGCTCGCACGGCTCGACCTTCGGCGGCAACCCGCTCGCCTGCCGGGTCGGGCGCGCCGTCCTGGAGACCCTGATCGCGGACCGACTGACCGAGAACGCGGCCACCCAGGGCGCCTACCTGGCCGCCGCATTCCGGGAGTCCCTCGGATCACTCCCCGGGGTCGTCGAGATCCGCGGGCGCGGCCTCATGCTCGGAATCGAACTGGATCGCCCCTGCGGCGACCTGGTCGGCATGGCGCTCGCATCGGGGCTCCTCATCAATGTGACCGCCGATCGCGTCATTCGGCTCCTGCCACCCCTCATCTTCGAGCAGGCGGATGCCGACCTGCTCGTGCAGCGACTCACCGACCTCGTCCAAGGCTTTCTGGGCAACGCCTGACGACGTCGTCGCGGAGACTGATTCCCTATGCACGCCCAAGAGACCCATTGTCGGCACTTCCTCAAGCTCACGGACCTCGGCCCCGCCGAGGCCAAGGCGTTGATCGCACGCGCCATCGAGCTCAAACGCAGGCACAAGGCCGGCGAGGACCATCGCCCGCTCGCCCACCGCACCCTGGCGATGATCTTCGAGAAGTCATCCACGCGGACCCGCGTCTCCTTCGAGGCCGGCATGACCCAGCTCGGCGGTCACGCCATCTTCCTCTCGGCGCGGGATACGCAACTCGGGCGGGGCGAGCCCATCGAAGACAGCGCGCGCGTCATCTCCCGCATGGTCGACGCCGTCATGATCCGCACCTTCGATCAAGCGACCGTCGAGCGTTTCGCGGCACATTCCCAGGTACCCGTGATCAACGGCCTGACGGACTACCTGCACCCCTGCCAACTCCTGGCCGACCTGCAGACCTTCGTCGAGCACCGCGGTGACATCCGCGGCAAGCGGGTCACCTGGATCGGGGACGGCAACAATATGTGCCACTCCTTCATGGAAGCCGCGCAGCTCTTCGACTTCGAGCTACGCGTCGCCTGCCCGCAGGGCTACGAGCCCGACGCCGGACTGCTCGCCGCCTGCGGCAACCGCTGCAGCATCCTGCACGACCCGATCGAGGCTGCGTCAGGCGCCCATCTGGTCGCGACGGACGTCTGGGCCAGCATGGGACAGGAAGAGGAGCAGGCACGCAGGCTCGCGGCCTTCACCCCCTTCCAGGTCACGGACGCCGTCATGGCCAGCGCCGCGACCGATGCCCTCTTCATGCACTGCCTCCCCGCACACCGGGGAGAGGAAGTCGCCGCATCCGTGATCGACGGCCCTCAGTCCGTCGTGTGGGACGAGGCCGAGAACCGCCTGCACGCCCAGAAGGCACTGCTGGAGCTACTCATCAATCCGCCGCGGTAGGGCCACGGCCCGATCCACGACGACGGGGCCGTCCTCTGGACCGCCCCGTCACTCGCCCCAGGGGAACGGCGCATTGCTTGCGCGCCCCGCGTGGGATAAGGACACCAGAGCCTCTTCAAGCACCTCTGCACTGGCGCATGGAGCGACCCGGAAACCGCGGTTTCACGTCGCACGCCGATCGATGACCGGGAGGGCATTCGATTAGCGCGGCCCCCAGAGAACCTGAACGAAGACTGGAGACCCATGGTGACACGCCACGGATTCACCCTCGCCCTCTTGGCCCTCATCAGCGCGCTCGGCGCCACGACACTCTACGCAGACACCGGCTATGTGACCGACCAGCTCGAGATCACGCTGCGCGCGGGAGCCGGCACGCGCTTCAAGATCCTGAGAATGCTCACCAGCGGGACGCCACTGGAGATCCTGAGCACGGACGCCAGAACAGGCTATGCGCGGGTGCGGACGGAAGATGGCACCACGGGTTTCGTGCTGGAGCGCCAACTGCAGGCCGAACCCGTTGCCCGCACCCAGGTCGCCGAGATGACGCAGCGTCTCGACGCGCTGATGAAGGAGCCGGACTCGCTCGCCAAGACGCTCACCAGTCTGCAGGCAGAGCATCAGACGCTCGTTCAGACCGCCGCCACGCTGGAAACCGACAATCAACGGCTGACCCAGGAGCTTGCGGATCTCCGGCAGGCATCCGCCAACGTCGTGGAGATCACCGAGGCTTACCAGCGTCTGCAGACCGAGACCGACAAGCTCACCCAGGAGCGCGACGACCTCCTGCAGGAGAACCAGTCGATCACGAACGCCGAGCATCAGCGTTGGTTCATGATCGGGGGCGGCGTCATGGCCGGCGGCATTCTGCTCGGCATCATCCTGCCGCACCTGCGCACGCGCCGGCGCAAGTCGGCCTGGAATGCCATCTAGCAGAACCCGCTCACATCACCGAGACCCGAAAGGCATCCGCTCGCAGTCAGCCCTGAGCGGCCGGACACTCAAGCCGCCCTCGCTCAGACGTCGCGACAGCCCGGTACCCTCAAGAGACCGGACGATGGCGTTATACTGAGCGCCAATCCGTTCTCTATCCATTCCAGGGTCTCCCCAATGCCTCAGTACCGCTCCAGAACCAGCACCCATGGACGCAACATGGCCGGCGCGCGCGCCCTCTGGCGCGCGACCGGGATGAAGGATGGCGACTTCGAGAAACCCATCATCGCGGTCGTCAACTCCTTCACCCAGTTCGTGCCCGGGCATGTCCATCTGAAGGACTTGGGCCAGCTGGTGGCGCGCGAGATCGAGGCCGCGGGCGGGGTCGCCAAGGAGTTCAATACCATCGCGGTCGACGACGGCATCGCCATGGGCCACAACGGCATGCTCTACTCGCTGCCCTCGCGCGAGATCATCGCCGACTCGGTGGAATACATGGTCAACGCCCACTGCGCGGACGCCATGGTCTGCATCTCCAACTGCGACAAGATCACCCCCGGCATGCTGATGGCCGCGCTGCGACTCAACATCCCGGCGGTCTTCGTCTCCGGCGGCCCCATGGAGGCCGGCAAGATCCTGCGCGGAGACTCCGAGGTCCATCTCGATCTGGTCGACGCCATGATCGCGGCCGCGAGCCCCAACGAGACGGACGCGAGCGTCGCCGAGCTGGAGCGCTCGGCCTGTCCGACCTGCGGCTCCTGCTCCGGCATGTTCACGGCCAACTCCATGAACTGTCTCACCGAGGCGCTGGGTCTCAGCCTGCCCGGAAACGGCTCGCTGCTCGCCACCCACGCCGCGCGGAAAGACCTCTTCCTGGAGGCCGGGCGCCTGGTGGTGGATCTGGCGAAACGCTACTACGAGGCGGACGACGCCAGCGTCCTGCCACGCGCAATCGCCTCCTTCGCGGCCTTCGAGAACGCCATGAGCCTGGACATCGCCATGGGCGGCTCGACCAACACCGTCCTGCACCTGCTCGCGGCGGCCAGCGAGGCCGAGGTCGACTTCACCATGGCCGACATCGACCGCCTCAGCCGCAAGGTGCCCAACCTCTGCAAGGTCGCCCCCGCGACCCAGAAGTACCACATGGAGGACGTGCATCGCGCCGGCGGCGTCATCGGCATCCTGGCCGAGCTGGATCGCGCCGGGCTCATTCATCGCGACGCCGGCAGCGTGCACAGCGCCTCGCTCGGGGACGCCCTGGATGCGTGGGATGTGGTCACGAGCCAAGCGCCTCAGGCCAAGACGCGCTTTCTCGCCGCCCCAGGCGGCATCCCGACCCAAGTGGCCTTCAGCCAGAATGCGCAGTGGCCGGATCTGGATCTCGATCGCGCGGGCGGCTGCATCCGCAACCTGGCCCACGCCTACAGCCTCGACGGCGGACTCGCCGTCCTCTTCGGCAACCTGGCCGAGGACGGCTGCATCGTCAAGACCGCAGGCGTCGACGCCGAGAACCTCCGCTTCCAGGGACCAGCGCGGATCTTCGAGAGCCAGGAGGCAGCCGTCGAGGCCATCCTCACCGACCGCATCGTCGCCGGCGACATCGTCCTCATCCGCTACGAAGGCCCCAAGGGCGGCCCCGGCATGCAGGAGATGCTTTACCCCACCAGCTACCTCAAATCGAAGGGACTTGGGAAAGCCTGTGCACTCATCACGGACGGCCGCTTCTCCGGCGGCACCTCCGGCCTGTCCATCGGCCACGTCTCGCCGGAAGCCGCGGAAGGCGGGCTCATCGGGTTGGTCGAGGAAGGCGACCGGATCGAGATCGACATCCCCGGCCGACGCATCCATCTTGCCGTCGCGGACGAGACCCTCGCCGCTCGCCGCGCCGCCATGGAGGCCAAGGGCGACCTGGCCTGGCAGCCCGTCAATCGCCAGCGTCTCGTGTCCTCCGCGCTCAAGGCGTACGCGGCCATGACCACCAGCGCGGCGCACGGAGCGGTGCGGGATGTCTCTCAGCTCGGTTGAGCCGAGGGGCACTTGCCCGCGCAGGTCAAGATCCGTACTGCCCCCCGAAACGCCCAATTCACCGCAACCCAGTTGACGCATGGACACGAACGAAACGGCCCTCTACCCAGTCACAGACCCCTTCGCGACCCACGAGATCGAGGTCGACAACGGACACCGGCTCTATGTCGAGGAGTGCGGACGCCCGGACGGCATCCCCGCCGTCTTCCTGCACGGCGGCCCCGGGGCCGGCTGCGAACCGGCCCACCGCGGCTTCTTCGACCCGTCCCGCTATCGGGCGGTGCTCTTCGACCAGCGTGGCTGCGGGCGCTCGACCCCGCATGCGTCATTGATGGCCAACACCACCTGGGACCTGGTCTCGGACATGGAGATCATCCGCCAGCGGCTCGGCATCGAGCGTTGGCTGGTGTTCGGCGGCTCCTGGGGCTCCACCCTGGCGCTCTCCTACGCCCAGATGCATCCGGAGCGCGTCTCCGCGCTGGTGGTGCGCGGCATCTTTCTCTGCCGCGACGAGGAGATCCGCTGGTTCTATCAGGAGGGCGCGAGCTGGGTCTACCCGGACTTCTGGCAGGACTATCTGGCCCCCATCCCCGCGGACGAGCGCGACGATCTGCTCCACGCCTATCACCGCCGTCTCACCAGCGAGGACGCGGCAGTGCGCATCGAGGCGGCGAACGCCTGGTCGATCTGGGAGGGACGTACCGCCACCCTGCGCGGCAATCCGAGCGTACAGGCCCACTTCGCCGATCCACACGTCGCCCTCAGCCTGGCGCGGATCGAATGTCACTATTTCGTCAACCAGGCCTTCCTGGCACCCAACCAGCTGCTGCGCGATGCCAAACGCCTGGCCAGCATTCCCGGCGTCATCATCCAGGGCCGTTATGACCTCATCTGCCCCATGCGCAGCGCCTGGGAGCTCCATCAAGCCTGGCCAGCGGCCGATCTGCAGGTGATTCCGGACGCCGGCCACTCGGCCTTCGAGCCCGGCATCCGCCGCGCCCTGGTCGCGGCCACGGACCGTTTCGCCCGGGAACTCGGGTGATCGGCCTCCTCCAGCGGGTCGCGCAAGCCCGTGTCGAGGTGAATGGAGAGGTCATCGGCCTCATCGACCGCGGCCTGCTGGTCCTGGTCGGGGTGCAAAAGGGCGACACGACGGCACGCGCGGATCGGCTACTGGAGCGTCTGCTTGGCTACCGGGTATTCCCGGATGCCGACGACCGCATGAACCTCAGCCTGCGCGACATCCAGGGCGGTCTGCTGCTGGTGCCCCAGTTCACCCTGGCGGCGGAGACCAAGAAGGGCACTCGCGCCAGCTTCACCTCCGCCGCCCCGCCGGAGGAAGGCGAGCGACTCTTCGACTATCTGGTTTCCCAAGCCCGGACGACGCATGCGCCGGTCGCGACCGGGCGCTTCGGGGCCGACATGCAGGTGAGTCTCGTCAACGACGGACCCGTGACCTTCTGGCTGGAGAGCTGAAAGCGGTCTGCAACGACTACAAGGACCGCGAGTATGTTCGGCTGGCGCTCATCGGACGCCGGCTCGGGCTCTGTGAACCACGGCTTCGAGGGCTATGCCGCCGCCATCGTCAACACCATTGCCGACGAGTGCCGCCGCGACGGATGACCGAAGCCGAATCTCCTGAGCGAGTCCGAACGTGCCATGACTGCCTATCACGCCGCGCTCATCGTCAAGGTCATCGTTGAGCTGGACCCGAGCGCGTCCGCCGGCTAACGTCTCTTCGAAGCCGAGCGCGGCGACACCACAGAGGAGTTTTCGAGCGATGTCCACTTCGAGCCCCGCGCCCCGCTGGCGCACTATCGGCGCACACTCATCGCGGCCGAGCTGGAGCGGCCGATGCTTGAGCGCCGCTTCCCGCATCGCACGGAGCCTGCCTGATGCATGAACTCTCACTCTGCCAAGCATTGCTGGACCAGGTCGAGCAGATCGCCCGCGACCACGGGGCGACCCGCGTGGATCGCATCCTGCTGCGAGTCGGCCCCCTCGCGGGCGTCGAGCCCATGCTGCTCCAGCACGCCTATCCCCTGGCCGCGGCAGGCACGCTCGCTGAGGCGGCCGAGCTGGTCATCGAGCCATCCGGGGTTCGGGTGCGCTGCAGCGACTGCGACGCCGAGACGGATGCCACGCCGAATCGGCTGCTGTGCGGCGCCTGCGGCAGCTTCAAGACCCGCCTGATCAGCGGCGACGAGCTGCTGCTCGCCAACCTGGAGCTGACGATCCCGGACGACTGAACCCTCACGCCGAATGTGGCGGCCAGTGCGCGCGACCATGGTCCTTTCCAGGCGCAATGGCCCGCCGGCGAGTCGCACGCCAGATGCCGGCAAGGCCCTCGTAAATCACCGCGGAACAAGGCGTTGGGGCAGCCGCCGGTGGCCGAGCGCGCGCCAGCCAGATGACGGAAATGCTAACCCTGTGCGAGGCGATGGCGTACACTGGCGTTTTCGCTGGGAGATGTCATCATGTGCGACAGCTGCGGCTGCAATATCACACCTGGTAACGAGCATCTGGTCCGCGCTGACGGAAAGCACGCCAAGACCGAAGACGGTCGCGCCGCCGTGACCGTCCTGCAGGCTCTCCTCTCCGAGAACGACCATCAGGCCGCGCACAACCGTGAGCACTTCGATCGCCGCGGCGTGCTGGCCCTCAACCTCATGTCCTCGCCCGGCGCCGGCAAGACCAGCCTGCTGGAGGCGACCATCGAGGCGCTCGGCCAGGAACTCGGCATCGCCGTGATCGAGGGCGACCTCGAGACCGAGAACGACGCCGAGCGCATCCGCGCCAAGGGCGTGCCCGCCATCCAGATCGCCACCGGCAGCGCCTGCCACCTCGACGCCCACATGGTTCACGACGCCCTGCATCGCCTGGATCTGAGCGGGGTCGATATCCTCTTCATCGAGAACGTCGGCAATCTGGTGTGTCCCGCCAGCTTCGACCTCGGCCAGCACCGCAACGTGACACTGCTGTCCGTGCCCGAGGGCGACGACAAGCCGGCGAAGTATCCGGTCATGTTCCGCGCCGCCGACCTGGTGCTCTGCACCAAGGCCGATCTGCTGCCGCACATGCCGGAGTTCCAGCCAGAGCGGGCCGAGGGCTATCTGCGCAATCTGGCCAGCGCGGCCCCCTTCGAGATCCTGTCGACACGACCCGATGGCGACCTCTCGCCCTGGATCCAATGGCTGCGCGACGAGCTGCACGCCCAGCGTGCCCGTCTGGAGCTCGGCCGAACCATTCGCCCCAACATCCAGAAGGATGGCGAGCGCCAGCACGCCGCATCCACTCAGGGGACACATGAGCACCATCACCACGGCCAGCATGGTCACCATCACGCGCACAGCCATGGCTGAGCGGTGCGAACGGTTGCTGGAAGGCGCGTAGACAAGACGCCACCCAGCGGCTAAAACAGCGTCTTGATGACAACGAAACCAGATCTGGAGGATTCGCGGCAGTGTCTTTGAAGCCCTACAAAGCCCTTTCTCTGTTGACGTTGACAGCGGCAACCACCCTTGCGGTCTATGCACCGGTGAGCCAGGCATTCAACTTCGGGAACATGATGAATCCCAGCCGCTGGATGGGGAACAACAACAACGATCGCTATGACGATCGCTATGACGAGCCCTACATGGGTGGACCCTACGGCGGCGGCCCCTACGGAAGTCCCTATGGCGGCTACGGTTACCCGGGTGCCTATGGCGCGCCCTACGGCATGCCCTATGGGATGCCGGGCTTCGGCGCGACCCCTGGCGGCTACGGCACGCCCGCTTACGGCGCGCCCATGGCGGCACCCGCGGCACCCCAGCAGTCAGCTCCCAGCGGCACCACCGAGGTCGAGGCGCTGAAGCGACGAATCGAGGAATTGGAAGCCAAGCAGCAGAGCCCACAACGGCCTCCCGCGAACGACTGGCCCTCGGCCCCTGCCTTCCGCCCCATGAATCAGTATTGAGGACGGCCAGACCGACTGTCTCTAGAGGGCCGGGATCCGCACGCGCATCCCGGCCCGGAGCCTGCCCCCAACAGGCTCCTCGTCAGCCGGATCGAGGGACCATGCCAGGGCCATAGCGCCCCACGCGCGCCAGACGGCCCCACCCGCGGAGCTGTTCGTGCCAGCCGCTCGGCCAGACGGATCAGACCACGAATCCGCCGAAAACCCGCTGCGAGCCATGAATCGGCCGAAGCCCCGGCGCACCTCGCCGCAACCGCCAGACGCGCCTCGATGCATCAACCAGGCATCCTTCTCCTTGCTAAGATTCCCCGCCTCATCACCTGGAGGTCCACACCCATGGCGAGCTACACGCGCCCCTTGCTGATGTTAGCGCTCATCGGCGGGATCCTGTCATCGGCGGCCGCGGATGACAGCGGCTATGTCACCTACCGCAGCGAAGCGTCCTTCGAGGACGTATTCTTCGGCCTTCGGTCCGCGATCGAGGAACGCGGTCTCTACATCAACAGCGTCATGGACATCGGCGGCATGCTGGAGCGCACCGGGAAGGACCTTGGGCTCGAAGGCCGCACCTACACGCAGGCGCGCTCGATCGAGCTCTGCAGCGCCGTTCTCGCGCGCGAGATGACCAACGAGAACCCGGCCCGCATCGTCAACTGCCCCTTCATCATCAGCGTCTACCAGCGCGCGGACGCGCCGGGCGTCACCTATGTGGCGCATCGCGAGATCCCGCCCGAGGAGCGCGCGGGCAGCCCCGCCATGACGAAGGTCGCCGCCATGCTGCAATCGCTCGCCGAGGCGGCTCTCAGCTGGTGAGTCGCCGCAGACACCCCTTCGAACGGCGCGCGAGCCGGCCCCAGCCACGCGACGGATTGGGCTGAATGGCGATCGCACGCACGCAAGGCGCGAGCCTCGTCGAGATCGCCTTCCGCTATCTCCCCAGGGTTCTGCACGTCCTGCGCACCGAGGGCGCGGGCGTGCTCGCGCGCAAGCTCAAGCGACGACTGCGCACCACGCCGCTGGTCATCGCAGGCCCGCCGACGCTCCTGCGGCTCGCGGAGCCCTTCGTGCCGCCCATCCTCCCCGGGACCGGGACGCCGCGCGTCTCGATCGTCATCCCGGTGCACGACCAGTTCGCCTATACGCATCATTGTCTGTGCGCCCTGGCGCAGGCCGGCGCGGGCGTCGACTTCGAGGTCATCGTGGTCGATGACTGCTCGGGCGACGGCACTTCGGAGCGGCTGCGTCGCTACCCCGGCGTGCAGGTCATCCGCAACGCGCACAACCTCGGCTTCGTCGGCTCCTGCAACCGCGGCGCCGAAGAGGCGCGCGGCGACCTGCTCGTCTTCCTGAACAACGACACCCAGGTCCAGGCCGGCTGGCTGGACGCCCTGCTGGCGACCTTCGAGGAGGCGCCTGACGCGGGCATCGTGGGGAGCCGGCTCATCTACCCCGACGGGCGTCAACAGGAGGCCGGCGGCATCCTCTTCAGCGACGGTTCGGCCTGGAACTACGGCCACCTGGACGACCCCAACAAGCCCGAGTACAGCTACCGCCGCGCGGTCGACTATTGCTCGGGCGCCGCGCTCGCGATCCACACCCGCCTCTTCCGCCAGCTCGGCGGCTTCGACCCGGCCTTCGCGCCCGCCTACTATGAGGATACGGACCTGGCCTTCCGCGTACGTCGGGCCGGCTACCAGGTCTACTACCAACCGCTCTCCGTCGTGGTGCACTTCGAGGGCGTGTCGGCCGGGCGCGACGAGCGGGCCGCAACCGGACTCAAGCGCTATCAGGCCATCCACGCCGAGACCTTTCGGCAGCGCTGGCAAGCGGAGTTGGCCCACTTCGGCCAGCGCGGACAGGATCTCGAAGGGGTCAAGGACCGCCAGACGCGGCAGCGCGCCCTGGTCGTCGACAACTACATGATCACCCCGGATCGGGAATCCGGATCGCTGCGGATGCTCAACCTCTTTCGCATCCTGCAGGGGCTCGGCTACAAGGTGACCTTCGCCGCCGCCAACCTGGAGGCGCCCCAGCCCTACGTCGCGGACCTCCAGCGCCAGGGCATCGAGGTCCTCTGCCGACCCTATGTCCGCTCCATCCCGCGCCATCTCGCGACGTGCGGCAAGTTCTACGATCTGGTCATCCTCAGCCGCGCGGATGCCGCGGCACAGGTCATCTCCGCCGCGCACCGCCACTGCGGCAAGGCGCGCATCCTCTTCGATACCGTCGATCTGCATTTCCTGCGCGAGCGACGGCTCGCCGAGCTGCGCGGCGACCGCGCGACCCGCCTGGTGGCCGAGGCCCGCCGGCGCCAGGAGTTCGACCTCATGCACCAGGCGGACCTGACCCTGGTCGTGAGCGAATCCGAGCGCGCGCTCTTGGCGGCGGAGGCGCCGGACGTCGCGGTCCGCGTGGTCTCCAACATCCACCAGATCTTCGGCTCGGCCCGACCCGCGGGCGAGCGCCACGACCTGCTCTTCATCGGCGCCTTCGCCCACCCGCCCAACCGGGATGCCGTCCTTTTCTTCTGCCAGGAGGTCATGCCGCTGATCCGCGCACGCGGCCTGGACATCGTGCTCAAGGTCATCGGCGCGGACCCGCCCGGCGAAGTGCTCGCCTGCGCCGCGCCAGACGTCGCCATCCTGGGCTATGTCCCGGACGTGAAACCCTACTTCGACGGCTGCAGGATCTCGGTCGCGCCCCTGCGCTACGGTGCCGGCGTCAAGGGCAAGATCAACCAGAGTCTGGCGCACGGCCTGCCGGTGGTCGCCACCACCGTCGCCGTCGAGGGCATGCATCTGACCGACGGCGAGTCCGCGCTCATCGCCGACGACGCCCAGGGGCTCGCCGACGCCGTCATTCGGCTCTATGCCGACGCGTCGCTCTGGCAGCGGCTCTCCGAGGGTGGGCTGGCGGTCATGCAGACGCACTTCAGCTTCCAGGCCGCTGAGCGGGCCGTGCGCGAAGCGCTCGGATTGGACGCCGACACATGAGCCAAGCGCCCGCGGCGATGACCGCTCCCAGGGTCTCGGTCGTGGTGGTGAACTACAACGCCGGCGCGCTCCTGAGCGCTTGCATCGGCGCCGTGCTCGGCTCCACCCTTCCTGTCGAGGTGGTCGTCAGCGACAACGGCTCAAGCGACGCCAGCCTGGACGGACTTCGGCGTGACTGGGGCACGGACCCGCGCCTGACCATTCTTGAAAACGCGGCCAACCTCGGCTTCGCCAAGGCCAACAACAGGGCGATACCGCTGACCCGGGCAGAGCTGCTGCTCTTCCTGAATCCGGACTGCCTGGTCTCGCCAGGTACCCTGGCCGCGATGGCGGACTTCATGGAGAGCCGCCCGGACGTCGGCATGGCCGGTTGCCTCGTCCTCGACCCGGACGGCACGGAGCAGGTCGCCTGTCGCCGCTCCATCCCGGATCCCTGGATCGCCCTCAAACGCATCCTGCGCCTGGATCGGCTGGCGCGCGGCCAGAGCGGTCGTCGGCTCGATCGCGCCAGCGAGCCCCTGCCAGACCAACCCGTCGATGTCGAGGCCATCTCCGGCTCCTTCATGCTGGTGCGCCGCAGCGCGCTCGAAGCCGTCGGCCCGCTCGACGAAGGCTATTTCCTGCACTGCGAGGACCTCGACTGGTTCGTCCGCTTCCGCGCGGCCGGCTGGACGATCGCGCTCGTCCCGCAGGTGAGCGTCATCCACCACAAGGGGGCCTGCAGTCGGTCCGCGCCCATTGCCGTCGAGCGCCACAAGCACCGCGGCATGGAACGCTTCTTCCGCAAGTTTCAATACGCGGGTTATCCGCGGCTCTTCAGCAGACTGGTGATCGGCGGCATCTGGCTCCACTTCCTGCTCAAAGCCACAATGCTCAAAGCCACAATGCTCGCCGTTCGGCACAGATCGAGGAGGTCAGGATGAGCTCGTTGAGAGAAGAGCCGTTGGGTTCGGTGCTGGTGACAGGCGCGACCGGTCAAGTCGGACGTGTCCTGGTGTCCACACTGCTGGCAAAGGGCCATAGGGTCACCGTACTGACCCGCACGCCGGAGGCTGCGCGCCAGCTCTGGCCGCCAGACAGCGTTGCGCTGCGGCAGGCCGACCTGGCGAATTCGGCCAGCCTCAAATCGGCGTTCGAGGGGATCGATACGCTCTTCCACCTCGCGAGCTACGCCCCCCAACCGAACGAGCCGAATATCTACAATGCGCGCGGCCATTGGGAAGTCACCGCCGTCGGCACCGCCAATCTCATGGCGCAACTGAGCGCCTCGCGCCTCAAGCGGCTGGTCTACATCAGCTCCATCAAGTCGATGGGCGACCAGGCGGGCACCCTCGGGCGGCCCGCCGAGGAAAGCGCCGTGCCCATGCCGAATACGCTCTACGGCCAGGCCAAGCTCACCGCCGAGCGCCATCTGCTGGAGCTGGGGCCGGCCTCCGGCATCAAGACCAGCGTCATGCGCCTGCCCATGGTCTACGGGCTCGGCGACAAGGGGAACATCGCGCGCATGGTCGCCGCCGTCGCGGCGAAACGCTTCCCGCCGTGGCCGCGCATCGACAATCGCCGCTCGGCCATCCATGTCGAGGACGTGGTTGCGGCGGCGATCCTCATCGCCGCGAGCGAACGCAGCGAGACCGAGATCTACCATGTCACGGACGGTCAAACCTATTCCACGCGCTGGATGTACGAGCAGATCCTAAGGGGTTTGAATCGGCCGATCCCGCGCTGGACCTTGCCGCTGTGGGTCTTGGCCGTGGCGGCGGCCGGAGGATCGGTCGCCGAGGGTTTGGCGAGGCGGCGCATGCCGCTGACGATCGGGGCACTGCGCAAATTGGCGGGGGATGCCTGGTTCTCGTCCGACAAGCTCCACCGGACCCTGGGGTTCACTCCCAGGCATAGCCTCGCGGACGAGATCCAGCGCCTGACTCAGCAGAGGCTGGCATAACCTTCTCCAACACCTGGGCAACGGCGCGATCGGTGAGCGGATTCTGACTCAACAGACGGGCCGTGCCCTTGCGGAGATGCTCAGCCAGACTGGTGGCGGCCAGGGTCATGGCATTCTCGCCCTGGCGGTTGGTGAAGAGAAAGACGCGCCTGAATTCGCTGACCCAGTTCAGACGCAGGGTGTTGCGGGTGCCCCGCTCGCTCTGGAACTCGAGCCAGGCGCCAACCTCCAGCTTCCGCACCAGATCCAGGTATTGATCGTCGGGAGGTTCCGACTGGTCGGACGTCGGCGTCGGTGAATTCTCGTTCCGCTCGTGCTGCGCCGCGCGAACAGTCTCGACAGTCGCCGCTGGCGCCTCACGCGGGCCAGCTGGCTCGCTGTGATGGCGCGCTGGCTGGGCGTCCAGCGGACTATGCGGGTCTTGGGGATAGAGCCCGGATGGCGCGACTTTGCGCAAGGCTGAGACATGAAGCTGGATGAGTTGGCTGAAGAAGCCATCCCAGACACCCTGGATCCCGACCCGCTGAAGCCCCTCCCGGAGCCCTTTCAACATCGCTGGCAGCATCACCACCAGCCGGTCGCGCTCCTGGCCGCTGGCCTTGGGCGCCACGCTCCAGATCAGCTCGTCCATCAGACGCAGCGAGGTCTTCCAGTCCTCGCCCCTTTCGCCAGATCGGGCAAAGGCGTCCACCAGCATCAGACGCCAATGCCGATCCAGGAAGTCCGCGATCAGGGTCGGCACAGTGCGCCGGTTGATGCGTAGCTCGATTTCGGCACCGGCGCGACTCGGCGCAACCTCCTTGCGTTCGCGCGACTCCAGCTCGCTCACCATGTCGGTGGCCCGCGACTGCGCGAGCGTCTCTTCATCCTTGAGAAAACCCACGAGTTCGGCCACCTGGGCATCGAAGACTTGGATGTCGGAGTCGAAACCCTTGACCACATGGTCGACCACCGTGTGGATCTTCTCGACCAAGCGTTGTTCGTCCTGGGCGCTGCGCCCAATCCCCGAATGGGCGATGGCATCCAACATCCGGCGCGCCGGATGCTTGCGCTCGGAGAAGAAGGTCTTGTCGAGCAGCGCGACCTTGAGCACCGGAATTTGCAGCTTGGCGATCTCCGCGCGCACACTCGCGGGCAGATCCGGGTCGTCGAACATGGCATCGAAGAGCATGGACACGATGTCCATGGTCATGGCGTCCATGGGATGCGACCAGTTCGCCATGGGCGTCGAGCGGATCTGCTGCAAGGCACCACCGCTGTAGGGATCGATCCTCGCCGAGCCCAAGCCAGGCATCTGAGCGGGATCGACAGGCCCACGCTGGAGATTCCCGAGCGCGGCGACCAACTGTGCGCTACTGAAGGATTGCGGCGCCCCCCCATCGCGCTGAGGCGCCATTGCCGTGGCCGCGGGCAGCCAACCCGGATTGCCGCCCCCGCCGCCCCCCCGACTCATCGACTGCATCGCTTGCAACAGCTGGCTGAAGACATCCTGCTGCGGGGCTTGTGCTTGGCCAGGCCCGGCGACCTGCCCGAAGGGCGAGAGCCCACCCTGAGCGCCGTTCGCGTAGCCCCCCGAGAAACTCAAGCCGCCATCACCCCCGCGGCCCTGAGCGGCCTGCTCCAGAGGTGTCTTGAGGGAGATCGTCGGCAGGATCCCGGACTCGGCCAGATAGCGGTTGACCTCGGCGTAGATGCGCGGCAGCTCGGGGGCCGTATGGCTCTCGAAGGACTGGAGCAAGACCAGGGCGAGATGACGGTCGGCGCCCATCTGCGTCAGCGTCTGCAGCACGGCCTTGTAGATCACACCTGGATGCAGCGGATTCTCGTCCTGCGCGAGACGTTGGACCTTCAACAGGACCGCCAAACGCCGATCGAGCGCGACCAGCTGCTGGGAGCAGTTGAAGGCCGCGCGAGAGGTGAGCTTGGTGATGGTCAGATCCTGCTCGAATTCCTCGTCGTCGACCAGGCTCAGCTCATTCGGTAGCTCGACAGGCTGGCTCTGGTCCGCGTTGGAACGCTTGAGGACCGTCTCGAAGCTGGCGACATAGCCCGCGCGCAGTTGCTGCAGCAGCTGAGGGGCGCGGTTGGAGAGAAACTGGGTTGCGGCAAAGCAGATGTGCTGCTGCTCCAGATTGCCAGCACGATCCGCCATGGCGAGGAGCTCGTCGTTCGCATGTCCCACATGCCGGGTAAAGACGGCGCTGACGCCGTCGATCAACCGATCCCGGCACACAGCGAGTATGGAAACGGCATCCTCGTGCATCGCCGTAGTCAAATTGCTCTCTCTACCCCCGAAAGGGACGACATTGGAGATGTGATTATCGGCCATGGTCGAGTATTCGATGAACGAACCCTTGCAATGAGCGCTGACGCTGCTCTGGAACGGGCACGGAGTGCTGTACCCGCGTGGTCTCGCTAATCGATCATGACGCCAATCATGCTATCCAGAGCCTTCCACGTTTCCAGTTTAGGGATAGGCGCGGCAGCCGTATGCCAACCAGCTCGCAATTGCCCGACGCCAAGGCCAGCCGATCGGGAAAGACGCCCGAGGTCTTCCGATCCGCAGTCGAGCCGCCCAGGACGCCGAGCCGGCGGCAACGCCGTCATCAGGAACAGGAGCGCAACGTCTACGGCCACGGCGCCACGCCGAAGAATCCGCAGAAATGGTACGGAGACAGCGGCGCGCAAGCCGTGACGGCGTTCGCGATTACGCCGATGATCAGGATCTGGAATGCACGACCCCGGTCGCCCGCGGCAGGTCCACGCGCATTGGGCCTCGGCCTTGTTCAGGAGGTATCACATGATCCGTATCGGAATCGACCTTGGCGGCACGAAGATCGAACTCGTTGCCCTCGCGCCCGACGGACAGGAGCGCTGGCGTCGACGGGAGCCGACACCCCAGGGCGACTATGCGGCAATCGTCGAGAGGATCCGCGCCATGGTCGACGAGGCCGAGCGGGCACTGGGCGAGCGCGCCCAGGTCGGGATCGGCATCCCAGGCTCGGTCTCCCCGAGCACCGGACGCATTCGCAATGCCAATTCGAACTGCCTCAACGATCGCCCGCTGCGCCAGGATCTCGAGGCGTGCCTCGATCGACCCATCCGTCTCGCGAACGACGCCAATTGCCTGGCCGTCTCGGAGGCGGCGGATGGCGCGGGCGCGGGCGCCGCCACCCTGTTTGCGGTAATCCTGGGGACTGGAGTCGGTGGCGGGCTGGTGGTCAAGGGTGAGTTGTTGATCGGAGCCAACGCCATCGCCGGAGAATGGGGTCACTCGCCCCTCCCCCTCCCGGACGCCGACGACCAGCCCCTGCCGACCTGCTACTGTGGCCGCTCCGGTTGCATCGAGACCTACCTCTCAGGCCCGGGCCTGGCACTGGACCACAGCCGACGGCATCGAACCTCGCTCGACGCCGCGACCATCGCGCACCAGGCCGCGGCGGGAGATCCCGACTGCGAGGCGAGCCTGCGGCGCTACGAGCGCAGACTGGCGCGCGCCCTCGCCGTGGTCATCAATCTCATCGATCCGGAGGTCATCGTTCTCGGTGGCGGCTTGTCGAAGCTCCAGCGCCTCTATACCAGCGTGCCTGAGCACTGGGGCGAGCACATCTTCTCGGACCAACGGGTGACACGCCTCCTGCCGGCGCGTCATGGCGATGCCTCGGGCGTTCGGGGCGCGGCCTGGCTGTGGCCGAGTGATTGAAACCCGATGAGGCTCTCGGGCAGGCGCCAAGCATCACGTCGCCCATGTCAGTGCCAAGCAGACAGTTCGCGCTGACCATCGTCATCTCGATGGGCATCTCGGCGCTCATGGCGCTGAGCTTCACCCCGGTGCTGTGCGCGACCATCCTCAAGCCGGAGCATAGACCGCCGAACCTCTTCATCCAGGCCCAGTCCATGGGGCTCGCGCTGAGCGACATCTACAGCGCCATCCAACTGATGTTGGCACCGGTCTACGCCAATGACTTCAACTATGAGGGGCTGATGCTCAAGGTGCTGCTGCAGGCGGACGCGGCCTATCGCAGCCGCCCGGAGGATCTGGAGCGCTACTACATTCCCAGCAGCAACGGCGGGCTCGACGACATGGTTCCCCTGAGCAGCGTGGTGAGCGCGGACTTGGACCACGGCACCGCCGGCGATCGATCACTACAACGGCTACGGCGCCATCCAGATCAACGGCAGCGCCGCGCCGGGCTACAGCTCCGGCCAGGCGATGGCGGCGATCGTCCAGACGGACCTGGCGCAGGGTATCGGCTACGAGTGGTCGGGATCCTCGCTACAGGAGATCATCTCCGGCCAGCAGGCCCCCATCCTCTTCGGGCTCTCGCTCTTGGTGGTCTTCCTGGCGCTGGCCGCGCTCTATGAGAGTTGGTCGGTGCCCGCCGCCGTCATGCTGGTGGTCCCGCTCGGGGCGCTGGGCGCGCTCAGCTTCACCTGGCTGCGCGGACTGGAGAATGACGTCTATTTCAAGGTGGGTCTGATCGCGGTCATCGGCCTGTCCGCCAAGAACGCCATCCTCATCATCGAGTTCGCCAACACCATGCACCAGGCCGGCCGCGGCGTGCTGGAGTCCACCATGGAGGCCTGTCGGCTGCGCTTTCGCCCCATCCTCATGACCTCCATCGCCTTCATCCTGGGCGTCACCCCGTTGGCGATCTCCACCGGGGCCGGCGCCAACAGCCGACATGCCATCGACACCGGCGTCATGGGAGGCATGGTGGGCGCGACCCTGCTCGGCGTGCTCTTCGTCCCGGTCTTCTTCGTCGTCGTGCGGCGGCTCATGGGCGACAGGCTCGAAAAACCCAAATAGATCCGGATCGGTAGGATGGGCAAAGTCCGTGCTCTGAGATCGAGCCCAGCCTCGACGCCAGACGGACGTGCCCATCTTGCAAGACGCAGAGCTGGGATGATGGGCACGCCCCGCGACCCTCGGCACTCCGAAAGCAGCCCATCGCCAGGGCTTTGCCCATCCTACGGGATCGGAACCGCGGGGCTGTTGTTTCCCGGAAATCGCCTAAGGTCGTCGCCCCGAGGAAGGGACGCCTCGCCGCGGCGGACAAGGATGGGAGAAAAGCCCGCGCGATTAACTCCCCTCTGAGCACTGGCGATCGACGGAGTGCCCGTCATCTCAGCTCGGAGCCGTGTCAGGGCGCATGCTGGGCCTCCTAACGTCGGCCCAACCTACCAGTCGCTGACCGGCACGCATCACTGATAGTCGCCGCCGATTACGCGCCCTAGGCCGCCACGGCGTCGCTGCGCAGATACTCCTCGTAGTCGCCGCGGAAGTCGACCACGCCCCGCGGGGTCAGCTCGATGATGCGGGTCGCCAGCGAAGAGACGAACTCCCGGTCGTGACTGACGAAGATCAAGGTTCCCGGGTAGTCTTCCAGCGCCGTGTTGAGCGACTCGATGGATTCCATGTCCAGATGATTGGTGGGCTCGTCCATCAGCAGGATATTGGGCTTGCGCAGCATCAGCTTGCCGAACAGCATGCGGCCTTGCTCGCCACCGGAGATGACGTTCACCGGTTTCTTGATCTCATCCTGGGAGAACAGCAACCGCCCCAGGGTGGCGCGGATGACCTGCTCGTCGTCGCCAGGACGCTTCCACTGGTCCATCCAATCGAAGAGCGTGGTGTCTTCGGCGAAGTCCGCGGCGTGATCCTGGGCGAAATAGCCCAGGTTGCTGTTCTCCGACCATTTGACCGTACCCCTGTCTGGCGCCAAGTCACCCGCCAGGCAGCGCAGCAGTGTGGTCTTGCCGATGCCGTTGGGGCCGATGATGGCGACCCGTTCGCCGACCTCGACACTCAGGTCGAGACCGCTGAAGAGGGGCGTTGCGCCGTATCCCTTGGCCAGGTCAGTCACCTCCAGCGCCAAGCGATAGAGTTTCTTGTCCTGGCCGAAGCGAATGAAGGGATTGACCCGACTGGAAGGCTTGATGTCCTCCAGCACGATCTTCTCCATCTGGCGCTTGCGGGAGGTGGCTTGCTTGGACTTCGAGGCGTTGGCGGAGAAGCGGCTCACGAAGGTCTGCAGCTCCGCGAGCTGGGCCTTCTTCTTGGCGTTGTCGGCATACTGGCGCATGCGCGCCTGGCTGGAAGCCGTCATGTACTCGTCATAGTTGCCGGGGTAGATGCGCAGTTCGCCGTAGTCCAGATCGGCCATGTGGGTGCAGACGCTGTTCAGGAAGTGCCGATCGTGGGAGATGATGATCATGGTGCTGTTGCGCGCGATCAGCACCTCCTCCAACCACTGGATGGTGTGGATGTCCAGGTTGTTGGTGGGCTCGTCGAGCAAGAGGATGTCCGGGTCGGCGAACAGCGCCTGGGCGAGCAGCACGCGCAGCTTCCAGCCAGGCGCGACCGCACTCATGGGGCCGTCGTGCTGCTCCAGCGGAATGGCCAGACCCAGCAGCAGCTCGCTCGCGCGTGACTCGGCGGTGTAGCCATCCAGTTCGGCGAACTGCACCTCCAGGTGCGCGACCTCCATGCCGTCGGCCTCGCTCATCTCAGGCAGTGCGTAGATCCGGTCGCGCTCCTGCTTGACCCGCCAGAGTTCATCGTGGCCCATGATGACGGTATCCAGCACGCTATGGCTCTCGTAGGCGAACTGGTCCTGGCGCAGCTTGCCAAGCCGCTTGCCGGGCTCGACCGAGACGTTGCCCGCGCTGGGCTCCAGATCGCCGCCCAGGATCTTCATCAAGGTCGATTTCCCAGAGCCATTGGCACCGATCAGACCGTAGCAATTGCCGCCGCCGAGCTTCACGGAGACGTTCTCGAACAACGGCTTGCCGCCGAACTGCATGGTGATGTTGGCTGTGGAGATCAAAATTGGATTCCGCGCAAGGGATCGGGAAAGGGCGGACCGCTCGAATTCGGCGGGCCAGAAACGCGAAAGCCCCGCCATGGGGCGGGGCTTTCTGGCCAGGTGACGAGCACCTGGCGACTTGCTTTACTGAGGTACGACGTTCGTCGCACTCGGGCCTTTCGGGCCTTGCTCAACGTCAAAAGTGACGGTTTGCCCCTCGGCCAGCGACTTGAAGCCGCTGCCTTGGACGGCGCTGTGATGGACGAAAACGTCCTTGGAGCCGTCGGACGGAGCGATAAAGCCGAAGCCTTTTTCGTCACTGAACCACTTAACTGTACCTGTCGCCATACCGGTTACCTCGGAATTGAATTGGGATGTATATTGATGCAGATAACTCGATAGATTACGGAAGGATCTGCCACGCACTGCTGAGAGGGAGGAACGACCGGAACACGACAAGTAAACACTGCAGCGCCGGTAGTGTGCCTAATAATGGAGGATTAGACAAGGTCTGTTGTCAGTAAGGCCCGCGAAAAACCTTGAACCGAGGATTGGGGACCAACCTCGGCCCTGGGTTACCTCGCCACTTGGCGCGTCCCCCCTCTCGGTGACAGGGTATCATGATGCGCTCATGTGTCGCCCTCAATGAAGCCCCGACCGACGCTCAGGCGGGCGCTGATACCAAGGTTCTCAGCGACGCCGCGCGAGCAAGGGGGCGAGAAAGGCCCCCGTCTGCGACCGCTGATGCGCGGCGACCGTCTCAGGGGTGCCCGTCACGAGGATCTCGCCGCCCTTGTCGCCGCCCTCCGGCCCCAAGTCGATGACCCAGTCGGCGGTCTTGATCACATCGAGATTGTGCTCGATGACGACGACGGTGTTGCCCTGATCGCGCAGCCGGTGCAGCACCTCGAGCAAGTGCTTGACGTCGTGAAAATGCAGCCCGGTCGTCGGCTCGTCCAGGATGTAGAGGGTGCGGCCGGTGTCGCGCTTGCTCAGCTCGCGGCTGAGCTTGACCCGCTGGGCCTCGCCGCCGGAGAGGGTGGTGGCGCTCTGGCCGAGCCTGACGTAGGCGAGCCCAACATCGGCCAGTGTTTGCAGCTTGCGCTTGATCGCGGGGACGGCCGCCAGGACGTCGAGGGCGTCCTCCACGGTCAGGTTGAGGACCTCATCGATGGTCTTGCCCTTGTAGCGGATCTCCAGCGTCTCCCGGTTGTAGCGCCGGCCCTTGCAGGTGTCGCACTGAACGTAGATGTCCGGCAGGAAGTGCATCTCGACCCGGATGAGTCCATCCCCCTTGCAGGCCTCGCAGCGCCCACCCTTGACGTTGAAGCTGAAACGCCCGGAGGTGTAGCCGCGCGAGCGCGCCTCGGGCACGGCCGCAAAGAGGTCGCGCACCAGGTTGAAGAGCCCGGTATAGGTCGCCGGGTTGGAGCGGGGCGTGCGGCCGATGGGGCTCTGGTCGATGTCGACGACCTTGTCGAAGTGCTCCAGTCCCTCGACGCTTCCATGCGGAGCCGGGCGCAAACTGGCCCCATTGAGGTGACGTGCGGCGACCGGATAGAGGGTGTCATTGATGAGCGTCGACTTGCCGGAGCCCGAGACCCCGGTGACGCAGCAGAAGGTCCCGACCGGGATGCTGACATCGACCCCGCGCAGGTTGTTGCCGCGGGCGCCTAGCACGCGGAGCTGGCGCTCGGCATCCACGGGCGTGCGCTCCAGCGGGATCTCGATGCGCAGATCCCCCGAGAGGTAGCGTCCGGTGAGCGACGCGGCGTTGCCGGCGATCTCCTCGGCGCTGCCCCGCGCGACGATCTCGCCGCCATGGACCCCGGCCCCGGGGCCGACATCCACCACCAGATCGGCGGCGCGGATGGCCTCCTCGTCGTGCTCGACCACGATCACGGTGTTGCCGATGTCGCGCAGGTGGGTGAGCGTCTTGAGCAGGCGGGCGTTGTCGCGCTGATGCAGGCCGATCGATGGCTCGTCCAGGATGTACATGACGCCGACCAGGCCGGCGCCGATCTGGCTCGCGAGCCGAATGCGCTGGGCCTCGCCGCCGGAAAGGGTCTCGGCGCTGCGCTCCAGCGTCAGGTAGTCCAGCCCGACGTCGACCAGGAAGCGCAGCCGGGCCGCGATCTCCTTGGTGACCTTGGCGGCGATCTCGCCGCGCGTGCCCGGCAGCTCCAGCCGCTCGAAATAGCGCAGCGATTCGCCGACCGGCATGCGCGAGACCGCGGGCAGATCGATCTCCCCGACGAAGACATGGCGCGCGGCCTCGTTCAGGCGCGAACCCAGACAGCCGGGACAGGGCTGATGGGAGAGGTAGCGCGCCAGCTCTTCGCGCACCGTGCCGGACTCGGTCTCGCGGTAGCGCCGCTCCATGTTGCGGATGATGCCCTCGAAGGGACGGACCTTGGCGCTGCCCTTCTCGTGGGGCAGCTTCAGCTTGAGCTTCTCCTTGCCGCTGCCGTACAGGATGACCGACTGGATGTCCTCGGGCAGCGCGACCCAGGCGGTCTCGACGTCGAAGCCATAGTGCTCGCCGAGGGCGCGGATCACCTGGAAATAGTAGGCGTTGCGCCGGTCCCAGCCGCGCACGGCGCCAGCGGCCAGGCTCAGCGCCGGATGCACGACCACCTTGGCCGGGTCGAAGAACGGCTCGACGCCCAGACCGTCGCAGCTTGGGCAGGCACCGGCCGGGTTGTTGAAGGAAAAGAGGCGCGGCTCCAGCTCGGGGATGCTGTAGCCGCAGACCGGACAGGCAAACCGCGCGGAAAAGGTCAGCTCGGGCCGCTCCGGGGCGTCGATCCAGCCCACCCGGGCGATGCCGTCGGAGAGGTTGAGGGCCGTCTCGAAGGACTCCGCCAGGCGCAGGCTCAGGTCCGGGCGGACGCGAAAGCGGTCGATGATGACCTCGATGTCGTGCTTCTTCTTGAGGTCCAGCTCGGGCGGGGCGTCCAGCTCGCACAGCTGCCCGTCGATGCGGGCGCGGATGAATCCCTGGGCGTGCAGTTCGCCGAGCAGACGCTGATACTCGCCCTTGCGCGCCGAAACCACGGGCGCGAGCAGCATCAGCTTCTCGCCCTCCGGCTGACTCAGCACCTGATCGACCATCTGGCTGATGGTCTGGGCCTCCAGAGGCTCCCCGTGGGTCGGGCAGCGGGGTTGACCGGCGCGCGCGAAGAGCAGGCGCAGGTGGTCGTAGATCTCCGTGATGGTCCCGACCGTCGAGCGCGGGTTGTGCGAGGTGGTCTTCTGCTCGATGGAGATGGCCGGCGAGAGTCCCTCGATGTGATCGACGTCCGGCTTCTCCATGATCGCGAGGAACTGCCGCGCATAGGCGGAGAGCGACTCGACGTAGCGGCGCTGCCCCTCGGCATAGATGGTGTCGAAGGCGAGCGAGGATTTGCCGGAGCCGGACAGGCCGGTGAAGACGATGAGCCGGTTGCGCGGCAGATCGAGATCGACGCCCTTGAGGTTGTGCGTGCGTGCGCCGCGGATGCGGATGGTGTCCATGATGCTGCCGGGGTCTGCGGGGCTGGAGGCGACGGCCTGAGAATGGATGCGGAACAGCCTTGGCGAAGGTCGCGAGAAGAGTGGGCGCTGCTGCCGCTCGGGCCAAGCTGCTATTATGCGAAGCTTCGCCTTCAAGACGCAAAGGCCGTTGGCCGTGACACAGACAGACAGACCCCAGCCAGAGATTCCCCGCATTCCGCTGCTGCCGAGCGAGCGCCGTGCCGCGGCCGGGCTCGCGGTCATCTTCTCCACGCGCATGCTCGGGCTCTTCATGGTGCTTCCGGTGCTTGCGATCTATGCGCACAATTTGCCCGGATCGACCCCCATTCTGGTCGGTCTGGCCATCGGTGCTTACGGACTCACGCAGGCCTTGTTCCAGATTCCGCTTGGACTCCTGTCCGATCGCATTGGACGCAAGCCGGTCATCTACGGCGGGCTGGTGCTCTTCATGCTCGGGAGCTGCGTCGCAGCCATGGCGGACAGCATCCAGGGGGTCATTCTCGGTCGCGTGCTGCAGGGCAGCGGGGCGATCGCGGCCGCCATCATCGCCTTGACAGCCGATCTAACGCGCGACGAGGTGCGCACCAAAGGGATGGCCGCGATCGGCATCAGCGTCGCGCTCTCCTTCGCCGCGGCACTGGTGCTCGGGCCGGCCCTGTCCCGCTGGATCGGCATCTCGGGCATCTTCTGGCTGACCGGGCTGCTGGCGGTCATCGGCATGCTGGTGCTGGCCTATGTGGTGCCGGACCCCGAGCGCTCGCGGATCCACCGCGATGCCCAGCCGGTGATGAGTCAGCTATCCGGCGTGGTGCGGAATCCGACCCTGCTGCGGCTCGATCTGGCGATCTTCATGCTGCATCTGACCATGGTCAGCCTCTTCGTGGTGCTGCCGCTGTCCATCCAGGATGCCGGGCTGCCGCTGGCCGATCACTGGATCATCTATCTACCGGCCGTGCTGCTGGCCATCGTCGCCATGGTGCCTTTCATCATCATGGCGGAGCGCCTTGGCAAGGTGCGGGAAGTCCTCACCGGGTCGGTGCTCGTGCTGGGTCTGTCCATGCTGGGCTTCTTCGCGCTGAACAGTTCGCTGTGGGGCGTCGGGATCCTGCTCATCGTCGTCTTCACGATCTTCAATCTGCTTGAGGCCGTGCTGCCTTCGCTGGTCTCCAAGGCCGCGAAGGCCGGCGCCAAGGGAACCGCGATGGGCGTGTTCTCAAGCTCGCAGTTCGTCGGGGCCTTTCTGGGCGGACTCCTGGGCGGCGTGGCGCATGAGAGTTTCGGCGCCGATGCGGTCTATCTGGTCGGGGCCTTGACTTGCGCGGTCTGGGTTGGGCTCGTGATGACGATGACCATCCCCGAGAACCTGACGCGGCATGTGCTCTCCCTGGGGGACGCGCCGGAGGGCGACGTCTACGGGCTGGAGCAGCGTCTGCTTGCGGTGCCCGGCGTCAAGGAGGCGGTGATCGCGATCGATGAAGGCGTGGCCTACCTCAAAGTGGACAGTCGTCAGCTCGATTGGGCAAGATTGCAGACCTTTTCTTCGGCCAATGCCTGACAGGAAGTGCGGCGCGGCTAGCGTTTTTTCAGTGAGCGATTGATCGTCCCAGCATGGCGTGGGGCGGGAGGAAGATATGGCGGGAGTGAACAAGGTGATTCTGATCGGCAATCTCGGGGCCGATCCCGAAGTGCGTTACATGCCGAGCGGCGATGCGGTGGCCAATATCCGAATCGCGACCAGTGAGACCTGGAAGGATCGCAACACCGGCGAGAAGCAGGAGCGCACGGAGTGGCACAACGTCGTCTTCTTCGGGAAGATCGCGGAGATCGTCAAGCAGTACCTGCGTAAGGGCTCCAAGATCTACGTCGAGGGCAAGCTGCGCACGCGCAAGTGGCAGACCCAGGACGGCCAGGACCGCTACAGCACGGAAGTGGTCGTCGACATCAATGGCACCATGCAGATGCTCGACAGCCGCCAGGGCGGCGGCATGGGGTCTTCAGTGCCCTTCGATGACGCACCTGCTCCGCAGTCCCGCGGCGGCGGTCAGCGTCCGGCGCCCAGCGGCGGCGTCAATGAGGCTCCACCGGCGCAGTCGGGCGGCTTCGGCGGGTCTGCCGATTTCGACGACGATATTCCCTTCTGAGACAAGGATCCTCGAGGACGCGATGCGCACCTTACTCGTCACTGGCGGCGCCGGCTTCATCGGCGGCAACTTCGTCCATTACGTCCTGGACGCCGCCGATGTCCGCGTGGTCAACCTGGATCTCCTGACCTACGCCGGCAACCTGGACACCCTGGCCGATCTGCGGGACAACCCGCGTCATGTCTTCGTCCAGGGAGACATCGCCGACCGCGCGCTGGTGAGCCAGTTGCTCGCCGAGCATGAGGTCGATGCCGTCGTCAACTTCGCCGCCGAGAGTCATGTCGACCGCTCGATCGACGGGCCAGGTGAGTTCATTCAGACCAATGTGGTCGGGACCTTCAACCTGCTCGACTGCGCCCGTGAGCATTGGGCAAAGCGCTCGGGCGGCGCGCGGGATCGCTTTCGCTTCCTGCATGTCTCGACCGATGAGGTGTACGGCTCGCTCGGTCCGACCGGACTCTTCACAGAGACCACGGCCTACGCCCCCAACTCCCCGTACTCCGCCTCGAAGGCGGCATCGGATCACCTGGTGCGTGCCTGGTTTCATACCTACGGTCTGCCGGTGGTCACCACGAACTGCTCGAACAACTACGGCCCTTACCAGTTCCCCGAGAAGCTGATCCCGCTGATGATCCTCAAGGCGCAGCGCGGCGAGCCGCTGCCGATTTACGGTGACGGCGGCAACATTCGCGACTGGCTCTACGTCATGGATCACTGCCGGGCCATCTGGCGGGTGCTGGAAGCCGGCGCGCCGGGCGAGGTCTACAACGTCGGCGGCAACAGCGAGCGGACCAACCTTGAGGTCGTGGATACGCTCTGCGCCCTGCTTGACGAGCTGCTGCCCGACGCCTTGCATCGCCCCCACACCGAACTCAAGAGCTTCGTGCCCGATCGACCGGGGCATGATCGACGCTATGCCATCGACGCAACCAAGCTCAAGCGCGAGCTGGGTTGGGAGCCTCGGGAGACCTTCGAGTCGGGGATGCGTCGCACGGTGACTTGGTATCTTGAGAATCCAGCCTGGTGCCAGCGCGTCATGGACGGCAGCTATCTGGGCGAGCGACTGGGCGCGGCAGCGTCCTGAGGGAAGGAGACCGGAATGAATCGAAAAGGCATCATCCTGGCGGGCGGCTCCGGCACGCGGCTCTACCCGCTGACCCGGTCGATCAGCAAGCAGCTGCTCCCGGTCTACGACAAGCCGATGATCTACTATCCGCTGTCCACGCTCATGCTGGCGGGGATTCGCGAGATCCTGATCATCTCGACACCGCAGGATCTGCCGATGTTTCAGTCCTTGCTGGGGGACGGCGCTCAATGGGGCCTGTCCCTGAGCTACGCCGAGCAGCCGCATCCGGGCGGGCTGGCGCAGGCCTTCCTCATCGGCGCGGACTTTGTCGGCGACTCACCCTCCTGTCTCGTCCTGGGCGACAACATCTTCTACGGTCATGGCCTGGTGACGCAGCTCAAGGCCGCGAGTGCGCGCGCGCACGGCGCGACCGTGTTCGGCTATTACGTGTCCGATCCGCAGCGTTACGGCGTCGCGGAATTCGATGCCGCCGGCAAGGTGGTCAGCATTGAGGAGAAGCCCACCGCGCCGAAATCGAACTGGGCAGTGACCGGCATCTATTTTTACGACGGCAAGGCCTGTGAGCTCGCCGAGACGCTCACGCCCTCCCCGCGCGGCGAGCTGGAGATCACCGACCTGAACAATTGCTATCTCCATCGAGGCGAGCTGGTGCTGGAGCGCATCGGTCGCGGCACGGCCTGGCTGGACACCGGGACTCACGAGTCCCTGATGCAGGCCGGCCAGTTCATCGAGACCATCGAGAAACGCCAGGGCCTGAAGATCTGCTGCCCGGAGGAGGTCGCCTTCTTCAATGGCTGGATCGACGAGGCGCAGCTGCGGGCCATGGCGACAGAGCTGCGGAAGAGCGGCTATGGCGACTATCTGCTCGGCCTGCTGCGGCGGGGATCGCTATGAGGGTGATCGAGACCGCGATCCCTGGCGTGCTCATCATCGAGCCCAAGGTCTGGGGCGACGAGCGCGGCTACTTCCTGGAAAGCTTCCGCTCCAGCAGCTACGCCGAGCTGGGCATTCCCCAGCCCATGGTGCAGGACAATCAATCCTTCTCGCGCAAGGGCGTCCTGCGTGGGCTGCACATCCAACATCCGCGCGCGCAGGGTAAGCTGGTGCAGGTTCTGACCGGCGAGGTCTTCGACGTCGCCGTCGACATCCGACGCGGCTCGCCCCACTTCGGACGCTGGGTCGGCGTGACCCTGTCCGGCGAGAATAAGCGCCAGCTCTGGGTCCCGCCAGGCTTCGCGCACGGCTTTCTGGTCACGGCCGAGACCGCCCTCTTCGTCTACAAGAACACCGACTACTACAGCCCGGAGAACGAATTCAGCGTGCGCTGGGACGACCCCGACATCGGCATCGACTGGCCGCTCGACGGCACGCCGGAGCTCTCCCAGAAAGACAGCGGCGCACGCTGCCTCAAAGACATCCCGGTGGAGCGACTCCCCGGCCTCGAGGATTACTCATGAGTCAACGAATGGCGGCCGGCGCCCGGCCACGTCTCTTGCTGATCGGCTCCAACGGCCAGGTGGGCTGGGAGCTGCGCCGCACGCTTGCCTGCCTGGGCGACGTGGTCGCCGCCTCACTGGAGGGCGAATGCGGTCCGGTCATCGACCTCATGAATGCCGATTCGCTCGCCCGTCTGGTCAAGGACACGGAGCCGGACGCCATCATCAACGCGGCCGCCTACACCGCGGTCGACAAGGCGGAAAAGGACCTGGAGACGGCGCGCCGCATCAACGCCGATGCGCTCGGCGAGCTCGGCGCGCTGGCGGCCCAGTCCGGCGTGCCGGTGATCCACTACTCCACGGACTTCGTCTTCTCCGGCACGCTCGGTCGCGCCTACACGGAAAACGACACCCCGGACCCCTTGAACGTCTACGGCGAGACCAAGCTCGGCGGCGAGCGCGCGCTGCTGGAATCCGGCGCCAAGGCGCTCATCTTCCGCACCAGCTGGGTCTATGGCGCGCGCGGCGCCAACTTCCTGCTGACCATGCGGCGGCTCTTTCAGGAGCGCGAAGAGCTGCGGGTGGTCGACGACCAGATCGGCTCGCCGACCTGGAGCCGGATGCTCGCGGAGGTCACCGCGCAGGTGCTCTATCGCGTCATGCGCGGCGATCTCGATCTCGACCAGGTCGGTGGCCTCTATCATCTGACCGGATCGGGTGAAGTCAGCTGGTATGGTTTTGCCCGCGCCATCCTGGAGGCGAGCGGGAGCCCCGCGAAGCTGATCCCGATCCCCTCGTCGGAGTATCAGGCGCCGGCCAAGCGGCCGATGTTCTCGGTGCTCAACAATCGGCGTTTCCAAGAGACCTTCGGCCTGAGCATGCCGGACTGGAGAGTGTCGCTCGCGGACTGTCTTGAAGAGCTCAAGTGCTGATCAGGATCTGAAACCACTGGGGTCTCGCATCCGCGAGCCCCAGAGCTGACCGCTGCCGCTCCGCCGAGCTGGCGGACAGCCAAGCCATCCCCCCAGACCGGGGAAGCCGCCACTCTGGCATATCCGGCGACCCTGACAGCCTGTTGCGGTCGGGTCGCTGAACTCTCGAACAGGATCTACCGACCTTCCGGCGCAATCGGCCACGCGATCGCGCCCACCCGCCGAGATCACTGACCGCCGAGTCCTGGGTCAGGCGCCGCTCGCCTGAGAAGCACTGATCGCCTGAGAAGCACTGAGGCTCTGGCGTGAACGGGTGATCGGCTCCAGGCTGTGACTCTGTCTCTAAAGTGCGACGCCCCCAAGCCAGCTGGAGCCAAGGATTCTTGCTGACCCAGCGCGGCGACCCGCATGCAGAAAGATTGCAATTCGCTGATAAAAATCATTTTTCAGCCGCACGGAGCGTACCCGAGCCGAAAACCCCATCTCCGGCATCAACTTTGCATTAAACTGGCAAACCACCTGCTCATCACCGTCACGCCAAGGCAGGGTCAACCGACCCGGCGGAAGCGGACAACTCCTGGAGAAGCCCATGGCAACGATACGCAACCAATTCCTCAAGAGCGGCCTGGCAGGGCTGCTGTTGCTCGGGATGGGCAACGCCTTGGCGGCGACCATCGATTTCGCGGGGCTCCCGACGAAAACGAGCATCACCAGCATCACCACTGCGGTGACCAACGTCTCGATTTCCGCAACTGGCGGGAAGGGCGAAGCCTGGGTGTTCAACACGAATTCGCCGACCGGCAACGACACCGATTTGGGGGCGCCATTCGACAGAATCGGCACCACTGCAATCGAGTCCTATCGCCCTGGCAATGTGCTCATCATTCAGGACTCGAGAGCGACCGTACCCAACGACTTTGCGGGAGGTGGCATCTTAAGCATCGTCTTCGGCGAAAAGGTGACTCTCGAAAGCCTGAATGTCTTCGACATGAACGCCGGCAGTATCATCAAGCTCTTCGATGAGACTGGCTTGCTCAGGACCGTCTCCTTAGGTAATTCGGAAGATGTCAGTTGCGGCTCGGGTTGCAGGCGGAATCGGTATGAGCATTTGGTGTTCACGGATGCTCGCGTCACTTCCTTCGAGCTCCATCTGGCCGGCTCCGGCGCCATCGGTGACATCCAGTTCTCGGCCGTGCCCATCCCGGCCGCCGTCTGGCTGTTCGGCTCAGCACTCCTCGGACTGGCAGGCGTCGGCTACCGCCGACAAGGGGCTCGCGTCGAGGGATTGGCCTGAGGCTTGCGCGCCCGCCGAGCCTGGCGGTGCGCGGCACGTGACAGAATCTCCCGCGGAGGCCGCTCAGCGCTGAAAGAGCAGCGGCAGCACATCCTCGTAACGCGACGCGAAGTGCACCTTCAGACCCTTGCGGACATGCTCGGGTACTTCGTCGAAATCGCCCCGATTGTCCTCCGGCAGGATGATCTCCTTGATACCGGCGCGCCGCGCGGCGATGAGCTTCTCGCGGATGCCGCCGACCGGGAAGACCTCCCCTGTCAGCGTGATCTCGCCTGTCATGGCGATGCGCCGCACCGGCTCGTTGCGGGCAAGCGAAAGCAGCGCCGAGGTGATGGTGACACCCGCGGACGGGCCATCCTTGGGTGTCGCCCCGGCCGGAACATGGACGTGGATGAATGACTTCTCGAAGAAGGCCGGATCCGCGCCGAACTCGGTCGCGTGACTGACCAGATAACCGTAGGCGATCTCGGCCGATTCCTTCATGACGTCGCCGAGCTGCCCGGTCAGCTTGAAGCCGCGGTTAAAGCTGTGGGTGCGGGCCGCCTCGATCGAGAGCGTGGCGCCGCCCATGGCGGTCCAGGCGAGGCCCGTGACAACGCCAGGGCCCGAGAGCTTGCGCTCGTCGCGGAACACCGGGCTGCCGAGGTAGTCCTTGAGATCGGCGCCGGTCACGGTGATGGGCGTCTCTTCGCCCTCCAGCATGCGCACCGCGATCTTGCGGACGATCTTGCCGAGCTGCTTCTCCAGTCGGCGCACACCGGCATCCCGCGCGTAGCCTTCGATGAGGGCGCGCAGCGTCTTGGTGTCCAGCTTGACCGCCTTCTTGCCGAGCCCCGCCCTGTCGATCTGGCGGGGCAGCAGGTATTTCTTAGCGATCTGCAGCTTCTCTTCGGCGATGTATCCCGACAGCTTGATGACCTCCATGCGGTCGAGCAGCGGTCCGGGAATGCTGTCGAGCTGGTTTGCCGTGCAGACGAAGAGCACCTTCGAGAGGTCGAAGCGCAGATCCAGGTAGTGATCGAGGAAGTCGGCGTTCTGCTCCGGGTCAAGCACTTCGAGCAGGGCCGAGGCCGGATCGCCGTGGTAGGAGGCGCCGATCTTGTCGATCTCGTCGAGCATGAGGACCGGATTGGCGGTGCCGGCATCCTTCATGGACTGCAGGAACTTGCCGGGCATGGCGCCGATATAGGTGCGGCGGTGGCCCTTGATCTCCGCCTCGTCGCGGATGCCGCCCACCGAGAAGCGGTAGAAGCGGCGACCCAGGGCGTCGGCGATCGAGTGACCGATGGAGGTCTTGCCGACACCGGGAGGGCCGACGAGCAGGATGATGGAGCCGGCGATCTCGCCCTTGTGAATGCCGACGGCGAGGAACTCCAGGATGCGCTTCTTGACGTCCTCCAGGCCGTAGTGGTCGCGATCCAGGACGCGGCGGGCGCGCTTGAGATCGAGCTTGTCCTCGGAGTGCTTGCCCCAGGGCAAGAGGGTGATCCAGTCGAGATAGTTGCGCGTCACCGAGTATTCCGGAGACCCCGTCTCCAGGATCCCCATCTTCTCCAGCTCTTCCTCCACCCGCTTGAGCGCCTGCTCGCTCAGGGTCAGCGTCTCGATTCGCGCGCGGAACTTGTCGATCTCGGCGGTGCGGTCGTCCTTGGCGATCCCGAGCTCTTTCTGGATGGCCTTCAGCTGCTCGCGCAAGAAGAACTCGCGCTGCTGCTTGTGCATCTTCTCCTCGACGGTGCGACGGATCTTCTGCTGGGCGCGGGCGAGCTCCAGCTCATTGTTCAGCAGCACCAGCACCTTTTCCATGCGCTGCAGCAGCGGCAGAATCTCCAGGACCTCTTGCAGCTGTTCCTTGGAGGAGGTCGTGAGGCTGGCCGCGAAATCGGCCAGATGCGAGGGATCATCGGGACCGAAGCGATCCAGGAAGACGCGTAGCTCCTCGACATAGAGGGGATTGAGCGGCAGCAGCTCCTTGATGGTATTGATGACCGCCATGGCATAGGCCTTGACGCCGCTGTCGGGCGAGGCGTCGGGCTCCGGCAGGTAGGAGACGCACGCGCGGAAAGGCACCGCCTTGCTGACCCAGCTGCTGAGGCGGAAACGCTGCAGACATTCCACCAGAACTTGGAGGTGGCCGTCCTGCTGGTGGATGCGATGCACGCGACAGGCGGTGCCGATCGGATAGAAGTTCTCGGTCGTCGCCTCTTCGGAGGTCTCGCTATCGACCAGGATGACACCCAGGATCTTGTGATCGGTCTCCGCGACCGCTTTCATCGTTGACGCCCAGTGCTCGGCGTCCATCATGAGGGGCACGGCCTGGCCTGGAAAGAACGGGCGGGACGCGACGGGCAGGATGTGGATATCCGTGGGCAGTACGTCGTTCGCCCGGGCGAGCTGGATCAGTTCGCCCTCCTCGCGCGCGTTCTCTTCGCCCGCATTCTCGCTTTCGTTCTCCACTCGATCCTCATCCGTCATGCTAAGCCTCGCTCTAACAACCTCAGAGTCAATGTTGAATGAGTGCGGCGATGGAACCAATCGCCGCCGGGTCGAGTCCGCGGGTCGCGTCCCCCTGGCGATGGGCGCGGCATGCGACTCGGGGTCAAGGCCGCCGATTCAGATCGCGACCGTGTTTCTGCACGCCAGATTCGCCAGGCGGGCGAAGGCGGAGACATCGAGAGTTTCCGCGCGCAGCGAAGGATCGATGCCGGCCTCCTCGAACAACGGCAAGTCGATGAGCCCGGACAGACTGTTGCGCAGCGTCTTGCGGCGCTGCCCGAATGCCGCCGCAACGATGCGGGCGTGCATGCCAGGGCTCAGGATCTCATGGGGAAGCGGTCGCAGGGGCCTCAGCCGCATGAAGGCGGATTCGACCTTGGGGGCTGGCGTGAAGGCGCCGGGGCCGATCCGAAACAGACGTTGGGCATCGCAAAAGGTTTGGATCATGACCGAGAGTCGGCCATAGATCTTGTCTCCAGGGTCGGCGACGATGCGGTCGACCACCTCTCGCTGCAGCATCAGGTGCAGGTCGAGGAGACAGTCGGCCTGATCGATGAAGTGAAACAGCAGCGGGGTGGAGATATTGTAAGGCAGGTTGCCGACCAGCCTGAGTCCGCCCCCATCGCTCGCAAGCGCCTTGAAATCGAAGCGCAAGGCGTCGGCGTTGTGGATGCGCAGATCGCCGAGCGCGCCGAGACGCGCTTGCAGCGGACCGACGAGGTCGCGATCGAGCTCGATGACATCCAGCGTCCCCAATGCGCGCAGCAGGCCTTCGGTGATCGCGCCCTGCCCAGGACCGATCTCGACCAGGCGTTGGCCGGGTTGCGGGGCGATCGCCGAGTGGATGCGCTCGATGACCGCGGGGTCGCGCAGGAAGTTCTGGCCGAAACGTTTGCGGGGTTGATGCTCCATCCCGCTAGGGTACTCGAAAGCCTGATATCGGCCACCTGTTTTGGGCTGGAGCGGCACCAGACTGGCAGCGCTGGTTGGCGGCGATTGACGATCCCGTCACAGTTGCGAGCGTCGGGATCGGCGAGCATGTGACCATTTTTCGGGTCGTGTCACCATCGGGAGCTGATGCTGGGCGGTTGATGCCGGGCGTCTGAAGGCCGCGGCGGAACTGCGCACCTGGGGCACGCGTGACTGCCGGCCACCGGCAGGCATCCATCAGGAGACTGAACATGGCTGTGAACCTCATCAAAGGGGGCAATCTCTCCCTCTCCAAGACCGCGCCGAGCCTCACGCGCATCCTCGTCGGGCTCGGCTGGGAGGCCAGGGCGACCGAGGGCAGTGATTTCGATCTGGACGCCAGCGCCTTTCTGCTCGGAGAGAACGCCAAGGTGCGCCGCGACGAGGATTTCATCTTCTACAATCAGCTCACGTCCTTGTGCGGCTCCGTCGAGCACACCGGGGACAATCTCACCGGCGCGGGCGAGGGTGACGACGAGGCGCTGAAGATCGACCTTGAGAAGGTCCCGGAGTCCATCAAGCGCATCGTCGTGTGCGTCACCATTCACGATGCGGAGATTCGCAGGCAGAATTTCGGGCAGGTATCGGGCGCCTTCATGCGCATCGCCAATCTCGACGACGATCACGAGATCGCCCGCTTCGACCTGACGGAGGACTACAGCACGGAGACTGCCATGATCTTCGGCGAGGTGTATCGGCACCGCGACGAATGGAAGTTCAAGGCCGTCGGCCAAGGCTTCGCCGGCGGGCTTGAAGCGCTCTGCCACCAGTTCGGCGTCGTCGTCGCCTGAGACGCCGGCCAAGACACTCCGAGAGACAAGACACTCCGAGAGCCAACACACTCCGAGAGAAGGGAGACACCCATGAGAAGGTTGCCCGTCTATCTGCTGCTCGATACCTCCGGCTCCATGACCGGCGAGCCCATCGAGGCGGTGAAGAACGGCGTTCAGATCCTCGTCTCGACCCTGCGCCAGGATCCCTATGCGCTCGAGACCGCGTTCCTGTCCGTCATCACCTTCGATAGCACCGCGCGGCAGGTCGTGCCGCTGACCGAGCTTGCCAGCTTTCAGGCGCCGTCGCTCAACGCCACCGGCGTCACGGCCCTGGGAGAGGCGCTGGGACTGCTCGCCGAGCGCATCGACGCCGAGGTCGCGCGGACCACCGCCGACGCCAAGGGCGACTGGAAGCCGCTCGTCTTCATCATGACCGACGGCGCGCCGACGGATGACTGGCGCCAGGGGCTCGACAGGCTCAAGCAGGCGCGCACCGGCATCATCGTCGCCTGCGCCGCCGGCCAAGGCGTCGACACGGCCGTGCTGAAGCAGATCACCGAGGTCGTCGTCGCCCTCGACACGGCGGACGCCAGCACCATCAAGGCCTTCTTCAAGTGGGTCTCGGCCTCCGTCTCCACCGGGAGTCAGAAGGTCGATCAGGGGCAGAAGGAGGTGACGGGTCTGAGCGACCTGCCGCCGCCACCGCCCGAAGTCAACGTGGTTCTCTGAGGGCAGACGCATGGGTATCTCACTGAAGAAGGGACAGGGCGTCAGCCTCAAGAAGAGCGAGCACGATCTCTCCATGGTGACCATCGGCCTCGGCTGGGACATCAACGACGCCAAGAAGGGCCTGCTCGGCGGGCTCATGGGCAAGAAGGAGGCGGACTACGACCTCGACGTCGTCGCCTTCCTCTGCGGCGCCAACGGCAAGGTGCGGGACCTGGGGCGGGACGAGAAAGGCCAGGCGACGCTGGTGAACAGCGACGTCATCTTCTTCAACAACCAGCGCCATCGCTCCGGCTGCATCTGGCTGACGGGCGACAACCGCACCGGCTCGGGCAACGGCGACGACGAACAGATCATCGTCAAGCTCAACGACCTGCCGGAGGCCTATGCCAAGGTCGTCTTCGTGGTGCAGATCTACCAGGGCGCGCAGAACGGACAGAGCTTCGGCCAGGTCCGCAATGCCTTCATCCGCGCGGAAGATGCCAAGGGGCGCGAAATGGCCCGTTTCGACCTGTCCGGCGGGGCGCAGTACGAGGATTGCCGCTCGCTGCTCTTCGCCGAACTCGAGCGCGAGGCCGGCGGCTGGGCGCTCAAGGCCATCGGCGCGCCCTCGCCATCGGACTCCTTCGTGGAATGGCTCAAGCGCTACGCTTGAGGCTAGTGCGTCCCTCCTCGGCTACCTGGAGGCGACGGTCGACCACTCCCCAACGACGAGGAGCAGCATGAGCGCCCGCAGACTTCCCGTTTACATCCTGCTCGACACGTCCGGCTCCATGCGTGGCGAGCCCATCCACTCGGTCAACGTCGGCATGCAGGCGATGCTCAGTGCCCTGCGCCAGGATCCCTATGCGCTTGAGAGCGTCCACCTCTGCATCATCACCTTCGACATCCAGGCGCGCGAATACCTTCCGCTGACGCCCCTGGACGCGGTGAAGCTCGCTGAGATCCAGGTGCCCGAGGCGGGCGCGACCTTCCTCGGCGCCGCCCTGGAACTGCTCATCCAGTGCGTCGACCGGGACCTGCGCAAGAGCACGCCGGACGCCAAGGGCGACTGGCGCCCGCTGCTCTTCGTCATGACGGACGGCAGCCCCTCGGACCTGCACGCCTATCGTCAGGCCATCCCGGAGATCGGCAAGCGCGGCTTCGGCGCCATCGTCGCCTGTGCCGCCGGCCCCAAGGCCAAGCAGGAGATGCTGCGCGAACTCACCGACCGCGTCGTCACCCTGGACACCATGGATTCGGCGGCCTTCTCGGGCTTCTTCAAATGGGTCTCGGCGAGCGTCGCCGTCGGATCGAGCAGCGCTGGCGTGGCCGGCTCGGTCTCCCTGCCGCCGCCGCCCCCGGAGGTCCAGCTCGTCCTCTGATCACGCGGATCCGACACCGAGGATCGGCCGACGGCATCGCCGCCATTCGCCCGAGTCCCGCCACCAGAAAAGGAGTGAGCGCATGCGCAGGCTACCCGTGTTCTTCGTCCTCGACTGCTCCGAGTCGATGGTCGGCGAGAACCTTCAGAAGATGGAGGATGGACTCCAGGCCGTGATTCGCGCCCTGCGCACCGACCCCCATGCGCTCGAGACCGTCTACGTCTCCGTCATTGCCTTCGCCGGGCTGGCCCAGACCATCGTCCCGCTCGTCGAGGTGGTCTCCTTCTACCCCCCGCGCCTGCCGCTCGGTGGCGGGACGCGGCTCGGGGCGGCCCTGGACACGCTCATGGCGACCATCGACAGCGCCGTGATCCGCTCGACGCCGGACCGCAAGGGCGACTGGAAGCCCATCGTCTATCTCTTCACCGACGGCCGACCGACCGATGATCCCGGCCCCGCCATCGAGCGCTGGAACGCCCAGTACGCGAAGCGCGCGACCCTCATCGCCGTGGGTCTCGGCCGGGAGACGGATTTCAGCGTACTCAAACGCCTGACCGAGCAGGTGATCCTCTTCGAGGAGTCGCAGCCACGGGACTTCCAGACCTTCGTCAACTGGATCAGCGCCTCGGTGGTTGCCCAGAGCCGCAGTCTCGGGGAAACGGGAGAGGCGCCCGCGCTGCCAACCCTGGACGAACGTGTCATGCGAATCGTCAAGGAGCCGCCCTCGAATCAGGTGGACGCATCCTGCGTCACCCTCACGGGCCGCTGCCAAAAGACGCGTAAGCCCTACATCATGAAGTACGAGCACGAGCTGCAGGACCTCGGCACCCAGGAATTCAGCCTGCAGGTGCCGCTCTTCCGACTCAGCGGCTGCTACCCGCTCGACGAGTCCTATTTCGATTGGTCCGACGGTGTCGCGCTGGAGGCCAAGGTCAGCACCTCGGAGCTGCTCGGCTCGCCCGGCTGCCCGCACTGCGGAGCCGCCACGGCCTTCGCGATGTGCCGCTGCGGAAAGCTCATGTGTGTCAATGGTCCAGGAGAGGTGATCTGCCCATGGTGCGAAGAACGGGTGGCCTTCGCCCCGGGTCCCTCGCCGGACGAGGGCGGGTTCGACGTCGGACGCGGTCGAGGCTGATCGGGATGGCCAGGTTGCGCCGCAGGCCGACACCGGAAGAGCGCGCCAAGCTCGCGCCGTACCTGGAGGCTTTGGTGCGGCGTCTGTTCGAGCCCGGCGATCAGTGCTTCTTCGAGCGTCCCCAGGTGTCCCCCGAGCGGCTGGAGGCATTCCTGACATCCGATGAGGTGTTGGAGGCCACCTTCGACTATGTCGAAGAGCTCGTCGCCTTATGGCAGACGCGGCGATACGGCAAGCCGATCAGGGTCATGGCGCGCAAGCCGGGCGCCGGCCCGATCGTCGAGAAGGCCGTGATGCCGGACTTCTCGGACGAGGCGGGTGCCCAACCGAAGACCCCGGAATCGCCCCGAGCCGAGGCGGCCCCGCCGCCTTTCACCAACAGCGAGGCGTCAGCGATGCCCAAGACCGATCCAGCCGAGCATCCGGCCGCCTTGCGGCCAGGACAGATCCCTCCCGCGGCGGCTGACCGCACGCCGCCCGAGGTGACGGCATCCTTCGCGCTTGCGAACGCCAAGGCGGGCGTCGCCTACGACCAGAAGATCCAGGGCCACGACGCCCAGGGGAGACCCGTCCGGGTGCTGGAGATGCGCATCCCGAACGCGCTCGGGCTGACCTTCGATGCCGAGAGCGGCGAGCTGCGGGGCACCCCGGCCGTGGATGGGGATCACCGGATCCCGCTGCGCTGGACGCTGGACGGCGCCAGCGTCTATTCGGGCGACTGCCTGCTCATCGTCAACCCGGACCCCAAGAGCCTCTGGAAGGTCATCGAGCCGCCGGATGACGCGCCCTACCCCAAGTCGCATGTGGATGCGACGCTGCTCTCAGGCGAGGGTCTCAAGATCGCCGCCGCCAGCCGGCGCGGGCGCTCTCACGAGCATGCCGGCAGTTTCCGCGACGACGACTTCTACGTCCGTCACGACCCTGAGACCGGCTGGAGCCTGATGCTGGTCGCGGACGGCGCCGGCAGCGCGCGCTTCTCGCGCCAAGGTTCCAGGATCGCCGTCGCGGCGGCTGGCGAACATCTGCTCGCGAGCCTGACGGGCGATTTCGGCGAGCGGATGACGGCGGCCCTCAATGGCTGGGACGCCGATCCCGCCAACACCGGCCAGGCCATGGGCGGGGAGTTCCACTACCTCTTCCACAAGGCGGGCCAGCTCGCGGTCCAGGCGATCGAGCAGGAGGCCCAAGCCCAGGGCGCGGCGGCGCGGGACTATGCGACCACCCTGCTGGCCGCGGCGGTCAAGCGGCAGGCGGGGGCGACCTTTCTCGCGACCTTCTGGATGGGTGACGGCGCCATCGCCGCCTATGGGCCGCGCGGCAAGGTGCGCCTCATGGGGACACCGGACGGCGGCGAGTTCGCCGGTCAGACGCGCTTTCTGGACCGCGCCGCGCTCTCCGATCAGGGCTTCGCCAAACGCATCGGGATTGGCCGCTACCTGGATCTCAGCGCAGTCCTGCTGATGACGGACGGCGTCTCCGATCCGCGCTTCGAGACCGACAACGGGCTGAACGATCCGACCAAGTGGGACAGCCTCTGGGACGAGATCGCACCGCGGCTCGAAACGCCGGATCCGGCGCAGCGACTGGCGGATTGGCTGGATTTCTTCTCGCCGGGACACCATGACGACCGCACCATCGCACTGTTATGGTGAAGGGCCGATGCTGAGATGGCCTTCCCTTCCCATGTCCCGGACGCCGGATTGATGCGCAGGAGTCGCCGATGACGCGAGTCGTCACTTGCAGGACCCTGGATGGCCAGGTGGTCGAGTTCGTCGATGAGGTCATCGGCTCGGGCGCGATGAAGGAGGTGCACTTCTCGCCCGACCGTTCCTACGTCGTGGCCTTCTACAAGACCGCGCAGGACTTCCAGGCCAAGGAGCGCCTGCAGATGATCGCCGGCAAGTACCGCGAGAGCATCTTCGATCAGGTCGGTGGGGACTACTGGCAGAACCTCTTCTGCTGGCCGACGGCGGTGCTGGAGCACGAAGGCCGGCTCGGGCTGGTGGCGCCGACCTATCCGCGTCACTTCTTCTTCGAGCACGGCTCGAAGAACGGCGACATGCTCGGCATCAAGGGCAAGGAGAAGGAGGGCAAGTGGTTCGCCGCCGCCAATCTGCGCAACCGCTTCGTCGATCCGCGCGAGCTGGGCACCTGGCTCAATCACCTCAAGGTCTGTCTGCTCCTCGCCCGCGCCGTGCGCCGCATGCACATGGCCGGCCTGGCGCATTCCGACCTCTCGTACAAGAACGTGCTGGTGGACCCCTCGCAGGGGCTCGCCTGCGTCATCGACGTCGACGGCCTGGTGGTCCCCGGCAAGTACCCGCCGGACGTCGTGGGGACGCCCGACTTCATCGCCCCGGAGGTCGTCAGCACCAGCCACCTGGCGAAGGACGACCCCAATCGTCGCCTGCCCAGACGCGAGACCGACCTCCATGCGCTCAGCGTCCTCATCTACATGTATCTGCTCTACCGACACCCGCTGCGTGGCGCCAAGGTGCATGACCTGGATGACGAGCAGCGTGACGAGCTGTTGTCCATGGGCGAGAAGGCGCTCTTCGTCGAGCACCCGACGGACACCAGCAACCGGATCCGGGTCGCCAACGTCAAACCGACCGAACTCCCCTGGGCGGACACCGGCAAGCTCCCGTTCGCCATCACGGGCCCCTATCTCTCCCAGCTTTTCCTGCAGGCGTTCGTCGCCGGGCTGCATGATCCGTCCCTGCGGCCTTCGGCCAATGACTGGGAGACCGCGCTGGTCAAGACGGTCGACCTCATCCAGCCCTGCCTCAATCCCAAGTGCGCGCAGAAGTGGTACGTCTTCGACAACTCGACCAAGCCCGTCTGCCCCTTCTGCGGAACCCCCTTCCGGGGCAAGCTCCCGGTCCTCAACCTCTACTCATCCCGCAAAGAGGGGCAGTACAGACCGGACAACCACCGCCTCATGGTCTGGACCGGGCAGTCGCTCTTCCTCTGGCACGCCAACAACCTCATCGCCCCCAACGAAAAGCTCGGCGAGGCGCAGAAGAAGCGGATCGGCTATTTCGTCTTCCACCAGAACGCCTGGTGGCTGGTCAACGAGAACCTGCCCGATCTGATGGACGTCTCGACCAGGACGGCGATCCCCATCGGCGGCCAGCTCGAACTCAAGGACGGCCAGCAGATCCTGCTCGCCAAGGGCGATGGCGGGCGGCTGGTCGTCGTTCAGATGGTCGATGCCTGAGATCCTTTCCGGGAGACACCAGGACGGCCGCGCGGACTCAGTCCGGATACTCACTCGCCCGGCGCGCGTCGCCGCGCACCTTCTCGGCCGGATAGCGCTGCTCGTTGATGGCGATCTTCTCCTCGGCCGCGGCGATGAGGTCGATGTCGAGCCGCTCGGAGAGCCGAAGCAGGTAGCTGAGGATGTCCGCCAGCTCGTGGGCGACCTCGCGCTTCTTAGCATCATCGAGGGCGGCGCTTTGGGCCTCGCTCAGCCACTGGAAGTGCTCCAGCAGCTCGCCGGCCTCGCCGGCCAGGGCCATGGCGAGGTTCTTGGGGGAATGGAACTGCTCCCAGTCGCGCTCGCGCGCGAAACGCAGCAGCCGCGCGTTGAGCTGGGCGAGGCTATCGGACATCGTCATGCGCCTCCGCGCTCAGGCGCTCGCGCGCGCGCTCGATGGCGGCACGCACCTGCGCCGGTGCCGTCCCGCCGATGTGATCGCGGGCCGCGACCGAGCCCTCCAACGTCAGCACGGCGAAGACGTCCTCGCCGATCGCCGCGGAGAACGACCGCAGCTCCGCGAGCGTCAGCTCCGACAGATCACGTCCCTCACGCACCCCAAGGGCGACGGCTTTGCCGACGACCTCATGGGCGTCGCGGAAGGGGATGCCCTTGCGCACCAGGTAATCCGCCAGATCGGTGGCGGTGCTGAAGCCTTGCTTGGCGGCGGCACGCATGCGCGCGTGGTTGCAGGTGACATTCCCCATCATGTCCGCATAGACCTTGAGCGAGCCCTTGAGGTTGTCGACGGTGTCGAAGAGCGGCTCCTTGTCTTCCTGGTTGTCCTTGTTGTACGCCAACGGCTGGGACTTCATGAGCGTCAGCAGCCCCATCAAATGGCCGAAGATGCGCCCGCTCTTGCCGCGCACCAGCTCGGGCACGTCCGGATTCTTCTTCTGCGGCATGATGGAGGAGCCGGTGCAGAAGCTGTCCGAGAGCTCGACGAAGCCGAATTGGGCCGACGACCAAAGGATCAGCTCTTCGGAGAACCGCGACAGGTGCATCATGAGGATGGCCGCGTCGGCGGTGAATTCGATCGCGAAGTCACGGTCCGAGACGGCGTCCAGCGAGTTCTCGGCCGGACGGTCGAAGCCCAGAAGTTCGGCGGTGTAGTGGCGGTCGATCGGATAGGTGGTCCCGGCCAGCGCCGCCGCGCCGAGCGGCATCACGTTCATGCGTCGGCGGCAATCGGCCAGGCGCGCGCGGTCGCGCTCGAGCATCTCCAGCCAGGCCAGCATGTGGTGCCCGAAGGTGATTGGCTGGGCGACCTGCAGATGGGTGAAGCCGGGCAGGATGGTCTCGGCCTCGCGCTCGGCCAGGTCGAGCAACGCCTGCTGCAGCCGCCGGATCTCGCCACGGATGCCGTCGATCTCATCGCGCAGCCAGAGGCGCACGTCCGTGGCGACCTGATCGTTGCGCGAACGCCCGGTGTGCAGCTTCTTGCCCGCCTCACCGATATCCGCCGTCAGCGCGGATTCCAGGTTCATGTGCACATCTTCCAACGGGATCGACCAGGCGAATTCGCCCGCCTCGATGCGCGCCCTCACGGCCTCGAGCCCTTGCACGATGGCAGCGCGCTCGGCCTCGGTCAGGATGCCCTGGCGGGCGAGCATGGTGGCATGCGCGATCGAGCCCTGGATGTCATAGCGGTAGAGGCGTTGGTCGAAATCGACCGAGGCGGTGAAGGCCTCGACGAAGGCGTCGGTCGGCGCGTTGAAGCGGCCAGCCCAGGGCTTGGCGGAGGAGGTGGTCTCGTGCATCGAAAGGTCCGGCGGATGTCAAAGGCGCAATTCTACACAGCGGGGCCACCGGTCTCGATCAGAGTTGCGGCGCGCAGAGGGCGGCGCGCCGCCATCGGCAAGCGGCGCGCAGCCGCCACCCAAGCGCCTCAGCCACGTTCGGTGCAAAGACCAGAGGTGCACGGTCTTTGCAGTGCATCGGCAAAACCTGGGATGCAAATCTCATCCGCTTGTTTTGGCAAACCTTATAGTGAGGACGTCGCGAATGCGGGTGAGCGGATACGAACGAGAAATGGCAGTTCGTGACACTCGTTGACAACGCCTGACCGACAGCACCGGTTGCCTGGCGCAGGTCGCCCAGCGACCGCGCCCGAGACCCGCGGGAGCTGTGCTCGCGTTCTCACCTGTGTCGTGCACCGAGAGAAAAGGATCAGACGGGGTTCTACGCCATGCCCATTCCAAGCCGACGTGACGTCCATGACATCGGGCGACGCCCGATCCATCCATGCCCGCTCTGGTGCATGCTCCTTCATCCATGGAAGCGGGGATCACGATGAGGATTCTGCTTGTTGACGACGAATTCCCGACACGGGAATGCCTGCGGCGGCTGCTCGCCGATACGGACGGCGGCCACGAACTCGCGGGCGAGGCGTCGGACGTCTGGGAAGCCATCGAGCACTGCCGGACGGAGCCGATCGATCTCGTGCTGCTGGACAGCCAGATTTCGGGCATGTCCGGCGCCGAAGCCGCGCGGCAGCTGGCCACGCTCGAACGGCCGCCGACCGTCGTCTTTCTCACCGCCAACGGCGAGTCGAGCCCGGCCATGGTTGAGCGCCGGGTCGCCGGCAGCCTCTTGAAACCCATCCGCAGAGAGCGGTTGCAGGAAATCCTGCGTCTCGCGCGCATCCTGAGCGCTTCAGGGGACGATAGGCATGACGGCGCGGTGGATGCCACGCTCAAGGCCACGCGTCGCAGCAAGGTCAGCGCCCGCTATCGCGGCAAGGTGTGCACGGTGGCGATTCCCGACATCATCTACCTGCAGGCGGATCAGAAGTATGTGAATGTCCGCCACCTGGGCGGCGAACTCCTGGTCGACGATTCGCTGCGTTCCTTCGAGCAGGAGTTCCCCGATCTCTTCCTGCGCATCCATCGCAATGCGCTGGTCGCCCGCGCGCGCCTGTCCGGGCTGAACAGGCAGCCGGACGGCTCGATCCTGGCCGAACTCCTGGATTGCGAAGAGCGCCTGCCCGTCAGTCGCCGTCACCTCGCGGAGGTCCGCCGCTGGCTCCAGCAGCGCGACGATCGCAGACGCCTCTGTTGAGTCCTCGCGGCCAAGACAGACCGCAAGACAAAGACCCGAGCGGCGTTCATCCGAGACCCTGACAGACCCCGCTCTCGCCCCGAGCGGGCGCCCCTTGCCCCGCCAGCGCCGAGGCCCGGCCTCACGCAGGCACCGGGATCCGCGAACAGCGAGACCGCGCAGACAGCTCGGGTGTCTTCGCGCCGCGGCACTGGGTAAGATGCACGCCCGCGCACCCCCGCGCATCATCGGCCATCGCCCAGATCCGGAGCACCATGCCCCACCTGACCGAGACACTCGCCCTCATCGCCGCGCTCGGCATCGCCGCGCAGTGGCTGGGCTGGCGCCTGAAGATCCCCACCATCGTCCTGCTGGTCGCCTTCGGCATCCTCATCGGCCCGGTCTTCGGGCTGATTCGCCCAAGCGAGGCGCTCGGCCCGGCCTACCCGTCCCTGATCTCGCTCGGCGTCGCCGTCATCCTCTTCGAGGGCGGGCTGAGTTTGCGCTGGCACGAACTCAAGCAGACGGCGACGGGGGTCAAGCGCCTGATCAGCCTCGGCGTGGTGTTCAGCCTGGGGCTTGGCACCCTGGCCGCGCACTGGATCGGCGCGCTCTCCTGGCCGGTCGCGCTCATCTTCGCCGCCATCGCGGTCGTCACCGGGCCGACCGTCATCCTGCCGCTGCTGCGCCAGGCGCGACTGCGCCGCCGCCCGGCGTCCTTCCTCAAATGGGAGGGCATCGTCAACGACCCCACGGGCGCACTGCTCGCCGTGCTGCTCTACGAATACTTCGTCTCGCCAGGCGCCCCGGACATCAGCCACACGCTGGTGGAGTTGGCCTTGGGCCTGGTCAGCGCGGGCCTGCTCGGCGGGCTCGGCGGCTGGCTGCTGGGCCGCGCCTACCTGGCCGGCCAGGTGCCCGAGTATCTCAAGGGCCCCGTCGCCCTCGGCGCCGCGCTGGCCGCGTTCGGGCTCGCCAACCTGGTCATGGACGAGGCGGGACTGGTCGCGGCGACGGCGCTCGGCGTCGTGCTCGGCAACATGGGGCTGCCGAGCATCGAGGAGGTGCGTCGCTTCAAGGAGTCGGTCGCCATGCTCCTGGTCGCGGGCCTCTTCCTCCTGCTCACGGCGGATCTGGATCCCGACATCCTGCGCGCGCTCGACTGGCACAGTGCGCTGCTCATCCTGGCGATGCTGGTGCTGGTGCGCCCGCTCACCATCGGTCTCGCGACCATGGGCGCGGGCATGAGCTGGCAAGAGCGCGTGCTCATCGGCTGGATCGCGCCGCGCGGGATCGTCGCCGCCGCGGTGGCCGGCGTGCTCGGCCCCGGGCTCGTGGCGCGCGGCTATGCGGATGGCGATCTGCTGCTACCGCTCGTCTTCGCCCTCATCCTCACCACGGTGCTGCTTCACGGGTTCAGTCTCGGCTGGCTCGCCCGCAAGCTCGACCTCAGCGCCTCGCCGCGTCAGGGCTTGCTGATCAGCGGCGCCAATCCCTGGAGCACCGGGCTGGCTCAGGCCGTGCACGCGTACAAGGTGCCCGTCCTCATCACGGACCGCGCCTGGCACCGCCTGCGCCGCGCCCGCCACGCCGGCCTGCCGGTGTACTTCGGCGAGCTGCTCTCCGAGCACGCCGAGAGCGAGCTGGAGCTGAGCGACTATGGCAGCCTGCTGGCGCTCAGCAGCAACGATGCCTACAACTCCCTGGTGTGCGCCCAATACACGCCGGCCTTCGACCGCTGGCACGTCTATCAGCTCGCGACCGAGCCCTCGCATGCCAGCCGCAAGCCCGGTGCCAGCCTGCGCGGGCGCATCTTTCTCAGCGCGGAGGTGCAGTACGAAGACCTCCAACGCGGCTGGTATCGCGGCTGGACCTTCCAGGCGACCTCCATCACCAAGGAGTTCGGTGTCGAGCAGCTCCTTGAGATGCTGCCGGAAGGCGCCCTGCCCGTCCTCGTCATCAGCAAGGATGCCGGCGTGCGTCTGCTCGCGGCCGACGCGGGGATCAAGGCGGAGGCTGGTGATCGCGTCCTCTGGTTTGGCGCCAAGCTCGAGCGCCTCAAGACCAATGGCGAGACCCCTGAGACGCGTCCCGATCAGCCCGAGCGCCTGCCCGACAGCCGCCAGTAGGCCAGCGCCAGCAGCCCGATCCAGGCGGCGGCGAGCCATCCGATGGTGCCGTCGTAGTCGCCCGCCAGAAAGGCCAGCGCCGAGCCCTCGTTGCCGTCCGTGACCTTGCGCCCGACCTGGATCACCAGGACCCACCCGGCATGCAGTCCGATGCACCAGCCGAGGTGCCCGGTGCGCTCGCGCACCAGCGCCAGGAAGACGCCCACCAGGACGAGCGCGACCAAGGAATCCAGATGACGCCACTGGAAGAGATCCGCCAGGGCATGGGCGAGCATCCAGAGGGCGCCGGTCCAGTCGAACGCCATGCCCGCCGGCAGCGCGCCCGGCTTCATGAAATGCACCGCCGCGTAGAGCAAGGCGCTCCACACGACCGCGGATCGCATCCCCTCTACTCGGCGAATCGCCGAGTAGAGCGCGCCACGGAAAAAGGTCTCTTCCAGCAGACCCACGACGAGACCGCCGACCAGTGCCTGCAGCGTCTTCCCCAAAATGCTCGACCAAGCCGGTGGCGTCGGATCCGGCACGCGGATCTCCAGCGCCAGCAAAACGGCGAGCAAGACGGACAGGATGATCACACCCGCCACCCAGCCCCCGCCGATGCACCGCCAGAGCGTCCCAGCCGGCAAGCCGAAACCGATCGAGCTTCGGTCAGCGACCCGCAAGGCCAGGAGCAGCGGCCAGAGACCGATGAGCATGAAGGCCTGGGCGAGCCGGCTCACCACCCGATGCGGTTCCAGATCGAGCCAGCCCGTCTCCATCAAGGGGACGGAGGCGAGTGCCGCAAGGCTCAAGCAGGCGAGGAGGTAGAGAAAAACGAGGGCGGTGACACGCATCGAAGAGGAGATCGGCTGAGAGCATGCGGGCATTCTCGCGAGAAGTGCCGCTGCCTGCAAAGGCACGTCCCGGCTGACCGGCTCGCCGGATCGGCTCCAGGTGTCCCCTGACGGGGAGGAGGTCGGAGTGTCGCTGCCCAAGGGCGACTTGTAGAATCGGACGGAAAGGATTCACCCTCCGCCACTGACCCGCCCACGGATGTACAAACTCCTCGTTTCCGACCTCGACGGCACCCTACTCAACGCCGAGCATCGGCTTGGCGACGACACACGCGAGGTTCTGCTCGCACTGATCGAGCGAGGGATCGGGGTCATCCTCGCCTCGGGGCGCCACGTCAGGGACATTCGCAGCTTTTCCCGCCTCCTGGGCGGGCGCATCGGCCTCATCTCCAGCAACGGCGCCGCCGTGCATGACCCACGGGGGCGACTCACGGACACTCACCCCGTCGACCCGAGCTGCCTCCAATTCCTCCTCCGCGATCCGCTCTTCGATGGCGTCCATACCAGCGTCTATCGCGCGGATGATTGGCTGGTCGATACACCCGAGCCGCGGCTCTTGCGGTATCACCAAGCATCCGGCTTCGCCTATCGGGTCCTGGACTTCGCGGCCATGGGCGACGAGCCCGTTCTCAAGGTCTTCTACTACCATGAGGATGTCGCCCACCTGCGGACCCTTGAGACGGAAATCCTGGAGCGGCACGCAGAGCAGCTCACGACGACCTATGCGCTGCCGGTCGTTCTGGAGGTCATGGCCCGCGGCGTCTCCAAGGGGGCGGCACTCGCCCGCATCGCCGCGCGGCTGGGTATTCAGCCAGAGGAGATCATCGCCTTCGGCGACGGCCGCAATGATCTGGAGATGCTGAGCTACGCCGGGCGGAGCCTGCTGATGGCGAACGCCGACCCCTGGCTCAAGGCCGCCCTACCCGACGTCGAACGCATTGCCTCCAACGCCGAGGAGGCGGTCGCGCATTACCTGGCGGCACGCCTGCTCTAGGTACGAGGCCGTAAGGCGGAACGCGATAGCGGTTCCGCCATGTTCGCTGGTTGGAGGTGATGACGGATCGCCCTGCGGGCATCCGTCCTACGCGGACTCGAAAGCGCATGCTCTAACCCCACGGCTCGGCTCCCTTGCCTCAGTCCCGGAGCACTGCCGCCCAGCGCCGCCGAGAGAGGCGAAACAGACAGTGCTCGCGCAGCGGGCTTTCCAGTGAGAGTTCCGGGTGCTGAAAGGTGCGATCGTCCTCCCGCATGCCCAGCCGCTTCATCACCGCCCGCGACCGCAGGTTCCGAACCGCGGTGAAGGCCAGAATCTCCTCGAGCCCGAGATCCTCGAAGCCGACGCGCAGCGCGCCGCGCGCCGCCTCGGTCGCCAACCCCCGACCCCAATAGGGACGTGCCAGGCGCCAGCCGATCTCGACGCAGGGGACGAACGGCAGACCGGCACGCGGCTGGTGGAGGCCGACGAATCCAATGAAGTCGCGAGTCTCCTTGAGTTCGGCCGCCCAGAAGCCCCAGCCGCGGCAGGCGATCAAGGCCTCGCAGCGATCCGCCATGGCATCGCTCGTCGCCCGGTCGAGGTAACGGGGAAAGAACTCCATGACGCTGGGATCCGAATTGAGCCGCGCGAAGGGCGCACGATCCCCGGGCAGCCATTGGCGCAGGTACAGGCGATCGGTCTCGAAACTGATGAGTGCCGCCGGCTGCTGCGCATCCAGACCACCGCCGGCCCGGCCAGATCGGTCATAGCGACGACCGACATCCTCAGAAGTGCGTGGGTCCAAAATAGCGCTCACCTTGACAAAAACCCTCCAGAAACCAAGCTCACAGCCAGACGATCACCTCAAACCTGGGCATCCGACACCGATGAAGAGCACTTTTCCGACGACACTCATCACCGGGATCTTCGGCCTGATCGGCATCGCGCTGATGCTCGGCGCCTATTCAGCCTTCCAGCATACACAAGACTTCGCGGCCAAGGCGACTCGGACGCAAGGCGTGGTCAAGGAGCTGATTCTGTCCCACTCGGGCGCTGGCACCAAGCGTTCATCCAGCTACAGACCCCTGGTGACGTTCGAAACCGCACGGGGCGAGCGCATCGAGATGGTCGGCAAGGTCGGCAGCAATCCGCCCGCCTACCGGCCGGGCGAGCGGGTGACCGTGCTCTACCTGCCGGACGCCCCTCACAACGCCAGCATCGACGACTTCTGGCAGCAATGGTTTCTGGTGGTCCTTCTCACCGGAATGGGCAGCGTCTTCGCCTTCATCGGCTTCGCCCCCATCGTCGTCGAACGGCGCACCCGCAAACGCAATGCCCGGCTCATGCGCGAGGGCCGGATTGTCCATGCGCTGTACAAGGGTGTCGAGCCGTCGGGGCACGTCCGCGCGCGGCGCCGGCGCGCCTACCAGATCGTCGCCCACTGGCAGGATCCCATGAGCGGCAAGCTCCACGTCTTCAGGAGCCAGCCGATCGGGTTCGACCCGACCGACTACGTCGACCGGGACCTCATCGACGTCCACATCGACCCTGAGCATCCCAAACACTTTGTGATGGACCTGAGCTTCCTGCCCGAGCTTGCGGACTGAGTCATCCGGCCCGACGCAGCCCCCTCAGCGCAGCGGGCCGCGACCACTCTGACGCCGAGCCTGGCCTGGCGTGTCGGCGCCCCACTGATTCTGCTGCGGCTCTACGCCGGCTTCGCCCTGACCACGCCGAGCCAGCGACCGCCTGGATGCCTCTGGATCAACCGCTTGGCGGAGGTCCGGCAACGGCCTCCGCAACGTCCTGATCGGCCGCGCGCCGCTCCAGCACCCACAGGCGTAGCGACACGCCCAAGCCGACCCCGAGCATGAGAATCGCCCCGAGCACGACGCCGGGCCAGGCCAGCCAGTGCCAGAAGGGTCCGAGATAGAAGCTGCCGATGCTCGCGCCGCCGTAATAGCTCATGAGATAGAGCGACGAGGCACTGGCCCGCGCCCCGCGTGCGTTCCTGTTCACCCAGCCCGCGGCTTGCGCGTGCGTGAAGAAGAAGCCGACGGCATTGATCAGCATGCCGGCGATGATCGCCTCCAACCTGGGCACCAGGGTCAGGAGGGTTCCAGCCATGAGGACGAGGATGCCCGCGGCCATGGCGAGCGGCTGGGACCCAGCGCCGACAACGCGACCGGAGAAGGCCGCCGCGAGGGTGCCGGACAGATAGGTGAGAAAGAGCAGACCCAGGGCCGCGGGAGAGAGAAAGTACGGCGGGGCGCTCAACAGATAGGTGATGTAGCTATAGAGGTTGATGAAGACCAGGAAGTTGAGGCCGCCGACCAGGCAGGCGAGCGAGATCATGGGGTTGGCTGCGTGACCGCCCAGCCCCCGCATCAGCGCGACCGGATGCAGCGGCTTGGGCATGAAATGCCGGGGCGGCGGCAGCATCCAGGCGAAGGCGATCAGAATGACGAGGCTCAGGCAGCCGGTCACCAGGAAGCTCGCCTCCCAGCCCCAGGAGGCGGCGACCGCGCCGCTGATGAGCCGCCCGGAGATCCCGCCCAGCGAGTTGCCGCTGATATAGAGCCCGATCGCCAGGATCATCGCCTTGCGCTCGAATTCATCGCCCATGTAGGCCATGGCCACGGCCAGGAGTCCGCCGATGAAGAGCCCCTGAAACGCCCGTAGCGCCAGCAGGGTGCCGAAGTCGGGCGCGAAGGCCATGGCCAGCGAGCAGAGAGTCGTCAGCGTCATGGTCACCAGCATGATGCCGCGACGCCCGATGGCGTCCGACAGCGGACCGTAGATCAGCAGCGACAGACTCAAGGTCAGGGTCGTGAGGGAGACCGTGAGACTGGCGTCGACCGGCGAGACGCCCCAGGTCTGACTGAAGAGCGGCAGCAGCGGTTGCGGCGTATAGAGATTGGCGAAGGTCAGGAGCGAACCCAGGCTCAGTGCCAGGGTCGCCCGCCAGAAGGCCGGGGTATGGGCAGCGATCATCGGGATGGGGTGCGCGGATCAATCGCGTAGTTTAGAGGCAGCGGTCGCCGCATGCGCCCGAATCATCCGGCGAATCCTGGGATATGCTGTTCCCCATCCCTTCACCCTCGGCAGAACCACGCGCCCGACGGCGCCGAGCCAGCATGCGAGAGCCACAAGCACCCACCGAGCGCCTGAGCGGTTCCGTCGAGCGGGTCACCTTCCACAGCCCGGAAAGCGGCTTCTGCGTGCTGCGGGTGAAGGTGCGCGGGGAGCGCGAGCTGATCACCGTGATCGGCTCGGCGGCCAGCGTCACCCCAGGCGAGTATCTGGAGGCCGAGGGCTGGTGGGTGAACGACCGCCAGCATGGGCTGCAGTTCAAGTCCGTCAACCTGCGCGTCATCCAGCCGCGGACGCTCGACGGGATCGAGCGCTATCTGGGCTCCGGCATGGTCAAGGGCATCGGGCCGCACTTCGCGAAGAAACTGGTGCGGGCCTTCGGCGAGCAGGTGTTCGACGTCATCGAGGACAGCCCGGATCGGCTGCTGGAACTGGAGGGCATCGGCCCGAAACGCAGGAAGCGGGTCACGGACGCCTGGGCGGAGCAGAAGGTGATCCGCGAGATCATGGTCTTCCTCCAGTCCCACGGGGTCGGCACCGCGCGCGCCGTGCGCATCTACAAGACCTACGGCGACCGGGCCGTCGAGCAGGTGCGCGAGAACCCCTATCGGCTGGCGCTCGACATCCATGGCATCGGCTTCAAGACCGCGGACACCATCGCCGGGCGGCTCGGCATCCCGCGCGACTCGCTCATCCGCGCACAGGCGGGCGTGCGGCACGTCCTGCAGGAGATCGCGGGCGAAGGCCACTGCGCCGCCTGGCACGAGCACCTGGTCGAGCAGTCCCGCACCCTGCTGGAGATCCCGACCCCCATCATCGAGGAGGCCATCCAGGTCGAATTGACCGAAGAGCGCCTGGTCGCCGAGCCCATCGAGGAGCGGCCCGCGCTCTTCCTGACGCCCTTGCAGCGCGCCGAGTTGGGCATCGCCCGCAACCTGGAACGCCTGAAGCTCGCCCCGCCGCCCTGGGGCGCCATCGACATCGGGAAGGCATTGCCCTGGGCCGAGACCCAGACCGGGCTCGCCCTATCCGACTCCCAGCGCGCCGCCATCGCCGCCGCCGTCTCCGGCAAGGTCACCATCATCACCGGCGGGCCGGGCGTGGGGAAGACCACCGTGGTCAACAGCATCCTGCGCATCCTGCGGGCCAAGGGCGTCGAGGTGCTGCTGTGCGCCCCGACCGGGCGCGCCGCCAAGCGCCTGTCCGAATCCACCGGCGGCGAGGCCAGGACCATCCATCGGCTGCTGGAATTCGATCCGCAGATCATGGGCTTCCGCCGCGACCAGTACAGCCAGCTCGAAACCGACCTGCTGGTGGTGGACGAGGTCTCCATGGTCGACGTGGTGCTGATGAATCAGCTCCTGCGCGCCGTGCCGACCCGGGCCGCCGTGCTGCTGGTCGGCGACGTCGACCAGCTCCCCTCGGTCGGACCGGGCGCCGTGCTCGCGGACCTCATCGGCTCGGGCGCCGTGCCGACTGTGCGCCTCACCGAGATCTTCCGCCAGGCCGCCGCCTCCCGCATCATCGTCAACGCCCACCGCATCAACGCCGGCAAGATGCCCGAGATCCCGGATGCCGACCGAGCGGACAGCGACTTCTACCTGATCCGCTGCGACACCCCGGAGGCGATCCACGACAAGCTGATGCGCGTCGTCACCGAGCGCATCCCCAGCCGCTTCGGCCTGGACCCCGTCCGGGACGTTCAAGTTCTGACCCCGATGAACCGGGGCGGGCTCGGATCGCGCGCACTCAACGTCGCGCTCCAGACCGCCCTCAACCCCGACGCCCAGCCGCGCATCGAGCGCTTCGGCTGGACCTACGCCCCGGGCGACAAGGTCATCCAGCTGGTCAACGACTACGACAAGGAGGTCTTCAACGGCGACATCGGCCGCATCCAGTCGATCGACGCCGAGGAGGGGCTGCTGACCATCGACTTCGAGGGACGCGCCGTCGTCTACGAGAGCGGCGAGCTGGACGAGGTCGCCCTCGCCTACGCCACCAGCGTCCACAAGGCTCAGGGCTCTGAGTACCCAGCCGTCGTCATCCCGCTCGCCATGCAGCACTACACGCTCTTGCAGCGGAACCTGCTCTACACGGCCGTGACGCGCGGCAAGCGCCTGGTCGTGCTGATCGCTCAGCCAAAGGCGCTCGGAATGGCGATCAAGAAGGTCGAATCGAGCCAGCGGCTGACGAAGCTGCGCTGGCGGCTGATGGAGGGGCAAGTCGAACCGATGCGCGATGTGTAAGCGGTCCCTCGCCTTTTGCGCGCGCTTGATGGTAGCTTCCCCCTTGAGCGAGCCCTGCCGCCAGGGCGCAGTACGCGTACTGTCACCACACGACGAGGAACGCCATCGTGGTTCAAGCCAGCATCGCCGCAAACTTCGGCACTTATTTCGAGCTCAAGCTCGCCACGACTCCGGAGCTGCTCGCGCAGGTCTACCAAGTCCGCTACGAGGTCTACTGCAAGGAATTCGGTTACCTCGCGGAAGAGCAATGTCCAGGTCAGATGGAGCAGGATGAATACGACGAGCGCGCCCAACATGCCCTGATGATCCATCGTCAAACGCAGCTCCCGGTGGGCTGCATTCGTCTGGTCCGTCCAGAGAAAGACGGCCGGATCTGCTTGCTGCCTTTCGAGACCTTCTGCGCGACCTTCCCTGAGTATTCCCTCAGCTCGAACCATCTGCCGCGGCAAAGCGTCGGCGAAATGTCCCGACTCGCTGTCGTCGAGCGATTTCGACGTCGCAAGAAGGATGACAAGAAGCCCATCAGCATGCCGGATGATCAGGAGTCGGAAGGAAACGAGCGCCGCAGCAATTTCCCGATGATTCCCGTTGGGCTGTTCACGGCCGGCATGTCCATGTTCCTGAGAAGTTCGACCGACCTCGCCTTCGCGCTGATGGAACCGCGGCTTGCGCGATTGCTGCAGCGCTTCGGGATCATGTTTACGCAGGCAGGCGAGGCGGTCGATCACTTCGGCCTTCGAGCACCCTTCGCACTGCCGCGAAAGCGAGCCCTTGGCGTGCTGCTCCCAGAGATCGAGGAGCTGTTCACACACATCGACGCACAACTATTCGGGACAGGCAATGGTTTGGGCGCTGACTTCAATGCAACCTAGGCTGCGTTGGCAATGCTCGATCGCCGGTGACGGACCCGTTCACCACGGATTCAGATTTACCCCCAGGAGGCGAGCGCGATGAAACCAGATCGATCAGCCGGCTATGTCGATGCCGAATACCTGAAGGCCGCAGCCCAGCTGCTGCTTCCGACCAAGACCCGCAGCTACTCTCTGATGCGGTTGGAACAAGGAAGTCAAGCTCTGGACGTTGGCTGCGGGATTGGCATCGACACCCTGGCAATCGCGGAGGCGATGGGGCCTGAAGGAAGCGTGCTCGGGGTGGATGCTGACGCGTCCATGGTGGCAACGGCCAATGAGCGCGCGGAGCAGGCCGGCTTGGCGGATCGCGTATCGCATCGGGTCGGCAATGCCTGCACCCTGCCCTTGGAGTCGCTCAGCGTCGATGCCTGCCGCAGCGAGCGGCTATTCATGCATCTCACTGACCCCGCGCTAGCGCTCGGCGAAATGATACGGGTAACGCGACAAGGAGGCTGGGTTGTGGTGGTGGATCCGGATTGGGGAGCGCTATCGATCGACACGACCCAGACCGACACCGAGCGCAAGCTGGTGCGTTTCCACGCCGAGCGCCTTCTGACGAACGGCTACTCCGGCCGGCAGTTGTTTCGCCTCTTCGCCGAGGCCGGCCTCAAAGATGTCCAGATCGAGGTCCAGCCGATCGCGATCACCGGCAATGCCGCCCAAATCCGATACCTGGCGAGGCTGGATGAGGTCGAGCAGGGCGCCCTTGACGCAGGCTTGGTGGAGGCGGAAGCGCTCGACGCCTGGCGGTCTGAGCTCGCGCTAAGAGGCGAGCGGGGAACCTTGTTCGGCAGCACAAACATGGTTCTGGCCGCTGGACGCAAGCCCTGAATCGACTCAGTCCGGCCCTCGTCGGCAGCCCCTTCCGGCAGCGACGTGGGTCGCGTTCAGAACCGATAGGAGCCGAGGACAGCGAAGAGCGTCCAGTAGCGCTCGGTTGCGGACGGCACCGGATTCTCCAGCTCAGACAGCCAACCCGTGCCATCGATGTAATGGAATTCCGTTCTCAGCATGAAGGAGGGGGTGACATCCCAGCGCAACCCGACCATGAGGTCCTTCGCGAAACGGCGATGCGCTGGCAGCCCAGTTAGCGCCGCGAACGCCGAGCCGTCGCGGTCCTCCCGATCCCAATAGAGCCTGTCGTAGCGGACGACGGTCTCCCACTGTGGGGCAAAACGGTAAGCGGCTTGAAGGTAGTAGCTCTCGCCAACGTAGCTGGTATCCGGAAGCAGGGGTCCATAGTCGCGAAAGCGATTGGAACGCAGCGCGTATTCCGCGGTGAGATCCCAGCGGCGCGCGTTGTACTGGGCCGAGAGGATGAGCACATCGAACTGAAAACCACCCGCCAGATAGGGATCGTCCGATCCCCCAGGATCGTATCCCACGTTGACCTGACCACCGGACAGCATCAAGCGAAGACCGCCGCTATCGCTCTCGTAGGCGAGGCGCCCCATCCACGACGGCTCCGGGGCGAGCCGGCCTGGGGCCGGCTGCACGAAGAAGATGGCCCGCTCGAAATCCGGATCCTCCACGCGCGGAAGCGCGAGCGCGAGCTGAAGCGTGAGATTGCCGATCTCCGATTGCCGCTCGGCGTAGAGCTGAGCACCATCCGAGGACAGCGATAGATTGCGGTTTACATCGAAGTAGATGGATTGGGGCAGAAGAATGCTCGGACGAATGAAGGCCACATCCCGGGTATCGTTGTAGAAACCGAAGGGATTCAGGATACGGCCGAGCCGCAAGCCCCACCGATCGTCGGCACTCGTGAAGAAGCCGTAATCGATGAACCCGTAATCCAGCCGCAAGGCCCCGTCATCCGTTTCGCCCGCGTTGCGCGAGAGGGCTTGCAGCGAGACCTGCACAGTCGGCGTGATCCGCCAGGAGCCATTGAGCCCCAGCTCGCGAAAGTCGAAGGCGCCGCCGTCGATGGTCTCGCCGAAGAAGTTGTTCCCGGTGGTCAGGATGTAGCCCTGACTCGCAAATCCGTGGATCTGGACACCGTCAGGCAGGTCGCAGAGCGCGTCCCTAGCCAGGCCGAGCCCAGCCGCCAGTACGATGCAGCAGCAAAGCCTCATACCTCTCGCCGTCGATCGAAAACGCGATTGCAACGTCGCTACTCCTTGGCACGTCCCTGCGGCCTTACGAATCTGATCGGGCGCCCTGGCAGCTTGAGGGACCATCCCGACGGGGAGTCAGGGGCCGGCATCTGTCTAGAGTAGCCCTTCATAGCTCGACTGGCACCTCGAACGAAGATCCGCGTCATGCCCTGCATCAAGGCGTGCGCTCGCCGGCCTGAGGATCGCCCACCGCAACCACGCGGGGAACATTAGACTCATCCAGGTGACGAGCGGCATCCGATACTGCGAAGGCGTCCGCATCGCTTGGACGGCGACCGCCAAATCAACAGCATGCCAACCTCGCACTGTGCAGCCGATCCCAGTCCGCCGTAACGCCCTCAGCTAGCATTTCCACCGAACGAACGAGCCGGAAAGCGCGCGTGCAGACCTCTCGGCCCCGCCGATCGGTCTTCTCACCTTTGCCGCCACCCCCCCCATGCCGGCTCGTTCACTCTCACAGGAGATTCGGATGGAGCTTCTCTTCGCCGTCCTCGGCGTCATCGCGCTGGCCGCCTTCGTCTGGCTGCTCGTGGTCGCCTTTCAGACCGACATCCTCTGGGGACTGGCCTGTCTCTTTCTTCCCTTCGCCACACTCATCTTTGGCATCCTGCACTGGGACCGCGCCGCCAAGCCGTTCCTGGCGCACCTGGGGAGTTCCTTTCTGGCGCTCATCCTCACCTGGGTCTTCGTTGGGAGCATGGTGCAGTCGATGGATTCCGGGGCGATGCAACTGCAGACGGCTGAGATCCAGGCGCTGCAGCAGGATCTCCTTCACCGCGTACAGACTGGGCAGATGACGCGGGGGGAGGCGGAGGACGAGATGCGCCGGGGGCTCAAGGGCATCATGGCCGCACAGCCCGTTCAACCCGCCGCGGTGTCGCAAACGGCGCCGGACAGGGGTCGAGGCATCGCCAGCGAGGCGGTTGCCGACCTCGATCCCGCGGCGGCGCTGAACGCCAAGATCGAGGATGCGGTAGCGCTGGAGGATGCCCATCGCGCACAAGAGGAGGCCGAGAAGAGGACGCCCGCCCAGCCGAGATTGGTCCGGTCCTATGTCGCGAAGGACCCGCGCGGGGCCAATGCGGACATCGGCAAAACCGTGCGCCTCAGGATGCGCAATGGCCTGGAGCGCAGCGGAGGCCTGATCGATGTCAGTCGCGCAGGCGAGCTGCTCGTCGAGCGGCGCCTGCATGGCGGCAAGGTCGTGCATACGATCGACCCGGCGATCGTCGCCGAGTACAAGGTTCTGGAGTGGGTGCAACGCTGAGACCGATCGGCAAGTCGGTAGGATGGGCAACGTCCGCGCTCGGGGCTTGAACCTGCCCTCGGCGCTGGACGGACGTGCCCATCCTGCAAGGCGCGGAGCTGGGATGATGGGCACGCCCTTTGACCATCAGCACGCCGAACGAAGCGCATCGCAGGGGCTTTGCCCATCCTACACGCTCACTGCTGTCGGTCTGCTGTTTCCCGGAAGGCACCGAAGACGCATTCCCAAGGCTAGCGATCGGCAAGGTCGAGCAGGCCGTCGGCCAATTCGAGGATGGTCTCGGCCATCGTAATACGGCCGCGCCACGGCTCTGGAATGGCGGAGACACCATAGTAGGCACCGGCGAGCTGGCCGAAGATGGCGCCCGTGGTGTCGGCGTCTTCGCCGAGATTCACCGCCTTGAGCACCCCCTCACGGAAGCTCGTCGTGGTGTCGAAGGCCCACAGCGCCGCCTCCAATGCCTGGGCGACATAGCCGGTGCCCCGGATGACCGGCGGCTGACGCACCTTGAAACGCCCGCCGGCGATGAGACCGATCTGATGACTGAGCAGGTGCGCCCGCCAGTCCACCTCCCCAGGCGCGAACAGCGGCGCCAGCAGCACATCCTTCCCCCGCCCCTGCAGCGCACCCACCATGAGACCCGCCATGTAGCGACAGGCATCGACGGCCTCCGGCGCGCCATGGGTCGTCCTGGACATGCAGCCAGCGCAGCGCACGGCCTCGACGGGATCCCGCATGAAGGCCAGCGGAACTGGCGCGAGCCGCATCAGCGACCCATTGCCCGCGGTGTGAGGATCGGTCGAGCCGGCGTAGGGGTCGTCGCTCGCCTCGAAGCGCTCGAGGGCCGCGACGACGGTCGTGCCGATATCGAAGCAGCGGCCCGTGCTGCTCCAGTGTCCCTCGTCGCGCCAGCGCAGGTAGCGGCGCATCTGGTCCTCCGCGTCGAACCCGCGGCGCTCGATCAGGCTCTCGGCCAGACAGAGCGCCATCGAGGTGTCGTCCGTCCATTGCCCGGGTGCGAGCCGAAACGGCCCACCGCCGACCATGTCATCGATCGGCGCGAAGGCGCCCGGCCGCGTGAATTCGAGCGTGGTACCCAGTGCATCGCCGACGGCCAGGCCCATCAAGGCGCCTCGATAGCGGTCGCGGAGGGTCGGAGCGGATTCGGGCATGACGACAAACCTCGCAAGTCGGTGCCTGGCCGGGCCAGAGGCTGGAGATCATGCCTCCTGGAGAGGCCCGGCGTAAATGCCAAAGGCACGCCGGGGGATGTCGGGACGGCGGACAAGGCCATCATTGAAATGGGCGATACTCTGACCCGCGCCGTATCAATGGATCGGGGACGCGGACAGCGATTGAGCCGAGACTCGAGATCCGCCGACTTCATCGCCCATGCACCCCTCGATGGATGGATGGGCGACGCAACGCTCGACAGCGACACCCGATCGCTCGAACGCCTCGACACGCACGCACTTCCCTTTGAATTCATGATCTTGAACCGTCCAGCATACGCAACCCGAGGCATCGTCAGGCCCCGAGCAGAGGGCTGCCCCGAACGGCTTCCGGAGGACTGAGCGTCATACTGGAAGACCTCTAGTCGCTTGATCGAGATGACCAAAATCTTGCCCATCAAGGGCATCGCGGTTACGCTGCCAGCCCAACGAAGGGTCCGGGCCGCCCGACCCGCTGAAACGCCAAGACTGGCCCGCGGGGCGCCGATCGGCGCGGACATCCGCCGGGACGCCCTCGGGAACGACCCAGACGAGACGGTGGAGCCGAGACTGAAATGAGCGAGACAGATCTGTTACTGGAGAGCCTGCGCCTGCTCGTGGTCGGCATGGGCATCGTGTTCGGTTTTCTGCTGATGCTCGTCGGCATCCTGCGCGGCATGTCGGCCATCGTGCTCAAGTTCCCACACCTCGAGGCACAGCCCACTGGAGCCGGCTCAGCGGGAACCGGCCCAGCTCAGGCCACCGGGTCTGAATCATCCGAGGAGCTGCTCGCCGTCATCACGGCGGCCGTCGCTCGCTACCGCGGACATCACTGAGGGTTTCGCCCCAACACCCCACCCCAGATTCCCATCGACAACGCCCGGCCCGCGTGAGCGGCGCTCCCGGTCGGCGTGAACACGCAGACACTCGCCATGAATCAGAACACTACACTCGGTATCACCGAAGTCGTCCTGCGCGACGCGCACCAATCCCTGCTGGCGACGCGCATGCGCATCGAGGACATGCTCCCGATCGCTGGCAAGCTGGATCAAGTCGGTTACTGGTCCATGGAATCCTGGGGCGGCGCCACCTTCGACGCCTGCATCCGCTATCTCGGCGAAGACCCCTGGGAACGCCTGCGCCAGATCAAGGCAGCCATGCCAAATACGCCGCAGCAGATGTTGCTGCGCGGCCAGAACCTGCTGGGCTACCGCCACTATGCGGACGACGTGGTGGATAAGTTCGTCGAGCGCGCCGCCGTCAACGGCATCGGTGTCTTCCGCATCTTCGACGCCATGAACGATCTGCGGAACCTGGAGCAGGCCGTCCATGCCGCGCTGACGACGGACGCCCACGCGCAGGGCACCATGTCCTATACCGTCAGCCCGGTCCACGACGTGCAGTACTGGGTCGACATGGGCCGGCGCCTGGAGGACATGGGCTGCCATTCCATCTGCATCAAGGACATGGCGGGCCTGCTGCGCCCCTATGTCGCGGAGGAACTGGTCACCAAGCTCAAGTCGTCCTGCTCCATCCCGATTGGCATGCAGTGCCACGCCACGACGGGCATGAGCACGGCATCCATCCTCAAGGCCGCGGAAGCTGGCATCGACATGGTCGACACCGCCATCTCCTCCATGAGCATGACCTACGGGCACTCGCCGACGGAATCGGTGGTGGCCATCATGCAAGGCACGCCGCGCGACACCGGCCTGGACCTGAACCTGCTGGAGGAGATCGCCGCCTACTTCCGCGAGGTGCGCAAGAAGTACGCGCGCTTCGAGGGTTCGCTCAAGGGCGTCGACTCGCGCATCCTGGTCGCCCAGGTGCCGGGTGGCATGTTGACCAACATGGAGAACCAGCTGCGCGAGCAGGGCGCCGAGGATCGGCTGGACGAGGTGCTGGCGGAGATCCCGCGCGTGCGCGAGGAGCTCGGCTTCCTGCCGCTGGTGACCCCGACCTCGCAGATCGTCGGCAGCCAGGCCGTGCTCAACGTGCTCATGGGCGAGCGCTACAAGAGCATTACCAACGAAACCGCGGGCGTGCTCAGAGGCGGCTATGGCGCGACACCCGCCCCCGTGGACGCGGAACTGCAATCGCGGGTGCTGCAATCGGGCGAGGAGCCCATCACCTGCCGCCCGGCGGACGACCTCAAGGCCGAGATGGACAAACTCTTCGAAGAGCTGGAGAACATCGCCCGCGAGCGCAAGCTCAAGCTCAAGCTCTGCGACGACAACATCGATGACGTGCTCATCTACGCCATGTTCCCCCAGGTCGGCCTCAAGTTCCTCGAAAACCGCGGCAACCCGACCGCCTTCGAGACACCGCCCTGGCTGATCGAGGACAAGCCCGCCGTCTCCGCGGCAGCCGCCCCAGGCAGCTCCGAGCGCTATCGCATCGACGTCAACGGCAAGAGCTATGACGTCGTCGTCTCGCCCATGGGCACGGTCGACTCGATCGCCCCGGCTGCGGCAACGCCAGCCGCTCCCGCGCAGGCGCGGATGGTCGAATCCCCGCTCGCCGGCAACATCGTCAAGATCACCGTCGCGGTCGGACAGCCAGTCGCCGCGGGGGATGTCATCGTCGTACTCGAGGCCATGAAGATGGAGACCGAGGTCCGGGCACCCTCCGCGGGCACCGTCACCGAAATCCGCGTCAAAGAAGGCGATGCCGTCGCGCACGGCTCGCCGCTGATCGGACTGGGCTAAGCCCATGGACCAACTCGACAAGCTCTGGCTCTCCATGGGCATCGCCAACCTGGAGTGGGGCCAGGCCCTGATGATGACGGTGGGCTGCCTGCTCATCTACCTGGCGATCGCCAAGAAATTCGAGCCGCTCCTGCTGGTCCCCATCGGCTTCGGCGCGCTGCTCAGCAACATCCCGGTCGCCGGCATCGGCGGGCCGGACGGCATGATCGGCATGATCTACCACGTCGGCGTCGAGACCGGCGTCTTTCCGCTGCTGATCTTCATGGGCGTGGGCGCACTGACCGACTTCGGTGCCTTGATCGCGCGACCCTCCACGCTCCTGCTCGGCGCCGCGGCCCAGTTCGGCATCTTCGCCACCCTGATCGGGGCGGTCGCGCTCAACTACGTGCCGGGCTTCAACTTCACGCTGCAGGATGCCTCGGCCATCGCCATCATCGGCGGTGCCGACGGTCCGACCGCCATCTTCCTGGCATCGCGGCTCGCGCCGGACCTGCTTGGCGCCATCGCCGTCGCGGCTTACTCCTACATGGCGCTGGTGCCCATCATACAGCCGCCGATCATGCGGGCGCTGACCACCAAGGAAGAGCGCGCCGTCGTCATGCAGCAGCTGCGTCCGGTGTCACGGCTGGAGCGCATCCTCTTCCCCTTCGTGGTGTTGATCCTCTGCGCCTTGCTGCTGCCCTCGGCGGCACCGCTGATCGGCATGCTGATGTTCGGCAACCTGCTGCGCGAGGCGGGCGTGGTCGAGCGCCTCAGCCGCGCGGCCCAGAACGAGATCATCAACATCGTCACCATCATGCTCGGCCTGGCCGTCGGCTCGAAGCTCTCGTCCGAGAAGTTCCTTGCCATGGAGACGCTCGGCATCCTGCTGCTCGGGGCGCTGGCCTTCTGCATCGGCACGGCGGCCGGCGTCATCATGGGCAAGATCATGTACCGGGTGACCGGCGGCAAGGTCAATCCGCTGATCGGCGCGGCCGGCGTCTCCGCCGTGCCCATGGCGGCCCGCGTCGTCAACAAGGTCGGCCTGGAGGAGGACCACCACAACTTCCTCCTGATGCACGCCATGGGTCCGAACGTGGCCGGCGTCATCGGCTCGGCGGTCGCCGCCGGCATCCTGCTGGCGCTGGTCGGAAATTAGCGCAGCACGCCCAAGGGCGCGCCGGCTGATCCGGCGCGCCCCTGCCCGGCGCAGTCCTGGGTTCCAACTCTGAACCACGCAGACCCGCGCGGGGTCATCGAGGCCATTGCCAGATGTGGATCCGCGCTCGTATGATCGGCGCGCCAGGCAACTAGCGTCGGACTGGACCTCCATCGGTGTGACGCGCCGTAGCTAACCCCACCCCTCCTCGTTCCGCAGCTCTCCGGCACCCCCTCGCCGCCTCCAGAGCCGGGCACGGAAGCGCTCAAGGTTTCGACAACGTCGCATCCCGCCGGTCGTCCCGTGCGCACGCCTCGCCGCCATTCCAACCTGCGTCAGGACCGCCAAGATCATGCTGTCAATCAACCTGCGGAATATCGACTTCGTCTCCAGGCGGAAGTTCGCCTATGCACTGTCCGTTGCCGCCATCGCGCTCTCATTGCTGTCGCTTGGGTTCAAGGGGATGAATCTGGGGCTCGACTTCACGGGAGGCACCCAGATGGAGCTGGGGTTCTCCGACGCGATCGAGCTGGCGCAAGTCACCAAGGCCATCGAAGCGGCCGGCTTGCCCGACCCGACCGTCCAGTATTTCGGGACCAACCGCGATGTGCTGGTGCGCCTGCCGCCCTCCGAGGAAAGCAACGACCCGCAACTCAACACCAGGCTGACCGCCTCCTTCAAGGCCACGGGTGGACCCACACCGGATATTCGTCGGATCGAGTTCCTCGGCGCACAGGTCGGCAACGAACTGGTCGAGGATGGCGGACTCGCGGTGCTCATCGCCCTGGGCTGCATCGCGCTCTACGTCTGGCTGAGGTTCGAGCAGCGCTTTGCCGTGGGCGCGCTCGTCGCCACCATGCATGACCCCATTCTCACGCTCGGCTATTTCTCGCTGAGCGGAACCAGCTTCGATCTCACGGTGCTCGCCGCCATCCTGGCGGTGGTGGGCTACTCCGTGAACGACACCATCGTGGTCTTCGACCGGATTCGCGAGAACTTCAGGAGAATGCGCAAGGCGACTCCGGCCGAGGTGGTCAACGCCTCGATCAACCAGACCATGTCGCGCTCCCTGATCACCTCGGGAACCACCCTCGTGGTGGTGATCGCCATGTTCTTCTTCGGCGGCCCCATGCTGCACGGCTTCGCGCTGGCGCTCATCATCGGCATCCTGGTCGGCACCTATTCCTCCATCTTCGTCGCGAGTACGGTCGCGCTGGAGCTGGGCGCCAGCCGCAAGGATCTGATGAAGATCGACAAGGAGACGGGGCGGCCCATCGAGGAGGCCTGATCAAGTAGGCTGACGCATCCAGCCGCGAGCGGCGTGTTCACGCGAGGCCCGGCGACCTGCCGGGTTCGCGACCTGCATCAACGCAATGCGAACGGCACTGGCTGAGAATACTGTCTCGCGCACGCTGGAGACGAGGTCGAGATGCCACGCACCTGGATCCCACGAACAAGCCTGCTGCCCTGTCTGATCCTGGCCTGTGCGTCATGCGCGCCGACGCCCGACAGACACATCCTCCCGACGGCAGACCCCGTCGTCGAGCCCCACGCCCAAGAAGACGCACCGGCGGACACCACCGCGGCGCGGGAAATCATCGATCGCAACAACACTCTGCGTCATGAGAACGGCCTGAGGCCGGTCGTGGTCGATCAGAGTCTTCAACGAGCCGCCCTCGATTTCGCGGCATTCATGGCCAGCTCCGGGCGCTACGGACATGAGGCCGATGGCGGCAACCCGGCCGCGCGCGCCAACCGCCATGGCTATGATCACTGCATCCTCGCCGAGAACATCGCCTACCTGTTCAGCGCGAAGGGCCTCGGGACCGAAGCCGTCGTCGAGACTGCCTTCCAAGGGTGGTGCGATTCGCCCGGACACCGAAAGAACATGCTCGACCCGGACGTCACCCAGACCGGCGTCGCCGTCGCACGCAACCGCCGGGGCGACGCCGTCTACGCCGTTCAGCTCTTCGGTCGCCCCAGGTCCGAGCGGCGCCGTTTCCAGGTCAGGAACGGCTCGGACACCACCATCCATTACCGCCTGGGGGCAGAGCGCTATCCGCTAGGCCCAGGCGTGACGCGAACGCATCATGTCTGCCGCTCGGAGCCGCTGAGCCTGACGGAGCAGGGCCACCAGTCGGATGTCGCGCTGACGCCAGGGGATGGGGATCGCCTCGCGATCTTCCGGCTCGCCTCGGGAAGCATTCAGCTCAAGACCGAACGATGAGAGCGGCTGACCGGGTCTTGGTGCTCGTCAGAGGCGCCGTGGACGCGCGATCCGCGCCATCAGGCCGCCCCACTGTCGGGCGGAGGGCCTTCGTCCCTCGGCTCATCCCGCCCACCGCCGAACAGACGCAAGACGAAGCGGAAGACCCGCTTGATTCCGCGCCACACCTTGGGCAGCAGCCAGACCAGCAGGAGCAGGAAGAGCGCGAGCAGGCCGAGGAAGACCGCCGGGTGATTGACGGCGATCAGCAGCCCACCGACGACGCCGACATCCTCGGTCACCGAGGCCGCCCAGTTGCTGAAGGGCTCGGGCGAGGTATTGATCAGAACCCGGGTGCCGGACTTGGCCGCATGGGAGGCGGCCGCCAAGCCGCCGCCCAGGAGCGCGGCCGCCAGGTCCACCCCAGGGCCGGCGTCGCCGACCGCGCCCGCGGCCAGCAGGGCGCCCGCGGGGATGCGGATGAAGGTATGGAGCGTATCCCAGGCGGTATCGACCCCAGGCACCTTGTCCGCGACGAACTCGACCAGGTACATGACGCCAGCGGCCATGATGACCAGCGGGTCGCTGAGGATCTCGAGACCCGGCGGCAAGGCCATGGTCCCGGTCAGGCCAAGCAGGCCGATGACCAGGATGGCGGCGTAGAGATTGATGCCGCTGGCCCAGCCGGCACCGAGTGACAGGGCCAGGGTCTGTGTCAAATCGTCCATGCGCGTGCCTCGCTCGATGAAAACGCCAGGGGATTATAATCAGGTCATGTCGTCGGCATCGCCGATCCGCAAGACCCACGCCTCAGGACGCCCATCATGGCCCGGATTCTCGCCTTCCTCATCAGCTTCATCGTGATCCTCTACGGCGTCTGGCCCTACTACGGCCTCTATCGCCTGGATCAGGCCCTGAGCGAGCCGGACGCCGCCGCCATCGCCCCCTTCGTCGATCTCCCGGCCATTCAGGCCCACTACCAGCAGCGCCTGGGCGCGGGCGTCGCCCAGATCATCCCCGAGTCGGACAGGGGCAAGGTCCCCATGCTCGACTGGCTGGCGGACGGACTGCGCCAGCTCGGGGACAAGGCACTGACTCAGGTCATCTCCATCGACCTCGTCCGCGGCATCCTGAGAGAGGCCGCAGTACGCTCGACCGACAAACGCCCCGCCTATTTCCTGGCCGGGATCGACTACGCCTTCTTCACCTCATGGAATGGGTTCGAGGTCCGGCTCGGCGAGTCGCCCGACGCAACGCGGGTTCTGATGCGGCGCGATGGACTGGACTGGCGGATCACGGATATCACCCAAGCCTCCACCGAGGTCACCGCCCCGCGGGAGCCCGGGGCAACCCAGGAGTGACCCGTCTCTTGCGCGACGACGAAACGCGGGATGGAGCGCGCCTCAAAGGCCGCGGCGCACCACGCTGAGCGTCGACCACGCCCGCTCGGCCATCAGCTGGAACGACTCGCCGGACGTCCCGTTCGACCGCTCGGTCAATCCTTACCGGAGCTGCCACCTGCCCCCTCACAACGCCAGATTGTCGATCCGATCGCAGGTCGGGGTGCTGGCGAGACATTGCCGGATGAGCCGATCCCAACGCTGCTGCTGGGCGCTGATCTGGCTATGGCCGGTATCCAGGTCGTACTTGTGCTGAATCGGGGCCATGAGCGTCTGCCGGTGCCGATTGAAGCAGTTGGTGATCGCCGTCGTCAGTTCGCCGACGGTCGCCGCCTCGAGCGCCATGAAATCGCGCGCCATGGCATGCCCGACCAGGATGCCGATGTCGTAGTGCCCCTGCTCGTGCGAGAGCAAGGCGCCGGTCTGCGAGGCGCCGCGACGCACGGTCGCGACGGGCGAAATGCCGATCTGAAAGGTCTCCGCCATCCTGAATCGCCCATCGACCGAGCGGAAGGGCCGATTGGGGACCGAGAAGTTGATATCGATATGGGCGTCTTCGTCCGGCAGGCTCGGAACCTCCCGGAAGTTGCTCCATTGCAGGGTACGCGGGTTGGGTGAGACTGTGATTGCCATCTTCGCTGTCCTCCTCGCTGCGGCGCCAGCAGGGCCGGGACTGGCGCACCGGGCCTGTCGATCACGGCCCTCTCACTACAAGTGTAGATCCCAGCGCGCCCGAGCCCAATCCGGCCCCAACGGGCTGTCGCATTGGATTCCCGCGCGACTCGCCTCATCTGAAAGCGATCCGAGACCTCAAGGCGATGCGGGTCCGCGCCCAGGTTCGGGCAGCGGATCACGCATGGCGAGAGACAGCGAGGGCCGATCATGCACATCCGTATCCAGCACCACCCGTCCGCACCACCCCCGGCGACCGATGACGATGACAAGCCCCAGATGAAGCCGCTGACGCATCACGAGATCCTTGGTTTGATGGCGCCCTTCACGGCCGCCGGGCTGCATGCGGATCTCGCCGCGAGCCAGCGTGGCGAACGCAAGCTGGCCTTCAAACCCCGTGCGCTCGAGCCGACCCAGGAGCTGCCGATCCCACTGGAGGAACGCCTTGTGCTCGAAGTCCCGGAATCCGGCGATCCGAGACTCGTGCGCACCCTGAGCCACGCCTCGGGCTTGACCTCCCAGGCGGTCGCCGTCGGCGCGGATCCAGCCGTACTCTGGGAGCGGATCCAAGCGGTCCCGTCGCGCCGGCAGTTCCGCGTCTATGCGGACGTCCCGGTTGCGCGCAGCTACCTGATCGAAGCGGTCGCCGGGGACGAGACGGCCGCCGAACCCGCCATCCGAGTGCTGATCACGCAGGCACGGGCGCGGGTGCGGGGCATCAATATCGAGATGAAGGCCGACCGCTTCGTCGGTCATGCGGTCGAACTCAGGCTGACCGCCGACGCCGGCACCACGCTGAAGATCCCCGAGGATCTGACCGCCGTGATCGGCTGGAACTGGCGCCCGCTGCGGGAATTCATCAGTCTCTGGCGCGGCAGCATCCGCGTGCAGCCCAAAGAGCCGCGACGCACCGCCGACATCGAACACAAGATCGGCCAGACCATCACCCATCTGGCGGACACCCTGGACAGGCCGCCCGCCGACTTCCATCCGCGCTTTCATCGCGCACGCTGGCGCGTGAGCTTCCAGCGCGGCGTCCCGCTGGGCATCGGGCTGCTCATCATCGCGCTTACGCCGGCCATCCAATGGCTCGACATGGCGGACGACTCCATCCTCCGCATGCTGATCTTCCATGCGCCGCCCTTGATGCTCGCGGGCATGTTCATCATGCGCGAGATGCCGCGCATCGAGATCCCGCCCATCCCCAGACCGCTCACCCAGGCGCGCTGGCTGGATCGGGTCGAGGACAAGGGACGCCGCGCCCGGCTGGAGCCGGCATCCGCCGAGGCAGCTGATTCCTGAACCCAGAGCGGTGCGACCGCGCGCATGAGGAGCCGACCGTGCAGGGCAATCCCATGAACATCCCACCCGTCTCGATCGCAGCGGTCAAACAGGCCCTCATCGAGCAATACCAGCATCCCATCCTGCGCCAGCGCGCCTCCATGCTCTGGGGCACCCGCGGGGTCGGCAAGTCGTCCATCGTCCGCCAGGTGGCGGACCACTTCCAGGCGCCCCTGGTGGACCTGCGGCTGACGACCATCGAGCCGGTCGACATCCGCGGCGCCATCTACGCCGACGACCAGCGTCGCCAGACGGTCTGGTTCCCGCCGGAATTCCTCCCCGCGCCGGATCAGCCCGCGGGCATCCTCTTCCTGGACGAGTTGACGGCCGCGGACCAGCGTCTGCAGATCTCGGCCTACTCGCTCATCCTCGACCGCCGGGTCGGCAACTACCAGCTGCCGGATGGCTGGCAGGTCATCGCCGCCGGCAATGCCGCCTTCCACGGCGCGGTCAGCCACGACATGGGCACGGCGCTGGCGGACCGCATGTTCCACTTCAACGTCCAGACCGTGATCGACGCCTTTCTCGACTACGCCCTGACCAACGACTTCGCCCCCGAGGTCATGGCCTACCTCAAGGTCCGCCCGGACAAGCTCGACGACACCCAGAGCCAGCTCGCCAACGACCACCTGGTCGGCGCCAGCCCGCGCGGCTGGGAGGATCTCTCCAACGTGCTCAAGTCAGGGCTCTCCGAGACCGGCAAGCGCCTCTTCGTCCAGGGACGCATCGGCGCGGCCAATGCCGCCGAATTCTTCGGCGTGCTGCGTGAGATCCGCGCCGGCACCGACGTGGTCGCCCTGCTCGCGGCGCCCGCGGGCGCGGAGACCGTCGCACTGCTGCCCAAGACGCTGGACGGGCTCTACGGCATGATCTACGCCCTGCTCGCCGCCGCGACCGACGCGGCACGCATGGCCCGCGCGCTGGAGATCGTCGACCAGCTTCCGGAGACCGACACGCGCGAGCCCCTACCGATCCGCGAGTCCCAAACGCTCGCGATGGAGCTGCTCTTCCAGAAGGCACTGGAGCGCGGCCTGGAGGGCGCCGTGCTGGCCAGCCCGGTCTATCGGACCTATGCCGAGCAGCGTGCCGCGGATGAGCAACGAGCCGCCTAGCACCCGCCGACGGGGTGGCGTCTACTGCCACCGTGGGACGCGCGCCATTCAGCGCATGGTGGAGTTCGCGCCATCCAGCGGCGGGCTCGCGCTCTGGGTCCATCACCTGGATGTGGAGACGGACCCCGATCAGGGACCGCTCATCGCCGCCAACGATGGCGCGACCATCTACTACGGCCCCGCGTTCGAGCGCCTGCCCCTGCCGATACAGGTGGGACTGGTGGCGCACCAGGTGCTGCACATCGCGCTACGCCACCCGCAGAGGATGGTCGCGCTACGCCGCCTGATCGGCGATGTGGATCCCGAGCTCTACAACCTCTGCGCCGACGCCATCGTCAACAGCGCACTCGGCCATCTGAGCTGGCTTGAGCTGCCAGACCGCTCGGTGCGGCTCGAAGAGCTGCTCTCGGACGCCTTGGGCATCCGCCAGGGCGCCGAAACGGCACTGCTAGAATGGGATCTGGAGCGGCTCTACCGCGCGATCGACGACCGTCGCTCGCAGGGCTCCCAGCGAGGCTCCAGACGCGGTACCGGGGAGCGCCAGGAGTCCGAGACGGGAGGCGGCCCCGGCGGCCAGCAACAGGGCGAGGCGGGGCGAGCGGTGCCGCGCGAGGATGGTCCCCGCGCCGCCCAGGCGCGCGCCCTCGGCTGGGGCATGCTGCGCGACCTGCTCCCGGCCGCCGATGCCGAGCACCCGGAGCTGGAGACCGAGCAGTCGCGCGAGTGGCGCGAGCGCATCACCCGCGCCCATGCCGGCGATGGCGCCCACTCCATGCTGCGCACCCTGCTGGCGGACCTGCCCAAGGTGCGCACGCCCTGGGAGCAGCTCCTGCGCACCCAGCTGACCCGCGGTCTGGCCCACACACCAGACCTCTCCTGGTCACGGCCCGCGCGCTCCTACATCGCCAATCAGGGGCGCGTCGGCCGGGGAGCCCGGCGCCTGCGGATGCCCTGGGAGCCCGGCCATGCCTCGACGCGCGCCGTGACCCGGCTGGCCGTCATGGTCGATGTCTCGGGCTCGATCGACGCGGCGCTGCTGGAGCGCTTCGCGCGTGAGATCGAGGCCATCACCCGGCGCCTGGAGTCGAGGATCGTCGTCATCATCGGCGATGATCGGGTCAGGGATGTCCAGGTCTTCGAGCCCGGCCGATCGAATCTGCGCGGCATCCGCTTCGAGGGCGGCGGCGGGACCGACTTCACGCCCCTGCTGCGCGAGGCCGAGCGGTTCGCCCCGGACATGGGCGTCTTCCTCACCGACCTGGACGGCCGCGCCGATGCCTGTCCGAGCTACCCGGTGCTCTGGGCCGTGCCCGCGAGGCATGCGGACATGGAGGCGCCCTTCGGACGCAAGCTGGTGCTGGACTAGGACAGCGGCGCTCGAATCCCGCTCAGGAGCATCCTGGTCAGCCAGCGCGCGTCCTGAACCGCGCGATGAAGCGCCAGCGTCATGGGGCCGATCGCTCGGTCGTGGTAGGAGCGGCGCGGTCGGGGGCGCGGGGTTCGTCGCGCCGGGGCGGCGCTCCCACGAAGACTTGCCCAGTCGCGGGAACTCCGTCCGCAGCGGCGCGGCGGACTGGCGCCATCGAGACTGGCGATGGCCGCGATCACTGCCCGCGTGCCCTGGCCGGTCGATTCGCCGGCATGGAGCAAGCGTCACTCGTCGGAGCGGGCCAAGAGCAGGTCGGTCCGATGCGCTGATCCCCGCCAGTCTGCCAGCCAACCGCTGACCGCATGTGCGGGCATCGGATAGGCGATGCCGTAGCCCTGTGCCAGCTCGCAGCCGAGATGCAGCAGCATCTCGCCCTGCTCCGGGGTCTCCATCCCGGTGGCGATGACCTGGAACCGGAAGGCCCTGGACAGCGTCAGGATGCGCTCGACGATCGCCCGATCATGCGGGTTGTCGAGCATGTCACCGATGACGCTTCGGTCGATCTTGAGCTGCATGACCGCCAGGTGTTGCAGATCCTGGGGCGAGAGATCGGCGGCACCACAGTCATCCAGGGTGAAGTTCACCCCGATCTCGCGACAGTCCGCCACGACCTGGGAGACACGGGCCAGGTCATCCAATGCGCTGGCTTCCAGCACCTCGAGTCTCAGACTGGACGGTTTGATCGCCGCATGCGCCGCCAGCAGGGCGCGCAAACGCGCAACGAAGTTCGCCTGCCGCAACTGCCGGGCGCCGACATTGACGCTCACCGCGAGGTCGAGTCCGTCGGCCTGCCAGTCTTCGAGCTGAGTCAGGGCCGTGTCGATCACCCATTCCCCGAGGTCGACCGCGAGGGGAAGATGTTCGATCACGGGCAGGAAGTGTCGCGGGGCGAGCAGCCCGTGCTCCGGGTGCTGCCAGCGGATCAGGGCCTCGACGCTGACCACCATCCCGGTGCGCAGGTTGACCTTGGGCTGGTAGTAGAGCACGAATTCATTCCCCTTCAGCCCCCGACGGATCGGCTCCAGCAGATCATGACGACCGCGGGCAAGACGATCGTCCTCGTGGTCGAAGAGGTGGTAACGATTCTTGCCGGTCAGCTTGGCCTGATACATGGCCCGGTCGGCCTGGCGCAACAGTTGATCCGCGTCCACATCATCCGGCTGCGGATAGAAGGCAACGCCGAGACTGGCCGAGACCTGCATGACGAGATCGCCGAGCGTCACCGCTGCCGCCGCGGCGGCGAGCAAACGTTCGAGCAGCGGCACAGAGGCATCCTTGTCTTGAAGATCGAGCAGCAAGGCCACGAACTCGTCGCCACCCAGCCGGGCGAGGGTATCGCCTTTGCGCACGACCTGCTTCATGCGCTCAGCCACGGCCTTCAACAGCTCATCGCCGACGGCGTGTCCGTGGCTGTCATTGACGCGCTTGAAGCCATCCAGATCGAGATAGACCACCGCCAGGTGTTGTTTGCGTCGTTGGATCTGCACCATGGCCTGGTGCAGCCGGTCGGCCAGCAGCAGGCGGTTGGGCAGCCCGGTCAGTGCGTCATAATGGGCGAGCCGTTCAAAGCGCGCCTCGCTCTCACGCAGCGCCTGCTCGCGTTCGCGCAACTGCAGCTGCAGTCCGACCCGAAGACGCAGCACCGGCGGATTGATGGGTTTGGGGATGAAGTCCGCTGCGCCAGCCTGCAAGGCTTGAGCCTCGCTCTCGAGGTCCTGGCTGGCGGTGACGCAGATCACCGGAATATCCCGCCATCGCGGGTCGCCGCGAAGCAATCGGCACAGGGCGTAACCGTCCATTTCCGGCATGTTGAGGTCGAGGAGGATGAGCGCTGGCGGCGCCTCTGCGCTCAGCCGGTCGAGCGCCCGCGCCCCGGACAAGGAGAATTCGCAGTGGTAGTCGGGCATCAGCGCCGCGCCCATGAGCTGGACGCTGGCGGGGTCATCGTCGACGATCAGGATCCTCGTCTTCGCGTTTTTGGTCATCCTAAACCTCATCACGCCTGGCATGCGTTGTCGCGAGCAGTCGATCAGTCGCGAGCGGTCGATCGGATTGGCATCACACAGCAAACGTCACCCTGGATGCGGCTCGGGCGCCAGCAGCGCCAGCGCCTCCTCAAAGCGCAGCGAGCGGATCCTCTCGGCCACAGCCGCGGTCGCGGCGTGGCCGTCGCGCCGCACCAGGGCCGGCTCCAGTCTCTCGAACAGCCCCAGTGCCGCCAAGTCGCAGCTGACAAGCGCGGCATGCAGCGCCGCCAGTTGCCTTGGATCGAGCACCGCATCCCCGTCCGCCACCGAGGGCTTGGGTTGCGCCAGCCAGGGCGTAAGCGCGGCCAGGAGCGCGGCGAGCTGGCCCTCGAAAGCGTCCATGACGTCCTGGAGATCGGTGCGCCCTTCCAGCAGGCCCTGCTCCAAGGTCTGGGAGGTCCGGACCAGATCCCGCGCGCCAAGATACCCCGCTCGCCCCTGCAAGGAATGCAGCCGCCGGGCGGCATCGGAACAGGCGCCACGCGCCAGGTCATCGCGCGTGCGCTGCGCCGCATCGAGAAAGTCCCCGGTCAGCTGGGGCAGCAATTTCACAAAGAGCGACCAATCGTTGCCGAGGAGTCGCGCCGCCTGACGGGTATCGAGCCCCGGAATATCGGGAAAGTCCGTGCCAGCCGTCTCGCCCGAAGCTCGCGCCAGGATGGCGTTGGGCGCTGATGCGTCCGACGCGGGCGCTGCGCGCCAACGCTGGAGCATCGCGACGAGATCCTCCAAGTCCACGGGCTTGGTCAGGAAGTCATTGACGCCGGCCTCCTGCGCTCGCTGGCGCTGCTCCGCTAGCACGCTGGCGGAGAAGGCGATCACCGGCAGCTCGGTCAGGCCGAGCTCCTGGCGGATCGCGCGGGTCGCCGTGAGCCCGTCCATGACCGGCATCTGGATGTCCATCAGAACGGCATCGACATCCTCAGGCTTGGCGCGCAGCCAGTCCAGCGCTTGCCGACCATCGGCGACCAGCGTCGCGCGGGCGCCCTCGCGTCTCAATGCGCGTTCGACCACCTCTCGATTCAGGGGACAGTCATCCGCCACCAGACAATGCACGGCGCTCAGGCGTGGTCCGCTCGGCCGCGCGGGGGGCGCAACTGCGTCCGATGGGGTGGCGTCCGCGCTGGCCCGCGCGAAGGGCAGTTCGCACCAGAAGGTGCTGCCGACCCCGAGTGTGCTGTCGATGCCGAAGGTGCCATCCATCCGCTCCACCAACTCTTTGCTGATGGCCAGGCCCAGCCCGGTGCCGCCGAAACGGCGGGTGATGCTCCCATCGACCTGGGTAAAGGCGGTGCCCAGGTGGGCCAGGTGCTCAGGGGCGATCCCGATCCCGGTGTCGCGGACCTCCAAGCGCAACCGTACCGCCGCGGTGTCGATGTCCTCTTGGCTGATCTGGATGCGCACCTCGCCACGCTCGGTGAATTTCACCGCGTTGCCGACCAGGTTGATGAGGATCTGCTCCAGGCGCAAGGAGTCGCCGCGCAGCCAGGCGGCGAGATCCACCGGCGTGTCGAGCTGGAAGGCGAGCCCCTTGGAGCGGGCCTCTTGACCCAGGAGGCTCGCGACCTGCGCCAGCACGGCCGCTGGTGCGAAGGTCCGCGCGGTCAGGCGCAACTGGCCGGCGGCGAGCTTGGAGAGATCGAGGATGTCGTTGACGAGCGCGAGCAGGGAGCGGCCGGCCGTGCGCAGCCGTTGGAGCAAATGGCGTTGATCCGCGGACAGCGCCTCGCTTTCCAGCAGTTGCGCCAGGCCCAGCATGGCATTCAGCGGGGTGCGGATCTCATGGCTCATGTTGGCCAGGAACTCGGCCTTGACGCGCGCCGCCTGCTCGGCCTGTTCCTGGGCCTGTTTGAGGTCGGTGATGTCGTAGAGACTGACGAGGTGCAGGTCCTCGAAAGATCGGCCCAGCGCCGACGCCCGTGCCACGACGGTGCGGACCTGACCGTTCTTGCAGCGGATCACCGCTTCCAGTGGCTCGAAGCGTCCGCCTTCGCGCCGAGCGCGCGCCATACCCTCCCACCAGTTGGCGATGATCGCTTGGCGATAGTCAGGATCGGGATAGGCCCGCGACCACCAGTCCGCCAGGGTGGGAATATCCGCCAACGTATAGCCGAACAGCTCAATGAAGGCCGAGTTCAAATAGTTGATGTTCTGCTGTGTATCGTTCAGGGCAAAGGGCACCGGCGAGGCGTCGATGATGGCGCGGGCGCGCGCCTCGCTGGATTGCAAGTCCGCCTTGATCTGTTTGTCCTCCGTGATGTCGACCGTCATGGCCAGAATGTGGTGCTTGCCCTGCATCATGATCGTACTCAGGTGCACCCACTCCCAAATCCTTTCGCCGTTGGCACAGCGATAGTGCCATTCGAACTGCTGCGGACCTTCCCGCAGCGTCTTGGCCGCCCATCTCACCGCGTCGTCGACGGAGTAAGGCGGTTCGAGCCAGAGCTCGGGGGACGCCGACTTGAGCGCTTCGACCGAGTCGTAACCGTAAAGCGCGCAGGCGGCTGGGTTGGCATCCAGCATCTCGCCGGTGTCCGCGTCGTGGATCAGGATGTTGAGCGGCGCGTTGATGAACATTGCGTGGAAGAGTTCCTCGCTGTCCCGCAGGGCGCGATCGGCCGCGCGGCGCTCGGTGATGTCCTGAACGAATCCAAAGAGGCGGATGACACGCCCCTGCCTGTCGATATCCGCATGGCCAACGGTTCTCGAGACCTGGAGCGCGCCGTCCTCAAGGCGGGTGCTCAGTTCCAGTTCGTACGACCTACCCTCGGTGAGTGCGGCCTGCATCGCGTCGCTCAGTCGCGCTCGATCTTCGGGGGAATACCGCCGCAGGTGATCGGCAAAGGCTGGCGGCCCCTCGGCCGGGTCGCGCTGAAAGAGGCGGAACAACTCGTCCGACCAGGTCAGGGTGTCCGTCGCCAGATCCCAGTCCCAGCTGCCGACGTGCGCGATGGCCTCCGTGCGCGCGAGCAGGGACTGACTGCGCCGCAGCGCCTCCTCCGTCAGCTTGAGATCGGTGATGTCGCGCCCGCTCGCTCGGGTGCCGAGCGGCTTGCCCTGGGCATCGACCACCGGCTTCCAGTCGACACTGATCCAGCGTTTCATACCGTCCTTGCGGACATAGCGAATCTCGAAACCCGTGCCATGGCTGCCGCGAATGGCATCCCCGAAGGTCTCGGCGAAGATGGGCCAGTCTTCCTCCGCGATCAGCACCGAGACCCAGTCAGGCATCGCCATGACTTCCTCTGGCGTATACCCGGTCAGCTGCTCCACCGCGGGATTGACCCAGAGGTAGCGGCCATCGAGGTCAAACCATGACTGCCAGTCCAGGGTGTCCTCGAGGATGCTCTTGTAGTGATCCAGACTGACCTGCAACGCCTCGACCTGCTGGCTCGGGGTGACGTCGCTGAGTGTGACGCGACCAATGGGCGACCCCTCGGCATCGCTGGCGGCGATGGCTTCGAGCCGCGCCCAGAGATTGGCGCCGTCGGGTTGGCGCAGCCGCACTGTGCAGACCGCTGGTCCGCCGGCCGATCCGAAGTCGGCCGCGGAGTGCGTCGGGGCCTCGAAGAGCGCTTGGAGGAACCGGTCGAAGACCTCCTGGTCCTCCCCGAGGATGCACCGGGAGAGCGGCTGACCGATCAGCTCGCCTCGGGCCAGACCTAGCAGCTTGGTCGCCGCGCCATTCGCCTCACGGATCCCACCTGATGCGCAGAGGGTGCAATAGCCGACCGGCGCCCGCTCGTAGAAGTCGAGGTAAGGCGCTTGCGCACGTCGCAGCGCCTCGTTCTGCAGCTCCAGCTCAATCTGCCGCACGCGCAGCTCATGGAGGGTCCGCCGGATGTCTTGCGGTGACAGCGCCGCGATCGCGTCCAGCGATGGGGCCGGAGTGTCGCGCGCAATCTGCTCGGCCCGCTGCAGCAGCTGTTGCGAACCCGGTCCCGAATCCCCCCGAAGGTCTGTCGAGGGGGTGGCTCCTTTGGGTCGGTCACCCCTGTCTGTCATGCATCACCCCAAGCGTTGCCATCGACTGGCGCATCCTAAACCCTGTCAATCCTGGCATGCAGAGTGTGATAGCACGCGGAGCGTTTCTGAAGCAGGATCGCTTTGGTTTAACGGAATTTCCTAAGTCGACCAATGAGGCGCGGTTCAAGATGAGGCAAGGCTCAAACAGGGTGCATGACCGCCTCGATCGCCGCTAACGCGCATGCAGGCGTGGCGGCACCCCGGAAAAGAAAGGCTAGCGGTCGCTCGCTCGGTGCCTCGGGGCCGGCGCAACCCGCCGGAGCAGCTGGGCGCGCGCGTGGCACCGCGGAGCGGATGCCACGAGAGGTTTGCTGTTTCACGGTAACCATGCGGTGCCGAGAACGGGTTTCGCCAGATCGGCCGCGGCGCCCCGTCGCAAGCCTTCATCGCGCCAACCTGCGGGAAAGATCTGCTCGCGCTGCCTGATCCTTCCGAACGCGGGCTCGTGTTTGCGCGAGCCCAAGATGACGGAAACGGGCCTTGGTCATCGGTTGGACCGGTAGGGTGGACGAGCGAGAGCGAAGTCCACCGAACCCCGCGCCGTTGTTGGTGGACTGCGCCGCGCTTGTCCACCGAAGACGACTGGTACCGGGTGGCCACGGGTGCTTACGCACCCGCGGCTCCCACAGATCCGGACGTGCGGGACTACCGCATCCGGCTCCTCGGTTGAGCACACGCTACGCGACATAATTGCCGTCACGCACCCGCTGGTCG
>NZ_NRRF01000016.1 GCF_016583565.1 Thiocystis violacea | reverse complement strand
ATCAGATCGAGATGTGGTTCTCGATCCTGGCGCGCAAAGTCCTGCGCCGTGGCAACTTCACCTCCATCGACGACCTTCAGAAACGCATCAGCGATTTCATCGACTTCTTCAATCGCACGTTGGCCAAACCCTTCCGCTGGACCTATGAGGGAAAGCCGCTCGCAGCATGAATGATTAAACAGTCTCGGGATTTCCACTCTGTTGCACTAGACAGAAACGTGGTCTCCGATCGGTGCCTTGTCGATGCTCTGCTGATGGGACCGGCGGACACGGCTTGATCTTAAACCCCGGCATTGAGAGGGGCAATTGGCGGCTCAGGGTTGAGAGCCCCGGTAACAGTCGATGCAACTCTTAACACGGAGCAGCGTCCGCTGTCCTGGCTGCTGCGGACGCGTGCCGACGAACCCTCCCTGCCCGCTACTGGGGCTCTTGCGTCGCCGAGCGAGGAGTGCAGCCTAGCTATCGGGGCTTTTGCGCAAAACACTTTTGAATCGGTTTTCTTTTCAGAGTGTGTTCAAGTGCTAGAGCAATTTCTACTTTGACGCTAGGCGTTTTCGCATCTTTATTTCGGCGAGAAGGACCGATTTTCGGGACTTTATGATTCGTTTCGCGACTTTATTCTGACGAAACATCCGTCTCGCCCCGAACTTGCCTTCTACCCGCTCAGCTATCTAAGATAACGTCTATGCCATCACTCATGATGTCTCAGACATGATCACTGCCGCTCAGGTCCGGGCCGCGCGCGCCTTGCTGGGCATGGACCAGCGCCGGCTGGCGGAGGCGGCCGGTCTCTCGCTGCCGACCATTCAGCGGATGGAGGCGAGCGACGGTCAGGTGCGCGGCAACGTCGAGTCCCTGGTCAAGGTCGTCGAGGCCTTCGATCGCGCCGGCGTGGAGCTGATCGGGGAGGGCGCGGCCAGCACGGGCAGCGGCCGCGGTGTGCGTTTCAAGACTCAGCCGCCGTCCGAGGGTTCGGGGGTATGAGCGCGAGTCCGGCTCTATCGCTGGCCTTCCTGGCCGTCGTGCTGGGGTTGGGGTCGTCCGCGATCTCACTGCTCGCCGGACGTCAGCCGCGCGTCCTGCGGCTGTTGGCGATGCCCCTGGTCGGTCTCTGCGGTCTGGCGGCGCTCGGTGCCGGCGTGCTCGCCCTGACCCAGGGCGGCAGCGTCTCCGCGACCCTGCCGCTCGGGCTGCCCTGGATGCCCTGGCATGTGCGGCTGGACGCGCTGTCCGGTCTATTCCTGATGGTGATCGGTCTGGTCACCAGCGTGCTCGGGCTCTACGGTCCCGCCTATGTCCGCAGCTTCGAGTACGGACGTGACTCGCTGGTGGCGCTCGGCGGCTTCACCGGGCTCTTCCTCGTCGGCATGCTGCTGGTGGTGCTGGCGGACGACGCCTTCCTGTTCATGGTGGCCTGGGAGCTGATGTCCCTGTCCTCCTACTTCCTGGTCGCCTTCCAGCACGAGAACGCGGCCAACCGGCGCGCGGCCTTTCTCTATCTGCTGATGGCCCATATCGGCGGGCTGACCATCCTGCTCGGCTTCGGCGTGCTGGCGGCCTTCGGCGGCGGTTTCGACTTCGATGCCATGCGCGCGGCGACGCTCTCGCCGGGCTGGGCGAGCGTCGCCTTCGCGCTGGCCTTCGTCGGTTTCGGGATGAAGGCGGGCTTGGTGCCCATGCACGCCTGGCTGCCGGAGGCGCATCCGGTCGCGCCCTCGCACATCTCGGCGCTGATGTCGGGCGTCATGCTCAAGGTGGCGGTCTATGGCTTCATCCGCGTGGTGCTGGATCTCAACGGCGAGGTGCAATGGTTTTGGGGCGTGGTCCTGCTCGCCGTCGGCAGCGTCTCGGCGCTCATGGGCGTGCTCTTCGCGCTGATGCAGACGGACCTGAAGCGGCTGCTCGCCTATTCGTCGGTCGAGAATCTGGGGATCATCTTCATCGCGCTTGGGCTGGCGCTGCTGTTCCAGGCGACGGAGCACAGCATGCTGGCGGCGCTGGCCCTGGTTGCGGCCCTCTATCACGTCATCAACCACGCGCTCTTCAAGGGGCTGCTCTTCCTGGGCGCCGGCGCCATCCTGCACAGCACGCACGAGCGCGACCTGGAGCAGATGGGCGGACTGCTGCGCCGCATGCCCTGGACCGGGTATTTCTTCCTGATCGGCTGCCTGTCGATCTCGGCCCTGCCGCCCTTCAACGGCTTCGTCTCCGAGTGGCTGACCTTCCAGGCGGCGCTCCAGGCGTGGCAGCTGGAGAGCGGCGTGCTGCGCAGTCTGATCCCCATCGCCTCGGCCGTGCTGGCGCTGACGGGCGCCCTGGTCGCGGCGACCTTCGTCAAGGTCTACGGCGTGGCCTTCCTCGGGCAGGCGCGTAGCCGGCATGTGCGCCGCGCGCGCGTGGTGCCGTTCGGGATGCGGGCTGGGCAGGGCGTGCTGGCGCTGCTCTGCGTGCTGCTCGGGGTGCTGCCGACGCAGGTCATCCATCTGATCGACCCTGTCGCCACGGAGCTGCTCGGGACGGGCATGCCACAGGCCGGCGCTAGCGGCTGGCTCTGGCTGACGCCGATCTCGGCCGAGACGGCGAGCTACAGCGCGCCGCTCAGTATCCTGGCGCTGGCGCTGATCGCCGGTCTGGCCATCTGGTGGTTCAAGCGGCGGACGGTCCGTGGCGTTCGCCGCTGCGACCCCTGGGACTGCGGATTCGCCGCGCCGACGCCGCGGATGCAGTACACCGCCACCGCCTTTGCGCAGCCGGTGCGTCGGGTGTTCGGGCTGCTGTTCGAGATCGAGGAGGACCGCACGACTGGGGAGGATGGTGTGCAACGCTATCGGCTTCGGTTGACCGACCGGCTCTGGGGGTTGGTCTATGCCCCCGTGGCGCGGGGGGTGGAGTCGGCCTCGCGGCGGGTGGTGCGGCTGCAGTCGGGCAATGTGCGGGTCTATCTGGGGTGGACCCTGGCGACGCTCCTGGTGCTGCTATGGATCATCTCAGGCGCATGAGCGTGGATTCGAGAGGCTTGCCGATGCGGCTTCCAGGCGTCTGCGTGGGAATGCCGGCTGCCCGCTCCTGCGCCTGGCGCATGGTGGGAGCGGCGCCTCGCCGCGACCAGGGGCGCGGGGCTCGTCGCGGCGGGGCGCCGCTCCCACGACGCGCCCAGCCTCGGGGGCCGGGGAAAGGACGGCAGCCATGATCAGCGCCTGGCTCATCGCCCTGCTGCAGGCGCTGCTCTGCGCGGCCCTCGCGCCGCTGCTGGTCGGCTGGGTGCGCAAGGTGAAGGCGCGGCTGCAGAACCGTCGTGGCGCCCCCGTCCTTCAGCCTTACTCTGACCTGCGCAAGCTGCTGTTCAAGGAGACGCGGGTGGCGCATACGGCCTCGCCACTGTTTCGCATCGCGCCCTATATCGTCTTCGTCGCGACCTGGCTGGCGGCGGCCACCGTGCCGCTGATCGCGCTGGATCTGCCGACGGCGCGGATTGCGGACATCATCGTCCTGGTCGGGCTGCTGGCGCTGGCGCGTTTCTTTCTCGCACTGGCCGGCATGGACGTGGGGACGGCCTTCGGTGGCATGGGCGCCTCGCGCGAGATGATGGTCTCGGCGCTGGCCGAGCCGGCGATGCTGATGGCGGTCTTCACCCTGGCCATGACCGCGCACAGCACCAGTCTGGTGAGCGTCATGGAGCACCATCTGGCGGACGGCTTCGTGCTGCGGCCTTCCTATCTGTTCGCCTTCGGGGCGCTCATCCTGGTCGCGCTGGCGGAGTGCGGACGCATCCCGGTCGACAACCCCTCGACCCATCTTGAACTGACCATGATCCACGAGGCCATGATCCTGGAGTACACCGGCCGCCATCTGGCGCTCATGGAGTGGGCGGCGCAGATCAAGCTGCTGCTCTATGGCGTGTTGGTCGCAAACCTCTTCTTCCCCTGGGGCATCGGGGCGGCCTTTGGTCCGCTGGCGCTCGGGATCGGGCTGGCAGCGGTCGTCGTCAAGCTGGGTGTGCTGGGCGCGGCCCTGGCGGTGGGTGAGACGGTGCTGGCGAAGATGCGGCTTTTTCGGGTGCCGGCCTTCCTCAATCTGGCGCTGCTGCTGGGGCTTCTGGGGCTCTTGAGCCATGTGATCCTGGAGGTGGGCGCATGAGCCTCACGGCCATGACCCTGCTCCAGCAGTTCGTGCTCCTGCTCGCGGCGCTGGCGCTCTTTCTCTCCTTCGTGCTGCTGGCCCAGCCGCGCCTGGTTGCCGCCATCCATGTCTTCGCCTGGCAGGGGGGGCTGGTCGCGGCCGTGACCCTGACCGTCGCCATGGCCGGAGATGCCTCGCACCTCTATTTCTCCGCCTTGCTGACGTTTGGGCTCAAGGCGCTGCTGATCCCCTGGATGCTGCACCGGCTCACGCGCCGGCTCGGTCTGGCGCGCCACACGGAGACGCTGACGCGACCGGCGCTGGTCATCATGGCGGCCGTGGTGCTGGTCATCTTCAGCTACTGGGTGGTGGTGCCCATGGTCGCGCAGGGGCTGGCCTTCACGCGCAACATCATCGCCGTGAGTCTGGCGGTGGTGCTGATCGGGCTGCTGATGATGGTCTTTCGCCAGCAGGCGGTGGCCCAGGTGCTGGGCTTCATGTCGATGGAGAACGGGCTCTTTCTCGCCGCCGTCTCGGCGACCGCCGGCATGCCGCTGGTGGTCGAGCTGGGCGTCGCCTTCGACGTGCTGGTCGCCATGGTGCTGTTCGGTGTCTTCTTCTTCCAGATCCGCGAGAGCATCGACTCCCTGGATGTGGACCGGCTCAATCGGTTGACGGAGACCAATGAAGTCGAGGGAGCGTCGTAGGATGGGCAAAGCCCGTGATATGCGGTTGCAATCGAGCCGCCAAGCGATGTCGGGCGTGCCCATCGTTCAGGCGCCGGAGCGGGCAGGATGGGCACGCCCGGCAGGCCGCGAGGCTCGCTCGAACGCTTGGAGCGCGGGCTTTGCCCATCCTACGCGGGGGGCGCTCCCCGGATGAGCGCGCTCATGCTGACGCTGCTTGCGCCCCTGATCGGGGGCGTCGCGCTGATTCTGACGCGCGCGCCCGGGCCGGCCGGGTGGCTGAATCTGGGGGTGTCCGCGCTGACCTTTGGGGGGGCGATCTGGTTGGCGCTCTCGGTGGGTTTGCAGGGATCTCTTGAGGGCGCGGGCTTTCGGGTGGACGCCTTCAACGTCTATCTGGTCGTGCTCACGGCCTTCGTGGGTATGACCACGTCGATTTTCTCCCGACCCTACATGCGCCACGTCTGCGCCTCGGGCCGGATCAGCACCGGCAGTCTGCGGATCTATCACGGCATGTATCAGGCATTCATGCTGACCATGCTGGTGGCGCTGACGACCGACAACCTGGGCGTGCTCTGGGTCGCGGTCGAGGGTGCAACGCTGGCGACCGTGCTGCTGGTCTCGCTCTACCGCACGCCGGAGGCGGTGGAAGCGGCCTGGAAGTACTTCATCCTCTGCGGTGTCGGCATCGCCCTGGCCCTGTTCGGCACGGTGCTGACCTACTTTGCGTCTCAGCATGTGGTGCAGGACCCGGACGCTGGCCTGACCTGGAGCGTGCTCTACGCGAACGCCCATGCCCTGGATCCCACGGTCATGCGCATCGCCTTCGTCTTCCTGCTGGTGGGCTACGGCACCAAGGTCGGGCTGGTGCCCATGCACCAATGGCTGCCGGATGCGCACTCGGAGGGTCCGACGCCGATGTCGGCGGTGCTCTCCGGGCTGCTGCTCAACGTCGCCCTCTATGCGGTGGTGCGGTTGAAGATGCTGGTCGACGGCTCCCTCGCCGAGACCGCGACACCGCACCTGGCGGGCAGCCTGCTGATGGGCTTCGGGCTGGTGTCCTTTGTGGTCGCCGGACTCTTTCTGCACCGCCAGCGCGACATCAAGCGGATGTTCAGCTATTCGTCCATCGAGCACATGGGGCTCATGACCTTCGCCTTCGGGCTGGGCGGGCCGCTCGCGACCTTCGGCGCCCTGCTGCACATGCTGGTGCATTCGCTGACCAAGTCGGCCATCTTCGTCACCGTCGGCCACGCGACCCACATCGCCGGCACTCAGGCGATCGACCGCATCCGCGGGCTGATCCGCACCCAGCCGGCGGTGGGCTGGTCATTGCTGATCGGCGTCACCGCCATCGCCGGCTTCCCGCCCTTCGGCGTCTTCACCAGCGAGTTCCTGCTGCTGACCGCGACCATGCAGTCCTACCCCTGGCTCACCGTCGTGCTCCTGAGCGGTCTGGTGGTCGCCTTCGCGGGACTCTTCAGGCATCTGCATCCGATGGTCTATGGCACGGCGCCCGAGGGGCAGCAGCCGGTCCAGGCCAACATGCTGCCGGTGCTGCTGCATCTGGGCCTGGTGCTCTGGCTGGGGCTGGCGATCCCGAGCTTCCTCGCCGCCTGGCTGGATAGCGCGACCCAGCTCATCACGGGGAGTCATCTGCTATGACCGGCGCTGAGCGGATCCGCCGATTCGACTGGCTGTCGGAGTATCTGGCCCGCCTTGAGGACGAGCACGTCATCGCCCAGCATGGCGACGCCCTGGCGCTGCCCCCGGCCCATCGGCTGGAGCTGGACCCGGAGGACTGGGCACCGGCGGCCAAGGTTGCGGCTGGGATGGGGCTGAGGCACGCCGGGCTCTGGGCGGATTGTCTGGACGATGCCGCGTCGACCGAGGAGGGGCCGTGCATCCGGGTACAGGCCTGCCTGGAGTATGGCGGGGACTATCTGGTGCTGCAGACCGAGGTGCCCATGAGCCGGCCGCTCCTCGCCTCCCAGGCGACGAGCTACCCCGGCGTTGCTCGGCTGGAGCGGCACGCGCATGACTTGACCGGCCTGGAGCTGACCGGACAGCCGGATGGGCGTCGCTGGACCCGGCACCAGGCCTGGCCTGAGGACCGCTTTCCGCTGCGCAGCGATTTCCCGCGCGCGGGGGAGACACCGGGCCGCACCCCAGCGGATGCCGACTATGCCTTCACCCGCGTCCAGGGGACGGGTGTCTACGAGATCCCGGTGGGCCCGGTGCACGCCGGCATCATCGAGCCGGGCCACTTTCGTTTCCACGCCATGGGGGAAGATGTCCTCCAGCTCGAGGAACGGCTCGGCTACGTCCACAAGGGCATCGAGAAGCTCGCGGTCGGCCGTGACCCGGCGGCTCTGGCGCGGCTCGCCGGGCGCCTGTCCGGTGACTCCAGCGTCGCCCACGCCTGGGCGGCCTGTCAGGCCATGGAGCGGGCGACGGACTGCATCGTTCCGCCGCGCGCCCTGGCGCTGCGCGGGCTCATGGCCGAGCGCGAGCGGATCGCCAATCACCTGGGCGACATCGGCGCCATCTGCAACGACGTCGGCTTTGCCTTCGCCCAGGTGCAGTGCGCGCGCCTGCGCGAGCTGTGGCAGCGGCGTAGCCTGGCGCTCTTCGGGCATCGACTGATGATGGACGCCGTCGTTCCGGGCGGCGTCGCGTGCGACCTGACCGACAAGGCGATCGAGGAGCTTCAGCGGGACCACGCCCAGATGAAGGTCGCGATCGAGCCCGTCTTCGACGTGGTCGAGGACCACCCCTCGCTGGACGACCGGCTGATGAGCACCGGGGTTCTGTCCGAGGCCGACGCCCGCCAGCTCGGCTGTACCGGTTACGTCGGCAAGGCCAGCGGGCAGGGCTTCGACCTGCGCCGGGACACCCCCTACGCGCCCTATGATGCCGTGGCCATGGACGCACCCCTCATGACCGAAGGGGACGTCGCCGCCAGAGTGACGGTTCGGATGGCCGAGGTCCGCAACAGCCTGCGCTGGATGGATCGGCTGCTCAAGGTGCTGCCCGGAGGCGCCCTTGCGGTGGATCTGCCGCCGGCTGAAGAAGGCGCCATGGGTCTGGGTGCGATCGACGGTTGGCGGGGCGAGATCCTCTGCTTCGTGCGCTTCGGTGCTGATGGCCGCATCGCGCGCTATTTCCCGCGTGATCCGAGCTGGTTCACCTGGCCCGCGCTGGAGCGGCTGATTCTGGGCAACATCGTCCCGGACTTCCCGGTCTGCAATAAATCCGTCAACGGCTCCTATTCGGGAGAGGATCTGTAGACCTGTAGGATGGGCAAAGTCCGTGGTTTGTAGCTTGCGTGTTGCTGCGAGGCTTGGCGGACGTGCCCATCCTGCCAGGCGCCGAGCGGGGAGGATGGGCACGCCCGTCATGCGGCGGCGCCCAATCTCAGCCAAGGATTGCGGGCTTTGCCCATCCTACGAGCTGGGCGATGGACGACGAGGTCCTGAATCCGGACTGGTTTCCCGACGCTTGAGCCGCTTGCCGCGGAGCTTGGAGATAGATGTTTCGAATCCTCAAACAGTCCCTCAAAACCGGCGTCATTACCGAGACGCCCCCGGACCTCGCGGACGCGGAGTTGGAGCGCATCGGCGTCGAGCTGCGCCGAACCATCGAGGCGCGCCTTGGGCGCAGCCTGGCCATCCGCCAGGTCGACGCCGGCTCCTGCAACGCCTGCGAGCTGGAGATCCATGCGCTCAACAATGCCTACTACGATGTCGAGCGGTTCGGCGTCCGCTTCGTCGCCTCGCCGCGTCATGCGGATGCCCTGCTGGTGACCGGGCCGGTTTCGCGCCACATGGAGATGGCGCTGCGCCGCACCTGGCGCGCGACCCCCGCGCCGAAGTTCGTCATCGCGGCGGGGTCTTGCGCCTGCACCGGGGGTGAATTCGGCGTCTCCTACGCGAGCTGTGGGGCGGTGGAGAACGTCATCCCGGTCGACGTCAAGATCCCGGGCTGTCCGCCGTCGCCGCTGGACTTACTCAAGGGTCTGCTGGGTGCGCTGCGTGTGTAGACCGATGGGGCGCCGATGACCAAGTCCGGCATCTCTATCCTGATGTACCACCAGGTCGGTGAGTTCGCGCCCATGAAGGCGCATCGGGCGAACTATTGCGACCATCGCCGGTTCGCCGCGCAGATGGGTTTCCTCGCGCGACTCGGCTATAGCGTTCTCAGTTTGGAGGAGGCCCTGGCCTGCCTCGCCGGCGAGCGGCCCACGCCGCCGAAGTCGGTCGTCCTGACCTTCGACGATGCCTATGACAACTTCGCCGACTACGCCCTGCCCGTGCTTCGGCGTCACGGCTTTCCGGCGACCCTCTATGCCATCAGCGGTTGGCTCGGACGCAGAGCCGAATGGTTCGGCAAGGATCCGGGCCGTCCCGTCCCGAGCCTGATGAGCGGCGCGCGTCTGCGCGAGATGCGGGCGGTCGGCGTCACCGTCGGCTCGCACACGGCCAATCACGCCAAGCTCGGGGAGGTCGATTCACCGACCAAGCGCCGCGAGCTTGAGGACAGCAAGGCGGCGCTCGAAGACATGCTCGGCGAGCCGGTCGCGCACCTCTGCTATCCCTTCGGCAGCTTCGACCGCGAGACCGTCCAAGCCGCCGCCGAGGTGGGCTATCTGAGTGCGACCACCTGTCTGCGTGGCGCCGCGACGGCGGAGGATCACCCCCTGGTTCTGCCCCGCAAGGCGATCTCCTATGGCGACAACCTGCTCGGCTATTGGTGGAAGCTGGCGCTGAAGAATGCGCCGAAGCCGGCGCTGGTGGACTGGCGGGCGCGCATGGCCGGCGACCTCGGCGCCGATATCCATTGCAAATCCCAATGAATACTTTGGGATAAACGAGCACCTGACCGCGCTATCGCTTCACCCCGGATCACCGGCTGCATCTCCATCATGCTGATCGCGCCCGGAACCGAGCACGCCACACTCCGATAGGCAGCGTCTTCAGGCCGGCCCCCTCAGCGGTTCCGACTACTCAGCTCTTCCGACTTTTCAGCTGCTCCAGCAGGTGCCGGATCAGCAATCCGAAGTCGATCGGCTTGGCGATATGCTCGACCATGCCGGCGTCCAGGCAATGCTGACGTTCCTCGGCCATGGCGTGGGCCGTCTGGCCGATGATCGGCAGCCGGGGGGCGAGCTTCAGGATCTCGCGGGTTGCGGCATAGCCGTCCAGTACCGGCATCTGAATATCCATCAAGACGAGGTCGTAGGCGTTGGGGCCATCCTGGGCGATCCGGTCGACCGCCTCCTGGCCGTTGTTGGTCAGCACCACTCGGGCGCCGGCGGCCTCCAGATTATCCTGCAGCACCAGTTGATTGATCGGTTCATCCTCGGCGATCAGGAGCCTCAGCCCCGCCAGCGGCTGCGCGGGCTGGGGGTCGGCAGAGGGCGTGGGCGCCGGGTCCGGGGCCGCGACATAGGGAATCCGGAGCGTGCAGGTCGTGCCCTGGCCGGGCTGACTGTCGATCAGGATGCTGCCGTCCATCAATTTCAGGAGGCGCTGGCTGATCGCCAGACCCAGGCCGGTGCCGCCATAACGGCGGGTGGTCGAGCCATCGGCTTGCTGGAACGGCTGGAACAGGTTTGCGAGCTGCTCGGGGGTCATGCCGATCCCGGTGTCGGTGATCTTGAGCACCAGTTGGTCCGCCTCCCGGTCGGCGGACAGCAGGACGTCGCCGGCGTGGGTGAACTTGATGGCGTTGGTCAGCAGGTTGAGCAGGACCTGGCCGAGGCGCAGCGGATCGGCGAGACAATACCGGGGCAGCGTCTTGGTCACCTTGATCCGTAACCGCAGGCCCTTTTGTTCAGCCCGCTCCCTGGTCAGCTCGATCGCCTGCCTGAAGATCCCGAACAGGTCGCACGCAACCTGCTCGATGGTCAGTTTGCCCGCCTCGATCTTGGAGAAGTCGAGGATGTCGTTGACCACGCCCAGGAGGCGCTGGCCAGTGTCCTGGATCTGCTGGAAGGCATGGCGCGCCTTGTCGCTGTCCTGGTAGTTGCGCAGGCCGATTTCCGCGAACCCCAGCACGCCGTTCATGGGGGTGCGGATCTCATGGCTCATGTTGGCGAGGAACTCGCTGCGCAGGTGGGCGAGATTCTCGGCGGCGGCCAGTGCCCGCTCGCGGGCCGCGGCGGCGGCCCGTTGCTCGCTGATGTCGACGAAGCTGACGACCGCGCCGGTGACGAGATCGTCCTGCACCATGGGGTGAGTGGCGAACAGGACCGGGATGGGGTGGCCGTCGCGATGCCAGAGCACTTCAGTGTCGCTGCGGGTCTCCCGCCCGAGCTTCAGGGCCTGATGGCTGGGGCACGCATCGATCGGATAGGGCGAGCCGTCGGGCCAGCTATGGTGGAACAACTTATGGGCACGCTGACCGATGGCTTGCTCCTTGGGATAGCCCAGCAGATCGCAGGCAGCGGGGTTGATCATGGTGATCCGGCCCTCGGGGTCGATAGCGTAGAGTCCGTCGGCGCTGGAATCGAGGATATGGCTGGTCAGGGCTTCGGTCCGATGCAGCGCGGCCGTGCGTTGCTCGACCAGGTCATCGAGGTGGTGGCGGTGCTGCTCCAGCTCGGCCTCGACCGCTTTGCTGGCGGTGATGTCCCTGGAGATGGCCAGCAGCTTCGTGATCGCGCCGTCCGCTTCCTGGATCGGCGTAATGAGGACGTGCCACCATTTCGCGATCCCTTTCGTGGTTGGGGAATGGCCCTGAAAGCCACCCACCTCGCCCCGCGCGGCTTGTGCGACGGCTTCGCGCGCGGCGTCGCGATCCGCCCCTTCCCAGAACTCGAACCATGAGCGGTTGAGATAGCTGTCGATCTCCTCGATGTCCAGCAGCCGCTGCCCGCCGGGGCTCATGAATTCCAGCCGGCCCTGCAGGTCCAGCACCTGGATGCAATCGCTGGAGCTATTGATGATCGCGGACTGGAAGGACTCGTTCGCCCGCAGCGCGTCCTCCGCCCGTTGGCGCTCGGTAATGTCTTCGCCGGACGCGATGGTGCCGGTGATCCGGCCCTGATCGTCGGTGAGAACGCCGGTGTGCCAGGCGATCAGGCGCTCGCTGCCGTCGCGGCAGACCACGGGGCTTTCGTGGCTTTCGTAATGCTCCGCCGCCACGCTTTCGCCGGCCATCAGCTGTCGGTACAGCGGCAGTACGCCAGTCTCGACCAGGGCGGGAGGCAGGCAGATCTCGAACCAATTCTGGCCAAGCAGTTCCGCTTCGCTGTAGCCCAGCAGGTCGCAGCCGGCACGGTTGATCATGGTGATCCGGCCGTCGCGGTCCAACGCCACCATCAGGGTCTGCGTGGTGCTCAGATAACGTTGCATCCGCGCCTCGGACGCTTCGAGCGAGCGCTGCATGCGGCTCATCTCGCTGATGTCCACGTAGGTCAGGGTCAGGCCGGCGATCCGCTTGTTGACGTCGCGGAAGGGTGTGATGCGCCGCAGATAGGTTTTGCCGGCGTCGTCGCTGACCGTTTCTTCCCTGAGGTTGTTGTCGGCCAGCACGGTCGCGATGTCGTTGAAGAGTTTCTCGTCCGGCAGGATCGGCTGAAAATCGCGCAGGTTGCGGCCCAGGTCGCGGGGGACCAGCGGAAAGATCTCCATCGCCTTGGGGGTGAACAGACGGATCTGTCCGGATTCGTCGAGAAAGATGGTGGCGATCTCGGTCGAGCCGATCAGGTTGTTGAGGTTGCTGGTGGCGGTGTTGAGTTCGAGGATCTTCTGCTCGTGCTCCGAGTTGACGCTGTAGAGCTCCTCGTTGACCGAATGCAGTTCCTCGTTGGTGCTCTGCAGTTCCTCGTTGGCGGCCAGCAACTCCTCGTTGGTGCTCTGCAATTCCTCGTTGCTGGTCTCCAGCTCCTCGACCGTGCTCTGGAGGGATTCGCGGGTCTGCTGCAGTTCGACCTCGAGATGCTGGATCTGCGAGGCCGAGAGGTTGTCGATCTCGACCGGACCCAACGACGAGGTCAGCTCGACCGCGGCTTCACGGGCCTCCACGGTCTGCTCTTCGAGCAGGATCATGGACAAGGGCTCGCTGTCCTGGCTCTCCGGTATGGGTTCGACGGTGATATTGAGCAGGACGTCCCGGTCGCCGCAGCGAACCAGGATGCTTTTCATGGTGACCGCGGACTTGGTCTGCTCGGACTTGCGCAGGGCCGTCATCATCGCCGAACGCAGCGGCCCATCGGCCATCGCGAACAGCTCATTGGTCACCCGGCCAGACGGCGGGTTCAGATAGTCCGAGGCGTTGCCGAAGACATGCAGGGCCTCCTTCTGCTCATTGACCAGGATGCCCGCAGGAATGAAGCGGGCCAACAGCGCATCGTAGGCACGCCCCAGACGGAAATCCCGGTTGCCCTGGCTGCGCAGGCCACGGGACGGCGCATAGGGCAGCGGCGTGCGCAGCTCCGCGATCAGGTGATCGTCGCGCTGCTTGGCGTAGAGCTTCCAGTGCTGGTCGACGGTGCGGAATTGCTTGGCCATCTCCCCCAGGCCCTCGCTGGGCCCCAGGAACAGGAAGCCATTGAGCTTCAGCGAGAACAGGAAGAAGGCCAATGCCCGCATTTGGCCGGGGGGTTGCAGGTAGATCATCAGATTGCGGCAACTGACCAGGTCGATCCGGGTGAAGGGCGGGTCGCGCAACAGATTGTGCTCGGAGAAGATCAGCGCCTTGCGCAGATCGGCCGTGACCTTGTAGGTGCCATCCACCTGCTCGATGAAATACTTGTCACGCAAGACGGCCGGCATCTCGCTGAGTCGGTCGGCCTCGTAAATCCCTTCCGCCGCCTGCTGCAGGGACTCCCGGTGCAGGTCCGTGGCCAGGATCTTGAGCCGCTGCTTGCGCTGCAAGGATTCGATGGCCTCCAGGAAGAGGATGGCGATCGAATAGGCCTCCTCGCCAGTGGAGCAGCCGCAGTCCCAGATCCGGACTTCCTCGTCTGGATTGAGCTTCTCCAGGATCTCCGGGATGACATTCCTGGCCAGCGACTCGAAGGCCTCCGGGTCGCGAAAGAAGCGGGTGACGCCGATCAGCAGGTCCTTGTACAGCAGGTTCAGCTCGGCCGGGTCCGTCATGACCCGGCGGCTGTATTCCTCGACACTGATGTGCTCGGGATGCAGCGCGATGCGCCGCTCGATGCGGCGGGAGATGGTCTGGGGTTTGTAGAAATTGAAATCGATGTCGAAGGCTTGCTTCAGCCGGGAGAAGATGGTCGGTATGCCCTCATCCGGTGCCTCCTGCTGGGCCGGCAGCTCGAACTCCTTGATCGGGTTGCTCTGATAGGCGGCGAGCACCTCGGGCATTTGCTCGGGCGGCAGCACGACATCGACGGCACCGGAGGCAATGGCGCTATGCGGCATGCCGCTGAAGCGCGAGGAGTCCTCGCTCTGGGCAATGACCAGTCCCCCTCCCGCGCGTACGTCCAAGGCCCCGGTGGTCCCGTCGCTGCCGGTGCCGGAGAGGATGATGGCGATCGCCTTGTCGCCCCACTCGGCCGCCAGGGAGTGGAAGAAGGAATTGATGGGCAGGCTGAGCACGCGTTCGCCGGTGCGTTCGGTGCTGACCAGTTCCTGGCCAGCCACCACCATGTCCATCTTGGGCAGCAACAGATAGACGGTGTTGGGCTGGATGGTGACACGATCCAGTACCGGGATGACCGGCATCGCCGTGTGGCGCTCCAGTTGCTCGCCCATCAGGCTCTTGAAATCGGGGGAGAGGTGCTGAATGACCACGAAGGCCATGCCGGTATCGACTGGCATCGCCCGGAACAGCCGTTCCAGGGCTTCGAGGCCCCCGGCCGAGGCGCCGATCCCGACCAAATACGGCATGGTATCCAATCCGAATTTGGCGCCATCGTTGGTGAATTGTGGCATGGAGGATGGGTTCTCCGCGTTGGGATGGAGGGGAGCGAGAGCGCTCATGGCGGTTCCTTGACCGGCTGGCGGTCATTCCGCGTCCATGGGCGCATTCGAGACTGCGGCCGCCGAGCCAGCGCGCGCCTCAGGCGAATTCCCGCAATGCGCTTCCCCGCAAGACCCGACGCTTAGTATGGGGTAAGTCACCTGCTCGTGAGGCAAGTTTAGTCTCGACGCCGGGTGGCCGCGCCCATCTTGCCAGGCTCGGCACTGGGGTGATGGGTACGCCCGGATCCGCGCGCCCCGGAATCCGGTAGAATCGAGCTGCGCCGGGCGCGCCGGCGCCTGGATCACCGGAGCCGACCTTGAGCCACATGCCCGCCACCGCCTTTCCCGATTTCAGCCGTGCCCGGGTTCTGGTGGCCGGCGACCTCATGCTCGACCGCTATTGGACGGGGGCGACCCGTCGCATCTCGCCGGAGGCTCCGGTGCCCGTGGTGCATGTGGGTGCGGTGGAGGACCGGCCCGGCGGGGCGGCCAACGTCGCGCTCAATTTGGCCGCGCTCGGTGTGACAACCAGTCTGGCCGGCGTGACCGGCGCGGACGAGGCGGCGGACATCCTGGCCGCGCGGCTGGCCGCCCAGGGCATCGAGGCACGGCTGCACCGCCGGGCGGATGTGCCGACCATCACCAAGCTGCGGGTGCTGAGCCACCACCAGCAACTCATCCGGCTCGACTTCGAGGCGTCTCTGGCGCCGCTGGAGGCGGATCCCATGCCCGGCCTGATCGAGGCCGCGCTTGCGGACGCGCATCTGCTGCTGCTCTCGGACTATGCCAAGGGTACCCTGGCGGACCCGCAACCCCTGATCCAGGCCGCGCGCGCTCAGGGCAAACCCGTGCTGGTCGATCCCAAGGGGAGAGACTTCCGTCGCTACCAGGGCGCCACCCTGCTGACCCCCAACCGCGGCGAGCTGGAGGAGATCGTCGGCGTCTGCGACGACGACGCGATGCTGGTCGAAAAGGGCCAGCGCCTGCGTGCCGGGCTGCGGCTCGACGCCCTGCTGGTGACCCTGGGCGAGCGTGGCATGCTGCTGCTGCGCGCGAACGCGGATGCCCTGCACCTGCCGACTCAGGCGCGCGAGGTCTTCGACGTGACGGGCGCGGGCGACACCGTGATCGCGACCCTGGCCGCCGCCCTGGGCGCGGGCGTGGAGCTGGCCGAGGCCTGTGCCCTGGCCAATTGCGCCGCCGGCCTCGCGGTCGGCAAGCTCGGGACCGCCACGGTGACGGCCGCCGAGCTGGAGCGGGCCTATCAGGGCGTCGAATGGCAGCCGGTCCTCGACCGCGCGGCATTGGTCGCCGCCGTGGCCGCGGCGCGGGCGGCCGGCGAGCGGGTGGTCATGACCAACGGCTGCTTCGACATCCTGCACGAGGGCCATGTCGCCTATCTGCAGCAGGCGCGGCGACTGGGCGATCGGCTGATCGTCGCCGTGAACGACGATGCCTCGGTGCGCCGGCTCAAGGGCGAGGGGCGCCCCATCAACCGTGTCGAGCAGCGTATGGCGGTGCTTGCGGGGCTGGCATCGGTCGACTGGGTCTGTCCCTTCGGCGAGGACACGCCGGAGTCGCTCATCTGCGCGGTCAAGCCTGACATCCTGGTCAAGGGCGGCGACTACCAGCCCGACCAGATTGCCGGCGCCGACTGCGTGCGGGCGAACGGTGGCGAGGTGCGGGTGCTGGGATTCCTGCCGGGGCGCTCGACGAGCCGGATCATCGGGGCCATCCGGGAGCGCTGAGCTTGGCCCGCTCAGCGTTCAGATGACCCACGTTCAGATGCCCCAGGTTCAGATGTCCCTCCGTCTCTATTCCACGCTCCTGCGTCTGGCGTTGCCGCTCGCCTTGGCGAGACTCTATGTCCGCGGCATCAAGGCGCCCGCGTACCGACGCCGCATCGGGGAGCGCCTGGCGCTCGGTCGGCCGGCCCCGAGGGCGGAGGTCTGGATCCATGCCGTCTCGGTCGGCGAGGTGCAGGCGGCGGAGCTGCTGATTCGGCGCCTGCGCCATCGCGATCCCGAGACCGCGATTCTGGTGACGACGACGACGCCGACTGGCGCGGCGCGTCTGCGTGACCTCTTCGGCGACCAGGTCGCGCATCGCTACACCCCCTATGACCTGCCCGGCATCGTCGCGCGGTTTCTCGATCAGGTGCGCCCGTCGCTGGTGGTCGTGATGGAGACCGAGATCTGGCCCAATATCCTGGCCGCCTGCGCGCGGCGCGGGCTTGCGGTCGTCCTCGCCAATGCGCGGCTATCCGCGCGCTCCGCGCGCGGCTATGCGCGCCTGGCCGATCTGACCCGGCAGACGCTGCGGTGCTTCAGCGGGATCGCGGCGCAGTCGCCGGCCGACGCCGAGCGGTTCCTGGCGCTGGGCGCGGATCCGCAACGGGTGCGGGTAACCGGGAGCATCAAGTTCGATCTGCGCCAGCCCGCCAGTCAGCGCGAAAGCGCCGAGAGCCTGCGGCGCGGCTGGGGTGTCGAGCGTCCGGTCTGGGTGGCCGCGAGTACCCATGAGGGCGAGGAAGGCCCGGTGCTCCAGGCCCATCGGCGGGTGCTGGAACATCTGCCGAACGCATTGCTGGTCTTGGTGCCGCGGCACCCGGAGCGTTTCGAGCGCGTCGCGGGGCTGGTGTCCCGGCATGGCTTCTCGCTCGCCCGGCGCAGCCGCCGTGATCCCTGTGAGGCGCGGACCAGGGTTCTACTCGGCGACACCATGGGCGAGCTGCCGGCCTTTCTCGCGGCCGGGGATGCCGCCTTCATCGGCGGCAGTCTGGTGCCGACGGGTGGGCACAATCTGCTGGAGGCCGCGGCGGCTGGCGTGCCTGCCGCGGTGGGGCCTCATACCTTCAACTTCGCGGCCATCACCGAGATGCTCGTGGAGCAGGGTGCGGCGCGGCGCGTGGCGAACGCCGATGAGCTGGCGGAGGTCATGCAGGCATGGCTGGGCGATGCGGCCTTGCGCGCCCAGGTGGGCGAGCAAGGCCGTGCTCTGGTCGAGCGCAATCGCGGCGCGCTGGAGCGTTTGGTCGGGGTGATCGACGACTCTTTGGGGCGCGTGGGAGACGGGCGCGCGACTACTTGAAGAGTGACCAGACGGCGCGGAACTGGGCGTCGGTGGAGTCGCCGATCCACTCGAAGCCGACGGATTCGGTGCAGACGACCTGAATGCCGCTGGCGCGCATGCGGTCGAGCACGTTCTGCTTCAAGGCGGGCTTGCGCGAGATGATGCCGTCGGCCGGCACGAAGACCTGATAACCCCAGCGTTGCAGGCCGGAGACGGTCTGGGCGATGCAGATGTGCGCCTCCATGCCGACCACGACGAGCTGACGGCGGTCGGGGTGCAGGGAGATGTTGCGTTCGAAGCCGGGCGCGGTGCAGCAGGAGAAGGCGGTCTTCTCGGTCGGCTCGTGGACATCCGGAATATTGCCGCGGATGTTCTCGATGATGGGGCCGAGCCCTTTGGAGTTGTGCTGGGTCGCGATCACCGGAATGCCCATCACCTTGGCGGCGGTGAGCAGGCGGTTGATGTTGTCGACCACGACCTCGAGCTCGTCCGGCGGCATGGCCGCGGCGAGGCGTTCCTGGGCGTCGATGATGAGAAGCTGCGACGCGCTGCGTTGGCACAGTGGCATGTGGGCCTGTTGGACACTCATTGGCCTGTCCTCCGAAATCGTTATACGTCAATGCTTCCGCCGATACGGGAGCCGAGCGAGTGTGCGCTATTAGCCTTATCAAAATCAAGGATTGGCAAAACGCATAGTCGGCGGCCGATGTGGCGTCTCGCGCCCCTTTGCAGCTGCCTGCCGCGGCTTGAATGGCGGGCGGCGGCGTCAGAACTCGAAGCCGGCTGGCTCCGCGACGTTCTTGAGGGGCGGCACGAAGGTCTCGAAGAGGGCCTCGCGACGGAAGTCGTCCTTGCTCATGCGGCGGATGCGCAGGCATGTCATGACAGGCGCTTCGCCCAAGACGCAGAACAGCCGGCCGCCGATCGCGAGTTGTGCCTGCAGCATGGGCAGGGCCGCCTCCGTCGGCATGGAGCCGGTGACGGCGATGGCATCATAGGGGGCGCCCGGCATGGGCATGGCGAGGCCGTCGGCTTCCCGGATATCGACGTTTTTCACCTTGAGCGCGGCCAGCCGCTCACGCGCGGCGCTCGCCAGGGTCGGGTCGATCTCGATGCTGGTCACGCGCGCGCCCAGGCGACTGAGACAGGTCGAGACATAACCCGTGCCCGTGCCGATCTCGAGTGCCTTGTCGCCGGGATGCACCTGCAGTGCCTGCAGCAGGTGGCCGACGAGCTTGGGGTGGAGCATGCAGCTGTCCTCGCCGATGGGGATGTCGATGTCGGCATAGGCCAGGGCACGATAGGCATCTGGGACGAAGGACTCGCGCTGGATCTCGGCCATGACGTCCAGCGCGCGGTCGTCCAGGACGCCCCATGGCCGGACTTGCTGCTGAATCATATTGAACCGAGCAAGCTCGCTGCTGCTTTCCGTCGTCGGGTTTTCCATCGTCGAAGTGTCCTCGAATCAGTCGTTTGTGAATTAGTTGCTTGTGAAACAGTCGCTTATGAAGCAGTCGCTTGTGAAGCGGTCGTTTGTATCCAGCGGCGAAAAAGCCTACTGAGTTTGGATGGTCAGGGCAACCTGCGGGGCGGTGCTTGCGCGACGGGGCGTGGGAGCGGCGCCCCGCCGCGACGAGGGCGCCGAAAGACGGTGAGCGACGCGGATATGCCAGTGACGGGCCGCCTCGCCGTTCATTCCACCGGCGCATAATTCTGGCTGCGCACGCCCTGCAGCAGCGAATCCACGTCCTCGGTGGCGACCCCGAGCATTTCCAACGCCTCGGCGCCCAGCCGGAGGCTGCTCTCGATCGCCTCCGGATAGGCGCGTGTCGCGCCGGCCCGCAGCAGGCTCCCGCACGCCTCCAGATCACGCGCGCGGGCAATCACCGGGATCTGTGGATAGGCGTTGCGGATGTGCGAGACCGCCCGCAGCGCCGTGGGGCCATGGTCGATGGTCAGGACGACCAGCGAGGCGTTGTCGATATGGGCGGCCGCGAGCAGCTCCATGTCGCCGATGTCGCCGTAGTAGACGGCGCGTCCGTCGCGCACGCCACGCTCGACATTGGTCGGGTTGGTGTCGAAGGCGATGAAGGGGATCTGGTTCACCTCCAGCAGGGTCGCGATGGTATGGCCGACGCGCCCGTAGCCGGCGACCACCACGCGCCCCTTGGGCTGGACGCCCGTCGCCTCGTGGTCGAAGCACTGTGGCGCCGTCTTGCGCCGCTCGGCGCGTCGCGCCAGATCGTCACCGATGCGCACCAGGATGGGCGTGAGCAGCATGCTGACCGAGATCACGCTGACGGCGATCACGAAGGTCGACTCGCCGATCACGCCCATGGCCTTGGCGAAGCCGAAGAGCACGAAACCGAATTCGCCGTTCTGCGCGAGCAGGAAGGCAACCCGCGTCGCCACCCCGCGCGGCAGTCCGAACAGCAGCGCGATCAGGAAGAGCACCACGAGCTTGATGGTGACGATGACGATCACATGCTGGGCGAGCAGCAGGGGCTGGGCGGCGATCGCCGGCAGGTCGATCGACATGCCGACGGCGACGAAGAAGAGGCTCATCAGCAGTCCTTTGAAGGGCTCGATGTGGGCCTGGATCTGGAAGCTGAAGCGCGAGGTGGACAGCAGCATGCCCATCATGAAGGCCCCCAGCGCCATCGAGAGCCCGGCCTTGTGCATGGCCCAGGCGGAGAGGAAGACCGCCAGCATCACCACCAGGGCGAAGGCCTCGCGGTTGCTCTGCCGCAGCAGGCGCTCCAGCGCGAAGGGGACCACGTAGCGGCCGAAGACGATCACCAGCGCGAACATGCCGATCAAGGTGAGCGCTTGCTCTCCCAAGGGCAGCTCGGGCGATGCGGATCGCAGATCGGACAGCAAGGGGACGATCGCCAGCATGGGCACCACCGCCAGGTCTTGCATCAGCAGGATGGCGAAGGCGCAGGTGCCGTGGCGGGTGGCGAGATCCCCGCGCTCATGCAGCAGTTGCATCACCAGTGCGGTCGAGGACAGCGCCATGGTCAGGCCGATGATGAGCGCGGCCTCCCAGGACGCCTCGTAGAAGGAGATATAGGCCGCGATGCCGATGCCGCAAAGCAGGATCTGCACCATGCCCAGGCCAAAGACCTCGCGCCTGAGCGCCCACAGGCGCTTGGGCTGCATCTCCAGCCCGATCATGAAGAGCAGCAGGACCACGCCCAGCTCGGTGAAGCTGCGCACGTCGTCGACGTGCGCGGTCACATAGGGACCGGGTGAGTGCGGACCCACCACGATCCCCGCGACCAGCAGACCCAGGATGGATCCCAGCCCGAGGTGCTTGAAGAGGGCGACGGAGAGCGCCGCCGCTGTCAGCAGCACGATGGCGGAGAAGACGAAACTCTGTAATTCCATCCGGGAACTGTATCAAGTTCCGCTCGGGTGCGTGCTCGAAGCGCGCATCCGTCGGAATGGCTGGTCCGCGGTGGTGGATTTCGCGAAGGAGGTCGCATCGCTGATCGACACAAAGCCGAAGTCGCGGGGTACAATGCAGGTTGGCCGACTAGAGGGTTGTGCGTGTTCCTTAAAGGTTATGCGTGTCCCTGATGGTTGGCTTGCACAGTTTCGCCGCACATCAGAGTCTCGGCGATGGTTCTAGGCCGCGTAGCAACGCAAGTATGTCGATCCTGACAAGCGGAGGTCGCCGGCACGCTCGGCAGCCTCACCCCAGCGGAGGAACCTGACATGTTCCACCAAGAGACGGCCGACGCCGAGCATTTCGAGCAGGTCATCGTGCAGGCTGTCCGCCAGATCCTGACGCGGCCTGATCAGGTCGCCTTCCTGCGTTGGGCGCGCACACGCATTCCGGAGATTCTCGGTCTGGCGGATGCGCACCTGGATTCGTTCGAGATCCAGCGTTTGGCCGCGCTGCTCGCAACCGTGATCTGGAATGCGACGCCGCAACCGATCAACGGTTTTCAGCCCATCCCCATGGAGACGCCTCCCCCGGAGTCGCTCTGCTCCTGCGGCTCGGGTCTCCCCTATTCCAGTTGCTGCGGCAACGTCGACGACATGCCGGAACTCTCCAGCGAGCTGATCTGGGAGGTTCTCCTCGACGAGCTGCCCGAGCGCGCGCTGCGCGAGGCGCTGGCCTTGAATGCCATTCCCGGTCCGCTGCTCGCCAAGATCGCGGATCGCTGGCTGGACGAGGATCGACCGGGTCGGGTCGTCACGCTGCTGGAGCCGCTCTTCGCCGGCTCCCTCGATGAGCTGGATGCACGCTACGAGCCGGCGCTCGATATCCTCTGCGATGCCTATGATCGGCTCGATCATTGGCGCAAGAAGCTCGTGTTCCTCGATCGGGTGTGCAACGAGGGCGGCCGCGCCATGCAGGCCGCCGCCTGGCAGCGTCGCAGCACCATTCACATCGATGAAGGCGATTATGCTCGGGCCGAGACCGCCTTCACCGCGGCGCTGCGCAGCAACCCGGACAATCCGAGCACGGCGCTGTTGGAGATCACCCTGCTGGCCGCGCAGCACAAGGACTGGCTGGCGCGGGAGCGCGCGCGCTTCTGGCTGCACAAGCTGCGCCGGCTCGGCTACGGGGACGAGGGCTTCATGGACTTCCTGGAGCGTGCCGTCACGGATCCTCAGGAGGCGATGGTCAGCAGCCATGCGGATGCGTTGGATCCGGTGCTGGTGGATCTCAACGACTGGATGTCCGTCATCGCCGCCAGGCCCTTGCCCAGCTACGCTTTGGCCGTCGTCAAGCCGCCGCGTGCCGCGCCGCGTCGGGCCGACCAGCTCGATCTCTTCGATACCGCGGACGACCTCCCCCGGCGTCGGAGCGGATTCGGGGCGCGGGTCGACCCGGTGGATGCACCCTCAATGGGCGCGGCGGTTGCGCGGGGGCTTCCGGTCGAGCTGCGTGCGCCGGCCCGCGTGCGTCAATTAGAGTCTTTCTGGCGGGCGCTGTATCCGTCGGACAAGCCCGTCTCGACCCATCTGACGCTCCTGGACGGTGCCGATGTCTGGGCCGATACGGCCTGGGTCGACTATCTCCTCGGTCACCCGGAGGCCGCGGACAGCCTGGAGGTGCTCGACGATCTGGCGACCGCGCTCTACGAGCACCCGGAAAGCGCGCTGCCGTGGATCTCCCACGCCCTGCTCCGGCCGCTGCTGGATCGGGCCTGGTCGGTCATGGACGCACTCTTGCCGCTGGGCGACCCGCGCTACATCCCCTGGTCGGTGAAGGGCAACCGCTCGGCATTGCGGCTGCTCTTCCGGCGCTACCTGTGCCAGGTTCAGGAGGGGCAGCCGGGTGGCGCCATCGAGACGCTGGAAACCCTTCTGCGCCTGAACCCCCAGGACAATCATGGGGCACGCGCCGAATTGATGAACCATTATCTGCGCGACGGCGAAGACGAGCGCGCATTGGCCCTGGCCCAGCGTTTCCCGGAGGATCTGCTGGCGGACTTGGCCTACGGCGAGGTGCTGGCGCTCTATCGGCTCGGGCGCCAGGAGCGCGCGCGTTCCGTGCTGAAGACGGCGATTCGGCGACTGCCGCGCATTCCGCATTATTTGACACGCAAGCGCATCAAGCAGCCGCGTCTGAGCCCGCTCGGGATCACGCCTGGCGGGGATGATCAGGCATGGCTGTATCGCGAGGCCATGCTGGACGTCTGGGCCGCGGAGCCCGGGATCCTGGCTTGGCTGAAGCGCTGCGCCATTTGATAACACCGCTCCACCGCACAGAGGAGACCCTCATGGATGCACAGTATCGAATCCTGTTCTCAGGCAACCTCATGCCGGGGCAGGAACTGTCCGACGTCGTGCGTCGCTTGGCCAAGAAATTTCGCATGAAGGAGGAGACCGCGCGCGACTTGGTCCTCAAGGGTGGGGGTCGTGTGTTGAAGCAGAATCTCAGCGCGGAAGAGGCCGAGCGTTATCGGGGCGCGATGACCGCGGTCGGGCTGGTGATCAGCATCGAGCCGCAGGATGCCGCGGCGCCTCAGGGCGAGTCCTTGCTAAAAGCCTATCCAGAGTCGAACGAGGTCTCCAAGCAAGACCCGCGTGTGCAGCTCGTCAAGCCCAGCGCGCAGGAGCGTAGCGAGTCTGACGGAGACTGGTCGACCTGTCCGAAGTGCGGTGCCAAGGAGGTCTCCGACCTGACCGGCGTATGCCAGGCCTGCGGCGTGGTGGTGGAGCGCTACCTGGAGTCGCACGGGAAGTCCTCCTCAGGTCAGGGTGCGGGCGCCGCCGCGAATCCCTATGCCCCGCCGCAAGCCGACCTGACACCGCCGCCGATCGGCGAGGGTGATGATACGCTCTACCCCCCGCGTTCGGTCGGGGCGGGTCGCGGCTGGAACTGGATCGTCGATGCCTGGGGTCTGTTCAAGCAAGCCCCGGGCACTTGGGTCGGCGCATTGCTGCTGTTCTATCTCATCGTCATCGTGCTCAGCATCGTGCCCTTCGTCGGCAGCCTGGCGACCACCATCCTGGGTCCGATGTTCACCGCCGGCCTCATCATGGGCGCGCACGCCCAGTATCGCGGCGAGGGTTTCACCGTGAGTCAGCTCTTCGCCGGAATCTCACGGAAACCCGGCCCACTGGCCCTGGTCGGCGTCGTCTATTTGCTGTTCGCGCTGCTCATCGGGCTCGTCATCGGCGGCCTCTTCTTCGTCATGATCGGGACTTCGGGCATGATGACCAGCGGCGCGGCGATGAATCCGGCTGACCTCGAGGCCATGGCAACCGCGCCTTCCGTCCTGCTGCCGGTGCTGTTCGCCATGCTCCTGGGCATCCCCCTGGCGATGGCGATGTTCTTTGCGCCGGCGCTCGTGGCGCTGAACGACGTGCCCGTGCTGCAGGCCTTCAAGCTCAGCTTCATGGGTTGCCTGAAGAACATCCTGCCCTTCCTGGTCTATGGCCTCATCGCCATGGTCCTGGTCGTTCTGGGCATGCTTCCCCTCATGCTGGGTTTGCTGGTCGTCCTGCCCGTGCTCACCATCGCGCTCTACACGGCGTATCGCGATCTCTTCTATCGCTGAGTCTTGGGCGGTCGCGGGCGCCGATCAGGCTTTGGTGCCGCGCAGGCGTGTCACGAGCAGACGCAGCGGCGCCGTGATCTTCCAGGAGGTCGAGCGCCGTAGGGCCTGGAGTTCCTGGTGCAGCTGCTCCGCCGTGGCACGCTGCCGATGTGCTTCAGCCTGGCTCTGCGCGATCGCTTGTCTCAGCGCCTGGGCTTCGTTGCGCTCTTGCGCCAGTGTCCGGCTCTGCTCGGTCAGCGTGTCCATCAGCCCTTGAGCGGATCGCTCTGCTTCGGCCTTGCGCGCGTCGTGGAAGGCGATGATCTCGATCAGTTCGGCAGCACCCCACGTCTTTTGCCATTTCTCGAAGACCGAGGGCGGTGGTCGAGATGCCAGCGTTTCGCGGCTTGACGATCGGTTCTCCGGCCGATCCGTCTGACGTCGAACACGAAGACTCGTTCGATCGACATGCAGGAACTCGGTTCGCAGGGAGAGCTGCACGAGAAAATCCCACGCCTGCCCGGCCTCAAGCGTTTCGTCGAAGCGGCAGCCATCCGCGAGATGCCGGCGCGCCACGAGGAAGCAGGAGATGGGTGGCGCGGTGCCGCCCCACAGCTCCCGTCGGTCGATGCGGCGATTCAGGGTGACCCGGCTTGGATGGGGCTCCGGGCCGGGGCCTTCGAAGAGGACGCCAGAATAGGCGCATCCGCTGCCGTCTGCGTTGGCGAGCGCTTCCACCATGGCGCTGACATGATCCGGGGCGAGGATGGCGTCATCCTGCACGATGACCAGGAAATCGCCGCGTGCCGCGTCCAGGGCGCGGTTCATGGCGCGCGCGGAGGAATCGCCATCCCCCGGGGCGATGGCTCGAAGCGGATAGCGATCCCTCCAGGTCGGCGTTTCGATCTCCTGCTCGGCGTTCGTCGGCACCACCAGGATCTCGATGTTCGGATAGGTCTGGAGCGTGATCGCGTCCAATGTCTCCATGCCCGTGTCGGCGCCGGGCCGATCGACGATCACCGAGACCAATGGCGGCGGCTTGGTGCTCGGATGGCCGTTCTGCGTGTAATAGACGCCGGGGCGAATGACGCGGACCGGATCTTGGCGTAGCTCATCGCCCGTCATCATCCGGTATGCCTCCGCCGCCAGGACATGGCCCGGCAAGGTGTAGGTGCGGTAGCGGTTCAATCCGGCAATGTGCTCGTCGTAGCGCTGTTGCGCGAGCTGGCTTGCAAAGCAGGCGAGCGCGGCGTGCTTGCGCTCCACGAGATCGGAGATGTCGAGCAGGCGGTTGGGATGCAGCGGGACGCCGATCTCGTACATCACGAGCCGAACGGGGCGCTGACAGCGTCTGACCGCCTCGGCGGCGGCCAGGGCCAGCGCGAAATGGTCCGGATGCATCTCCCACCAGGATGGGGCATAGACCAGATCCGCGGCCAACTCGTCGATTGCGGCGCGGATGCGCTCGATCAGAGATTCGCCGTACTCAAGCCCGCGATCGGGAAGCTCCCAGAATGCCGGTTGGTCACAACCGAGCACGGCCGCCGCACGGCGACTTTCGTCCTGGCGCAACCGCATGTGCGCGTCGCGGCCGTCGGTCTCGCCAAAGGCGCCGTCCGTGGCGATGACCACCCGAACTGGGTCATTGGCGGCGATATGCCGCATAATGGCCCCTGCGCAGCCGAGCACCTCGTCATCCGGATGAGGCGCCAATATCAGGGCGCGCCCGCTCGGCATGGCTCGCTCGGCGTGGTAGGGAAGGATGTCGTGCTCTGAGATTGTCATCAGTCGCCAGGAATGCCCTTTGATTCGCAAGGTCTGAGTCTTGATCAATTATTCGATTTCGTGGACATCCCAGTCCGGACCGCCGTCCGACTCTCCGCCTGATCCAGTGGCGGAGGGTCTCGCCAAGCATCTGCAAGGTGCATTCGAGGAGGCGATCCTGGCGTATCTGCGGGCCTTGCGGGAGAGGCCCCATCGGGTCGTTGCATGCTACAACCTCGCCGTGGCCTTGATCGACTCCGGCTTGGGTCTAGCGGCCATGCCGCTCCTCAAGCGCGCGGTGCTGCAGCAGCCAAACTCCCAGACCTTCTGCCAGGCATTGCTATACGCTCTGGCCCGCTCAGGCCGGCTGGCCGAGGCACATCAGCTGTTGAGCGAGGCGCCGCAGCGGGGCTTCCCCTCGGAGACGCTGGAGCGCTGGCGCGTCTGGCTCCATGACCAGGATTCTGGCACCGAGAGTGCCCTGGCAGCGTCCGCCTTGGCACCGCGTCCGGCCGACCTGACGCGTGAGTTCGCGGATGCCCCGCTGGCCGTGGTCGCGGCATCCGCCGTTCACGCGAGGCTTCAGGATCCCTTTGCTCAGGCGATGCGAGACTATCAGTCCGGGCACTACGAGGCCCTTGTCGAGCGCTTGGAGCCCGTCCTGGCGGACTGTCCCTCATGGGGTGAGGGTCATCATCTCAGCGGCTTGGCATGGATGGCCCTGCAGCGTTTCGACCGGGCGCTGGCGTCTCTTGAGCGTGCCGTCGCACTGATTCCCGGCCGCTGCGAGCTGTGGGACCACCTCGGCGTCGTTTACGCGCGGCTCGGCCGGGCCGACGGGGTCGTCAAGGCATTCGAGCAGTCGCTGGTCTTGGACCCGCTGCGCGCCGAGACTTGGAACAACGCGGCCGACGCGGCCTTGCGGCGTGATGATCTTGAAGGGGCCTTTCAATTCGCGCTGCAGGCCGTTCGATTGTCGCCGAGCTTGCTCGAAGCAAATTACTGCCTGTTGCAGGCTGCCTTCAAGCTGGGGGAGGCCTCATCGGCGACGGCTGATCCGGGTCGCACTGCTTCAGCCGCATTGGATACCGCCGTGCGGATGGTCAAGGCCAATGCCGACGGCCCCGAGCGAGCGATTGCCCTTGCTCCCCTGCTTGCGGATCTCGGCCTGTTCGATCAAGCCGTCGAGATCCTTGAGCGGAGCCTGGAGCGCTCAGGGAATCAGCCCCAGAGCCTCCTCGGACTGCTCGTCAGGAACCAGCGCTACCTGTGCGATTGGCGGCAGTTTGCCGAGCGGGAAGCTGCGCTCCGTGCCTTGGTGCTGGCCACGGACGAGTCGATCATCGAGCCCTTCGTTGCGATGACGATATCCGCGTTCGGCCCTGCCGACTTGTTGCGGATTGCGCGTTTGCGTGCTCGCGGCTACCAAGAGTGGGAGCAGCGCGCTGGCTCGCTAGCGGTTTCGCGGCCTTCATCCCCTGATGCTCGTCTACGGATCGGCTACCTGTCCGACGATTTCCAGGAGCATGCGACGGCCTATCTGACGGCGTCTCTCTTCGAGCGGCACGATCGCGGGCAATTCGAGATTTTTGCCTATTCCACGGGGCCTGATGATGGCGGCCCGATGCGCCGCCGCCTTGCGGCCGCCTTCGATCACTTTGTGGATATTCGCTCGATGCCCCACCTCGCGGCGGCTCAGCGTATGCGTGACGACGGCATCGACATCCTCGTGGATCTCAAGGGCTACACCAAGAACGCTCGGCTGGAGATCCTCGCGCTGCGCCCAAGCCCGATTCAGGTGAGCTGGTTGGGTTTCCCGGGCGGGCTTGGGGCTGCTTTCATCGACTATCTGATTGCCGACCCAGTCGTCATTCCGCCGGAGCACGCCGTTCACTACGACGAGTCGATCGCCTACCTTCCGGGGACCTATGCGCCTGTGGATGATGCGCGCGTGGTCGCGGAGACTCCCGCGCGCGCCGCTGTTGGCTTGCCGGAGGATGGCTTCGTTTTTTGCTGTTTCAACGACCCCTATAAAATCACCCCCGACATCTTCGATCGCTGGTGCCGCGTGCTTCGCGATACGCCGAACGGGATCCTTTGGCTGTATGCGCGAACCGACGCGGCGCAAAACAACCTGCGTCGTGAGGCGCAGGCCCGCGGCGTTGCGCCGGAGCGATTGATCTTTGCGCCAAAGCTGCCTCAAGCCGAGCATCTGGCGCGCCTGGCCCAGGCCGACCTCTTCCTCGATACGCGTCCGGTGAATGCGCACACGACGGCATCCGACGCCCTGTGGATGGGCGTGCCCGTCTTGACCTGTCCCGGCGACACCTTTGCGTCGCGCGTTGCGGCCAGTCTAGTGACCGCCGTTGGAGTGCCCGAGCTGATTGCGGCGGACCTCGACCACTATGAAACCCTGGCGCGGGAGTTGGCTAAACGGGGTGATGCGCTGGCGGCGATCAAGATGCAGTTGCGGAAGGCTCGGCAGGAATCGATTTTCTTCGATAGCCAGCAGTTCGTCGGCCATCTTGAGGACGTCTATCGGCGGATGTGGGGGCGGCACACGAAAGGTGAGGCTCCTGTCCAGTTGGGGCCGGCTGGTGAGGCGGGGCCGCATGCGGCGCGCTAGGAGTGCTCGGGCACGAGACGAGAAAGCGGTTGCGGGATTTGGCCGATACCATCGATAATTTGCCGATGAGGGATGATCATCTGCGTAGCGTCACGCATGACGACGAGCCCGCGCTCATTGAGCTGTTTGCCAAGGTGTTCGGGGTCCAGCGATCCTCGGCGGAGTGGCGTTGGAAGTTCGTGGCAAGTAGGGCCTTGGCTCGGGATTTTACTCCAGTGGAGTCGATGGTTGCGCTGGATCCGAGTGGCATGATCATCGCGCATGCCGGTGCGCTCTGTCTTCCTGGTGTTTTTCGTGGAAAGCGCACGCCCTTCGTTCAGATCTGCGACGTCATGGTTCATCCGAGCTATCGCGGCGGCATCGGTCAAAATAACCTTTTCACAGTTCTGCTTCGCAGTCTCCTCTCCAAGATCGCGACTGATCTACCGACGGCGTTTCGTTACGGGTTCCCTGGGCGCGGTCCGTACTTGGTTGGAGAGCGCGCGGGCGTCTACGGCTTGATGGAAGTCGCGCTCAAAGCAGACGTTCCGGCCAAGGGTCCGTTGTCGGCGAGCTTCTGGCGGGTTGTTCCCTTGTCCTGGGGTGACGACCGGCTAGATGTGCTGTGGGGGCGCTTGCGGAAATCCTTTACCCTTGGGCTTGTCAGGGATGCGGCCTATCTGCGCTGGCGATACGCAGACAATCCGGTGCGCAGCTACGAGCTTTTTGGCTTGGCGCGCTTCGGGCGGCTCCAGGGGTGGGTCGTTTCATGTTGCGAGCAGGGAGAGCGGCGACTCGTCGATCTGCTGCTGCCGCCCGCAAGCATCCGAGCGGCGATTCATGCCGTTGCGAGGCACGTCGGCGCGAATCGCGCGCCTGAACCCCTTTCGGTTTGGTTGCCTCACGCTTGGCGTTCGCGGCTGGATCTTCCGATGCTTGAGACGCCCGTCTTCGCGGCGAACATGTGCTGGCGGAGCGCGATCGATACAGCGACGGCCCGCGAGCACCTGTACTACACCATGGGAGACGTGGATATCTACTAGCCGGTGCTTGGCGTGAGGGCGAGGGCCGGCCTGGCGGAGTGCTCGGTCGATGTCCGTCCATTCGTCGCACTCAGGTGTCTCGTGCCATATTCAGGGCAGCGATTCATCCCGAGGTTTTTCCACCAAATGTTGCGATTGCGCAACAGGGTCGTCTGAGACGCCGAAAAGGTGCTCTTTTGCAGTGACTTGTATATTCCACGTGGTTTCTTGTCATGCCTACTGGGGAGGGTTTGGCGTCGCCAAATCGATCGATGTGGGTTGACAACAACAATTTGTGGTGTAGACTCCTGATCGAGCCGCGAGCCAGCGTGGCATGCGTTTCGGATGGGCGGCGCCTCCGCTAACTCCATCACGAGAAGTCCATGGTATCCCGGACAACTCACAATTTGACTAGTTTGTAACGTGTGAATCACAGGAGAACTCCAGCGATGTTTGCAAAGAACACACTCGCATCCGCGGTCGCGGCAGCCATCGGCGTATCGGCAGTCGGAGCCGCTCAGGCAGGCACGGCGTTTTGGCCCTATGCCGCCCTCAGCGAAACCGTCACCACCATCGTCAGCGTCATCAACACCTCCGACTACAACTGGTCGTCGGGCGGCGCGGCAAACGGGACCGGCGCAGCTGGCGACAATCTGCACTACCGCTTCTACTACAAGAGCGGTACCGCTGCTAACGACAAGCTGGCCAAGTGCGAAGAGTACGACGAGTATCTCCCGACCAGCTACAACGACCTGCAGACCATCGATCTCAGCGGTCACTTTGGCGCCGAGACCTCGGGTGTTCTCTTCAATGACCCGAGCATCAACAACCAGTGGCAGCAGTCCGGTCGGGATTATGCCTTCGGTCGTAACGTGCTGCCGGCACGTGGCTATCTCTTCGTCGACACCTATGACGGCCCGACCGCGCGCAGCGAGTCGTTGAGCGGTGAGGCATTCGTCTTCGAATTTGGCAGCGGCGCGGCTTGGGGCTATCAAGCCTACCACTGGTACACGTCTGACTACCGCTGGGCGGCTTCGGCAAGTCCTTCCAATGTCTCGATCATGCCCTTCACCGAGATCACGACCGCATTCTTCGTGACGCCGGTCGATTGGGATCAGGCGCCGGACTTCGCCAATGACTATCGTGCCCGCGTTGAATTCGTGACGACGAGCCGTGGCGACCTCTACGATCGTGACGAGAATCTGATCTCTGGCACGGTTCCTCAGGACGTTGTCTGTGTGGCTCGCGTCGATGCGGCAGATATGCTCAGCGACGGCACGCTCGCCCGCTTGGAAGACGGTGGCTGGGCGAAGCTTTGGAACTACCGCGTGAAGAATGGCGGCGCCGCCGGCTGGGTGCCTGCTGTGTTTGATCCCCAGCAGAGCGACGGGCTTTCCGCTGCATCCTCTGCGCGCTCGGCGGATGCTGGCGCTGTGGTCATCAAGCTCGAGTACAACCTGGGCGGAACCATCAACGGCGAGTCCAGCGGCACCAATGGCGTCTTCAACAACGCTATTATGCTGGCCCCGAACTGAGGTGCTTAGATGCTGCTGAGGCAGCATCGATGCACTTTGCACGCAGCCATCTAGAAGCGTTTCGCATCGTGATGCCGCGTGCCAAGGCCGCCTTCGGGCGGCCTTTTTGCGCCTGGGGAGCGACTCGTCGCACACCACAGGCCTCGTTCTTTTTGTATCCAGTAGTCGGGGAGTTCAGTGAATTTCGAAGCTATTAGGGCTGCCGGCCTTGCTTGTGCATTCAGCGCGTCTGTTCTGTCGGCGCAACTGCATGCCGGTGAGGGGGCTCTCGAGGAATGGTCGGCGCATCCCGTGACGTCGTCGGCCATGGATGCGAACAGCGATTGGGCGTATTCGCTCGACGCGTCCGATCACCTATGGCTCAGTTATTACGACGAGAGTCGGATGCTCAGGCTCCGCGACCCAAAGGGCGCTGAGAGCCTCTTGGTGCCTGCCGGGCGCGCGCAATCGCCCTCTGGCCTGGCGATGGCCGCGAGGTCCGCGGGCGCCGCCGTGCTTTGGCGCGACAAGTATCCCGAGAAGGGCCTCTATCTCTTCGAGGCGCCGAGCGATGAGATTCGCCCGCAAGAAGTCGGCGGAGACACGGAGCCGCTCGCGCGTTTCGTGGCTGAGACCGATGGCCAGGGCAAGACGCACCTGCTCTGGTACGGGGAGAAGGCGACCGAGGCGAGTTCAGACCGGTACAACCTGTATTACCGCAACTGGCGGCAGAGCGATCAGGCGCTGTCCGAGATAGCGCTCGTCATGCCCGGTATCTATCCGGTGATGGCCGTGGATCCAGGTGGCAGCCTGATGGCGTTCAGCTGGCAGTCGAGCGATGGGCCGCAGCGTATAGCCTCCCGGTTCCGGCCAGCCGACGCCGTTGCAGACAAGGATGACGGCGGTTTCCGTGCCGAGGTGACCGTTGCTGAGGTTCCGAGTATCACCCCGATCTTCGAGGCATTGAGGCTGGGGTCGCGCTGGATGGTGCTTTGGGTCGGTCAGTATGGCCTAGACCGCCGCGATTTTCGCTTGGAAGGCGCCTATTCGGACGATGACGGGGCTCGGTGGACGCGGTTCGGTTTCGACGACCTCAAGGGTTTCGATATCGCCAGCTTGCAAACGGCATCGGATGCTGAGGGGCACCTGATGCTCGCGATCACCGCCCGTAATCGTCAGGTGGACGACCGTGCCAAGCAGGATGTCTATCTCATCCGATCCGCCGATCGAGGCAGCACCTGGTCGAAGGCATCTCCGCTTCGTGCGCCTGAGTTGGCGGGCCGGAGCGCAACCGAGGAGGATCGGAATCTGCTCGCGTTTTTCCACGCTCGCAACCCATCCGTGGCCTTCGGTGAGACGCCGGGCGAGATCCTCGTCGTTTGGGAGGATTGGCGGACGATCCGATCCGGCCTCTACGCTTCGTTGTCCAAGGACTTCGGGGAGACCTGGGCTCTGAGTAATGTGCCCTTGCCCCGTCCTCGCGGGACGAATCTGGGTCTGCGTTACGAGCCCGGCGCGATCTATGTCGCCGGCGGATCCTATCATGTCCTCGCCGAACGCTATGCCGACGACACCTTCAAGTCCAAGCAATTGGTCCAGATCGACGTCGCCCCGGCCGTGCTGTCTGATTACGCGAAACAGCGTTCAGAATCGATGAAGGCAGATGAAATCGCGGGTGAGGCGCAGCTGCGTCAGCGCGCGGAGGGGTATTGGCAAGCGATGCGGGACGGTGAGTTCGAGAAGGCCTATGACTACTTGGACCCCTTCTTCAAGGCCGTGACCCCCTTGAATGCCTACGTGGCGAACATGGGCAAGATCAAGTACGCGGAGGCCAAGGTCGAGGACATCAAGATCCAAGGACCGCTCGCGGAGGTGAACACCAAGATTCGCGCCTCGGTGCCCGCCTTCAAAGTGCCGACCACTGGCGCGATGATGAGTCAGCCCGAGCGCGAGGCGTTGGTGAAGAACCGGTGGCTGTGGCTGGACGGCGAATGGGTCAACGAGTTCCGGGTCGAGTCGCAGGATGCCGTCTTCACGCGTTATTGATTCGTGCGTCCGTATTGACTTGCTGGGTGTCTGTGCGCCGCGAGAGCGGCGCCGCACTCCAGCCTGACGTCGGCGTGACCGCAGTGGATCGCCGACGTTTTTATCGGTTCTGGACTGCGTGGCGGGATGCTGCGATTGAAGATCGCGAGATTCTTCTGTGCGAAGGATCGCCCGCCCGCCGCGCGCTCTACCATCTTGACCCTGTCGCTTGGAAGGGATGCGGAAGCCCCGCGTCTCCTTGGCGTCGCATCGGCTGGCCGCAGCGGCGCGTCTTCCGCGGATCTCTACGATGCGCCTGCTGATCCTCCACCTTGCCACTGTCTTCGGTGGTGCGGAACGCACGACGAGCAACCTCATCACGCACCTCGATCGGGATGTGGTGCGTCACGTCTCCGTGGCGGCACCCGAGGCTCTACGTGCCTTCTTGCCTCAAGGCATCGATACCTTCATCGACACCTCAGGGCTGATTCGGCACGGTTGGTTTTCCTCGGCCAAGGGGCTCATGACGGATGTCAGGGCGGCCGGCGATCTGATCGCGGAGGCCCGCCCCGACCTGGTCCTCGGGATGATGCACTACCCGGCCGCCCTGGCCGTGCTCGGGTCCAGGCTCAAGCGGTTGCGGGTCAAGACCGTCGGCAGTTATCGCGGGCCTGTCTACGAGCACATGCGCCGCTACGAGCATGGGGTGCAACGAAAGCTCTTCCTGAGATTGGCCGTCGGCGCAACGGCACGTCTGGCTGATCGCATGATCGTGCCTTCGGAAGGGACGGCGGGCGAGCTGCGACGGCGCTTCTTGGTTCCGACGGGACGCATCGCGGTCATCCCGAACGGGATCGACCTGGCGCAAGTCGCATCCGCAGCGTCTGAATCGGCGTCTGGTTTGGAGCGTCTGCCGGACGCTCTCCCAAAGATCTGCGTCGCTGCCCGGCTGTCTGCCGAGAAAGACGTTGGACTCTTGCTGGCCGCGTTTCGGCACGTCCAAGGTCAACGCCCGGCCGCCCTCGTGGTGCTTGGAGATGGACCGGATCGGGGTGCGCTCATCCAGCAGGTGAAGGACTGGGGCCTGGATGACCGAGTCGTTTTCCTGGGACACCGAGAGAACGTCTACCCCTACATCCGCGCTGCCGATCTCTATGTCCATACCTGCCAGTTCGAGGGGTTTGGCTATACCATGCTGGAGGCGATGGCATGTGGGACTCCGGTGATCGCGACGGATTGCCCCTATGGACCCCGCGAGGTGATTGGCGACAATGCCTACGGCATGCTGGTCCCGATGGAAGACCCTGGGGCACTCGCATCGGCCATCCTGGCATTGCTCGCGGATCCACAACGCCGCGCCGATCTGGCGGCGGCGGGGTTGGAGCGCGCGCGTCAGTTGAGCATTGAGCGCATGGTGCGTCGCTATGAAGCCGTGTTCGAGGACGTGATGCGGTCTGCTTGATGGGCTGGACGGAACACGTCCCCTAGGATAGGCAAAGCCCCTGTGCCGAGCTTCATTCGGAGCGCTGAGCGTCGGCGGGCGTGCCCATCATTCCAGCTCAGCGCCTTGCGCGATGGGCACGTCCGTCCGGCGCCGAGGTCCAACCGGAGCCAAGAGCGCGGACTTTGCCCATCCTACCGATCCGCGTCTTTCGGGGCAGGTGATGCCCGGAACTCGCCTCCGTGCACGTCGCTGTCGAGGGAGCCTCTTGAAACAGCATCTTCGTCGTTTCGTCCGCTTCGTGGTCGCGGTATCCGGCGGCACCGTCATCGTTGCCGCGGTGCTGATGGCGGCCTATCGCACGGCGGACGGTCTGAGCATCTCAGCAATCGAGCTTTCGGGCGATGCGCTTCAGCTCGTCCAGGGCGTCGGCGACGAGACCAAGGATGGGCTCAGGATCACCGCGCCCGGAGCGAATGGGATGGTCATGGTTCAGGGCGCGATTCGCCCCTTCCAGGCGGGGGACTATGCGCGACTGCGTTGGCAGCTGAGCGGGTTGAGCGCGGAGCAGGAGGTCAGGTTCGTGTGGGCCACGGAGACCTCTGGCGGTCGGCCTGACGACCTGGTCATCCCGCAAGGTGCGCGGGCTGAAGGCGCCGTGGACCTGACCGCCGTGGAGCGCTGGCGGGGGCGGGTGGTTGCCTGTGGGCTGGTCGTTGTGGGTACCGTGAAGGCGCCATTGATTCTCAGCCGGATCGAGCTGCAGCCGAGAGCGCCGACCATCGGCCAGATCGCGCAGGCCATCTGGCGGGACTGGACCCGCGATGCAGGCTGGACTGGGCGCTCCATCAATTTCGAATACGCGGGCGCGGATGGCGCGCATGTCCCGCGGGTGCTGCAAGCGCTGCTCTGGGTCCTGGCGAGCGGCGGGCTCTATCTGCTTCTGAGTCTCTCCGCTCGAGATGGACGCCATCCTGTGCCCTATGTCGCAATCGCCCTGATCGGCTGGCTGTCGCTGGATCTCGGGTGGCAGTGGTCGCTGCTGCAGCGTCTCGCGACGACCAAGGTCTTGTACGCCGGCCTTGGGCAAGACGAACGTCAAGAGGCCGGGCCCGATCGGAGCTTTTATCCCTTTCTGCGCGAGATCCGGCAGCGCATCGAGCCAACGACCGCGCGGCTCTTCATCGTGACGTCGGACCCCAATGGCTACGCGGCTGGGCGAGTGCGCTATCACCTCTTCCCGAGCAATTCCCTGGCCGTCCCATCGATCGACCCGGGCAGCGGCGTGCGCGCGGGCGACTACATCCTCATGATGTCGCCCGAGGATCGGGTGCGCTTCGATCAGGCAGGCCAGGCGCTCGTCGTCGATGGTTATCGGGTGTCCGCGACGCGGGAACTCTCCAATGCGAGCCTCGGCGGACTCTTCCGCGTCATCGACGGGGGGTGATCATGGGTTGGATGGGTGTCACGCTGGCGTTCGTCGCGCCCTGGCTCGCTGGGACGATCTGGCTGAGATTGCTGATCGGTCAGCCGTCATCAGGGGCCTGGTCCTTGGCCTTGGGCTATGGCTATCTGCTCGGGATGCTGGGTGCTGTCGCCATGCTCTACCTGCTTTCTCCGCTGGGATTGCAGATGGGTTTCTGGCTATCCGGGCTCCTGCTTGCGCTCGCGGCAGGGTTGGGCGTTCGCAGGTGGCTGCTGAGCGCTAAGGCGAGACCGATCGTGCGTGCCTGCGGAGCCGAGCAGGCTGGCGTCTGGGCGAAGGCGCTGACGGCGCTCGTGCTGGCTTGGCTTGTCCTGCGGCTGCTTGGTTTGGCCGCCGAGGTCTGGTGGCAACCGCTGTTTCCCTGGGATGCCTGGACGACCTGGTTCGCGCGGGCGCGCGTCTGGTCCGAGACCGGTGAGCTGGTCGCTTTCGTCTCGGCCGAAGACTGGCTGAGGGATCCGTCCGGCCAAGCCTATAGCATCGCCGCTTCGGCCTATCCGAAGACGGTGTCCCTGCTCGCGCTGTGGCCGACTCTCGGCTACGGCGCCTGGAATGAAACCGCCGCGAAGCTGCCGTGGCTCGCCTGTTTCCTCGCGCTCGGTCTCGGCTTCTATGGACAAGCGCGGTGGTGGGGTGCGACGCGTCTGACCAGCCTGATCTCTGTCTGGTTGCTCCTGTCCATGCCCCTGCTCGATACGCACGTCGCCCTTGCGGGCTATGCGGACCTCTGGATGGCGGCGATCCTTGGCCTCAGCGCCATTGCGCTCGTTCAATGGTCGCGTGAGGCGGACCCACGGCAGGCGGCGCTTGCCGTCGCGCTTGCCGTCTGTTTTCCGCTCATCAAGACGGAGGGCGCGGTTTGGGTCGGTCTGCTCCTGCCTGCCGTCTTGGCCGCGCGTCTGGGCGTGCGAGCCTTCGTCCTGCTGCTACTGGTCATCGGCGGCCTCTGCGCCCTGCCGTTCGTTGTGGGCGGCGTGGAGCTTCGCATCCCATGGCTTGGGGTGCTGGAGGTGTCAGCTTCGACCCTGCAGATTCCGTTCTTGGGTCGCTTCGAGCTTGGTTTTCATGACAGCTGGGCGGCGGTCGTGAAGAACCTCTTCGTTTTCGGGAATTGGCACCTGCTGGCCTACGCGATGATCCCGGCGGTACTCTTCGGGCTCGTGAAGGCCTATGAGGACGGGGCGAGTCGCTGGCTGCGCGTGGAACTGGTCTTGGTGGTTGGCAGCCTGCTCGCGCTCTTCGTCCTCTTCTTCTTCACGGGCGCCTATCGATGGGCGGAGCAATCCACGAGCCTCGCTCGCCTGGTGCTGCATTTCATGCCGATCTACGTCTTCTACCTGCTCACACTCTGGGTGGGCTTCCTCCGCCCCGCGAGTGAAGCGAAGACCTTAGCGATGACCGAGGCAGAGGCTCAACGCCTCTCGGTCTGACGTCGGGCAAGCCCAAGAACGTCTTGGTAGACACCGTCGATTCGCGCGGCGACGGGGGCGATGCCAAAGTCATGCTCCAGCGCCAGCCTTCCCGCGGCACCGAGCCTGTCCCGCAGCGCAGGATCCTCTTGCAGCCCGCGTAGCTGCCGCGCAAGCCCGCGCGGGTCGCCGGGTGGCGCGAGCAGGCCGTTTCCAGCGTGGCGAACCACCCAGCCCGTGCCGGAGCCCGCAATGTCGCTGACGACGACGGCCTTGCCGAAGCGCATGGCCTCAAGCTGTACCAGTCCGAATGCCTCGGTGCGTTCGACCGAGGGCAGGCAGACGAGATCGCAGCTTGCCAGCAGGGCATTCAAGATCGCCTCCGACTGATATCCGATGAGGCTGACCCGGTCTTCGAGTCCGAGGGACTGCGTGAGCCGCGCGAGCGCGGACTGGAGATCCCCCGTTCCGACGATGAGGACGCGCGTGTCCGGCAGATCCGCTGCCGCCCGGATGAGCGCCTCGTGACCCTTGTAGTAGGTCAGGCGTCCGATCGCGAGCACCCGACAGCCGCGTTCTCCCCATAAGCGGCTGGCTTGGGCTTTGGCCCGCGCATCTGGCGCGGGGATCCGGGCCGGGTCGAGACCCAGCGGGATGACGGTGCAACGCTCCGTCCAGCGCGCGAGCGCCTCGCTGGCGTTCAGGTAGGTCTGCGAGGTCGCGATGATGGCCCGGCTCCGGGCGAGCAGTCTCTGCTCGAAGGGGCGATAGAGGCGATAGGCCAGCCTGATGCGAGGATCGAGCGTCGAGGCGACGACGTCGGAATGCCAGTGCACCACCCAAGGCAGCCGCCGGGCGGCGGGGGTCGCCAAGGCCCAGAAGGCGGAGGTGTTGGGCATGTGGAGGTGGAGCAGGTCGGGGCGGAATTCCCCGATGATGCGCCTCAGCCACAGCGGAAACGCAGGGCTCACGGGCGCGTACAAGAGCCGGCCATGGCTGGGCGCCCGATAGACGGCGACGGCGTCTTGGTCGCACGGCAGCGCCCCAGGGCCGCCGCGCCGCGCGTCATGGACCAAGACGGCCACACCCATCCCCATGCGTGCCTGCGCGCGTGCCAGGTCCGCGAGGAAATACTCCATCCCGCCGGCAAACGGCGGGAAATATTTGCCGATGTGCAGGACCCGCATCTGGCCGACTCAGTCGCGCTCGGTCGATCCGGGAGGGGTGGATGTTTCTGAACCCCTTCGGTCCGGTCTTGCGGCGGCCGGCTCACGGGTCTCGATGAGTGCGATCCGCTGGGCCAAGCGACGGATCTGGCGCTCTTGACGCGACCGTTCGAGATCCATCGTCAGCACTTTGACCAGGAGTAGGGCGAGGCCCAACACCATCGCGAGCATGGGCGGATAGCTGATGCCCAGGTACGCGGCGACCTCATCGACGGCGCCCGGAAACAGGCCGAGCGCGATGACCGTGGCGGCGGCTCCGACCCACCAGACCGCGTAAGGCCCGTGGAGGTGGTCTCGCCGCACCAGGAAGAGGATGACGGCGCCGATCGCTAGGCCGATGGCCGTCGAGGTCATTTGGTAAGTCATCATGGGGCAGTCAGCCTTCGTCGCTGAGATCAGAGCGGCGGCCGTGGCCGACGCGGGCCACGCACAGCAGACTGGTCTGCAGCATGTACTTTCCGACCGTCCACCAGGAGTCGAAGACGCGCGAACCGCCCGCGGCACGCGGCTGCATCGGGACCGGGACCTCGCAGGTGCGCATGCCGCGCCGATGCAGGGTGAGCAGAACGCCGACGTCCTGATAGTCGAGTAAGGTCGCCTCGCGGGAGGCGAGGAGGCCGATAGCGGCGCGGTTGTAGGCGCGAAACCCGGAGGTGATGTCCTCCAGGCTCAAGCCGGTCAGCCAGCGGAAGTACCTCCAGGCGAGTCGGCGCGCGCGACTGGCGCGCGCCGGATAAGCACCAATCACCACGTCCGCTCGCTGCTCGCGCAGCGGGGCGAGGAGGGCGCTCACGTAGGCCGGTTCATGCTGTCCGTCCGCATCCAGTGTCACCGCCATGTCGTAGTCGCGCGCGAGGGCATAGCGCAGGCCGGTTTGGATGGCGCCCCAGGCGCCCAGTTGCAGCGGCAACGGAATGACCGTCGCGCCCGCGTTGCGCGCAACCTCCGCCGTGTCATCGGTGCTGAGATCGTCGATCACGATCACGCTCACGGAGCAGCCGCAGGCGCGGCGAACTGCCGCGATGACCTCGGCGACCGTCGCGGCTTCGTTGAAGGCGGGAATCAGGACCGCGATCGATGCTGTCGGGAGTGTGCTCACAGGCGATGGGCGGTCTGGGTATCTCGAAGTGGGAGGTGCGTTCCGTGTGCGCTCAGGCTGGCACGGCCCCGCGGGTTAGGCGCTTCAAGCGAAGGGCGTCCTTGTCGATGCCTCAAGCCTGTGCCGCCCTGCGGCGGACCATGGCTATGGTCTCGATCGAGCCGCGGTCTCTTCAGCGTCCTTGCTGGGCTTCAAGCCAGCGTCGGGTGCCAGTCGCGATCGACCAGGACTCGGGGATTGTAACGAAATCAGCCGGGAAAGGTTGAAGTTGCCACGTCTCTCGGCTGTCCCGGGTGTCTGCTAGGGAACGCCGCCACCTCCGCTCGACCACAATCCGCATCCGACTGCGCGAACCTCGGAAGCCGATCACAAATATCCGACGAAGTCGCGGAAAACGCCTTGTTTCTCCGTCCGGTCGCTTGATCGAAATCTGGCTTTCGCTACACTGACGGAGCCAGATCGTATTGATGTCTTGCTGAGACACTGTTGCGCCCAGCGCACCGTCTTTTTAGCGCCCGAACCAAGGACCGAACTTATGAACTTGCTCGCTAGACCCCTCCTCGGCTTGGCCATTCTGATCCCGTTGACCGTGAATGCGGCGGGGCTCGGTTCTCAACCCGCCGAAAAGACCTGCGAGGACGAGCGCAACCAGAGCTATTCGGAAGGATTCACGGCGGGTGACGCCAATGGGTATGAACGCGGATATCCCATCGGTTTCTATTTCGGCGCGGTCGCGAAACTCGAGCAGTGCGTCGCGGATCCCTTCGGTAACTGCGGGATTCCGCTCTCCTCCTGTATTCCGGATGCAACTTACGGCGAGACGGAGCCGAACGACAATTTCATTACAGCCGATAAGCTGACGCTCGGCGTGCCTTTCTCGGGTCAGAACTACGGTGGTGCGGATCAGGACTGGTTCTACACCGAAACGACCGCGCCGAATCAGAACATCATCGTCAATTTCTCTGTCCCGGCTTCCGCGAACGCCAATCTTTCGGCCGGTCTGCCGGCGATCTGGAATGTCTCCGTTCGAGACGCGGCGGGAAACGTCTTCGCCAACTACTATACGAACTTCGCTGGCGGGATCGCCTCGACGGCCGACTCCGTGACCTATAGCGTCACCCTGGGTCTGGTTGGCAGCTACTACGTCATGATCCAGCCCGCTGACAAGACGACGCAGAACGCCTACACCTACGCCTTGACTGCCTTCATCCAAGATACGACGCTCGACAACAAACAGCCGATCGTCGGCTTCTACGATACGGAGGTCGAGCCGAACAACGTGCCGAGCCACTCCAATCCGCTCGCGACCGGCGTCAGCATGTACGGGTTGATCAACCTCACCTTCAATACGGCGCTCCCGGGTGTCGGAGACGACGAGGATACCTATGTCTGGGGCCAGGGCGAGGACGATTGGTATGTCTACAAGACCGACGGCAACGAACTCGTCACTCTGACGCTCTGTGCCAAGGAAGCCTGTGGTCCGGGCAACTGGTTCATTGAGATCTACGACCAAGGGATGGCGACTCGCTGGGAGTCGGGTGAGCCCCGTCAGAACCTGACCCCGCTGCTGTCCTTCAATACGGACACGACAGAAGATCCGAGCGCGACGTTCCGCATCGGGTTCAAAGACCCTGGTTACTACTTCATGCGGGTCAATCACAAGCGTCTCTTCACGGCCCCATGCCTGCTCCAACAGTTCAACTCCACGACGTCTGATACCGGCTTCACCGGCTTCTGCGAATGCGAGGCGGGTAACAACTCCTGCTATCTGCCCGCCGATTGCAGCAACGACGCGCTCGGCCTCGTCTGCAACGCCGTACCGACGGACTGCGTCGTGGGTATCGAGGCTGGTTGCGCCTACATCGAAAACAGTCCGCCCGGTTGCGGGGTGGCCGATGCGGAAGGCAACGTCGAAGCTTGTGACACCTACCAGACACAAGCCCGTTGTGCTTGTAGCCAGTACGGTGGTGTGGTTGAAGTGCCGGAGAACCAATATACCAGCCCGTACAACTTCACCTGGCACGGCACTCAACTGCCAACCAACACGATCGATACGGATGCCTACGAGGATTACCTGAATCGACCCAATCCCTACAACTAACCGCATACTGAACGCGGTCTAGGTCAGCCGGCTCGGATGCTTCCGAGCCGGCTTTTTTGTGCGGCGGGTTTCGTGAGGCGGAGCTTTATCGTCGGGGTCGCGAAGCGGGAGCTTTGTGACCAGAACAGACGGCGGATCCGCCAAGCGCCGACGGGAGTGTGCCTGGTGACGAAGCTGAGACTGGGTGAGTCGTTCTTGCCGGTCATGATGGGAGCGGCGCCCCGCCGCGATCGGGTTCGCCGGAGCGGTGCAGGTCGCGCCGGGGCGGCGCTCCCACGCGGTTGCCTGGTGGCGAAGCTGTGCTTCGCGAGTCCGGTGGCGACCGGTCGGATCCGTCAGGCGCCGAGCCGACAGCCCGCCTCAAGCGATCAGACGGCCTTGTAAATGGCCGCCCCTTCGTCTCTGAACTCCCGTGCCTTCTCCTTCATGCCTTCCTCGACGGCGACCTCGATGTCTGCGATGCGGTTCGCCTCGGCATAGTCGCGCACGTCCTGGGTGATCTTCATGGAGCAGAAGTGCGGGCCGCACATGGAGCAGAAGTGGGCGACCTTGTGCGAGGCGTGCGGCATGGTCTGGTCGTGGTACTCGCGGGCGCGATCGGGGTCGAGCGAGAGGTTGAACTGGTCTTCCCAGCGGAACTCGAAGCGGGCCTTGGAGAGGGCGTTGTCGCGGATCTGCGCGCCTGGAAGCCCCTTGGCGAGGTCGGCGGCGTGGGCGGCGATCTTGTAGGTGACGATGCCGTCGCGTACGTCCTGCTTGTCGGGGAGCCCCAGGTGCTCCTTGGGCGTCACGTAGCAGAGCATGGCGGTGCCGTACCAGCCGATGTTGGCGGCGCCGATGCCCGAGGTGATGTGGTCGTAGGCCGGCGCGATGTCGGTGACCAGGGGGCCAAGCGTGTAGAAGGGGGCTTCGTCGCAGTCGGCCAGCTCCTTGGTCACGTTCTCCTGGATCATCTGCATGGGCACGTGGCCGGGGCCTTCGATCATGACCTGGACGTCATGCTCCCAGGCGAACCGGGTCAGCTCGCCCAGGGTCTCGAGCTCGGCGAACTGTGCGCGGTCGTTGGCGTCGGCCAGCGAGCCGGGGCGCAGGCCATCACCCAAGCTGAAGGCGACGTCGTAGGCCTTCATGATCTCGCAGATCTCGGCGAAGTGGGTGTAGAGGAAGTTCTCCTGATGGTGGGCTAGGCACCACTTGGCGAGGATGGAACCGCCGCGCGAGACGATGCCGGTCAGTCGGTCCGCGGTCAGCGGCACATAGCGCAGCAACACGCCGGCGTGGATGGTGAAGTAGTCGACGCCTTGTTCGGCCTGCTCGATGAGGGTGTCGCGCATCAGCTCCCAGGTGAGTTCCTCGGGCTTGCCGTCGACCTTCTCCAGCGCCTGATAGATGGGCACCGTGCCGATGGGCATGGGGGCGTTGCGCAGGATCCACTCGCGGGTCTCGTGGATGTTCTTGCCGGTGGAGAGGTCCATCAGGGTGTCGCCGCCCCAGCGTGCGGACCAGACCATTTTCTCGACCTCTTCCTCGATCGAGGAGGTGAGGGCGGAGTTGCCGATGTTGGTGTTGATCTTCACCCGGAAGTTGCGCCCGATGATCATGGGTTCGAGCTCGGGGTGGTTGATGTTGGCCGGAATGATGGCGCGCCCGCGGGCGATCTCCTCACGCACGAATTCCGCGGTGATGGTCTCCGGCATGCCGGAGGCGAAATCCTGACCGGGATGCTGGCGCAGGAGCTTGGCGTAGCGCGGATCGGCACGCAGCGCATCGAGCCGCATGTTCTCGCGGATGGCGACGTATTCCATCTCGGGCGTGACGATCCCTCTGCGCGCATAGTGCATCTGGGTGACGTTGCAGCCCGCCTTGGCGCGGCGCGGGGTGCGGAGGTGCTCGAAACGCAGGTGGGCAAGGCTGGGATCCGCCTGGCGTCTGCGCCCAAAGGCCGAGCTCGGACCGCTGAGCAGCTCGGTGTCGCCGCGCTCCTCGATCCAGGTCTCCCGGACCGGCGCCAGTCCGCTCAGTAGGTCGATGCGTGCGTCGGGGTCCGTGTAGGGTCCGGAGGTGTCATAGATCATGATCGGCGGGTTTTCCTCGGCCTCCAGGTTGGTCTGGGTCGGCGTCAGGGTCACCTCGCGCATGGGGACGCGCAGATCGGGTCGCGAACCGGTCACGTAGATCTTGCGTGAGCTCGGGAAGGGCTGTGTCACCTCCTCTGAGAGCTCGGCGGTCTTGAGGACGAATTCGTGTGGGATGGCGCTCATCGGTGCTCCTGGAGGCTGTTGCGGGGCGCTGCACGCGCCTGATGGACTCAGCTTGGATACGGCTGCGGGGCGCCTCGATGGCCTGGCGGGCGCGGGCGGATGGGGGCAGGTGGGACGACGGCGAATGCCGCGGGCTTTCCGACGAGCGGTTGCGCGACGGCATGGCCTCTGTCTTGCCTGCTTTCCTGCGCCAGCATGATCCGGATCAGGTTCGAAGGGTCTTTTCTCAGCCCGAGACGCGAAACTCTCGGCAGGGATAGCGGCTGGACGTCTGAGCGCCCAGCGCCGAAAATCCAAGCCGAGCGGGTCGTCACGGACACCCCCAGCAGTATGGCTAGGCTCGAAGCTAGCGAAAGGACGCGGCGATTTCAATAGAAAACCCGGCGTGACAGAATTACGAGACCGGAGCGGGCGTTTCACAACGACCGCGCGCGACGTTCCGAACCAGACCAGGCTTAACAGGACATGGAACCTATGAGCAATGCAGCAACGGGCAGTCGCGTCCTTTATCTCGGATCAGATCAGGGGTTGATGAGGGATCTGACGGCGCTCGTTGAGCCGAAATCCGTCCAGCTCGTTCAACTCGGCAGTGCGTCCGCGCTCGCTCAGGAGCTGCGCCGCCTGGCGCCAGAGGTCGTCATCCTCGATGCGGCGGCGGTCTCGGTGGAGGGCGGGCTCGCGGCGTTCCTGGGTACGCTGTACGGTGGCGAGGCGTTCCATCCGCGTGCGATCTGCATCGCGCGCGCAGGCAGCGGCGAAGACCGCATGGAGCAACGGCTTGCCGCCCTGCGCGCCGGGGCCGCCAGCTATCTGGTCCCGCCCATTTCCGTGAAGCGATTGGCGAGCCGCGTCCTCAGGATGTGTGGCATCGTCGAGACGGTGCGCTACCGTATCCTGATTCTTGAGCAGGATGCGTCGCACGCGAAGAAGATCGCCTCGCTGCTCGCGACGATCGGGATGGAGACCTTGGTGGTCGATGACCCCATGAAGATCCTGGCGCGTATGCAGGCCTTCCGCCCGAACCTGGTGCTGATGGATCTCTATTTGCCCGGGGCGACGGGGTCGGAGCTGACCACGATCATTCGCGATCACGACGACTTCTACGGGATTCCGATCCTCTTCCTGTCCCAGGAAGCCGACCTCGACAAGCAGCTGGCGGCGCTCAAGGCGGGCGGCGACGGTTTCATCAAGAAGCCGGTGAGCCGGGAGGCGCTCATCGCCGCCGTCGAATACCGCATGCGCATGTCGCGCTGGCTGCAGGACCGCCGCACCCTGGTCAATCGGCGCGAGACGGCCGGCGGCTTCCTTCCGCGCGACGTCTTCATGCGCCACCTCGAGCAGATCACGCGTGCCCGCGAGGCTCAGGGCGGTGTTCATGGGCTGGTGATCATCGACGTCGACGGCTCGCAGGGCATCCTGAACGCCTTGGGTTTGACGGCGACCGAGAAGTTGCTGCGTGAGCTGGAGTCGCTGCTCAGCAAGACGATGACACCCGAGGAGAGCGCGACCCGCATGGACGATTTCCGCTACGGTCTGCTGGCCAAGCGGGAGACCCTGTCCAAGCTCGAGGCGCTCGCCAGCACCCTCTGTCAACAGCTCTCCGGCCTCAAGCCGCAGGACAGAGACATCAAGTTGGAGGTCAGCGTCAGCGTCGGCGTCGGTCTCTTCGACCCGCCGGCCGACGACGCCTTCGCCATGGTGTCGCGCGCGGAAAAGGCCGCCGCGGGCGCCAAATCGGCGGGCGGAAACCAGGCGCACGTCTGGTCTGCGGCCAGCCGGCAGAATGGTGCCCCGGAAGCGGAGTCGGTCATCAAGCGTCTGGTGAGCACCGCGTTGGCGCAAGACGGCTTTCTGCTGTTCTTCCAGCCGATCCTCTCGCTCAATCAGCAGGAGGACGAGCTCTACGAGGCGCAGATTCGCATGAAGACGCTGGATGGCGAGCAGATGCCACCCGCGGAATTCCTGTCCGTCGCCGAGCGCGCCGAGATGATGCCAAGGATCGACCGCTGGGTGCTCAGGCGCGCCTTCGAGGTCATGCATGCCGAACGCGTCGCGCATCCACGTTTGCGCCTCCTGGTCCACCAGAACGTCATGACGCTGGCGGCGCCCGAGTGGTTCCCCTGGTTCAGGGACCAGATCATCAAACGCAATCTGACGCAGATCTACCCCGTGCTCGAGCTGCAGATGGCCGATGTCCGACAGAACCGCGCCGAGGCAAAGGTGTTCATCGAGCGTCTGCGCAAATACGGGATCCAGGTCTGTGTCGCCAATGTCACCGGCATCCGGGAAGAGATCTCCTTGCTTGCGCGCATCGGCGCGACCCTCGCGAAACTTGCCTTCCAGACGATTCGCAACGCGGATCGGATCCAGCTGACCGAGATCGTTCAGGCCCTGCAGGCGAGGGGTGTGGCGGTCATCGCGGCCGGGATCGACGACCAGGCCACGGTGTCGCGTGTCTGGACCTGCCGCCCGGACTTCATACAAGGCAACTATCTGCAGCTGCCTCAGCCCGAGCTGAGCTTCGATTTCCAGCACATGTCCCATGACGGCTGAGCCCCCGTTGCTGCCGAAGGTGTCCGCGACCTCGGGCGGGCTGGATCTCGCCCGCCGCGTCGCTCCCAATCACACGGGCCGGCTGGTGCTCACCACGCTCGATCCTCATGCCAGCCCCCAAAGGGTGCTGCTGGTCGAGATGCTGGCGGAAAAGGGGTTCATCGGTGAGCGTCTGGCGCAGGGGGAGGTAGCAGCCTACGCCATTGGGCCAGGCTTTCTCAGCTTGCTGACCTTTGCCGGATGCGCGGTCAGGATTCGCTCGGAGCCGGATGCGGGGGCGCCCTTTTGCCATATCCAGGTTCCGCCGGTGCGAGAGCATCCCTACCTGCTCGCGGGCCGCAACACCCGTGCGCCACGCTGCGTCGGTTGCCGTGCGCGCTTACTTGATTGGCGCGAGCGTCGGGCTCACTGGGCCTCGCATCCGCACGCGGGGGTGACCTGTCCGACGTGCCGCGAGACTCGGCCGCCGTGGCTGTGGGACTGGAAGCAACAGGGCGGCTTCGGCCGCCTCTTCATTCAGATCGAAGAGATCTTTCCGGACGAAGCCACGCCGACCCCCGCGCTCTTCGATCTGCTGATCCGAGCGACTGGGACCGGGTGGCGTCATTTCTACATCCAGGACTAGCGTTCCAGCGGCCAGCCGCCATCAAGCTGGCCGCTGGCCGCTAGATCACGACCGCTCGTTCAGCCACTTGCCGATCGCCGGCGTGACTTCTTTCTGGGCCTTGCCGCTGACGTAGATGCCGATGTGGCCGCCGGGGAACGCCAGCTCCGTATAGTCCTTGCTGCCGACCAGGGGCTTGAGGGCCTTGGAGGCGTCCGGTGGCACCAGGTGGTCCTGCAGGGCGTAGATGTTCAGCACCGGGCAGTCGACGTTCTTGAGGTCGATCTCTTTTCCGCCAAGCTTGACGCCGCCGTTGATGAAGCCGTTCTTCTGGTAGAAGTCCTTGGTGAACTGGCGGAAGGTTTCGCCTGCCTGGTCAGGGCTGTCGAAGATCCACTTTTCCATGCGCAGGAAGTTCTTGACCTTGTCCGGGTCGTCCAGCATGTCAACCATGTTGACGTACTTCTGGCCGGTGAGGCTGAAGGGTTTGAGCGAGAGGAAGGTCCAGTTCAGCAACTCGCCGGGGATGTTGCCCATGGTGTCCACGGCCAAGTCGATGTCGACGTTCTGCACCCAGGCCGACAGCAGATTGCCCGGGGTCTTGAAGTCCACGGGGGTGACCATGGTGACCAGGTTCTTGACCTTGTCCGGGTGCAGGGAGGCATACATGAGGCTGAAGGCGCCGCCCTGGCAGATGCCGAGGATGTTCACCTGGTCGACTTCATGGGTCTCGCAAAGATAGTCGACGCAGCTGTCGATGTAGCCGTTGATGTAGTCGTCCAGCGTGAGGGCGCTATCGGCCTGGTCCGGATAGCCCCAGTCGATCAGATAGACATCCTGGCCGGTTGCGAGCAGGCCCTTGATGGTGGAGCGGTCTTCCTGGATGTCGGTCATATAGGGCCGGTTCACCAGGGCGTAGACGATCAGGAGCGGCGTCTTCTGGGGGGTGACGCCGGCCGGGGTGTCGTAGCGGTAGAGGACGAGCTTGTCCTCGCTGTAGACGGCCTCCTTGGGGCTGACTCCGGTGTCGATGGCGTCCGCATTGAGCAGGTTCTCCATGCCCTGTCCCAGTTTGCTGGTGTAGTCGAGCATTTCCTGCGCGAGCTTGTCCGGGCGAATGTCGATGGGAAGCATGTTCTCTATCCTCGCAGTAGTCTTTTCGTGGCGCTGCACATGGTTTTAGGCGTCGGAAGGCGCTCAGTCATCCGCGGTGCCGCCGGTCGGCTTGGCGGCGGTCTTGCGCCTGGTGGTCGCGCGTGTCGCCGGCTTCTCGGTCGCTTTGGTGGCGGGTGCCGGTGCCTTGAGTGCGGTCGTTGGGGTCTTGCCGCTCAGTGCGGCGACCTGCTTTTCCAGCGCATGGAGGGCGCGGTGGAGTTGTTTGTTGTCGCGGCGCGTCTCTTGGAGTCGGTCCTGCAAGGTGCGCAGCTCGCTGCGGGTGGGCATGTTCATGGCGCCGAGGTTTTCGTCCACCATGATGGCCATGCGCCGTTTCAGCGCCATCTGCGCGTTGACCAGGCGCCCGTGGATCTGGGCGTACTCCGGGGTCGCGACCTCGGCGGCGTAGACGGTCTCGCAGCAGCTGATCCAGTTGTCATAGAGGGTGCGTGCCGAGTCGATGCTCTTGCCGCTGTCGATCACGCCTTGAATGAAGTCGCCCATGCGCTCGACCGACTTCATGCCCAGCTGGCTGTAGAAGCCGGTGTACTCCTGCAAGGCCGCCTGATAGTCCATGGCGGTGCGCGTCAGCTCCTGGTACTGGCTCTGCTCCTCGCGCGTGTAGCCCAGGCCAGGGGCGGAGAGGGCGCGGTCGAACCGGTCCTTGAGCTGCTCGTGCGGCATGTTGCGCAGCATGTCGCCCGGCATGGGGGACATGGAGGACATCATGCGCTGCCAGTTGTCGATCGGCAGTTCCCAGAAGGACATCATGCGTTGCATGCTGTTGCCGCCGTCGTCGAGCGAGCCGCTGAACTGCTTCTGCATGTCCTCGAGGGCCTTGGTCCACCAGGTGAGACCATTGGTGGCGGTCGTATCCTCGGGTGTGTTGGCGAAGGTCTCCGCCATGCGGAAGAAGTTCTTGCCCTGCTCCATCATCTTTTCCATGAAGGTCTTGGAGAAGTCGGGCGTGGCCGGTGACATGGCCTTCCACCAATGGTCGAGCGCGCCCTCCCAGGGCGTGGTCAGCGTCTGCTGGTTCTCGAGCCCCATCGCCTTGCGGCCCATCTCGGACCAGCTGTCCCAGTACTTGCGTTGAAGTTCCAGCCAGTCGTTGTTGAAAAAGCTATCGTTGCTCATGCATTTGCCTCCTCGGGATGATATTTGGCAAAAGTTAGCACGCGGATTTGTGCACTGCAACAAAGGTGCGTAGAATCCGCACACAACAAGCCCTGTGCAAAGGGCGATTCCATCGTCTAAGAGAGGACATCCACACCATGAGCGACACTATCGTTATCGTCGATGCGGGTCGGACCGCGATCGGAACCTTCGGCGGCGCACTCTCGGCCCTCCAGGCGACCGATATCGGCACGACCGTGCTCAAGGCCCTGATCGAGCGGACCGGAATCGCCCCCGAGCAGGTCAGCGAAGTTATTCTGGGGCAGGTGCTGACCGCGGGCTGCGGTCAGAATCCGGCGCGTCAGACCACCTTGATGGCGGGGCTGCCGCACACGGTCCCGGCGATGACCATCAACAAGGTCTGCGGCAGTGGGCTCAAGGCGGTCCATCTGGCCATGCAGGCGGTTGCCTGTGGCGATGCGGAGATCGTGATCGCCGGTGGTCAAGAGAGCATGAGTCAGTCGTCGCACGTCCTGCCGCGCTCGCGCGAGGGGCAGCGCATGGGCGACTGGCCGATGAAGGACACCATGATCGTCGACGGCCTCTGGGATGCCTTCAATCAGTGCCACATGGGTGTCACGGCGGAGAACATCGCGAAGAAGTACGCCTTCACCCGCGAGGCGCAGGATGCGTTCGCCGCGGCGTCCCAGCAGAAGGCGGAGGCCGCCATCCAATCCGGACGCTTTGCCGACGAGATCATCCCGGTGAGCATCCCGCAGCGCAAGGGCGATCCCCTGGTGTTCGACACCGACGAGTTTCCGCGTCCGGGCACCACGGCCGAAACGCTCGGCAGGCTGCGCCCCGCCTTCGACAAGCAAGGCACTGTGACCGCCGGCAACGCCTCCGGGATCAACGACGGCGCGGCCATGGTCGTGGTGATGAAGGAATCCAAGGCCAAGGAACTGGGTTTGACGCCCATGGCGCGCCTGGTCGCGTTCTCGAGCGCGGGCGTGGATCCGGCCATCATGGGCACCGGACCTATCCCGGCTTCGACCGATTGTCTGAAGAAGGCCGGCTGGGCCCCGGCTGATCTGGACCTTGTCGAGGCCAATGAGGCCTTTGCCGCTCAGGCGATGTCCGTCAATCAGGAGATGGGCTGGGATCTCAGCAAGGTAAACGTCAATGGCGGAGCTATCGCCATCGGCCACCCGATCGGTGCCTCTGGTGCGCGTGTGCTGGTCACCCTCCTCTATGAGATGCAGAAGCGCGATGCGAAGAAGGGTCTCGCAACCCTCTGCATCGGCGGCGGCCAGGGCGTGGCGTTGGCGGTCGAGCGTCTCTGAGGCCCTCGGGCGAGGCGCGGAGCCCGCCCGGATCCTTGGGTCAGGTCGCGCCTCGCCGAGCGAAGTCGGCGAGGCGCGGCGGCGAGTGTCGGGTACACTGGCCGGACGACAACGTCGGTAGCTCAGGTGCTGAATGAACAGCGACCGCATCATCAAGAAATACCCCAATCGCCGCCTCTATGACACAGAGGTGAGCCGTTACATCACCCTCGCGGACGTCCGCAACCTCGTGATGGATTGCACCAGCTTCAAGGTCGTCGACACGGCCAATGAAAGCGATATCACCCGCTCCATCCTGCTCCAGATCATGCTTGAAGAGGAAACCGGTGGAGAGCCGCTCTTCAGTGCCTCGATGCTCGCCCAAATCATTCGCTTCTACGGCGGAACCCTGCAAGGGATGTTCGCTCGCTATCTGGAGTCCTCGCTCGATCTCTTCGCCAAGCAGCAGCAGGATATGACCAAGACGCTTGGCGACAACCCCTTCGAGGCCATGACGCGGATGACGCAAAAGAACGTTGAGATCTGGGCGGATATGCAGGAGGAATTCATGCGTGCCGCCGGCTTTCAGCTCGGGGGCGAGCGCAAGAAGCAGGACAAGGGGCCCGTCTGAGCGCTGCTGGTTTTCCCAATAGTGAAGATTGAGAAAATGACTGTTGACCCGGGTGGCGCGGATGTTTATTGTGCAATGCAACATTGCTGCACTGCACAACAAACCTTCGGAGACGACACCATGAACAACACAGATAGCATGAAGGCCATCAACGACCTGACCAGCAAGAACGTCGAGCGTATGACCAGCCTGGGCGAGCTGAACGTCCGCATCTTCGAGAAGATGGCTGCGCGTCAGATGGACGCCATGACCCTGTACATGGATCACGCCATGCGCGTCATGAAGATTGCCACCGAGTCCAAGGGCTACAACGAGCTGTTCAAGGGCCAGGTCGATGCGACCAAGGATCTGAGCGAGCGCGTCATGGCGGAGAGCAAGTCCACCATGCAGATCGCCAGCGAAGCCCGTGACGACTACCGCGCCTGGTTCGAAAAGAACCTGAACGAAGTCAACGCTGACCTGCGCAAGAACGTCGCGACGGCCTGATCGGTAATCAACTGCCCGGCGGTCCAGGGAGGGACTGCCATTCGTCATGGCTCTGTCGTTGACGGACGTCATGACAAATGGGGGGCAAGGCTTCACAGGTTCCTCAGTTTGGTTGTAAGGTCCGCTTGCAAAACAAGATCAACGAATCTCTCAGTTTGGAGGAGTCCTATGGCACGCATTGCTCTCGTCACTGGTGGTATCGGCGGTATCGGTACTGCAATCTGCACCCGTCTCGCGAAGGATGGCTGCAGCGTCGTGGCGAACCATCACCCCACTGAGGCCGCCGCCGCGGAAGAGTGGAAGAAGGCGCGTGCCGCCGAAGGTTATGAGATCGCGACCATCGCCGCCGACGTGTCTTCGTTCGAGGACAGCGCGCGCATGATCAAGGAGATCACCGACCAATTCGGCCCGGTCGACATCTTGGTCAACTGCGCCGGCATCACGCGCGACAAGACCTTCAAGAAGATGGAATCGGCCCAATGGGAGGCCGTCATCAACGTCAACCTGAACAGTGTCTTCAACGTGACGCGGCAGGTCTGGGAAGGCATGCTCGAGCGCGGCTACGGGCGGATCATCAACATCTCCTCCGTCAATGGGCAGCGTGGCCAGTTCGGCCAGGCGAACTACTCCGCCGCCAAGGCGGGTATGCACGGCTTCACCATGGCGCTGGCGCAAGAGGGCGCCTCCAAGGGTGTTACCGTCAACACCATCTCGCCTGGCTATGTCGAGACTGCCATGACCCTGGCGATGGATGATACGGTTCGCAACAGCATTATCGGCGGCATCCCGATGCGCCGGATGGCTCGGCCCGATGAGATCGCGGCAGCCATTGCCTTCCTTGCGAGCGATGAGGCCGGCTACATGACCGGGGCCAACCTTCCGGTCAATGGCGGTTTGTTCATGCACTGATTTCGAGCGATGCGTCCTGGAGGCTGAATAACGGCCCCTCGCGCGTCCAAAAGTTTCTACCGAGTCCTCCTCGTCTCTCTCATCATGAGACGTTTCCAGCCCGGCTCCCCGCCGGGCTTTTTTTTGCGCTCGACATCATGCGCTTGCGTCGTCGCTCGGCGTGCGTTCCTCGGTGATGGCATGCCTCTGGCCGCCTTGGCCGCCGCGCCGTTGTCGGCGGCTACTGGCCCGAGGCTGGCGGCGGGCAAGACCGCGTTCGTGAGCGATATTGGACCCGTTTTGCGCATTTGACTAAGCTGCGGCGTTTTCCATTCGAAGGTGATCGCCGTCCTGTCGTCCATCCGCGTAGAGCGGGTTGGGGTCGATGGTTGGCCTGGTTTTCTGTTTGACCTCAACTCAGCGGAGGCAGTTGGAGCATGATCGAGCCCCGTGCACTGATCGAGTATTGCGATCGTTTTCTCGATGCCTCGAGCTTCAGCGACTATGCGCCGAACGGCCTCCAGGTCGAAGGCGACAGGCCCATCCGCCGCCTCGTCTCCGGCGTCACCGCGAGTGCTGCCCTCATCGAGGCCGCGATCGGCGTGCAGGCCGATGCCATCCTGGTTCACCACGGCTGGTTCTGGAAGGGCGAGAATCCTTGTCTTGTCGGGATCAAGGGTCAGCGCGCAAAGACAATTCTCAGGGCGGGCGTGAGCCTGATTGCCTATCATCTCCCGCTGGACGCGCATCCCGAGGTCGGCAATAACGCAACCCTGGGCGCCCGTCTCGGGTTCCTGGGTGCGGAACCATCTGCGCTTGGCAAGGGTCTTCTGTGGGTCGGTCGTCTCCCGGCCCCCGCATCCGCTGAGCAGTTTGCGCAGCAGGTCGCGCATCGGCTCGGGCGCCCCCCCGTGTTGGTCGGGCATCCGCTCCCGCGTATCGAGCGGGTGGCCTGGTGCACCGGTGGCGGGCAGGGGTACATCCAGCAGGCGGCCGAGTTAGGGGTCGATGCCTTCCTGAGTGGCGAGCTTTCCGAGCAGACCACCCATGAGGCGCGAGAGCTTGGTCTCTGTTATCTGGCTGCCGGTCATCACGCGACAGAACGCTATGGCGTTCAGGCGCTTGGCAATCATCTTGCCGCTGCCTTCGGGGTCCGGCACGAGTTCATTGAGATCGACAATCCGGCGTGACGAGGGTGGTGGCGCAGTTGCTAAACCTACTGTTTTTCGGCTTTTTCCTTGACCTCTCTCGTTCGTATCGAAGAGAATGCGCGGTCGATTTTATAGTCAATCGTCATATTCTTAAATTTTCCACTTGAATGTTTCATCCAAGCTGCGTGGGGTGCTTGCCTGGAAGGCCTGGCAGTGCTCGCAACAGCCGGGGGATATTGGCCTATGAGCGCGCAAGGCGTGAACAAAATGAGGCGACGAGTGCTCGTTGCCGCGACCAGCGTGGTCGGTGCCATTGGTGCCGGATACACCCTCGTCCCGTTCGTTGCATCCATGAACCCGAGCGCTCGCGCTCGAGCCGCAGGTGCGCCGGTCGAGGCGGACGTCAGTAAACTGGAGCCAGGCGCCCTGCTGCGCGTCAAATGGCGCGGGAAGCCCATCTGGGTCGTGTATCGCACGCCCGAGATGCTCGAGGCGCTGTCGAGCAATGATCCAAGACTGGTCGATCCCAGTTCGACCGTCGCTCAGCAGCCTGAGTATTGCCAGAACCCCACGCGTTCGATCAAGCCGGAGTATCTGGTGGCCATCGGCATCTGCACCCACCTCGGGTGCTCGCCGACGTACCGGCCAGAGTTCGCTCCCGAGGATCTCGGCGAGCAGTGGAAGGGCGGCTTCTTCTGTCCCTGCCATGGATCGAAGTTCGATCTCGCGGCTCGGGTGTTCAAAGGTGTCCCGGCGCCCACCAATCTGGTGATCCCGAAGCACACCTACCTTAACGACACCACCATTCTGGTCGGTGAAGATCGAGGAGCGGCCTGATGAGTGCTGAAAAGACCGAAAACCTCAATTGGATCGACAAGCGATTTCCGCTGACGGAGACCTGGCGCGCCCATCTCTCCGAGTATTACGCACCGAAGAACCTGAATTTCTGGTCCTTCTTTGGCTCCTTGGCGATTCTCACGCTGGTCCTGCAGATCCTCACCGGGATTTGGCTGGCGATGAACTATAAGCCGGACGCCACGCTGGCTTTCGCCTCCGTCGAGTACATCATGCGTGATGTCGACTGGGGTTGGCTGATCCGCTACATGCATTCCACGGGTGCGTCGGCCTTCTTCATCGTCATCTACATGCACATGTTCCGCGCCTTGCTGTGGGGCTCCTACCGCAAGCCACGCGAGTTGTTGTGGATCATCGGTGTGGTCATCTACCTCGTCATGATGGCGACCGCCTTCTTCGGCTATCTGCTTCCCTGGGGCCAGATGTCCTACTGGGGCGCGCAGGTCATCGTCAACCTCTTCGCGGCCGTCCCTGGCGTGGGTGAGGATCTGTCGGTCTGGGTGCGTGGTGACTACGTCATCTCGGACGCGACGCTGAACCGCTTCTTCGCCTTCCACTTCCTGCTGCCCTTCCTCCTCGTCGGGCTGGTCTTCGTCCACATCGTGGCTTTGCACCATGTCGGCTCGAACAACCCGGACGGCATCGAGATCAAGCAGGGGCCAAAGGGCAATCGCTGGAGCGATAAGGCTCCCGCCGATGGCATTCCCTTCCACCCCTACTACACGGTCAAGGATCTCATGGGGGTCGTGGTCTTCCTGGCGCTCTTCAGTGCCGTGATGTTCTTCATGCCCACCTTCGGCGGTATCTTCCTGGAGGCGCCCAACTTCCAGCCCGCCAACCCCATGCAGACGCCTGCGCACATCGCACCGGTCTGGTATTTCACGCCCTTCTACGCCATGTTGCGTGCCGTCCCGCCGATGTGGGATTCGCAGTTCCCGGGCGTCGTCGTCATGTTCGCAGCGATCCTGATCCTCTTCGTGCTGCCCTGGCTCGATCGCAGTCCTGTGAAGTCCATGCGTTATAAGGGGCCGATCTTCAAGTGGGCGACCGGAATCTTCGCCGTTTCCTTCGTGGTTCTGGCGTGGCTCGGCATGCAGCCGGCGTCCGATCTCTCCACGCTCCTCTCACGCATCTTCACGGGGCTTTACTTCGCCTACTTCCTGCTGATGCCGATCTATAGCGCCTTGGACAAGACCAAGCCCGTTCCGGAGAGGGTGACCTCATGAGAAAGCTGATCCTTGCCACCCTTCTGCTCCTGGCGCCGGTCGCGCTGCTGGCTTCCGAGACGGCGCACCTGGAGCACGCGGATATCGATCTGCGGGATCAGGCGTCCCTGCAGCGCGGCGCCAAGTATTACGTCAACTACTGCATGGGCTGCCATTCGCTCCAGTACATGCGCTACAACCGCATGGCGGCGGATCTCGGTATCGACGAGGTCAGCCTGCGGCAGAACCTGCTCTTCGGTGATGCCAAGCCAGGCGATCTGATGACGAACGCCATGCGCGCGGATGATGCCCTGAAGTGGTTCGGCACCGCCGTGCCTGACCTCACGCTGGTGACGCGCTGGCGCTCTCCGGATTGGGTCTACACCTATCTGAAGAGCTTCTACCAGGACGACACCCGTCCTTACGGCGTGAACAACGTGGTCTTCCCGCTGGTCGGAATGCCCCACGTGCTGGGCGATCTCCAGGGTAAGCAAGAGGCCGAGATGGAGCCGCCGGAGGAGCCAGGTGCGACGCCGGAGATCGAGGGTGTCAAACTGGTCGAACAGGGGTCGCTCTCTCCCAAGGAGTACGACACCATGGTGCGCGACATCACGGCCTTCCTGACCTACGCGGGCGAGCCCTTCAAGCTCCAGCGGGAGCGCTTGGGTATGTACGTCCTGCTGTTCCTGGGCGTGCTCTTCATCTTTGCCTACCTGCTCAAGAAAGAGTTCTGGAAAGACGTCCATTGATCGGACACCGATCGCCCCCTCGGGGGCGATCGTCCCACCTTGACGGCCCTGATTGGCTCCGGCGGTCCGGGTCGTGTTTTGAGATCCCGCGCGCTCAGCGACCGCGATCGGCATGCAGTCGCGTCTTTCCCATGGCGCGATGGTTGCCGTTCAGATAAAAACGCCCGTGAAGGCGTCCGTCAGCGCGTATACTTGACAGCTCAATAAGTGGCGTGCACGGCCCCCCCGGTCCCTTGGGCGGGGCAGAGCGAGCACCGGTACCTCGAACGAGATCCAATTAGGGTCGAGGACACCGCGGACACTCGGATGTCGGCTTGGATCGAGTCGGCCTGATTTCTTTGTAAAGAGCCCTGCCGGGCTCCGCCTTAGCGCTGGAGAAGGGAAAAATGGCAGAGGCCGCAAGCAGACGAGCACTGATGACCCTATTTTCCGATCCCGTTTGCCCCTATTGCCATCGCGTCAGGATGGTGCTCGCGGAGAAGGGTATCGCCGTGGACGTGGTCGACGTCGATGCCGACGCGCTCCCCGATGAGGTCATGGATTTCAATCCCTATGGGACTGTTCCGACTTTCGTCGACCGGGATCTGCGCCTCTACGAATCGCGCATCATCATGGAATATCTCGACGAGCGCTTTCCGCATCCGCCCCTGCTGCCCGTCGACCCGGTCTCGCGTGCGAGCGCGCGGCTGTTCATGTACCGGGTCGACCGCGATTGGTACACGCTCATGGGGCGCATCCTCAAGGGTGAGGGCAAGGAGGTCGAGCAAGCCCGCAAGGAGCTGCGCGAGAGCCTGACGGTGACCGCGCCGGTCTTCTCGGCGCATCCGTTCTTCATGAGCGAGGAGTTCTCCCTGGTCGACTGCTGTGTCGCACCTCTGCTGTGGCGTTTGCCCGTGCTGGGTGTGGAGCTGCCGTCGCAGGCGGACGCGATCCGCGTCTACATGAAGCGTATTTTCACTTGGGATGCCTTCCGCCAAAGCCTGACCGAGGCAGAGAAGGAGATGATCGCGGACGCTGCCTGATGATCGACGACGCCGACAGCATGACCTCCAGCAAGCCCTATCTGATCCGGGCGATCTACGACTGGATTCTGGACAACCAGATGACACCGCACTTGGTCGTGGACGCGGCGTTTCCGGGGGCGCTGGTGCCCATGGAGTTCGTCGACGACGGGCGGATCGTGCTCAATATCTCGCCGAGTGCGGTCAAGGGCTTGGTCATCGGTAACGATTGGATCCAGTTCAACGCGCGTTTCAGCGGCTCGGCGCGGGAGGTCATGGTCCCGAGCGAGGCCGCGATCGGCATTTTCACGCGCGAGAACGGGCAGGGCATGGTGTTTCCCGAGCCGCGCTACCCTGACGTGGAACCTGCCGGCGTGGATGCCGCGCCAGCCCCCAGGCTCAAGCCGATTGCCGACGCCTCCGGCGAGGCCGGCGGCGGCCCGAGCCCGACAGCGCCACGCGATAAGGGCAAGGGCAAGGGGCGAGGTCCAACTCTCAAGGTCGTGAAGTAGTCGCCCTCTCATTGGGCCTTTGATTCAGGCGTCACGCGTTTGTGTGGGCAGACCGAAGCTCAACTCCTCCAGATTCAATCCGCGCATCACGACGTAGCCGTTGCGTCGCCCGGTGCCCTCCTCGCTGAAGTCGAACCGATAGACCCGTCGAATGCGCATTCCTTCGGTGCGCCAGGACAGGCCCAGGCGGCGCAGAGCCACGGCCTGATCGAGGAATTGAAGGCTGCGTTGCTTGCACGCCGCCTGGCAGATGGCCGTTGCGATCTCGCGTGCGCGCAGGCTGTCCAGCCAAAACCAGCTCAAGACGAGAATCAGAAAGATGGCAAGCAGATTGTCCATGGGGCTCCTGTCGGATCCGACGCACGCGGGCGATGGCTGAGGTTTCGGATGCCTCGCGTCGCACCGCTCTTCTGTTTGGTTTTGGCGCTGACCGCTTGCGACCGATCGGTCCAGCAGGCGCCAGAGGTGACGTCTGATGTCGATCTCGTCGTGGTGGATGCCATGGATGGGGATCCGTTCGCGGCCGAACTCAGGCGCGTCAAGGATCTCTTGGCGGACGGCCAGGTCGGGGAGGCGGGGCACGCCTGGCATGCCCTGCGGGCGACCCGCGCCAACCTGACGCCCGATCGCCAGCTCGAGCTCGACCGGCTTGGCGCGCTCTTCGCGGGTATGCCTTGAGGTCAAGCGATGGTGCGTCTGGTGCTGTCTACTCGAATTTGGGTAGACCCGACTCCAGCCACCACTTTTTCTCCGCTTCATCGTAGCGCCAGAGCTGGCGATCCGTCAGTGTCTTGACGACCTGTCTGTCCTGATGGAGGTACTCGATCTTCACGATCTGGAGCGCCGTGTTGGAGTCCTCTTTCATCACGGGCGCTTGCACGACGTCGTAGCCCGTTAGTCTGATGTCCTCCAGCGCCTCTGGCATGTCCTTGTCCTGACGCTTTGCGGGATCGACAAAGCCGAAGGCATTCTCGAAGTAGCCCCATCTGAGCGCGGATTGGTAGGCATTGGTTGCGTTCTGCAGGGTGACGGCCATCTTGTCCTTCTTGACCGGGCTGCAGCCGGCGATAGCGGCCAGTGCCACGAGCGCCATGAGCCTCCCAGTGCGCCCGGGCAGCGGTCGTGACTTGGGGCCGTCGAGCGATGAATCCATGGTCTTGTCCTTGCCGTCAGGGATGAATGGGCTGCAGATGATAAGGCACCTGGACGCCTGCCCCAAGGCGGGTACGCCGCCTGGCATTTCTGCGATGACAGGCGGGAAACCCGTCCGGCCCTGAGGTATGATGCCGCTCTTTTGTCCACTCTGGCCAGTGACGATAGCCCATGGTCGAGCCGCTAGAACCCCAAGTTGACATGGTCCTGGACGCGGGCGTCGAGGTCACGCTCCTTGGCACCGCACATGTCTCCCGCGCGAGTGCCGAGCAGGTCCGCAAGCTGATCCAGACCGGCGAGTATGACGCCGTCGCCGTCGAGCTGTGCCGTAGCCGCTTCAGTGCGCTGATGGACCCGAAGTCGCTCTCGCAGCTAGACCTCTTCTCCGTCATCCGACAGAACCGCGTCTACATGGTGGTCGCGAATCTGGCCCTGTCCGCCTACCAGCAGCGCCTGGCCGATCAGTTCGGCATCGAGCCAGGTGCCGAGCAGCGTGCCGCCCTGCGTCTGGCCAAGGAGCGTGATCTGCCGATCATGTTGATCGACCGGGAGATCGGCATCACCCTCAAGAGGATCTCGGCGAATCTCGGCTGGTGGAAGCGTTATGGGCTCTTCGCTGGCTTGCTCGCGGCCATGGTGAACTCTGATGAGGTGACGGAAGACGAGATCGAGCGCCTCAAGGAAGGAGATGTGCTGGAGACCACCTTTGCCGAGTTCGCCGCCGACCGCCGGGATCTCTATATCCCCTTGATCGAGGAGCGTGACCACTACATGGCGGCCAAGCTTCGGCGCGAAGCCGCGCGTCTCGGTGTTCGGCGCGTCTTGGTCGTGATCGGTGTCGGGCACCTTAAAGGCATGGTCCAGGATTTGGAGCGCGACGGGAGGGATCCCGCCGCTGTCATCGCGGCTCTCGAGGAGATCCCGCCGCCGAGCAAGTGGCCGAAGATCCTGGGTTGGGGCCTGCTCGGCCTCATTTTGGCCGGTTTCGGTTATGGGTTCGCCATGGGACCCGAGATCGGGCTGGATCTGCTGACCGCTTGGATCCTCATTACCGGTGGTCTCTCGGCTATTGGGACGCTGCTCGCTGGCGGACACCCGCTCACGGTGGTTTCGGCCTTCATTGCCGCACCGCTCACGACCCTGAATCCCACCATCGGGGCCGGCATGGTGACGGGTGCGGTCGAACTCTACCTGCGTAAGCCGAGCGTCGGCGATTTCAGCCGGTTGCGGGCCGATGTCGCGACCTTGAGGGGATGGTGGCGCAATCGGGTGTCCAGGGTGTTCGTCGTCTTCCTGCTCAGCAGTTTGGGCGCCGGGATTGGCACCTATGTGGCGGGCTACCGCATCGTCGCAACGCTCTTTCACTCGCCTGGCGGCGCTTGAGCCACAGCGTTCCCGTCGCGCCCGCTCTGCTCCTCGCGCTGCAGATGGGTGCGGATGATCGCGATCGCCTCCTCCATCTGCTGGAAGGCGTGGTCGCCCCCCTCCCAGATGAAGAGGCGCCCGCACCGGGCGTAGCGTCGCTCGGCGATGCGGTAGTCGATCACCTCGTCACCGGTATTCAGGAAGACCGTCGTCGGGATCCCGTCGCAGGGATTCTCGATGCCGTAAGCGCGGGTCTGCTCAAGGATCGAGGGCGCTAGACCGACCGATGTCAGGGTCCAGGGCGTCAGGGCTGGATTGATCATGAACAGATGCGATAGTGCGAAGCGTCGCGCCAGGTATTGGCCGTAAAAGCCGCCCATCGAGCTGCCAACGACGGCGGGCCGCGCCGCGCCCAATCCCGCGAAGAAGGCACTCAACTGCTCGACGGCCGCATCGGGGCTGTGTGCCGGATAATCGATGGCGCGCACCTCGAAGGGTGCCAGGCGTCGCTTGAGGCGTTGGCCCTTGATGGACTGGCTCGAGCTATGGAGTCCGTGGAGATAGACGAGCATCTGGGCGCGGCTCCGGCTTAGGTGGAAGACGTCTGCGAGGGGCCGCCGAGGGCGGTCAGCTTGGGCTCGATGTAGGCCCGACGGAATTGTTGGCAGCGATCGATGAACTCCCGCATGCTCTTTGGCATGGGGACGCGCGCGCGCACGATGAAGCTCACCAGGTCCGTGCCCTCGCGCAGCAGACGTGTCCCCTCGACCGCCTCGCGGATATCGCAGGCATCGTGCGTGCTGGGGAGGATGGGCTCTAGGTTGCAGAGCCGCTCGCTCGCGACCACGTACGCCGGCCAGACGTCGAAGACCGCCGGGTCGGTTCTGAGGATCTCGCACTTGCGCTTGGCCGTCTCCGCGAGCTCGTCGATGCGGGGTGCTATGTCCAGGATTTGGCGGCTGTCGGCGAAGGTGTCTTTCATCACCCCGGCGATGCGGTCGATGTCGTGCATGGTCATGGCGATCTTCAGGTAGCGGCTGGAGTAGAAGACCTCGATCGGCATCGAGAACGCCTTGAAGGGCTCGCCCCAGAGTTCGTCGATGCCCTCGTCCCCGCCGCGGTGTCGTACCATCTTGCCGAGCTCGAGTGCCTCGATGAGGCAGTGCCCGCACTCGCGCATCAGGGTGTGGTCCGAGCCGATCTCGACGCCCGCCGTTTGTAGATCGACCAGACTGTGGAAGATGTCGGCCGCGCGGTTGAACAGTGCCCCGGCCAGCATGGCGCCGTTGACCCGCTTGCGCTCCGTATCGGTCTCGGCCTCATAGGCCTCGCGGGCTTCCTTCAAGCGCGCGCCGGGGATGTTGATGCCGTGTTCGACATGATTGAACAGGCGCCGCGTCAACGCCTGAATCAGCTGGCGCCGGGCTTCGAAACTGTCCGGCGGAGCCTCGTAATACTTGATCCAGTATCCGTCATAATAGACGCGTGTGTGTCCATCGACGAGAGCTTTGGTGCCATTGACGGGGGGCTGGTACATGCTTGGCATCAATGCGCTGGGCGATCGGTGTGGGTGAGTGTAAGTGCCTGGTGCCGCTGTATTGGAGTCCCTGTCTGGCCGATGCGCTTGCGGGTCGAATCGCAATTTCGACTGGGGCCTGCGTTCAGAGAAAGGCTAGACTATGTTCAATCGTTCCAACGTCGCTGAGTCACCTAAGTATGTTCACTAAGGACCAGTTTGCCGCGATCGTCATGGCGCTCTTCGTCTGGGGGTTCGCGGGTGCACTCTTCGGAGCGCTCTTTGCAGGGCTCTATCAGGTGCTCGGCGTGCTCGGGCTGTCGGGCTGGCAGCCTCTGGTCATCGCGGCCGCCGCGGCCGCCATGACCACATCCGCCTTTTATAGCGCGATGCCGGTCGCGCTGGTAGGTGCCATGGCCGGCGTCTTGGCGTCCATTGGCTATTTGATTGCGACCGGTCAAGAAGTCGAGTTGTTGACGATCGTGGGTATTGCCGGATTGGCGGGGCTGATCGCCGGCAGTTTTTACTCTTGGATCGTCACGAGCGGCAGTCGACCCCTGGCGGAGACGCTGACCGGCCTCATCGCCGGCGTGCTGGCCGGAGGCGTCCTTGCCATAGTGCTGGCCGTGCTTGGCGAGCATGTCGGCATGTTCGTCCTGGCCGCCGGCGTGGTCGCGCTCGTCGGCACCTTCTTTCAGGTCTCGGAGCGCTGGCTGGTCAGCCGCAGTCTGGGCTGGCTCCCGGATGCGCTCTCCGCACCCCTGGTTGCCGCCCTCATTGCGGCCGTGGTGGGGGCGAGCATCTGGATCGTCGGTGGGACCACCGCCATGATGCTGGACGCGAGTACTCAGGACGAGATCGGCAAGGTGCTGCATGACATCCCTCCGGGTCTCACGGGCGGCCTGCTCGGTGGGGCTCTAACCGGCATTCTGCTGGAGCTGTTCGGTTTCCATCTAGAAGATCAGATCTGAGGGCGCGCTCCTCCGCTCTCGGTCTTTCGTCCCATCCGCGCGTCCTGTTGCGCGAAAAACCTTACTTGGTGCCTTGTTTTTGGGATACCCTGCCGTCCGGTTCGTCCTGACGGGCGGGCTGCAATGAGCTGTTGCTTCAGGCGATTGCCGCAGACGTGCTTGCCGGTGGCCGGGCGTCGACCGCGATCGCTCAAGACTCGAAGAAGAGGAAACGCGCATGATACAGCTGCTGATTGGACTGGTGATCGGGATCCTCATCGGTTGGAACTGGACACAACCACCCTGGGCCAAGAGACTTCAGGCGAGCTTCGTGAATCTGGTCCGCTCGTCCTCCGACAAGACCGATCACTAATCGGCATCTGACGATGCCGGGCTCGGTGCGCGGCGACGGTGCTCGATGCGATGGCACGCGATGGCGATCGGCACCCGATGCAGGTCATGATGACCCCGGCGTTCCCACGCGCATCGCCAGATGAAGTCGCGAGGAGCAGCGGCCCAGCCGCTGCTCCTCGCCTGATGTTCCTCTCCGAACGCCTTATCCTTCCAATCCAATCCATCCGCGCTCTGGCAGAGCGTCGGCGTGCTGCCGACCTTGCCTGTGGTCGAGCGATTCCAGGTGGCGACTTACCCGATTCAAGCAGGTGTCACTGCGCTCGCGCAGTCCTATCGCGGCGCGCCGCGCGGTTCCGCGTCATCCGCCGACAGCGGCGGGCTGAGGATGCGCCCCGCGTCTGGGCCGGGGCGCAGGGGCAGGCCGGGGCTCAGATCATGAAGAGATCCATGAACTGATTGAGCGGGGTTGCCATCAAGGCTTGCTCGTCCTGGCAGAGCGCGTAGATGCGCTGGGCCTGCCCCTTGGGGAAGCGGGTCCGCAGTGCGTCGAGGAACTTGGCCTCCAGGACGGGAATGCCCTCGGCGCGGCGGCGGCGATGGCCGATGGGATACTCGACCTCGACCTTTTCGGTCTTGGAGCCATCGCTGAAGAAGACCTGCACGGCGTTGGCGATGGAGCGCTTGCCGGGATCCAGGTATTCCTTGGTGTAGCGCGCGTCTTCCGTCACCACCATCTTCTCGCGCAGGGCGTCGACACGCGCATCCTTGGCGACCGCGTCCTCGTAGTCGTCGGCGGTCAGGCGGCCGAAGATGAGCGGAACGGCGACCATGTACTGCAGGCAGTGGTCGCGGTCGGCCGGGTTGTAGAGCGGGCCGTCCTTGCTGATGATGCGGACGGCGGACTCCTGTGTGGTCAGCTCGATACGCTCGATCTGGTCAATGCGGTCCTTGACCTGGGGGTGCAGCGTCATGGCGCACTCGGCCGCGGTCTGGGCGTGGAACTCGGCCGGGAAGCTGATCTTGAACAGGATGTTCTCCATCACATAGCTGCCGTAGTCGCGCTGGAAGGCGAACGTGTTGCCCTTGAAGAGCACGTCGTAGAAGCCCCAGCGCGGTGCGCTCAGCACCGAGGGCAGGCCCATTTCGCCTTTCTGGACCATCATCGCCAGGCGCACGGCTCGGGAGCTGGCGTCACCAGCGGCCCAGGACTTGCGCGAGCCGGTGTTCGGTGCGTGACGGTAGGTGCGCAACGATTGGCCATCGACCCAGGCCTGAGACAGGGTGTCGATCACCTGATCCTTGTCGGCGCCCAGCATCAGCGCGGCAACGCCGGCGGAGGCGACCTTGACCAGCAGGACGTGGTCCAGTCCGACCCGGTTGAAGCTGTTCTCCAGTGCGAGCACGCCCTGGATCTCATGCGCCTTGACCATGTAGTGGAGCACGTCGCCCACGTTCAAGGGGGCTGCGCCGTCGGCGATCGCCTTGCGAGACAGATAGTCGCCCAGGCCCAGGATGGCGCCCAGGTTGTCCGAGGGGTGCCCCCACTCCGCGGCGAGCCAGGTGTCGTTGAAGTCCAGCCAGCGCACCAGGGCGCCGATGTCCCAGGCTGCCTTGACCGGGTCGAGCTGGAACTGGGTGCCGGGCACGCGGGCGCCGTTCGGCACGCTGGTGCCCGGAACGATGGGGCCGAGGTGTTTGGTGCACTCCGGATACTGCAGCGCCAGGAGCGCGCAGCCGAGGGAGTCCATCAGACAGTGGCGGGCGGTCGTGATGGCCTCTTGGGAGTCGATCTTGTAGTCGCAGACATAGTCGGCGATGGCCACCAATTCCTGGTCGGGCGCTGGACGCATGTTGGCGTCGGCGATGTGTGTGCTCATGAAGGGCTTTCCGTTTGTTGAGAATGCGATTGTCTGACCAGCAATGGGTCGTCGAGCCGATCCGGGATCGGCTCAAGCACGCACTAGGAACGCTGATCGATCGGCGTCCACTGGAGGTTTTCGACCCCGACATAGTTGGCGCTCGGGCGGATGATCTTGCCGTCCTTGCGCTGCTCGATGACGTGGGCCACCCAGCCGCTGGTGCGCGAGATGACGAAGATGGGCGTGAAGAGCGCGGTCGGTACGCCCATCTGGGCGTAGGACACGGCTGAGAACCAGTCCAGATTCGGGAACATCTTTTTGAGATCCCACATGACGCTTTCGAGCCGGTCCGCGACCTCGAACATGCGCATGTTCTCGTTGGCATCGGACAGCCGCTTCGCGACCGACTTGATCACCTCGTTGCGCGGATCCGAGATGGTATAGACCGGGTGGCCGAAGCCGATGATGATCTCCTTGCGACCGACACGCGCGGTGATGTCGGCCTCGGCCTCGTCGGCATTGGCGTAGCGTTCCTGGATCTCGCAGGCGGCCTCGTTGGCGCCGCCGTGTTTGGGGCCGCGCAGTGCCCCGATGGCGCCGGTGATGGCCGAGTACATATCCGAGTTGGTACCCGCCACCACGCGACCGGCGAAGGTGGAGGCGTTGAACTCATGCTCGGCGTAGAGGATGAGCGAGGTGTGCATGGCGCGCACCCACTCCGGGCGCGGTGTGTGGCCGTGCAGCAGGTGCAGGAAATGGCCGCCGATGGAGTCGTCGTCGGTCTCGACCTCGATGCGGCGCCCATTGTGGGCAAAGTGGTACCAGTAGAGCAGCATGGAGCCGAAGCACGCGATCAGCCGATCGCCGATGTCGCGCGCCGCCGCGACCGGCATGCTGTCCTTCTCGGGCTCCAGGGTGCCTAGGACGGAGCAGCCGGTGCGCATGACGTCCATCGGGTGGGCGGACGGGGGCAGTTGCTCCAAGGCCGTTTTCAGGGCCGCGGGGATGCCGCGCAGGGACTTGAGCTTGTGTTTGTAGGCGACGAGCTCGCTCTGCGTGGGCAGTCGCTCATGGATCAACAGGAAGGCGATCTCCTCGAACTCCGCGGTGTCGGCGAAATCCAGGATGTCATAGCCGCGGTAGTGGAGATCGTTTCCGGTGCGCCCGACGGTGCAGATGGCGGTATTGCCGGCGGCGGTTCCGGAGAGTGCGACGGACTTCTTCGGCTTGGGCAGCTGGCTCTCTTGGTTCTCGGTCATGGGTCCTGTCTCCTCGTGTCGGCGTGGTCTCCGGCCTGGATCGCGGCCGGAACGGATCCAATCGTGGGGCTGTGAGTGCTCGTCGGGGCCGGGCCCCGCATGATCGCTAGTCTTCCGCCTGTCCCTGTGCGAAGAGCGCATCGAGCTTTTGCTCGAAGCTGTGATAATCCAGGTAGTCATAGAGCGCCATGCGGGTCTGCATGGTGTCGACGACATTGGCCTGAGTGCCGTCGCGACGGATGGCTTGGTAGACGTTGAGCGCCGCCTGGTTCATCGCGCGGAAGGCCGAGAGGGGATAGAGCACCAGTGAAACGCCGGCGCCGGCCAGCTCGTCCGTCTTGAAGAGCGGCGTCGCGCCGAACTCGGTGATGTTGGCGAGCACCGGCACCTTGACCGCCGCGCTGAAGTGCGCGTATTGGGCGAGCTCCGTCATGGCCTCCGGAAAGATCATGTCGGCGCCGGCTTCGACGCAGGCGATGGCGCGTTCGATCGCGGAGTCCATGCCTTCGACGGCGAGGGCGTCGGTGCGGGCCATGATGACGAAATCATCCGTACGCGCGTCGACGGCGGCCTTGATGCGGTCGACCATCTCCTCCTTGGAGACGACGGCTTTGCCGGGACGGTGCCCGCAGCGTTTGGCGGCGACCTGGTCCTCGATGTGACAGCCGGCGGCGCCGGCGCGAATCAGCTGCTTGACCGTGCGGGCGATGTTGAAGGCGCTGCCCCAGCCGGTATCGGCATCGACCAGCAGGGGCAGGTCGGTGCTGTAGGTGATGCGGCTGACGTCTTCCAGCACGTTGTCCAGGCTGGTCATGCCGAGGTCGGGTACGCCGTAGGAGCCCGCCGCGACGCCGCCGCCGGAGAGATAGAGCGCGCGGTAGCCGGTGCGCTCGGCCATTCTGGCGTGATAGGCGTTGATTGCGCCGACCACCTGCAAGGGGTGTTCTTCCTGGACGGCGCGGCGTAGCTTGGCGCCTGGGGTCATCGTTTCGGTCATGCTAGTGGCCTCGTCTGTTGAGTCCGGTGGCGTTGGCGCCCCGGACTCGAGAAGTGCAATCCGGCGTCTTCGTCCGGGGGTCATTCCTGCATGGCGGCGAGCCGTCGCTCGGTCGCTTTGCGTGATTTGCGGATGTGGCGGCGCATCAGCCATTCCGCCAGCTCGCCGTCGCGTTCCGCGATCGCCTCGACCACGAGTTCGTGCTCCTTGAGGGCGTCTCGGGCGCGGTCGCTTTTCATCCCGAACTGGCAGCGATACATGCGCGCAAGGTGATAGAGATCGTTGCAGAGGATGTTGATCAGGCGGCGGTTACCGCTGCCCTGGACGATCCTGAAGTGGAAGTCCAGGTCGCCCTCTTTCTGGAAATAGGTCTGCCATTCCTCTTGGGCGACATCGGTGCGGTGCCGGGTGAGCAGGCGCTTGAGGTCTGCGATCGCCGCGTCGGACATGTGCTCGGCCGCGAGACGGGCGGCCATGCCCTCGAGCGCCTCGCGAATCACGTAGATCTCCAGCAGCTGCTCGCTGGTGAGGGTGATGACGCGTGCGCCCACATTAGGTTTGCGCTCGACCAGGCTGCTCGACTCCAGCCGGCGCATGGCTTCGCGCAAGGGGCCGCGGCTGATGCCGTAACGGGCCGCTAGGACTGGCTCGCTGATCTTGCTGCCAGGCGGGATCTCGCCCTCGACGATGGCTTGGCGTAGTTGATCGAAGATGCGGTCCGCAATGGTCGCGGTGACCTCGGGTAAAGCTTCGGCGGTGATGGACATGGCAAGTTGTCGACACTGTTCCTGTGCTTTCGCCATAAATTAGCTTTTTTTGGGATATTGTCAATCTTATTGTCGACAATCTTTGGGCGGCAAGATGGGGCGTCGGATCGACTGCGCCGCCACTTCAGCAAAAACCCCCGATGACGGCAACCGTTGGGAACCTGGTCGGCGCTGATCAGTTCGGTGGTGTCGCACAGGCGGGATGGAGCCCTGGCGGCAGGTGGGCGAGATCCTCCGGGCGGTCGATGTCGGCCAAGGGACTCAGCTCGGACCAGCTCCAGTTCAGCTCCCGAAGGCGTTGGCGGGTGAGCTCGGCGACCTCAGCGCCTCCCCAGGGAATGCCCTCGAAAAGCCGGTGAGACAGGCGCCTCAGCCCCAGCAGTACATAGCCGCCGTCCAGGGCTGGGCCGAGAACCGCGTCGCGCCGGCGCAGCTGCTCGATCGCCTGGCCCAGGTACTCGGCCGAGAGCCCAGGGCAGTCGGTGCCTATGAGGACGACTGCGTCGGCGCGGGTCAGTGCGGCGCGTGCGCCGCTGGCGAGCCGTTGACCCAGATCCCCCGCGTGCTGCTGGTGCAGACTCAGCGCATAGCGGTGCGCGAGATCGGCGAAGCGGGGGTGGCTGAGGTTCGGTGTGACCCAGAGTTCCACCGGTGTGAGCGCCGCCGTGCTCAACCGGTCGATGAGGTCGGTCATGAGCCGCAGATGCAGCGCGGCCGCGCCAGCGGCTCCCAAGGCGGGGATGAGTCGGGTCTTCACCTGACCGGGGACAGGCGCTCGCGCGAAGATCAAGGTGCGCACGGCGAGCGTCGGGCGCGCCTCACCGGGATCGTCGTGCCTGATGGTCATGCCTTGGTCCGCGAGGGTGTTCGTGCTGCTCGTGCCCTGGCCGGCCGTGCATCCGTCGCTGTGATTCGCGCTTTGGATGGGTGCCTCCGAGCGCTTGCGGAGCGACTTGGATCGATCGGTGAAACATGTTTTCATCCCGCACGCATCGTGTTGGGCGTTGCCTTGCCGCATCGCGGGCATTGCCCCGCGTGCCGTCCGAACCGACGTTTTGGGCTTACACAAAGGAAGGCTTGGATGGATATTCCAAACATGCTGCAGCATTGGCCGATGCAGGCCGTGGTGGCCATCATTGCCGGCTTGGTCATCCTGCTGGTGCCCCGCGTTCTGAACTACGCCATTGCGGCCTATCTGCTTCTCATCGGGGCGCTCGGCGTCCTGCATTTCTTCTACGGCCAGGCCATTCGCCCGATGACGGTGATCTCCATCGTCGCTGGCGTGCTCATCTTGATCAAGCCGGCCATCCTCAATTATGTGGTCGGGATCTACCTGATCCTCGTCGGACTCCTCGAGGCCGGGATTCTGCACTTCTGAGGACGGTTCAGTCTGGCGGAGCTGGGCGCTGCCGGGATCTCATCGCGTTCATCGGGCCGGACCGGCGCATGGGCCGGTCCGGCTCCCTTGGCGTGACGCGATCAGCCGTGTTTTGCGTAACCGATGGCGGATAGCGCCGAGGTGATCTCGTCGAGAATGGCGGGATCGTCGATGGTGGCCGGCAAGCGATACTCCTTGCCGTCGGCAATGGCCTTCATGGTCCCGCGCAGGATCTTGCCGGAGCGCGTCTTCGGCAGTCGGTCCACCACGGCGACCGTCTTGAAAGCCGCGACCGGGCCGATTTGATCCCGCACCAGGCCGACCAGCTCCCTGGCGATTTCCGCCTTGTCGCGGTCGACGCCCGACTTGAGCACCACGAGTCCGAGCGGCAGCTCGCCCTTGAGCTGGTCGGCGGCGCCAATGACGGCGCATTCCGCGACATCCGGGTGGGAGGCCAGCACGGCCTCCATTCCTCCCGTCGAGAGCCTGTGGCCGGCGACGTTGATGATGTCATCGATGCGGCTCATGACGAAGAGATAGCCGTCTTCGTCCATGTAGCCCGCGTCACCGGTGAGATAGTAGCCCGGCTGCGTGGAGAGATAGGACTGAACGAAACGGGTATCGTTGCCCCAGAGGGTTGGCAGACAGCCGGGCGGCATGGGCAGCTTGATCATGATGCGCCCGATGTCGCCAGCCTCGACAGGGTTGCCCTCGTCGTTCAGGACCTGGACGTCATAGCCCGGCACAGCGCGTGTCGGTGAGCCCGGCTTGACTGGAAGCTGCTCGATGCCGAGGCAGTTGGCCGCGATCGCCCAGCCGGTTTCCGTCTGCCACCAGTGGTCGATGACCGGCACCCCGAGCTTCTGCTCGGCCCAGTTGAGGGTGTCCGGATCGCAACGCTCTCCGGCCAGGAAGAGGGCGCGAAAGCCGCTGAGATCATAGCGTTTGAGATGCTCGGCGTTCGGATCGTCGCGCTTGATGGCGCGGAAGGCCGTGGGCGCCGTGAAGAGGACCGCGACCTTGTGCTCCTGGATGACGCGCCAAAAGGCGCCGGCATCGGGCGTTCCGACCGGTTTGCCCTCGTAGACGATGGTGGTGCAGCCCATGAGCAGCGGGGCGTAGACGATATAGGAGTGCCCGACCACCCAGCCGACGTCCGAGGCGGCCCAGAAGACCTCCCCTGGCTTGACGTCGTAGACGTTGCCCATGCTCCAGGCCATGGCGACGGCATGGCCGCCAGTGTCGCGGACCACGCCCTTCGGCTGCCCGGTGGTCCCGGAGGTGTAGAGGATATAGAGCGGATCCGTCGCCTCCACCGAGACGCAGTCGGCCGGCTCGGCGGCGGCCATGGCCTCCTCCCAGTTGAGGTCTCGCCCGGCGACCAGGGTGCCAGGCTCCTCTGGGCGTTGCAGGATGATGCAGTGCTGGGGCTTGTTCTCCGCCTGCTCGATGGCGGCGTCCAGCAAGGGCTTGTAGTGGACGACCCGGTTGGGCTCGATACCGCAGGAGCCGGCGACCATGACCTTGGGCTTGGCGTCGTCGATGCGCGTGGCCAGCTCGCGGGAGGAGAAGCCGCCGAAGACCACCGAGTGGACGGCGCCGATGCGGGCGCAGCCGAGCATGGCGATGACCGCCTCGGGCACCATGGGCATGTAAATGATGACCCGATCGCCTTTCTCGACTCCCAGGGCCTTCAACGCCCCGCCGAAGCGCGCGACCTGCGCGTGCAGCTCAGCATAGGTGATGGTCGTCTTGGAATGCGTGACGGGGCTGTCGTGGATGATGGCCGCCTGGTCGCCGCGACCCGCCGCGACGTGGCGGTCGACGGCGTTGTAACAGGTGTTGAGCTTGGCGCCGCTGAACCAGCGATAGAAGGGTGGGTTGCTGTCGTCCAGCACGCGATCCCAAGGTCTGTCCCAATCGATCAGCTCCGCCGCTTCGGCCCAGAAGGCGGACGGGTCGCTCATCGAGCGGTCGTAGAGGGTCTGGTAGCCCATGCTCTGCTTCTCCGGTGGTGAGGTCACGGCCTTCGGTGGGGCTGAAGCCGTTTGCGATGGTCGCTGCGTCGGGGCAGTCTCCTTCGGGTCTGTATGCCCAGTCCGTCGTCGACAGGAACCGGGGCGGTCTTGGCGGCCGCCCCGGCAGGATAGGCAAAAGCCTTTTCGGAATCCCGTGAATCCGGAACAATCCTGTCAATCCTATCTATTTAGAACCTTGGTCCATCCGCCTGGTCAGTCCTTCGACTCAACCCGCGGCGATCTGGGCGAAGGTTTCCGCTGCCGCGTCCAGTGTCGCCTGGATCTGCGCGTCCTCGTGCATGATGGACACGAAGCCGGCCTCGAAGGCCGAGGGCGCGAGATAGACGCCGCGCTCCAGCATGCCGTGGAAGAAGGCCTTGAAGTGATCCTGGTTGCACTGCATGGCTTGCTCGAAGTTGGTCACCGGCTCGCTGGTGAAGAAGAGCCCGAACATACCCCCGGCCTGGTTGGTCGTGAAGGGGATGCCAGCGGCATCCGCGCGCTCCTGCAGGCCGGCGAGCAGGGTCTTGGTGGTAGTGGCCAGCTGCGCGTAGAAGCCCGGGGCCGAGATCAGCTCCAGCGTCTTGAGGCCGGCGGCCATGGCGATCGGATTGCCGGAGAGCGTGCCGGCCTGATAGACGGGGCCGAGCGGCGAGATGCGCGACATGATCTCGCGCTTGCCTCCGAAGGCGCCGACTGGCATGCCGCCGCCGATCACCTTGCCGAGCGCGGTCATGTCGGGCGTGATGCCGAAGTGCTGCTGGGCACCGCCGAGCGAGACGCGGAAGCCGGTCATGACCTCGTCGAAGATGAGCACGGCGCCATACTGATCGCAGACCGCGCGCAGCCCTTCGAGAAAGCCCGGCACCGGCGGGATGCAATTCATGTTGCCGGCGACCGGCTCGACGATGATGCAGGCGATCTCGGAGCCGATCTCGGCGAAGGTCTCGCGGACCTGCTCGATGTCGTTGTAGCGCAGCGTGATGGTCAGCTCCGCGAGCGCGGCGGGGACGCCCGGCGAGCTGGGCTCGCCCAGGGTGAGGGCGCCGGAGCCGGCCTTGACCAGAAGGGAGTCGGCATGGCCGTGGTAGCAGCCCTCGAACTTGACGATCTTGTCGCGCCCGGTGTAGCCGCGCGCCAGGCGCAGGGCGCTCATGGTCGCCTCGGTGCCGGAGCTGACCATGCGCACCATGTCCATGCTCGGGACCAGCTCGCACACCTTGTCGGCCATGGTGGTTTCGAGTTCAGTCGGGGCGCCGAACGAGAGGCCCTTGTCCAGGCGCTCGCGCACCGCGGCCAGTACCTCGGGATGGGCGTGGCCCAGGATCATCGGACCCCAGGAACCGACATAGTCGACATAGCGGTTGCCGTCGGCATCGAAGGCATAGGGGCCTTCGGCACGCTCGAAGAAGATGGGGTCGCCGCCCACGCCGCGGAAGGCGCGGACCGGCGAGTTGACGCCGCCGGGGATGTGGCGCTGTGCGGCTTGGAAGAGGTCGTGGGATCGGCTCATCAGGGGGTCTCCGTGGGAAACAGGTTGGTGTAGGCGCGGGCGGCGGCGGCGATGTCGGGCTGCGCGAAGACGCCGCTCACGACCGCGAGCATGTCGGCGCCCGCTGCAATCAGTAATCCGCCATTTTGTGATGTGATTCCGCCGATCGCAACCAGTGGAATCTCCAGGCGTGCATGCGCCTCCGTCAAGAGATCGGGGCTCGGTCTGACCGCCTTGGGCTTGGTGGGCGACGGGAAGAAGCTTCCGAAGGCGACGTAGCTGGCGCCCTGGGCCTGTGCCGTTTCGGCGAGTGCGAGCCGGTCATAGCAGGAAACACCGATGATGGCGTCTGCTCCGAGCTGCTCGCGCGCCTCGCGCGGGTCTGGATCGTCGCGACCCAGGTGCACGCCGTCGGCGCCCAGCGCCAGGGCGAGCTGCAGGTCGTCGTTGATGATCAGCGGTACGCCGGCTGCCTTGCAGAGCGCGAGCAGGGCCGAGCCTTCAGCGCGTCGGCGGTGTGAATCCGCGCGCTTGTCGCGGTACTGGATGACCCTGGCTCCGCCCTGTATCGCGGCGGCGACCTGGTCGGCGAGCGCGACCGGGTGCGTCGTCGTCTCTGGTGTGATGGCGTAGAGGCCGCGGAGCCTCTGGTGCGTGCGTGGGCGGTGGGTCATGCCATGCATCGAGTCAGGTGGAGTGGTCACGCGGGATCAGATGGTACAGCCGGTTGGGCGTGAGCTGGCAGTGGCCGGTGCGGAAGGCGTGCTTGAGCGCCTGCCAGGTATATTCTTGGGCGGAGGCGACAGCCTCCTGCATCTCCATGCCCCAGGCGAGCCGGGCGGCGATTGCGCTGGCGAGCGTGCAGCCGGAGCCGTGGTAGGCGTGAGGAAGGCGGGGCCAGTCCCAGGTCCGTTGGACGCCATTCGCCCCGTAGAGGCGATTGGTCACCTGCTCGGTGTCGTCATGGGTGCCGGTGATCAGTGCCCAGCGGACGCCGGCGCCCAGCAGGCGTGCCGCGCACTCGTCCGGGGATCGCGCGTCTGTCAGCGTGCGGGCCTCGGGCAGGTTTGGCGTGATCAGTGTGCAGCGGTGCAGCAGGTGCTGGCGAAGCTGGTTCAATAGGGCGGCATCCACCAGGTTTTGTCCGGTGCCGGTTGCCAGGACCGGATCCAGCACCACCGGGAGCTTGGTGTGCTCGTCGATGATCCGGCTGAGGATGCGGACGATTCCCGAGCTGCCCAGCAAGCCGATCTTGAGCGCGCGTGGCGCGCTGTCCGCGATGAGTCGGCGGCACTGCGACTCGACCTGCTCCGGTGGTTGCGGATACATGTTCCTCAGGCCGCAGGTGTCTTGCTCCGTGAGGGCCGTGATCAGCGTCACTGCGAAGGCCGCCGCGGCTTGTACGGCCTCGGCATCTGCTAGAATCCCGGCCCCTCCAGTCGGGTCGTGACCGCCAGCGCAGAGCACGACGGGTCGCTCCTTCAGCGCGATTCCTTCCTGCTCTGCCCGTGATTTGGGGCGGACGTCGTTGGGTTCCATCAGCGGGGCCTCTAGCGGGGCGGTATAGGCCGGAAGGTCGGCGTTGAGCCGACGTCCTGCAGAGCGGCGGCATCCAGTTGAAACGCCGTCAGAAAACCAGACATTTTGAGTCAGATTAATTTTCGGGCTTTCGCCAGCCGTGACGGACGCAATCCAGAACACGCTGGCACTTTCGATCAGGAGCAGTCACGTGAAATCGTACCAGTGTCTCGTGTGTGGTTTGGTCTATGACGAAGCCAAGGGTTGGCCGAAGGACGGTATCGCGCCGGGGACCAAATGGGAAGATGTCCCCGCAGATTGGAAATGTCCGGAATGCGGGGTAGGCAAGGAAGACTTCGACATGGTGCTGGTCTGATGGCCCTGAATTGTGACGAACTGCGCCCTGCGGCTTCGACCGAAACGCTCAAACTCAGCTAAACTCCGTGGCATGGACGCGATGACAAGACTAGGCCCGGCGCCGGAGTCCGGAACCCACTCCGAAGTCGCCACATTGGCGCGGCGCTACTGTGCGCTGATCGACGGTGTGTCGGATGATCGCTGCCAATGGCTCCGGGACGTGGCGGATTTGCTCCCTCGGTTGCATGCCGCGATCACGTCCGTCGATGCCGACTATGGATATGTCGACTATCTGGACCCGGTGGATCTGGACGCGCGCTTCGAACTCTTCACCCTGCTGCGCGGGTTGCTCGGTGAGCGCGATGGTTATTGGCTCGAGTTCGATTGCGCGGCCGAGGGTCGAGGTGCCATGACGGGCAGCTTGGCTGACGACCTCACCGATATCTACTGCGAGCTGAAGCAAGGTTTGCGGCTCTTTGAGCTGGATCCGAGCTGTGCGCTGGCGGCCTGGGCGAGCGGCTATGAGCAGCACTGGGGACGGCACCTCATTGATGCGCAGCGCCATCTCGCGACGCTCGGCGAGCATGCAACGGGCGAGTCTTAACCTTGTATTGTGCGCTGGAATTTCCGTGCCACTTTCTGCTAGTCTAATGAATCGATTTGCAAGATTCTAGAGGATCCGAAGCTATGTCCGCAGCCCTCAGTGAGTCGGAGTTGTCGCTGACTCAGCCGGCCCAGGCCAAGATGACCGACTTGTTTCAACAGGTGGACGACAGTGTTCAGGCCGTGCGTGTCTTCGCGACGGCTGGTGGGTGTAGTGGCGTCAGCTTCGGCATGACCTTCACCGACGCGATCGGTGATGATGACGGCGTGCTCGCCTACGAAGGCTTCAAGGTCGTCGTCGATGATGGCACCCTCGAGTACCTGCGCGGGGTCGAGATCGACTTCGTCGACCAGGGCGACGGTAATGCCACCTTCGTCTTCAATAATCTGCCTCAGATCGGCGGTGGCTGCGGAAGCTGTGGCTCGTCGTCGTCTTCCGGGGGCGGCTGCTCCTAACCTGAGCCTGACGGCGCGATCTCGTCCCTCATGACCGACCAAGGCCCGGCGACTCAGCCAGGCGCCGAAGAGGTCCCGGTCTAGGGGTGCGAGTTCGTGTCGGTTGAGTACGTTCCCGCGGTCAACGGGCCAAAGATCATGCCTTCGCGCGCCCCGTATTGCAGACCTCGGGTGACGCCTCCGTCGCGAGGATCGCGTCGACGCCCCGGCACTCAAATGACGCGTGACTCCCGTCGATGCGGCGTTATCGCTGAGGGCGGCGACTTGGCATTTCGAGAGATGCATTGAACAGGAGCCCATGCCTGACATGATCAGGGTCGGTATTGTCGGAGGAACCGGATATACGGGCGCCGAGCTGCTGCGTATCCTGGCGCGGCACCCCTCGGCCTCTGTGGACGTCATCACGTCTCGGAGCGAGGCGGGTCAATCTGTGGCCGAGATGTTCCCCCATCTGCGCGGCCATCTCGATTTGCGCTTCACTGAGCCCGATACCGGGGCCTTGGCCGAGTGCGATCTCGTCTTCTTCGCCACGCCGAACGGGACCGCCATGCAGACGGTGCCGCAATTGCTCGACCGTGGTGCGCGGGTGATCGATCTGGCAGCCGACTTCAGGCTCAAGGATGCGTCCGTCTGGCAGACGTGGTACGGCATGCCTCATCAATGCCCAGACCTACTCGATGAGGCCGTCTACGGTTTGGCTGAGATCAATCGCGCGGCGATCCGGGACGCTCGGCTCGTCGCCAATCCGGGTTGCTATCCGACAGCGGTCACCCTCGGCTTCTTGCCACTCCTGGAGTCTCGGGTCATCGATCCGTCCTGGCTGATTGCGGACGCCAAGTCTGGGGTCAGCGGTGCGGGCCGCAAAGCCACGACCGGCCTCTTGATGGCCGAGGTCGGTGAGAGCTTCAAGGCTTACTCCGTCGGTGGACACCGGCATGCCCCCGAGATTGCGCAGAACCTCAAGTTGTTCGGCGGGGTGGATGTCGGGTTGACCTTCGTTCCTCACCTGGTGCCAATGATCAGGGGGATCGAGGCGACGCTCTATGCGCGACTGCTGGACCCGGCGGTCGATCTCGAAGGTCTCTACGCCGAACGCTATGCTGGTGAGGCTTTCATTGATCTGATGCCGGGAGGACATCCGGACACGCGCTCGGTGCGCGGCTCGAATGTCTGTCGGATCGCCGTTTCTCGCCCGGGCGACGGCCCTGTCGTGATCGTGCAGTCGGTCATCGATAATCTCGTCAAGGGAGCCGCTGGGCAGGCCGTGCAGAATATGAATCTGATGTTCGGCGTCGAGGAGTCGACGGGGCTTGGGGCCTTGGCCCTCTTGCCCTAGCTGGCAGGACATGCCGGATTCTTTCCAGCGACTTTCCTTTCGGCTACTGGCCTCCGGCGCATTCACCCTCGTGGTGGCCGCCATTTTCCTGATCGGGTTCGAGCTGGGTGGCGGAGGCGCCTCGGATTCGGTCAGCGGCGTGACCTCTCCTGATTCCCTCCGTGTCCATCTCCTGAAAGAACGCGATACCCTGCGCGCCCTGCTGGCGGAGTCCGAGCGCCAGCGGGTGATCCTCGAGCGGGCGGCACAAATCGACCAAGAGGCGACGCGCGTCCTGAAGGACGAGCTCAAGCAGGCGCAGGATGCCCGGCTGGAGGTGAACCGCGAGTTGACCTATCTGAAGCGATTGGTTCAGACCGGCGGCAAGGGGGCGATTCAGGTCTATGACATGCGCCTCTCGCAGGGGGCTACTCCGCGGGAATTTCTTTATGCCTTCACGATCACGCAGCTGGTTCAGGGGTTCGGGCAATCCACAGGCAGCGTGCAGTTGACCGTCGAGGGTACGCGCGATGACGAAACGCTTTCTCTCGGGCTCGGCGACCTGCCATCGGCTGATCCCAAGAGTCTGAGTATGGATTTCGAGCACTTCCAGAATTTTCAGGGGAGTCTCGAGATTCCGCCGGATGTTGAGCCGAAGGCCATCGTCGTCAACATCAAGCCGAACTCCAATCTTCTGCTTTCGACCTCGGTCATGCTGCCGTGGGAGCTGAGCGCTCAATGAATCGACGTCGGGCCTCGGTAGGGCGCGCCTCGGCAAATCGCCGTCCCTAGCGTCGTCTCTGCGCGCGCAGCCCGAGCTGGTTGGCGTTCAAGTTAGTCGCCTCGTCGTTCTGCGAATGCTGGGGTTCTGCGCAGCCCGCTTCGTTTGGCTTGAACCGCCGTCATGTCAGACGCACCTTCTTCCGATAGGCTTACCAGTGAGGATGAATCCACCATGACCGCCGAAATGACTCTAGATGCAGATTTGGTCTTCACCTCCTCGGCCGCTTCGAAGGTCGCCGAGTTGATCCGCGAGGAAGGGAATCCGAGTTTGATGTTGCGGGTCTACATCCAGGGCGGGGGTTGCTCCGGATTCCAGTATGGCTTTACGTTCGATGAAGACGTCCAGGAGGGCGATACGGAGATCGTTACCGATGGCGTCACCCTGGTCGTCGATCCTATGAGTATGCAGTACCTCATGGGCGCCGAGATCGACTACACGGAAGGGTTGCAGGGGGCGCAGTTCGTCATCAGAAATCCGAACGCGACGACGACTTGCGGATGCGGCTCATCCTTCTCGGCCTGACCTCGGAGTTGGGGGCGTGGCGAAGCGGAGAATTGCGTCGATAGATCGGCTCTTGAAATGAGGGTCGTCGCGGGGCCTCCCCCCGACGCGCGGTTTCGCGGCCGAACCGGAGTCCTTCGCGCTTGTCGAGGGATGTCCCAGTAGAAGCGCCGTCAATCGAGAGGATGCCGCCTTGCGCGAGGCTTTTGTTGCGGCGTGTCTTCAAGGCCGTCTCTCAGACGGACGCTAGTGCGCAGGGAGGGGCAAGGATCGAAAGTGCCCCTATCGCTGGAGGCTGGCTAGCCCGTCGAGTGTCAAGGTTTCTGGTCCGGCGTCGCGGGTGTCGAGTCGGCTTGAGGGTTGGGCGGGAGCTGCAGCTGGATGAACTGCGACTCACGCGAATCCTGCTGCACGACGGGCGCAGCTTCCTGAGGATCGCTCGGCGCTGCCGTGATCAGCAGGTAGGCCGAATAACTGGCCCCCACCGCAGCAAGGAGCAGCAGCAATTTGACCAGGCTCCGACGACTGAGCCTGCGCTTCTTTCTAAGCGTCCACTCGGTTCTCTGGAATTTGTAATCGCGAATCATGAAGAAGCCGCAATATCAAGGAAATCAAAGATTTTTCTTGGCCTTAGTGTAGTCGGAATTCGCGTCTTTGAACAAGGCCGGCTGGTGCCAGAGGTGGGCGTCAACGCGGGTAGTGCCCTTGTCTCCTTCTTGAGCCCGTCGTACGCTCTCGCGCTTTCCGCGCCGGCGGCGGCGCCCCATCAAAGCCTGAGACAGACGAACCGAAGATGGATTCACTCGAGCGATCCCTCGCGCTGATTCGGCGCGGCACAGAAGAGATCTTGTTAGAGGAGGCCTTGCGCAAGAAGCTGATGCAAGGACGCCCGCTGCGCATCAAGGCGGGGTTCGACCCCACGGCGCCGGACTTACACCTCGGCCACACGGTGCTCATCAACAAGTTGCGTCAATTTCAGGATCTTGGGCACGAGGTCTTGTTTCTCATCGGCGACTTCACCGGCATGATCGGTGATCCGACCGGCAAGAGTGCGACCCGCAAACCCTTGTCGCGGGAAGACATCCAGAAAAATGCCGCGACCTATCAAGATCAGATATTTCGGATTCTCGATCCGGAGCGCACCCGCGTTGTCTTCAATTCAGAATGGCTCGACGAGCTCGGTGCCGCCGGCCTCATCCAGCTTGCGGCTCAGCACACCGTTGCACGCATGCTTGAGCGGGATGATTTCTCCAAGCGCTACAAATCCGGTCAGCCCATTGCGATCCATGAGTTCCTTTACCCACTGATCCAGGGCTATGACTCGGTTGCGCTGAAGGCCGATGTGGAGTTGGGTGGGACGGACCAAAAGTTCAACCTGCTCGTTGGTCGGCAGCTCCAGGAGCTCTATGGGCAGGAGCCTCAGGTCGTCATTACCCTGCCGATCCTCGAGGGGCTCGACGGTGTCCAAAAGATGTCGAAATCCCTCGGTAACTATATTGGTATCGCGGATCCGCCCGAGGAGATGTTCGGCAAGGTGATGTCCGTTTCGGACGACCTGATGTGGCGTTACTTCGAACTGCTGAGCTTCCGTGACATGTCGGAGATCGATGCGTGGCGACGCTCGGTCGAAGAGGGTGCCAATCCCCGCGACATCAAGTTCGAGCTGGGAGCCGAGTTGGTAAGCCGCTTCCACGGTGCTGAGCAGGCGGGCAAGGCGCGAGAGGCCTTCATCGCCCGATTCCAGCGCGGCGCCCTGCCCGAGGATATCCATGTGCTCGATCTTGCTTGCGGCGAGGCCGGCTTGCTGCCGATCGCGAATCTCCTGAAAGACGCCCAGCTGGTTGCCAGCACCTCGGAGGCCATACGGATGATCCGTCAAGGCGCGGTGAAGATCGATGGCGTGCGCGTCGACGATGCTCAGCTGACCTGTGCCGCGGGTAGCGAGCACATTTACCAGGTTGGCAAGCGTCGTTTTGCGCGGATTCGTCTTGTATGAGGTGTTGGACTTTTCTGTGCGGGGTGGTCTGTAAAAAGGGCTTGACGTGTTCTATGGTTTCGCTAGAATGCGCGGCTCCTTCGGGAGGAAGGGATATTGAGGGGTTGCGAGGGAGTGAGCTGATTCGGGGATTGGATCGGCGGCGAGAAAA
>NZ_NRRF01000015.1 GCF_016583565.1 Thiocystis violacea | reverse complement strand
ATTCGGGCTCGGATCGCCAGTTGCTGCGCCGTGGTGTGCTGACGCACCAACGCCTCCAACTGGGTACGTTCTTTGTCGGTGAGGGAAACGGGAATCGGGGTGCAGCGTGGCATCGTGTCATCAACTCATCGGCGAAACTCAAGACAGATGAGTAGGATGCCATCGATCGCCCAGAAACAGTATTAGGACTTTCACTCTAGACCACTAGGAGAATCCAATCGCAACGAGAGCTTTGGAGCTTCACTAGTCCGAAACGGATCAAGAGCCGCGCACAAATACCCAGAATAACCCTACGGTATTCCTGTTGTAGCCTCTGGGCGCGGGGCGTATGCTTCCGCGCTTTTAGGCTCGCTAGGGTTCTTGATCGCTGATTTCTAAGCCTCTAGCCCAATTCTCCCTTTGCCCCGCTTCTTAGGTATGACTGAATACGCGCTCATCCTGGTCGGCACCGTGCTGGTCAACAACTTCGTGCTGGTCAAGTTCCTCGGGCTCTGCCCCTTCATGGGGGTCTCCAAGAAGCTCGAGACCGCGACCGGGATGGGGCTGGCGACGACCTTCGTGATGACGCTGTCCTCGGTCATCACCTGGGTCGTGAATCAGTATGTCCTGGAGCCGCTCGACATCGGCTATCTGCGCACCATCGCCTTCATCCTGGTGATCGCGGCCGTGGTGCAGTTCACCGAGACGGTGATGCACAAGACGAGTCCCATGCTCTATCAGCTGCTGGGCATTTTTCTGCCGCTGATCACGACCAACTGCGCCGTGCTGGGCGTGGCGCTGCTCAACCAGCAGGCGGCACACACGCTGGTCGAATCGGCGCTCTACGGCTTCGGCGCGGCGGTGGGCTTCTCGCTGGTGCTGACGCTCTTCGCCGCGATCCGCGAGCGCGTTGCGGTAGCCGACGTTCCCGAGCCGTTTCAGGGGAGTCCGGTTGCCCTCATCACGGCTGGGCTGATGTCGCTGGCCTTCATGGGCTTTGCCGGCTTGGTCGCCCGTTGAGGCCAGAGGCGTCATGCTAGCCGCCATTCTCGCCATCGCGGCGATCGCGACCTTCTTCGGGCTGCTGCTGGGCTATTCGGCCATCCGCTTCCGGGTGGAGGGCGACCCCATCGCCGATCAGATCGACAGCCTCCTGCCCCAGACGCAATGCGGGCAATGCGGACATCCGGGCTGCCGCCCCTACGCGGATGCCATCGCCAAGGGCGAGGACGACATCAACAAGTGCCTACCCGGCGGTGAGCCGCTCGTGCTGGCGCTCGCGGACCTGCTCGGCCGCGAGCCCGTCGCCATGGAGGTCAAGGAAAAGGTGCCGGTCGTCGCCGTGATCGATCCGAATGCCTGCATCGGCTGCACGCTCTGCCTGCAGAGCTGCCCCGTGGATGCCATCGTCGGGGCCGCCAAGCAGTTGCATGGGGTGCTGTCAGGGGAGTGCACGGGCTGCGAGCTCTGCCTGGCGCCCTGCCCGGTCCAATGCATCCACATGGTGCCCGTCGCCGAGGACATCCCGCGGTGGCGTTGGCCCTATCCGGGCGGGCATGCACAGGGCACCAAGCCTGTCACCCCGGACCAGAAGGCCGCATGAGGAAGATGACCGAGATGGCGATCCTTCAGCGCTTGTCCAGCAAACGCCGACTCTGGCGGTTCCATGGCGGCATCCATATTCCAGACGAGAAGGACCTCTCGAACGCCTGCGCGATCGAGCCGATACCACTTCCGGCGCGCCTGGTGATTCCTCTGCAACAGCACATCGGCGCGCCCGCGCGGGCGCTGATCGGCGTGGGGGAGCGCGTGCTCAAGGGACAGATGATCGCCGAGCCAGTCGGCTTCATCAGCGCACCCGTGCATGCCTCCAGCTCGGGCCTCGTGGTTGCGATCGAGCAGCACCCCGTTCCTCACCCCTCGGGCCTGTCCGCCCTCTGCGCGCTCATCGAGACCGACGGCGAGGACCGCTGGGCCGAGTTGCCCCCGCCACTGACGGACTATCCGCAGCTCGATCCCGGACTGATTCGCGAGCGCATTCGCTGGGCCGGCGTGGTGGGTATGGGCGGCGCCTCCTTCCCGACCAGCGTCAAGTTGAGCCCGGGCACGGACCGGGAGATCCAGACCCTGGTGATCAATGGGGCCGAATGCGAGCCCTACATCACCTGCGATGACCGCCTGATGCGCGAGCGCGCCGGGCACATCCTGGAGGGGGTGCGCATCATGCACCACCTCCTGGGCGTGAAGGAGGTCTTGATCGGCATCGAGGACAACAAACCCGAGGCGATCGAGGCGATGCGGCTGGCGCTCGCCGAGACGGACATGCACGCCTATACGGAGGTCGTCGCCATCCCGACCCTCTATCCGAGCGGCGGCGAGAAGCAGCTGATCCGCATCCTGACCGGCAAGGAGGTGCCGACCAACGGCATCCCGGCCCAGATCGGCATCGTCTGCCAGAATGTGGGCTCCGCCGCCGCCGTCGCGGATGCCGTGCTCGACGGGCGCCCGCTCATCTCCCGCGTCGTGACGGTCACCGGCCGCGCCATCGCCCACCCGCGCAATCTGGAGGTTCCCGTCGGCACCACGGCGGATCACCTCATCGCCCACTGCGGTGGCTATCGCGCGACCCCGCGCAAGCTGCTGTGTGGCGGCCCCATGATGGGGTTCGAGCTGAAACAGACGGAGACCCCCGTCACCAAGTCATCCAACTGCGTGCTGGCCCTGACCGCCGAAGAGAGCCCGAGCGCGGACGCCGCGCTCGCCTGCATCCGCTGCGGACGCTGTGCCGAGGTCTGTCCGGCGAAGCTCCTCCCGCAGCAACTCTATTGGCATGCCCGCTCGAAGGACCTGGACCGGATTCAGGACTACAACCTCTTCGATTGCATCGAGTGCGGCTGCTGCGCCCAGGTCTGCCCGAGCCATATCCCGCTCGTCCAGTATTACCGTTACGCCAAGACCGAGATCTGGGCGCGCGAGCAGGAGAAGCGCAAATCGGAGCTGGCCCGCGCGAGACACGCCGCGAAACAGGCACGCCTCGAGCGGCAGGAACAGGAGCGTCAGGCGCGGCTGCGGAAACAGAAGGCGGCGCTCGAGGCCAAGTCAGCGGGCGACGCGGACCCCAAGCAGGTCGCAATCGAGGCCGCGCGGCGGCGCGCCGCCGCCAAGAAGCCCGGCGCATCGGTGCAGAGGACGGACACGCCGAGAGACTGAGCGAGTGAGGGAGCGCCGCCCCGCGCCCTCCTGGTCGCGGCGGGGCGCCGCTCCCACCACTGCCAACTGACAACTGACAACTGATACCTCCGCCGAAAACGATGACCGACCCCATCAGCAACACCCATCCATGAAGCCCAGCGTCGTCTCCTCCCCCCATGTGCCCCGGGTGAACCGGGTCGACCGTCTCATGCTCCAGGTGCTGGTCGCACTGGTTCCCGGCATCGTGGCGATGATCTGGTTTTTCGGCTGGGGAGTCTTGATCAACATCACCCTGGCCGTCAGCTTCGCCGTCGCCGCCGAGGCGGCGATCATGCTCGCACGCCGGCGCCCGCCCATGGTGGCCATCGGAGACCTCAGCGCGGTCGTCACGGCGGTGCTCTTCGCCATCTCGGTCCCGCCGACCTTGCCCTGGTGGTTGACCCTGCTCGGCATGGTGTTCGCCATCGTACTGGTCAAGCAGCTCTATGGCGGGATGGGTTACAACCCCTTCAACCCGGCCATGGCCGCCTATGTCTTCCTGCTGATCTCCTACCCGGTGGCCATGACCACCTGGCTGGCCCCGAACATGCTCGCAGAGCACCATTTATCGTTCTTGGAGTCGCTGCGCATCATCCTCCAAGGCGCGCCGCCAACCGGCTTGGATTGGGACGCCATCTCCTCCGCCACGCCGCTGGACGAAATGCGTGGCAAGCTCGACATGGACATGACCATCGAGCAGATCCGCCAGAGCCCGCTCTGGGGCGCGTTCGGCGGGCGCGGTTGGGAATGGGTGGGGAACTGGTTTCTGCTCGGGGGCGTCTACTTGCTTTGGCGGCGGATCATCACCTGGCACATCCCGGTCTCCATGTTGCTCGGCCTCCTGGTCTGCGCCGGGATCTTCTGGAGCATCGAGCCCCAGACGCATCCCTTCCCGGCCTTTCATCTCTTCAGCGGCGCGGCGATCCTGGGTGCCTTCTTCATCGCGACCGACCCGGTGACGGCCTGTACCACCAAGAAGGGCCAGTTGGTGTTCGGAGCGACCATCGGGGTGCTGGTGTACGTGATCCGCAGCTGGGGCGGCTATCCGGATGCGGTCGCCTTCGCGGTGCTGCTCATGAACATCGCCGCCCCGACGATCGACTACTACACCCAGCCACGCGTCTTTGGGCACGGCGGCGAACGGGGTTGATAGAGAGAACGCGCTTGATAGAGAAAACGAGCCTGAAGAGAGAACGCGGATGAAGAACAGATCCATCTTGCTCGCCGGGCTCGTGCTCGGCGCCTTCGCCATCAGCGGCGTCTCGCTGGTCGCCATGACCCACGAAGCGGTGGATGCGCGCATCGCGGACAATCGGTATCAGGCCATGAAGCGCAAGTTGGAAACCATCCTGCCCGCCGGCCGCTCCGACAACGACCCCTTGAGCGACCGCATCCAAGTCCATGCACGCGAGCGCCTGGGCGCTGACAGCACCGCGGTGTATCGGGTGCGGAAGGCCCAGGAACCGGTCGCGGTCGTGCTGGAGCCCGTGGTTCCGGATGGCTACGCCGGCCCCATCAACCTCCTGGTCTCGGTGATGCGCGACGGCACGCTCGGCGGCGTACGCGTCGTCTCCCATCACGAAACCCCAGGGCTGGGCGACAAGATCGAGGAGCAGAAATCGGGCTGGATTCTCGGCTTCGAGGGCAAGTCGCTCGCGAACCCGCCCCTGGAGAAGTGGGCCGTCGAACGCGACGGCGGCGTGTTCGACCAGTTCACCGGGGCAACCATTACGCCACGCTCCGTCGTCAACGCGGTGAAGAACACGCTCATGTACGTGCAAGAGCAAGGTGATCAGCTGTTCGCCCCCAAGGCCACGAGCGCGCCCGCGGCCAAGCCGGAGGGGCAAGGCTGATGTCCGCGCCCCAAAGCTACGGCAGCATCCTCGGCGGCGGTCTCTGGAGCAACAACCAGATGCTGGTGGCCCTGCTCGGCCTCTGCCCCCTGCTCGCCACCACGACCTCCGCGACCAACGGGCTCGGCATGGGGCTCGCGACGACAGCCGTCGTGGTCTGCTCCAACGTCACCGTCTCCCTGGTCCGCAACCTGGTGCGACCCGAGATCCGTATTCCGGTCTTCGTACTGGTGATCGCCTCCTTCGTCACCCTGGTCGAGCTGATCATGCAGGCCTACTTCTACGAGATGTACCTGGTGCTGGGTCTCTTCATCTCACTCATCGTGGTCAACTGCATGATCATCGGGCGCGCCGAGGCCTTCGCCTCCAAGAACCGGGTGGATCGCGCGCTCCTGGACGGGCTCGCGGTCGGACTAGGGGCGACGCTGGTGCTGACCACGCTGGGCGCGCTGCGCGAATTCGTCGCCCAAGGCACTGTCTTCCATCAAGCCGACCTCTTGCTCGGCAAGGCCGGCCAGGCATTGACGATCAGTCTGGGGGACGACTACCAAGGTGCCCTCATCGCAATCCTGCCACCCGGCGCCTTCATTGGACTGGGGCTGATGATCGCCCTCAAGAACGTCATCGACAGCCTGTTCAAGCGCCTGAAGGCGGCGCCCAAACGCGCCTCGGCGGCGCATCCTCAAGCCACGGGGCCAACGCCGGCGCTGTGAATCAAGGTTCTGGCCTGAGGCTTTCGAGCGCGCGCTTCAGATCATCCGGTCGGACCGGCTTGCTCAGAAAGGCGTCCATGCCGGCTTCGAGACAGGCGCGCTTCTGCTCCTCCGAGGCGTTGGCGGTCAGCGCCAGGACCGGCAGGCGCAGGTCTGGCCGCTCGGCACGCAGCCGGCTCACGAAGCCGAAACCGTCGAGCTTCGGCATGTGCAGGTCGAGGATCGCGATCTGATAGTCGCCGCTCCGGGCCGCGGCGAGCGCGGCCTCGCCATCGCGAAAACGACGGTGCTCGACCCCGAAGCGGGACAAGAAACCCGTGACGACCTTGGCGGCGATCTCATTGTCCTCAGCCACCAGCACCCGAAGGCCAGCGAGCGTCGAGCGTGCCGCTCCCTCGACCTTCGAGCCGGCAACCGCCGAGTCTCCGCGCGCTCCAGCGGAGGGGCTCGGGGACTGGCCGAGGCTGGACAGGACCGCGCCGACCAAGGCATCGGCCAGCAGGGGTTTGGTGAGACACGCGACACCAGACGGACAGGCCTCGGGACGCCGCCCCGGATAGGTCAGGAGCAGACAGAGCAGACCATCGCCGAGGCGCGCGCGCAGCCGTTCCACACCGACCGAGAGATCATCCCCGGCCGGACGGTCCGCGAGCAGGGCCAGATCCGGACGCGGCGCATCCGGCGCCAGCGTCGCGAGCCCCGCAATCCCCGCCAGCGCCTGACAAGCCGCCCCTTCCCGCGCCAGGGAATCCCGAATCCAGGCGCGCTGACGCGCATTCGCCTCGACGACCAGGATGCTCAAACCGCGCAGCCTCCCGTCCGCCACAGGTCGCAACGCCGGGTCATCCTCCGCCAGCAGCGGCAGCCGCACGCGAAAGCAGCTTCCCACGCCCTCCTCACTCTCGACCTCGATGGACCCGCCCATGAGGACCGCCAGCTCGCGCGCGATGGTGGTCCCGAGCCCAGTACCACCGAAGCGGCGTGTCGTGGAATCGTCCGCCTGACGGAAGCTCTCGAAGAGGATCACGAGCTTCTCCCTCGGGATACCGATGCCGCTGTCGAGCACCTCCATGACGAGGTGCGGCCGCCGCAGCGTCCCCGCCGGCGGACTCAGGCTCAAACGCGCGCAGACCTCGCCCCGCTCGGTGAACTTGATCGCGTTGCCCAGCAGATTGAAGAGGATCTGGCGCACCCGCAGCGGATCGCCCTCGAGTCGAGACGGCACCTCTGGTTCGACGCGACAGATCAGCTCCAGCCCCTTCGCGAGGGCGCCCGCGGCGAGGATCTCGCAAACCTCCTGCGCGAGGGCATGGGGATCGAAGGGGATGCGCTCGAGTCCGACCCGGCCGGCTTCGATCTTCGAGAAGTCGAGGATGTCGCCGATCAAGGCATTGAGCACATTGGCCGAGTGCCCGATGGCGGCGACATAGTCGCGCTGCACCGCGTCCAACTGGGTATCCGCGAGCAGGTCTGTCATCCCGATGACGCCAGTGAGTGGCGTGCGCAGCTCATGCGTCATCACGGCGAGGAAATCCCCCTTGGCCTTGTTGGCGCGCTCCGCATCCAGGCGCGCCTGTTGGAGCTGGCGCAGCAGTGACGCCTGATACCAGGGCAGCAGCACCAGGAGCAGCAGGAAGAAGGCCGCCTCATAGGGGTGGTGGCGCCATTCGTCAAGCTGGATCAGGACGGCGTTGTAGGCGATCACGGCCACCACGGCGGCCAAGATCAGATGGTCACGGCCAAACCGCGTGCCGGACGAGATGAAGATGAGGATGTAGAGCAGATAGAAGGGACTGATGGCGTCCTGGGTGACGGAAATGGCCAGACTGACCACGATCACGTCCAGGCACAGCGCGACCGAGCGCCGGGCCGGCCAGTCCGGGCGCCGCCAGACGCTGGCGAGCAGCGCCAGGCTGAAGACCAGGTGCAACCCGAATACGGTCAGGAAATAGCCGAGGTCGATGCGGTAGTAGGAGGTCCAGGCGCCGAGCGCGATATAGAGACCGCCGAGCACGGAGGTCAGGATGCGCACCAGCGCCGACTGCAGCTCGGGGTCCGCGCGCAGCCGGCTGGCGCCCGCGTCACCCAGCGTCTCCAAGTCCTTCATTCGCCGCCCTCCGTGCATGCCTGGCGCGGTCCTCGACGCCCGTGACTCACCGCTTTGGGATCGGATCTTCGTGGTATATTAGGGGATCATTTCTCGCTAATGATCAGCGGGTCAAGTACCTGGCTGTCCAAGATAACGAAGAGAACGGGGAGAAGCTCATGTCCAAGAAACACCCAGTCGTCGCTGTTACCGGATCTTCCGGGGCAGGCACCACCACCGTCAAGCGCGCCTTCGAGCACATCTTTCATCGCGACAACATCAGCGCGGCCGTCATCGAGGGGGACAGCTTCCACCGCTATGACCGCGTCGAAATGAAGGCCGAGATGGCCAAATTCGCCCAGAAAGGTCAGGGGCTCAGCCATTTCGGGCCGGACGCCAACCGGTTCGACCTGCTCGAAGGGCTCTTCCGCGACTACGGCGAGAGCGGCACGGGCAAGAAACGCTACTACATCCACAGCGACGAGGAGGCCGCCGCGCACAACGCGCGACTCGGCACCGACCTCAATCCCGGTCAGTTCACGCCCTGGGAAGATATCCCGGGAGACACCGACCTGATCTTCTACGAAGGCCTGCACGGTCTGGTCGTCACCGAAGAGACCAACGTCTCCCAGCATGTGGACCTTGGCGTCGGCGTGGTGCCCATCGTGAACCTGGAGTGGATCCAGAAGATCCACCGCGACAACCTGGAGCGCGGCTACTCGGCCGAGGCCATTGTCGACACCATCATGCGCCGCATGCCGGACTACATCCGCTACATCACGCCGCAGTTCTCGCTGACGGACATCAACTTCCAGCGCGTGCCGACGGTCGACACCTCCAACCCCTTCATCGCCCGAGACATCCCGACCCCGGACGAGAGCTTCGTCATCATCCGCTTCAAGGATCCGCAGAAGCTGCAGATCGACTTCCCCTATCTGCTCTCCATGATCCACGACTCCTTCATGTCGCGGCGCAACAGCATGGTCGTGCCCGGCGGCAAGATGGGGATGGCGATGGAGATCATCCTGCAGCCGATCATCGAGCGCATGATGGAAGCACGCCGGGTCTGACACGCCCCAGTGTCCGGCTGAGAGGCCATGGACAGGATCGACAGGCACCGCGGGATCGGTCGTGAACCCGCGCCTGCCGCGAGATCCCGTTGATCCTGTCCAGACTTCAGTCGTCAGGTTTCAGTTGTCAGATCGCGGGATTCAGCCCGCGCAGGCTGAATCCAAGCCCTACGACCGCCCCATTCCAGCGCGCACGCAGCGCAGCACGCCGTAGTCGAAGCGACCATCCAGGGCATCGTAGATCGGCTTCAGGAACATCGAGGTCGCGTCGGAAAACTGCTCGAATGTCTGCTCGATGCGACGCAACGTCTCGGCATCCAGCTTGACGACCTCCTCGACACTCAACTCCTCCTCCTCGATGCAGCGCGAGAGGTGCGTGAGAACGGTCGTGCGCTTGAGCGACCGGCGCGCGGCGATGGCGTCCGGGTCCAACCCCTGTCGGAACAGATCCAGCGTCACCAGGATGGTATCCGTCAGACCGCCACTATCCAGCCGCGGGGCACTCGACTTCTCGGCGCGCGCCGCGGGGAGCGGCGGCAGATTCGCGGGCCGGCCATGCTCCTGCGCATGTTCAGCCAGGACACGCAGAAGACCCTCGCCGAAACGCTCCAGCTTCGCCTGACCCACGCCGCTGATGCGGCTCAGCTCGTCCAGATCGCGCGGCCGGTAGGCCAGTAGCTCCTGGATGGTCACGTCCGTGAAGATGACGTAAGCCGGGACGTTCTGCTCCTGAGCCAATCTCCGACGATGGCCTCGCAAGGCATCCCAGAGCGCCGCCGCCTCCGGATCCGTCGGAGCGGTGACGGTGCGGGCTCGGCTCGCCGCGGCGGAGGCCGCCTTGCGATCCGGGTCGCGGCGCAACCGGATGCCGCGCTCACCGCGCAGCAGGGGCCGACTTTGATCGGTCAGCCGCAGGGCGCCATGGCCCTCCATGTCCACCGCGATCAGGCCGGCCGCCACCAACTGACGGTAGACGGACTTCCATTGGTCGGCCGACAGCTCTTTACCGATTCCGTAGGTGCTGATGCTGTCATGTCCGAAGCGGCGGATGCGCTCCAGGTCCTTGCCCAACAGCACGTCGGTCAGATAGGCGCTGCCGAAGCGCTGGCCGGTGCGGTAGATGCAGGACAACGCCTTCTGCGCCGCGACTGTCCCGTCCCAGGTCTCGACCGGCTCCAGACAGGTATCGCAGTTGCCGCAGGGTTCGGCCAGCGTCTCGCCGAAGTAATTGAGCATCACCTGGCGGCGGCACTGCGTCGTCTCGCAATAGCCGAGCATGCCGTCGAGCTTGTGCATCTCGATGCGCTTGAAATGCTCGTTCGCCTCGGAGTCCTCGATGATGCGCCGGAGCATGACCACGTCGCCCAGGCCGTAGGCCATCCAGGCATCCGCCGGCAGGCCGTCGCGGCCGGCGCGACCGGTCTCCTGATAGTAGGACTCCAGACTCTTGGGCAGGTCGAGATGGGCCACGAAACGCACGTCCGGCTTGTCGATCCCCATGCCGAAGGCGATGGTCGCGACCATGACGACGCCCTCTTCGCGCAGGAAACGGGCCTGGTGCTCGCGCCGCATGTCGGCGGGCAAGCCGGCATGGTAAGGCAAGGCCGGGAAGCCCTGCCCTTGCAGATAGGTGGCCGTCTCGTCGACGCGACGCCGCGACAGACAATAGACGATGCCGGCGTCGCTCGGATGCTCGCGCTTGAGGAAGGCGAGCAGCTGCTGGCGCGGGTTGGCCTTTTCGACGATGCGGTAGCGGATATTCGGCCGATCGAAGCTGGAGACGAACTGCCTGGCCCCTTCGAGATGGAGCCGACTGACGATCTCGTTGCGGGTTGGGGCATCCGCGGTGGCCGTCAGCGCGATGCGCGGCACCTGCGGCCAGCGCCCGTGCAGCCGATCGAGCTGGATGTACTCGGGGCGGAAGTCATGACCCCATTGAGACACGCAGTGCGCCTCGTCGATGGCGAAGAGGGCGACCTGGATCCGATCCAATAGGGACAGAAAACGCTCGGTCAGCAGCCGCTCGGGGGCGACATAGACCAGATCCAGCTCGGCGGACAGCATGGCTTGCTCAACCGCCCAGGCCTGCCCCGAGGTCAGCGAGGAGTTCAGGAAGGCCGCCCGCACGCCGAGCTGCGTCAGCGCATCCACCTGGTCCTGCATGAGGGCGATCAGGGGCGAGACGACCACGGCCGTCCCAGGCCGCACCAGCGCCGGGATCTGGTAGCAGAGCGACTTGCCTCCGCCAGTCGGCATCAGCACCAGCACGTCGCCTCCACCGATCACCTGCTCGATGATGTCGGCTTGAGCGCCGCGAAAGGCGTCGTAGCCGAAGACACGGCTGAGGAGTTGCAGCGGAGTTTCGTCCATTCAGCGTCTCGAAAGTCAGCGTCTCGAATCGGCCCGAGCACCGCGTCCAAAAGGGTGGCCGCACCAGACAAGGGCACAGGATACCTGCATCGCCCGGGCGAGGCGTAGCTCAAACCCGGGCCGCTCGAACTCAGCGGGCAGCGCGTTGAGGCGCGCCTCTGTCGAGCGCCCCGTTCGCGCCCCTGATCTTCCAGCATCCAAGGCGTCAATAGTCAGCCCGCCGTCCAGCGCCGAGGCCAGCAGTGGCCTGGTCGCTTTGTCGCACTTACTGCAATCGCTCGGATTGTCGGGAAGCCTACAGGTCGCCGACGGGGTTTTCTCCAGCAAAAACAAATATTAGAAAAATGGCATAAGCTCTGCATCAAGACTCCCAAACATTGCCTCGGGAGCCTTGCATGAAGCAAAAAGACATCTCCGCCCTGCTCGACGAGCCGGCCTGTGCGCACAACAAGAAGGCCAAGTCTGGCTGCGCCAAGCCCAAGCCGGGCGCGACGGCCGGCGGCTGCGCCTTCGACGGGGCACAGATCGCGCTGCTGCCGATCGGAGATGTCGCCCATATCGTGCATGGCTCCATCGCCTGCGCCGGCAACTCCTGGGACAACCGCGGCGCCCGCTCGACCGGTCCCGCCCTCTACAAGATCGGCATGACGACGGACCTCACCGAGCAGGACGTCATCATGGGACGCGGCGAGAAGCGTCTCTTCCACTCCATCAAGCAGGCGATCGACGCCTACCAGCCGGCCGCCGTCTTCGTCTACAACACCTGCGTGCCCGCCCTGACCGGCGACGATATCGAGTCGGTCTGCAGAGAGGCGCAAGAACGCTGGGGCACGCCCGTCGTCCCGATCGACGCCGCCGGCTTCTACGGCACCAAGAACCTGGGCAACCGCATCGCCGGCGAGTCCATGGTCAAGTACGTCTGCGGCGCGCGCGAGCCCGACCCGATTCCGGAAGGCATCGAAAGGGACGGCTTCAAAGTCCACGACATCTGCCTGGTCGGCGAGTACAACATCGCCGGCGAGCTGTGGCGCGTGCTGCCACTCTTCGACGAGCTGGGGCTGCGCGTGCTCTGCACCCTCTCCGGCGACGCCCGCTTCCGCGAGGTGCAGACCATGCACCGCTCGGAGGTCAACATGATGGTCTGCTCCAAGGCCATGGTAAACGTCGCCCGCAAGCTTCAGGAGAGCTTCGGCACGCCCTGGTTCGAAGGCAGCTTCTACGGCGTTCAGGACGTCTCCCAGGCCCTGCGCGATTTCGCCCGCATCATCGACGATCCGGATCTGAGCGCGCGCACCGAGGCGCTGATCGCCCGTGAAGAGGCCCGCATGCAGGCGGCGCTGGAGCCCTGGCGTCAGCGCCTCAAGGGTCGCAAGGTGCTGCTCTACACCGGCGGCGTGAAGTCCTGGTCGGTCATCTCCGCGCTCCAGGATCTCGGCATGACCGTGGTCGCCACCGGCACCCGCAAGTCGACCGAGGAAGACAAGGCGCGCATCCGCGAACTCATGGGCGAAGACGCCGTGATGCTCGACGAAGGCAATCCGCGCACCCTGATCGACATCGTGCGCAACAACGGCGTCGACATCCTCATCGCCGGCGGCCGCAACATGTACACCGCGCTCAAGGCGCGCATCCCCTTCCTGGATATCAATCAGGAGCGCGAATTCGGCTACGCCGGCTACGAGGGCATGCTCGAACTGGCCAAGCAGCTGTGCCTGACCATCGAGAGCCCGATCTGGGAGGCCGTGCGCCGTCCCGCGCCCTGGGCGCAAACCGTCCAGCCCGAGCAAGAACCGGTCGCCGTCGCAGCGGTCGAGACCGACGAAGTCGCGCCCGTCGCCGTGGAGGCCAGCCATGCCTGAGATCATCAAACGCAAAAAGGCCCTCTCGGTCAGCCCGCTCAAGGCCAGCTCGACCGTCGGCGCCGCCCTCGCCTTTCTCGGCTTCCGCCGCGCCATCCCCATGCTGCATGGGTCTCAGGGCTGCACGGCCTTCGGCAAGATCTTCTTCGTGCGCCACTTCCGCGAGCCCATCCCGCTGCAGACCACGGCGATCGACCAGGTCAGCGCCATCATGGGCACACAGGACTTCGTCATCGAAGGACTCAAAACCATCTGCGAGAAGAACTCGCCGGATCTGATCGGCGTGCCGACCACCGGCCTCGTCGAGACCCAGGGCGCGGACATCCGGATGGCGGTGCGCGTCTTCCGCCAAACCTATCCGCAGTTCGACCACATCCCGGTCATCCCGGTCTCGACGCCGGACTTCACCGGCTCCATGGAGTCGGGCTATGCCGACGCGACCCGCGCCATCATCGAGACCCTGGTCCCGACCGCCGCGGAGGCCGGCACCGAGCCCGGACGCCGCCGCCGTCAGGTCAACGTCATCGCCGGCTCGCACCTCACGCCGGGCGACCTGGAGCATCTGAAGGACACCATCGAGCTGTTCGGGCTACGCCCGGTCGTGCTCCCGGACCTCTCGGACTCACTCGACGGCCATCTGCCCGAGGCGGACTACAGCCCACTGACCATCGGCGGCGCCCTGGTCTCCGAGATGGCGACCCTGGGCGATGCCATCGCCACCCTGGTGGTCGGCGCCTCGATGCATGCCGCCGCGGACAGCCTCAAGGCACGCACCGGGGTTGCGGACTACCGATTCGATCACCTCATGGGTCTGGATGCGGTCGACGGTCTGATCGCGACGCTGGCGGACATCGCCGCGGTTCCGGTCCCGCCGAAGATCGAGCGCGAGCGCGCCCAGCTGCAGGACGCCATGCTCGACTGCCACTTCATGCTCGGCATGTCGCGCGTCGCCATCGCCGCCGACCCGGATCTCTTGGTCGGCCTGAGTCAGATGCTCGCCGGCTTCGGTGCGGAGACCGTCGCCGCAGTCAGCCCGTCCAACGCACCCGCGCTCCAGAACGTCGTCTGCGACCAGGTCAAGATCGGCGATCTGGAGGACCTGGAGATCGCCGCCCGCGCCGGCAAGGCGGAGCTTCTGATCACCAATTCGCATGGGGTCCACACCGGCGAGCGGCTGGGCATTCCGCTGCTGCGCGCCGGGTTTCCGCAATACGACAGGCTCGGCGGATTCCAGCGGACCTGGATCGGCTACCAGGGCACCAAGGCCGCGCTCTTCGATCTGGCCAACCTCCTGCTGACGCTCGAGAAGGGAGAGATCCATCCCTACCGCTCCACGCTCAAGCAATGGCCGGACAACGAGCGCGCCGCGGGCGTCAAGCACGCCGCCTAGGGTGGGTGGAGCGCAGCGAAACCCATCGATCCGAGTTTCGCACCCGCCCCAACGACATCGGGAAGCCCCATGACAGTGGAACGACGACTACGCATCCTCAACGGCTGCAGCGAGGCAAGAAGCATGGGCACATCGGTGAAAGTCGCCTTCGCGACCTCCGACATGAAACACATCGATCAGCACTTTGGCGCCGCCGAGGCCTTCGCGATCTACAGCATCGACGAAGGCACGGCGAACCTGGTCGAGGCCATCCAGTTCGGCCAGCTCGACATGGACGGCAACGAGGACAAGCTCGCCGCCAAGATCGGCGCACTGAGCGGCTGCATCGCCGTCTACTGCCAGGCCATCGGCGCCTCCGCCGTGAACCAGCTGCGCCCCAAGGGCATCCAGCCGGTCAAGGTCGCGACGGGCACCCCGCTGAAGCACGCGATCTGCTCGCTGCAGACGGAGATCCGCGAGGGTCCGAGTGCCTGGCTGGCGCGCGCCATCGAGAACCAGAGCGCCGACCATGCCAAGCGCTTCGACGCGATGGAGGCCGAGGGATGGACCGAGTAATCGAAGAGACCGCCACCGTCATCGCGATCGAGGACGGCTTCGCCTGGGTCGAGGCCGAGCGGCGTTCCGCCTGCGGCCAGTGCGGCAGCGCGGACAGCTGCGGAACCGGGAGCCTGTCGAAACTCTTTCGCAAGGGCCACACACGCCTGCGCATCCATGATCCCGTCGGCCTCCGGGCCGGCGAGCGCGTCAGGATCGCGATCCAAGGCGACACGCTCATCCGCGCCTCCTTGACGGCCTACATGCTCCCGCTGACGGCACTCCTGGCCGCCGCCGGGGCGGCCACCGCGCTGCAGCTGGACGAAGGGCTGGTCGCGCTGCTCGGGCTCGCGGGCCTTGGCGCCGGACTCTGGCTGAGCGGGCGCCTCACCGGTGGTGTCGCGGGACGTGATCGCTACCTCCCCACCCTCGCGGGCAGGGCCGGCACCGCCGCGGCGGTGCGGCTGGAGCCCAGCAAGGCCGGCCCAGGACAGGCTTGAAGATTCCCGTGCTCCGCGACGACCGCGGATTCATCCAAACAGTTCGAGGCATCCACCATGACCGAAACGCTCACGCCCGAGATCGAGAACGAAGGACTCATGAAGTCCGTCTTCATCGTCGAAATGGTTCGCCAGATGCGCGCCATCGACGCCTATGGCCAGTATGACTCCCTGTCGGCCGCCGAGATGCTCGAGCCCTTCGTCCTGACCAAGGAGAAGAAGCGCGAGATCCCCATCATCGGTGATCCGGACGAGATCGTGATCGCGCGCGTGAAGGTCTTCTACAACGCCATCTCGGCCATGATCGAGTCCGAGTGCGGCCTCATGGCCGTGCCGCTGATCAACCTGACCCACGAGGGTTTCGGGCGCGCGCTCATCACGGTCGGCAAGCTGGTCGTCATGGATCGCACCCTGCGCGACGTCCACCGCTTCGGCTTCCCCAGTCTCTCGAAGATGAAGGACGAGGCCGACAAGATCCTCTCCGTCGCCCTGGAGCTGGTCGGCAGCCACCCGAAGGTCGCCGGCCTCTGATCGATCCTGGGCGAGGCACGACACCAGGCACCTGGGTGTCGCGCCCGTCGGGATCCCTCACTCGAAGGAGACAAGCATGACAACCGAAGAGCTGAAAGCGCTCGAAAAAGCGATCAAGAAAGCCAAGCGCATCGCATCCGAAAAGGCCAGCGAGCTGCACGACCTCGTCGAGGATCGCCTGCCCGCCGCCTACGAAGAGATTCCCGGCATTGCACAGGCGACCTACGACGCCTGCAAGGCGTGGGCCGAGGCGAACGAGAAGCTCAAGGCGGCAGAGGCCGCCGCGAGTGCCTAGCTGGTCTCGCCCCTTGCCACGCGCATTCCGATACCCACACACGGCCGGATACCCACAGGCTGTCTGGCACTCACACACATTCTGATACCCACACACACAGTCCGATCGTTCGGACCCGGAGAAGAGAGATGTCTGTCATCACAGGACTGACCCGGGGTGGCCTCGAGTGGACGCCCTCCTTCGTAACCGCCCTCAACCAGAACAACTGCATCGGCTGCGGTCGCTGCTACAAAGTCTGCCCGCGCAACGTCTTCGAGCTCATCGACCGCGATGACCTCGACCTCGACGACGACAATCTCGACGATGACGATTTCGACGAGGCGCCGGGCATGGTCATGAACCTCAAGGACACGCTCGACTGCATAGGCTGCGAAGCCTGCTCGCGCGTCTGTCCGAAAGGCTGTCTGTCGCACGAGCCGCACGCGATGGCCGCCTAGCCCTGACGCCACTCCCCTGGCGGGAGCCCCGCCCTCGGCGCGATCGGCACCGGCGCCCATGGCCTGCCGTCGCGGCGGGGCGCCGCTCCCACCTCCCCAGCTTCTGAGCCGTGGAATCCCCGTCGAGCCCCGATCGATTCCCCTTAGGGCGACGCTCCGAGCGAGCGGCTCGGCCTGTCGCACCGGCAGCGTCCGACCAAGGCACCGATTTCTTCATTTGACCCGTCGGACAGCGGCTGATAGAAACGGCGCCGTTCCTATCCATGCCCGGCCAATCCATCCCATGCCTCTGCAGTCGTCGCGTCTCAGCTCTACCGCACCCGGGCTCATCGCGCTCGGCAGTGGTGCCCTCACGGTCCTCGGCTTCGCGCCCTTTTCGCTCTTCCCGCTCGCCATCGTCGCCATCGTCGGTCTCTGCCAGTCGCTGGACAGGGCGCCGGAGCGCGCCGGATTCTGGCGCGGTTGGTTGTTCGGCGTCGGGCTCATGGGCTTCGGCGTCTTCTGGATCCGGATCAGCCTGAACGAGTTCGGCAACATGGACGCCTGGCTGGCGCATGGGTTGACCGCGCTCTTCATCGCCGCGATGGCGCTCTACTTCGGGCTCGCTGGATGGCTGGTCCGGCGTCTCGACGGCGCCCCTTCCTGGGTCGCGCCTCTGTTGCTCTTTCCCGGACTCTACGTCCTCTTCGAGTGGCTGCGCGGCTGGCTCTTCACCGGTTTTCCCTGGCTCAATCTTGGCTATACCCAGATCGACGGCCCCTTGGCCGGATACGCGCCCCTGATCGGCGTCTACGGACTCAGTCTCTTGGCCGTCCTTTCGGGCGGACTGCTTTGGGGCCTCATCCGCTGGCCGGGGCGCGCCCGCATCGCGGCCAGCGTCGGTCTCGTCCTCATCTGGGCTGGCGGCCTCGTGCTCCAAAGGGTCGATTGGACCCAGCCGTCGGGACCTGTGCTCAAGGCGAGCGTGCTCCAGGCCAATATCCCTCAATCGGTCAAATGGGCTCCGGACGCCGGGCTGACGATCGCCGAAGCCTATCTGCAACTGACGAAAGACAACCTGGATTCGGACCTCATCGTCTGGCCCGAGACCGCCCTGCCCGACTTCCTCCATCAGGTCCGCGCCCCGCTCATCGACCCGCTCGCGGAGCGGGCACGACAGGAGGGCGCCGAGATCGTCATGGGCATCCCGGTCATGGACCTGGAGAAACGCCGCTATTACAACGCCCTGGTGAGCATCGGCAGCGCCGATGACCGCTATGCCAAGCGGCATCTGGTGCCGTTCGGCGAATTCATGCCCTTCAAGGCGTGGCTGGGACCCTTGGTGCAGCTGTTCGAGGTACCCATGTCCGATTTCAGCCCAGGCGAGGACGCGCGCCCCCTCCTGAACGTCGGGCAGCACCGCGCGGGCGTATCGATCTGCTACGAGGACGCCTTTCCAGCCGAGGTCTCCCAAGCGATGCCGGAGGCCGAATATCTCATCAACGTCAGCAATGACGCCTGGTTCGGGGATTCCCTGGCACCGCACCAGCATCTGGAGATCTCGCGGATGCGGGCCTTGGAGAATGGGCGCTACCTGGTGCGGGCAACCAACACGGGTGTCTCGGCGATCATCGACGACAAGGGGCGCGTGGTCGCGACCATCCCCGCGTTCGCGCGCGGCAGCGCGCAGGCGGATGTGCGGCCCATGCAGGGCGCAACGCCTTATTCCGTGGTCGGAAATTGGGCGCCGATCGGCACGGCTTGCGTGATGGTCCTGGCCGGGGTGGGGATCGGCCGCGTTCGGCGAAGAGCAAACCGCTTGGCGTCATGACCCTTGCCTTGGGCTCTCTGACGCCACTGCGGCCGATCTGCTTGGGCGGCCCGACAAGGTCGTCAACGGCCGAATCCAGGCGCGCGAACAGCGAACCTTGCGCGGCGGCGCCCACCTCGAAACCTATCCTTTTGCGCGAGAATTGTCTTTTCATGGCCGCTGGCGGTTATGATTGGCGGCAGGTTTGAGCTTTTGGGATGGTGTTGTGCAGGCCCTGATCATCTTCTTCATCGAGCTTTGCGCGCTGCGCCGTCCACCGCAAGACTTGCCAGCATCCGATGTCCTGCTGGCGATCGTCCTCATCGCGGACGTGATCGTTGGCGTGCTGGTCGGCATCGCCGCCGGGCTCCCCTGGCTGACGAGCTTGATGCAGGGCCTCGCCGAGGTTCTGATCATGCTGACGGCGCTCTACGCCGCACTCACGCAGCTGCGCGCGCGCCCACGCTTCACGCAATCCGCCACGGCGCTCCTCGGCAGTGGCGCCCTTCTCGGCCTCGTCGCCATCATCCCCCTCAGCATGAAGCCGACAGGCAGCGCGGAAACCGACCTGGCCGCCTTGGGCGCCTTCCTGCTGCTCGCCCTGGTCATCTGGGGGATCGTGGTCACGGGCCACATCCTGCGTCACACCTTCGGACTCACCCTCGGCCAGGGTGCCGCGATCGCGGTCGCCTTCGAGATCGTCACGGTGACCATCGTGACCGCCCTGTTCGGCGGGGCCTGAGGCGAGCCATCAGAGCGACGATCACTGCGCGCGCAGGCGCGCATACGGGCATCATCTAGGACCCTGTCATGCACCTTCATATCCTGGGAATCTGCGGTACCTTCATGGGCGGCATCGCCCTTCTGGCGCGCTCGCTCGGCCATCGGGTCACGGGCTCGGACGCCAACGTCTACCCCCCCATGAGCACGCAGCTGGAAGCCGCCGGCATCGAGCTGATGGAAGGCTACGACGCCGCGCATCTGGAGCCGGCGCCCGATATCGTGGTGGTGGGGAATGCGATGAAGCGCGGCATCCCCGCGATCGAGGCCATGCTGGACCGCGACCTGCGCTATTGCTCGGGACCGGAATGGCTGAGGGACAACCTCCTGAGCGACCGCTGGGTGCTGGCGGTCTCCGGGACGCATGGCAAGACGACGACGGCCAGCATGCTCGCCTGGGTGCTGGACGACGCGGGCCTGGATCCCGGCTTTCTGATCGGCGGCGTCCCTCAGGACTTCGGCCTCTCCGCGCGCTTGGGCTCCGCGCCCTTCTTCGTCGTCGAGGCGGACGAGTACGACACGGCCTTTTTCGACAAGCGCTCCAAGTTCGTTCACTACCGGCCGCGAACCCTGATCCTCAACAATCTGGAGTTCGATCACGCGGACATCTTCGATGACCTCGCACAGATCCAGCGCCAGTTCCATCACTTGATTCGCACCGTCCCCGGCACTGGGCTCATCGTGCATCCAGCCGGCTCCGACGCCGTGGATGAGGTCATCTCCATGGGCTGCTGGACACCCAGGGAGACCTTCGGCGCGGCTGGCGCCTGGACCGGGGAGCTGATCGAGCCGGACGGCTCGCACTTCCGCATTCTGTTGAAGGGCGAGGAGGTCGGCGTCGTCCAGTGGACGCAAACTGGCCTGCACAACGTCAACAATGCCATCGCCGTCGTGGCCGCGGCGCGGCATGCCGGCGTACCCATCGCGGCGAGCACCGACGCCTTGAGCCGATTCCAGGGCGTCAAGCGCCGCATGGAGCTGCGCGGCGAGGTCAATGGCATCCGGCTCTTCGATGACTTCGCCCATCACCCGACCGCCATCGCCACCACGCTCGAAGGGTTGCGCCGGCGCGTCGGCGAGCAGCGCATCCTCGCCGTCCTGGAGCCGCGCTCGAACACCATGCGGCTCGGCGTGCACAATACCGAGCTGGCGGCCTCGCTCGACCTCGCCGACCAGGTCTATCTCTATGCGCCACCGGATCTCGGCTGGGACGCCGCCGCGGTCTTCGCCGGGCTTGGCGAGCGGGTGCGGGTGCGAGACGCCCTGGAGACACTCGTGGACGACCTGGTTGGCGAGAGCCGCGGCGGCGACCAGATTCTCGTGATGAGCAACGGCGGTTTCGGCGGCATTCACGGCAAGCTCCTGACCGCGCTGCACCTTCGGCACCAAGGGTGAGCGCGCCACGAAACCGCGCGCAGGCCCTGAGCGAACCCTCGCCACCCGCGGTGAATCCTGATGTCGCCTGAGCTAAGGCCATGGCCGAAGACCGTGACGGTCGCCATCACGGGCGCCTCCGGGTCCGCCTATGGGCTCAAGCTGGTCGAGTGTCTGATCGCATCCGGCGCCCGTGTCTACCTGCTCGTCTCCCAAGCGGCGCAGGTCGTGCTTCGCATGGAAGCCGGCATCGAGGCGCCGTCTCAGCCGGCGGAGGCCGAGCGTTTCTTCAGCGCCCGATTCCAGGCCGCGGACGGACAACTCCGCGTCTTTGGCCGCCAACAATGGACGGCGCCGGTCGCCAGCGGCAGCAATCCGGCGGACGCCATGGTGATTTGCCCCTGCACGACGGGCACGGTCGGGCGCATCGCCGCCGGTCTATCGAGCACCCTGATCGAGCGCGCCGCCGATGTCGCCCTCAAGGAGCGCCGCCCCCTCATCCTGGTCGTCCGCGAGACGCCCTTCTCCAGCATCCACCTGGAGAACATGCTCCGCCTGTCCAACAGCGGCGCGGTCATCATGCCCGCCAGTCCGGGGTTCTATGGCAATCCCTCCAGCCTCTCGGACATCGTCGACTTCATGGCCGCTCGAGTCCTCGACCACCTCGGGGTCCAGCACGGACTGACGCAGCGCTGGGGAGCCTAGGGTGCACGAGGATCCATCTGGACACCCTTGGCAAAGATTCAGAGGATCGTCCGCACACGCGAACACCAATGGTACACGAACACCCTCGGCACGGTCCGCCGCACCCAGCATGACGAAGCGCCCGAGCCCGCTCAGGCGTTGCGCACAAAGAAGGCGCTACCGATCATTCCCATCGGCGTTAACGATAGGTTTTTAGGCGTCCAAACCACTGGGCCAGGGTTGACAAAACCACCAGTAAATAAGAAACTGTTGATGTACTGAAGCACATCGCCTCAGTACACTCCTCCATCCTCCTTTGGTGGTATTTATTTTGAAGCGCGACACCCGTCGCGCTTTTTTTTTGCGTTTCGTGTCCAGAAGAACGGCTTGCCGCCGCGACGATCCCTGGAGAAGCGAAGGATCGAACATGGACGAGATGATGTGACGTCGGCCGACCCTCAGCCGTCATCGCCCTCGGGCATGACCAGGGCGTTGCGAATCAAACGCCGCCCGGCATCGGTTTGCGTGGTCCGCGAGAGCAGTTTGCTCGCGATCATGGCGTCGACGGTCCGCTCGGCATCGAGCCAATCCTGATCCGCGCCGCCCGGCGCAAATCCCCGGTGCTCGGCCAGATAGTAGGCAGCAATGGCAATCATTTCGCGACGTTGCCGGGGGCTCGGTTCGGTGTGGATCTCGGGTGTCATGTCGGGAGACTAGGATGATGGCCGTGGGCTCAACGCGGTCGGGCACCGCTGGATGCGACTGATTATGGCATGCCGGACGCGGGGCCTTACAATAGCGCCCAGACTGCATGCAACCGAACAGGCCGCGCAAGACTCAGCGTTTCAGGCGCCGATCCCCGCGACTTCCGCACCCAGCGTTCAATCACCCCAGCGTTCAACCACCCCGGATTCACATTTCCAATGATGAGGAACTCGTCCATGTCATCATCGGCGCCGTCCTTTCTTCGAAGGGCCAGCATCGCCTTCGGCAGCTTTCGGCGGATCTTCAAGGATCCCGAGCTGGCGCGATCCATCGACTCGCTGCTCAAGGCGGGAACGGCTCCCGCCGCCGCGCGGCCAGCGGCACCGGCGGTCGCCCCCTTGGCGAGCGCGAGCCCGGATGCCGCGCTGCTGCTGCTCGGACTCTTGCAGAAAGAGGGCCGCCTGATCGACTTCCTGCAGGAGAACGTCAAGGACTACTCCGACCAGGAGGTCGGCGCCGCGGCGCGCGTGGTCCACCAGGGGTGCCAGAAGGTGCTACAGGACTACCTCACGATCGCCCCCGTCCGCGACGAGCCCGAGGGCAGCCGCGTCACCCTGCAACCTGGCTTCGACGCCGCCTCCGTGCGGCCGACCGGCAATGTCGTCGGCAACCCACCCTTCACCGGCGCCCTCGTCCATCGCGGTTGGCGCGTCGTCGAGATCCGGCTACCCAAGGTCACCAGCGGGCATGACCTTCAGATCCTCGCCGCCGCGGAGGTGGAGCTGTGAGCGCACCGCGTTTTGCCGTCGGCATCGACCTCGGGACCACCCACTGCGCGCTCTCCTTCGTGGAATCGGACAAGAGCGAGGGCGAGAACATCGTGCAGGGGATGCTCTCCGTCCCGCAGCTGGTCTCGCCCGGCGCGGTCGAGACGCGCCCGCTGCTGCCCTCGTTCCTCTACCTGCCGCATCAAGACGAATTCAAGGCCAGCGACCTGGGCCTGCCCTGGGAGAGCGACACCGCCCGCATCTGCGGTGAGCTGGCGCGCAAGCAGGGCAGCATGACGCCCATTCGCCTGGTCTCCAGCGCCAAGAGCTGGCTGTGCCATCCCGACGTCGACCGCAAGGCCGCCATCCTGCCCGCCGGCGCGCCCGCGGAGATCCCCCAGCTCTCGCCCTTCGAGGCGAGCATCCACTACCTGGCGCATCTGCGAAATGCCTGGAACGGGGTGCACCCCTACGACCCGCTGGACCGCCAGGAGGTCACGGTCACGGTGCCCGCCTCCTTCGATCCCGCCGCGCGCGAGCTGACCGCCGAGGCGGCCAAGGCGATCGGGATCGAGCACCTGGTCCTGCTCGAAGAGCCTCAAGCCGCCCTCTACAGCTGGGTCAACGACAGCCGCGGCGACTGGCGCAACCAGGTCCGCGTCGGCGATGTCATCCTGGTGGTGGACCTGGGCGGCGGCACCACGGACCTGTCCCTCATCGCCGTCACCGAGAACGACGGCGCACTGGAGCTGACACGCGTCGCCGTGGGCGAGCACATCCTGCTCGGCGGCGACAACATGGACCTGGCGCTCGCCTACATCCTCAAGGGCAAGCTCGCGCAGACCGGCGTCGAGCTCGACCGCTGGCAGCTCCAGGCGCTCACCCATGGCTGCCGCCAGGCGAAGGAGTCGCTGCTCGCGGAGGCGGAGCTGGAGCGCATCCCCGTGGTGGTGCCCAGCCGGGGCTCGCGGCTCATCGGCGGCAGCATCCGCACGGAACTGACCCGAGAGGAGGTCCAGACCACGCTGATCGAGGGTTTCTTCCCAGCGGTCGAGGCCAGCAGCCGGCCGGCCAGTCGCCCGCGCGGCGCGCTGACCAAGGTTGGCCTGCCCTATGCCCAGGATCCGGCCGTCACCCGTCACCTGGCCGCCTTCCTGGGTCGCCAGACGGGCGCCACTCAAGATCTGTCCGGATTCGTCGACCAACCCCTGGACGCGAGCTTCCTGAGACCCACCGCCGTCCTCTTCAACGGCGGCGTCTTCAAGGCCCGGATCCTCCAGGAACGGGTCTTGACGGTCATCAATCAATGGCTGGAAGCGGACGGCGCGCCGGCGGCCAGGCTGCTCGAGGCGCGCGACCTGGACCTGGCCGTCTCCAAGGGCGCGGCCTTCTATGCTCACGTCCGTCGCCATGGCGGCGTGCGCATCCGCGGCGGCACCTCGCACACCTATTACGTCGGCGTCGAGAGCGCCATGCCCGCCGTGCCGGGAATGGAGCCCGAGCTGCAGGCGCTCTGCCTCGTACCCTTCGGGCTTGAGGAAGGGTCGGAGCCCGTCGCGCCGCCGCAGGAGTTCGGTCTCGTGGTCGGCGAGCCCGTGCGTTTCCGCTTTTTCAGCTCCAGCGTCCGCCGCGAGGACCAGGTCGGCGAACTCCTGGAGGAATGGGGCGAGGACGAGTTGGAAGAACTCGATGACATCCAAACCACGCTGACGGGTCGCAACCGCAAGCCCGGCGAAGTCGTCGCGGTCCGGCTCCAAGCGGCCGTCACCGAAGTCGGCACCCTGGAGCTGACGGCTCTTCCGGTGGATGGCGGAGACGAGCATTGGAACGTCACCTTCAACACGCGAGGGATGCACGCCTAGTGTCGCCGGGCCTCCCGACGCCAGGATCGACCTCTTGCGCGACCCGCCCAATCGCCCGAAGCGACAGAGATAGCCGGAGACCCCCAGCGCGCTTCGTGGCAGAATTGGAGCCGATGAGTCACCTGGCTCCCTGACACCGAAGCCTTTTAGGACATCTGCGAATGGCGAAAAAGCCAACTGGACCGAAAGAGGCGCCAGCGGCGCCCGTGCGCACGACGAAGAAGGTCGACAGCGAGGCCAAGACAACCTCCGCGCCCAGGAAAGCGAAGGTCTCGACCGCCGCGGAGGCCAAGGCGCAACCCGTGACCAAGGCGGACCTGGCGACCGGCGGCGTCCAATCGACTCCGGTCATCAAGAAGACCAAGCCGCACAAGGCGCCGGAGGCACCCCCAGCGCGCGCTCGCGCGGGAACCGCCAACGCGCGGCAGGCACCGAAGCAGGCGCCCGAGCCGGAGCGGCCAGCGGACGTCGCGATGACACAGCCGCAGTCGATGCCGCGCCAGGAGACACCCGCGCGCGCCTCGGACGCGCCAGCCATCGCACCAACCGAGGCCCCGCCCGAGGTGGCCGAAACCACCGCGCAGCAGCCACTCGTGACAATCGAGCCCGAGGCCAAGCCCGAGCAGCCAATCGCCGCGACAGCGGAGCCCGAGCAACCCGAAGAGCCAGCCGAGACAACAGCGCCGCCCAGCGCACCCGAGCCGGAGCCGGAGCCGGAGGTCGTGCATGAGCCGCCGCCCGAGCCGCCACCGGCTCCGTCGCGACCCAGCCTCTTCATCGTGCACATCACGCCCGAGCTGGCGGGCGTCGCCAAGGTCGGCGGACTCGCGGACGTCGTCTTTGGTCTCTCGCGGGAGCTGGCGATTCGCGGCAATCATGTCGAGATCGTGCTGCCCAAGTACGCCTCGATGCGCTACGACCAGATCTACGATCTGCACGAGGTCTATCAGGATCTCTGGGTACCCTGGTATGACGGCGCCGTGCACTGCACGGTGTTTTTCGGCTTCGTGCACGGACGCAAATGCTTCTTCATCGAGCCGCATTCGCAGGACAACTTCTTCAATCGAGGCGGCATCTATGGCTTCCGCGACGATGTCCTGAGATACGCCTTCTTCTCGCGCGCCGCGATCGAGTTCCTCTGGAAGGCCGGCAAGCACCCGGACATCATCCATTGCCACGACTGGCAGACCGCCCTGGTGCCCGTGTTCCTCTTCGAGATGTACCAGCGTCTCGGCATGATGCATCCGCGGGTCTGCCTGACGATTCACAACTTCGCCCACCAGGGTGTTACCGGAGCCGAGGCACTGCGGGCAGCCGGCCTGCATCCCCCCGAGCGCTACCTCGACCACACCCGCCTGGGCGACGCCCGCTATCCGCAAGCGATCAACCTGCTCAAGGGCGGCATCGTCTACTCCAATTTCGTCACCACGGTGTCACCGCGCTACGCCTTCGAGACCAAGGATCAGGGGCAGGGCTTCGGTCTGGAGCCGACGCTTCACACCCACCAGATCAAGTACGGCGGCGTCGTGAATGGCGTCGACTACGAAGCCTGGAACCCCGAGCTCGACCGGCACATCCCGGTCCACTACGGCCTGGATTCCATCGATCGCAAATACGACAACAAGCGCGCGCTGCGCCATCGGCTGATGCTCGCGGACAATGAAAAGGCCATGGTCGCCTTCATCGGCCGACTGGATCCGCAGAAGGGCCTGGACCTGGTGCGCCATGCCATCTTCTACACCTTGGAACGCGGCGCTCAGTTCGTGCTGTTGGGATCGAGCCCGGACGAGCGGATCAATGCCGACTTCTGGGGCCTGAAGCAGATGCTCAACGACAGCCCGGACTGTCACCTGGAGATCGGTTTCGACGAAGATCTGTCCCACCTCATCTATGCGGGCGCGGATATGATGCTAGTGCCGAGCCAGTTCGAGCCCTGCGGCCTGACTCAGCTAATCTCGCTACGCTATGGCACCATCCCGGTGGTTCGAGCCGTCGGCGGACTCGCGGATACGGTTTTCGATAAAGACCACTCGTCGCGGCCCATGAACGAGCGCAACGGCTATGTCTTCGACAACTACGACAACCGTGGTTTGGAATCGGCGCTTGGAAGGGCCATTGCCTGCTACAACGATTTCCCCGAGCATTTCCGCGAGTTGATCGGCAACGCCATGCGGACGGACTATTCCTGGAACCGGCCGGGTCAGGATTACCTGAACATCTACGACTACATCCGGGACAGTTGAACGATCGCCGCGCTCGCGAACTCTAACCTTCAATCATGGCTGCGCGCCGCGGTCCGACCCGACCGGGCGACGCACAGCTTCCGACCTTCCCACCTGGTAGGGGCCGCGATCACCGCGGCAAGGACAACAGCGTTCCAATGAAGATCTATAACCTCTTTCCGCGTCTCGCCGGCCCCTTCGCGGATTGGGGGCCGCACCTCCAACGGGCCGCCCTGATGGGTTTCGACTGGGTATTCGTCAACCCCATCCAGCAACCGGGTCGCTCCGCCAGCCTCTACTCCATCGCCGACTACTTCTCGATCAACAAGGACCTCCTGAAGCCGCGCGCGCGCCTATCCTCCGAGAATCAGGTTCGCGCCATGGTCAAGGAGGCACAGGCGCACGGCCTGTCCATGATGATTGACCTCGTCATCAACCACTGCGCCATCGATTCCAATCTCGTCAAACAGCACCCGGAATGGTTCGTCCGCCACGGCGGCAAGGTCGCCAATCCCTTCTGCGTCGAGGCGGATGGGAACAAGGTCATCTGGTACGACCTGGCCCAGTTCGACTACGAGGACTCACCAGATCGCGAGGGATTGGTGCAATACTGCCTCGAGCTGATCGAGTACTTGGTCGGCCTGGGCTTCCGCGGCTTCCGCTGCGACGCCGCTTACCAGATCCCGCAAGACATCTGGCGTCGCCTGATCGAGGGCGTGCGCAAGCGCCATCCAGACACGGTCTTCGTCGCCGAGACCCTCGGCTGCTCGCCGGAGCAGACCCTCGCCACCGCGGGCGCCGGCTTCGACGCCATCTTCAACAGCTCCAAATGGTGGGATTTCAACGGTGACTGGCTCCTCAAGCAATACGACCTGACCCGGGAGGTCGTCCCCTCCATCAGCTTCCCGGAAAGCCACGACACCGAGCGGCTCTACTGCGAGACGGGCGACAATGCCAACGCCATGCGCCAGCGCTATCTCTTCTCCGCGCTCTTCTCCGCGGGCGTCATGATCCCCATCGGTTTCGAGTATGGCTTTCGCAGCCGGCTCGACGTGGTCAACACGCAGCCCGATCAATGGGAGGGGATCAATATCGACCTCACCCACTACATCGCCCAGATCAATAGGATCAAAGACACCTATCCCGTCTTCCAGAGCGAGGGGCCTATCGAGCGGCTGGACGCGTCGAACCCCGCCGTCCTGCTGCTCCACAAGAAGCATCCGGCCGGCAAAGGCGAAGCCCTGCTTGCCCTCAACAAGGACCCCTGGAACCGCCAGCACCTCTACGTCGAGGATCTCTACCGCCACATCCGGACACCGGGACCGCTCATCGACGCCTCCCCGGAATGGCCGATGGACTTTCTGCCGACACCCTTCGAGTTCGAGCTTGGCCCCGGCATGGGTCGGATCCTGGTCACCACGCCCTGAGGCGACCCATCGAGGAACACCATCCAGATGCCAGGCATTCTTGCGAGAGTCACCACGCTAGGCTGCATCAGCATCCTGCTCACCGCCTGTGCCCACACACCAACAGAGTCCATCGGCGACCGACCTGCCCCCGAACCCAAGACCACCGACGCGCCAAGTGGGGAGACGCAACCGACGCAGACGGATGAGCAGACCGCCGAGACAGCCGATGGCGCATCATCGAGTCCCGAATCCGACGCCGCGACCGAATCGGCGGACGCCGCCAAGACCCGCAAGCTGACCATCTCCCTCAACCAGCAGGCATTCACCTATGCCGAAGACGACCAGGTCGTCAGGGTCGGCCCCATCTCCTCCGGCGCTCAGGGGTACCCGACCCCGACCGGTCAGTTCGCCGTCCTCAGCAAGGACAAGGACAAAGTCTCGAGCCGCTACACCAACCAGCTCGGCATGCAGGCCTGGATGCCCTATTCCCTGCAGTTCCACGGCAACTACTTCCTCCACGAAGGCTGGCTGCCCGGCTATCCGGACTCCCATGGCTGCATCAGGCTCGGGGAGAAGGACGCGCGCTTCCTCTTCGAGACCATGAAGATCGGCGATCCGGTGATCGTGGCGAAGTAGATCGATGGGGGCTACACGGGGATGCCTCCAGCCTGCAGCCTTGAGCAAGTGACACTGAACAGGCCATGAGCGCGACGAAACGATGAAGCGGTTCGAGGCCGCCGCGCTCTGTACGTCTAGCGGCTCAGAACGCGCGCCGAAAGGCGTCCACGAAGCCAGCGTAGCTGTCCTCCGGCAGATCATTGATGCCCGCCGCCGCCTTGCGTCCGCCGCCGGTTGGGAACTGGCGGCACAAGAGGTCGGCGCCGTCGGGCCGGGCGATGGGCGCGCGCACGCTGACCAGGAATCCACCGGCCGGAAGGCGCGTGAGGATGGCGTGCGCCTTCTCGGGCTCGGCCTGCGCCAGCTCGTTCGCGAGCACACCGCTGGCACGGCGCGCCCAGGGCTCCGCCGGGAGGATGAAGAGACGATGGCCGGCATCATTCAACGCTGGGGCGATCGCCCGCGATCTCTCCATGTCCTCGGTGTAGCCGTCGCGCAGCGCTGCAAAGGCGGGGTCATCCGCGATGAAGGCGAGCGGGTCGGCATAGGGTTGCAACCGCCGGTAGAGGTCGTCCGGCGGAAAGTGCAGATCCTCGACCGTGGGACCGTAGCCGTTGTAGTTGATGTAGATGCCAAGGTCGCGCAGCTTGGCGATATCCGACTCGGGCAAGCCCAAGGGCTCGGCCGCGCGCCGCGCGGACCGGTCGAAGTTGTCGCCGAAGGTGCCGACCACGGCCCAGGCCCGTTGACTGCCGTTCAGGTAGTCGTCGACGAGCAGGCTGGTTCCCTTGTCCGGGAGCGTCTCGATATGCACGTCCAAGGCCGTAGCCGTGGGGATGTCACCCGGAAAGTGATGGTCGAAGTAGCGGACGCTGGCACCCGCGGCAAGTAACCGCTCCAGGTCATTGCGGTTCTTGTCCAGAGAGACGTCGAGCACGGTGATGGCGGCGCCCGCCTCGTCTGGAACGCGGCGCAGCAGGTCGATCTCACGCTTGACGCCCGTCACCAGGACCGCATCGAGCGGCTGCGCAAGGCGTAGCTGCTGCAGGGCGCAGATCCCGTCCGCGTCACCATTAAAAACGTCGTAGTGGCTCATCGCATCTCCCGAATCGACCATTGAATGATTTGACCATTGAATGAAAGGTGGCGATCAGGCCAAGCCGCCGCCAGTCTCGCGTGACTGTGATTCTTCGTTAGAATGAGGGCCCAAGCCAGTCGGCCGTTGCGCGCTCATGGAAGACGTCGGGGGGTCCACCCGCGCGCCGTCGCACCCGTTCAGCCCCATTCTCACGCCGAGGGACGTCCCATGACACTCACGCATTCGCTCCCATTCTTGCTCGCGCTGGGCTGGACCGGCGTTCAGGCGGCGGATGTCGGATCAGCCGCCCCTGGCTGCGCCGTGCCGACCCTCTCCGGAGATGCCCATGTCGACCCCGCCGCGCTGCCCGGCAAGGTCGTCTATCTGGACTTCTGGGCCTCCTGGTGCGTCCCCTGCGCGAAGTCGTTTCCCTTCATCGAGCAGATGCACCGCGATCTGAAGAGCCGTGGACTCGAGGTCGTCGCCATCAACCTGGACGAAGAGACTCGGGATGCCGAAGGCTTCCTCGCCAAGCACCCGGTGACCTTCACCATCGGCGCAGACCCCGAGGGCAAGTGCCCGCGCCTCTACAAGGTCAAGGGCATGCCGACATCCTATCTCATCGATCGCTCGGGCCGGATCCACGACATCCACGAGGGCTTCGAGTCGGGAGACGCGACCAAGGTCCGCGCTCAAGTCGAGACGCTGCTCTCGCAACCTTGAGGGCCAGCAGATGCCATCGAGACCCAGGCTGCCGATCCTGAGCTGCAATTGATCCATCGGCCCCGAGCAAGGCGCACGCGGCGCCGAATGGCTGCGCGCGCTCGGTCTGCCGCATCTCTGGATCGACACCCAGGGCCAACGCGGGCGGAGCTGGCGCCATGGCCAAGCTCTTGAGGACGAGCAGACAACCGGAGCGACCGGACAGGCCGCGAGCGCCCGAGCGCGAATGACACGCGCGCCATTGCTCGCCCAAGTCGCTGCCTATACACTTGTGGGTTAGCCTATTGTCGAAGTCGACGATCCCGCCGGCGCGCATCGAGCCCGCGCCGAAGGGTTCTCCTGCCGACACCCGTTTCGACGACTCGATCTCTTTCAACCACCCGATCGCTTTCAACGCCCTTACCCCTATCAACGCCCTATTCAGGAGCCAGCATGGCCATTGAGCGCACCCTCTCCATCATCAAACCCAACGCCGTCGCCAAGGATGCCATCGGCGCCATCCTGAGCCGTTTCGAGGCCGCCGGCCTGCGCATCGTCGCCGCTCGCATGCTGCACATGAGCAAAGAGCAGGCATCCGCCTTCTACGGCGTGCACCAGGGCAAGCCCTTCTTCGATGAACTGGTCGATTTCATGATCTCGGGTCCAGTCATGGTCCAGGTCCTGGAAGGCGAAGACGCCATCGCCAAGAACCGCGAGATCATGGGCGCCACCAATCCCGCCCAGGCCGCGCCCGGCACCATTCGCGCCGACTTCGCGGACTCCTTCACCGAGAACGCCGCGCACGGCTCCGACGCGCCCGAGAATGCCGCGGTCGAGATCCACTTCTTCTTCCCGGAAGGCGTTTGCGAGCGCACCCGCTAAACGCCAGAGAGACGCCCATGACAACGACCGAGACCAAGCCCAACCTCATCGACCTGGACCTCGCCGACTGCGAGGCACTGGTGGCGGAGCTTGGTTTCAAGACCTTTCATGGGCGCAACCTCTTCAAGTGGATGCACAAACATGGTGTCGTCGATTTCGACGCCATGACCGATGTCCCCAAGACGCTGCGCGCCGCGCTGCGCGAGCGCACGCAGATCCGACTCCCGCGAATCATCCAGGACCACCCCTCGGCGGACGGAACCACCAAATGGGTGATGGAGCTGGATGACGGTCAGCGCATCGAGACCGTCTACATTCCAGAGGGCAAGCGCAGCACCATCTGCGTCTCCTCCCAGGTGGGTTGCGCGCTCAACTGCGCCTTCTGCGCGACGGCCCAGCAGGGCTTCAACCGCAACCTGAGCGTCGCGGAGATCATCGGCCAGGTCTGGCACGCCGCCCGCCAGCTCGACGTCCCGCCGACGAACGTCGTCATGATGGGCATGGGCGAACCACTCGCGAACTTCGATGCCGTGGTCAAGGCCATGGACATCATGCAGGACGACTTGGCCTACATGCTGGCCAAGCACCGCGTCACCCTGAGCACCTCGGGGATCGTCCCGAACATCTACCGGCTGCGCGAGGTCAGCGACGTCTCGCTCGCCGTTTCCCTGCACGCACCGAACGACGCGCTGCGTGATACGCTGGTGCCGATCAACCTCAAGTACCCGCTCGCCGAGCTGATGCCGGCCTGCAAGGCCTATGTCGCCAACGACAAACGCCGCAAGGTCACCTGGGAATACATCATGCTGGATGGCGTCAACGACAGCCTGATGCATGCCAAGCAGTTGATCCGTTTGCTCGAAGGGGTGCCGTCCAAGGTCAACCTCATCCCCTTCAACCCCTTCACCGGGAGCGACTTCGGCACCTCGCCGGCGGATCGCATCGAGACCTTTCGCCAGCGGCTCGTGCGTTCTGGTATCTTCGCGATGACACGCAAGACCCGCGGCGACGAAATCTCGGCCGCCTGCGGACAATTGGTCGGTCGCGTCGAGGATCGCACACGCCGACTCGGACGCATCCTGGTCGAGCACGGTAGAATGGTGGCTCCATGAGCAAATGCTTCGATCAACGCCTGCCGATCGTCTTTGGTCTCTGCCTGGCGCTTGCAGCCTGCGGCGGGGAGAAGGCGTATCAGAAGTCCGACGAGGCGCTCGGGCTCGAACCCGAGGCCAGTCCGGCCGAGCTCTACGTCAAGATGGCGGAGGAGTACTACAAGCGCGGCCAAACCGAGGTCGCCTTCCGACGCGCCCAGCAGGCGATCGAGGCCGATGACAAGTATCCGCGGGCGCAGATCTGGCTCGCCTTCCTGCTGGAGGAGCTGCGCCAGCCCGACGAGGCATCGAAACACTATGAGCGCGCCGTCAAGCTCGCCCCGAACAACTCGGACATCCTGAACGCCTACGCCTCTTTTCTGTGCAAGCAGCGCAAGTACGCGGAGGCCGACACCTACTTCGCCAAGGCCACCGAGAACCCCGTCTATACGACACCCTGGATCGCCATGACCAATGCGGGCAATTGCGCCGTGGATGCCGGCAACACCACCAAGGCCGAGACCTACTACAGGTCTGCCATGCAAGCGAACGCGGCCTTCGGCGCGCCCCTGGTCAAATTGGCGGAGTTGGCGATGAAGCGCGGCGATGCAAAGACCGCGAAAGACTACATCGACCGCTACTTCAAGCCCGAGACCGCGCGCACGGCCAGCGTGTCCTACACCGCACTCGAGGTCGGCGCCCAGGCCGAGCGCAAGCTCGGCAACCGCAAGCGCGCTGCCTATTATGAAAAGGTGTTGGCAGCGAACTATCCGCAAACCCCGAAAACCTCGCGACCCGCAGGAAACTGAGCTGCCATGAGCCAACCGACGAACATGCAGTCCGATGATCAGAATCCAGGCGCATTCGCCGCGAGCCCAGGCGGACGACTGCGGGCGCTGCGCCAGTCGCGCGGCATGGAGATCGAGCGGGTCGCCGCGCAGCTCCATCTCGAACGCAGTGTCGTCGAAGCCCTGGAGAGCGATCAGCTCGACGAGCTGCCGAGCCCCGTCTTCGTTGCCGGCTACCTGAGAAACTATGCGCGTCTGCTCGGAGCAGACCCCAATCCCATCATCGACGCCTACCGCTCCCTGAGCCCGGAGCAGGACGCACCCATCGCACGAACCGTACAGCGCCAGCCCCCCAAGAAGCCCGCGCGCAGCGGCGGCATCTGGATCTGGGGCCTCAGCATCCTGCTGGCGGGCGCGGCGGTCGGGGCGGCCGCCCTCTGGTGGCAGGGGCGCGGCGCCGTGGACGCCGACATGAGCGCGCTGCAGCCGAGCGCCTCCGACAGCCTCCTGCTGGACGCGGATCAGAGCGCGACAGGCGCGTCGGATGAGACCGCAACCTCCGCGAACGCGCCACTGGCCGAATCCGGCGAGGCCGAGACAGCGGCGCCAGTCGACTCCTTCGGCTCGACGGTCGCCGTGCCTCCCGACGCCATTCCCTTGCGGCGCCCGATACCCTCGACGCCCGCGACCACGGGCGTGACGACCGAGACGACCGACACAGCAGCGGCCACCAGCGCCAGCGGGATCATCCCCGCCGAGAGCCTCCCCACGGGAACGCCGCCCGCGGCTGAGCCCGCGCCCGCGCAAGCGCCCGTGTCGCAAGAGGTGGTACTCCAGTTCAGCGGGACCTCCTGGGTCGACGTGCGCGACGCCGCCGGCGAGGTGGTCCTGAATGGCGAGATGCGCGCGGGAGACCGCCGCGTCCTGACCGGAGAACCGCCCTATAAACTGGTGATCGGCAATGCCGCCGCCACCCAGCTGCTGGTGGGAGACAAACCCTTGGATCTCGGCAGCCGCGCCCAGGGAAACGTAGCCCGGTTCTCCCTAGACCCCAAGGCAGAGACTGAATGATGACTTGGGTCAACTAATGATCACCTGGGTCAACACATGATCACCTGGTTCCACGAATGATCACCCGGGTCCACGCGGCCATGGCCGCCATCCCTGTCCGCCACTCATGAGCAAGAACATCCAAGCCATCCGGGGGATGCACGACATCCTCCCGGACCGAATCGCCTTTTGGCACCGTCTGGAAGATGCCGCAAGGCAGGTGCTCTCCAGCTACGGCTATAGCGAGATCCGCACGCCACTGGTCGAGGTCACCGAGCTGTTCAAACGCTCCATCGGCGAGGTCACCGACATCGTCGAAAAGGAGATGTACAGCTTCGAGGATCGCAACGGCGACGGCCTCAGCCTGCGGCCCGAGGGGACGGCGAGCTGTGTGCGCGCCGCCGTCGAGCATGGCCTGCTGGCGCAACCCCAGCGCCTCTGGTACCGCGGCCCCATGTTCCGCTATGAGCGTCCGCAGCGCGGGCGATACCGGCAGTTCCACCAGATCGGCGTCGAGGTCTTCGGCCTCCCGGGGCCGGACATCGATCTGGAGGTCATCCTGCTCACCGCTCGGCTCTGGCGCCAACTGGGCTTCGAACGGTTCCGGCTGGAGATCAACACCCTGGGCGATCAGGGCGAGCGCCAGGCCTATCGCGAGCGGTTGGTGGACTATCTGCAAGGCCACCTGGATGCGCTGGACGCCGATAGCCAGCGACGCCTGCAAACCAATCCGCTGCGCATCCTGGACTCCAAGAACCCGCAGACGCAGCAGATCGTGGCGGATGCGCCCTCCCTCGCGGACTGCCTTGGCGACGAGACACGCCGCCACTTCGAGCAGATCTGCAGCAGCCTCGCGGAGGCGGGCGTCGCCTACCAGATCAACCCGCGGCTGGTGCGCGGGCTGGACTACTACAACCGCACCGTCTTCGAGTGGATCACCGATGAACTGGGCGCCCAAGGGACGGTGTGTGCCGGGGGCCGGTACGACGGCCTGGTCGAGCAGCTCGGCGGTCGCCCTACGCCCGCGGTGGGCTTCGCCATGGGCATCGAGCGTCTGGTCGAGCTGATGCAGCAGCCTGGCCAGGCGATCGAGCCGACGGTCGATGCCTATTTCGTCGCCGTGGGCGAGCATGCCCAGCGAGCGGCGCCAGGCATGAGCGAGCGACTGCGCGATGCTGTCCCGGCGCTGCGCCTCATCACCCACTGCGGCGGCGGCAGCTTCAAGAGCCAGTTCAAGAAGGCCGACAAGAGCGGTGCCCGCTTCGCGCTCATCGTGGGAGACGAGGAGGTCGCACGCGAGGTCGTTGGCGTGAAAGACCTGCGCCAAGACGTCGAGCAACGAGCGCTGAGACTGGACGAGCTGGTCGCCTTTCTCGCGGCGAATATCTGACGCCACCGCTGGCGCGTCCCAAGCGCGCTAACCCAAGGCACAGAACGCCGACAAAAGTACGGGATACGCTGATTCCATTGGCGTTTCCAACAAACCCTCTATAGAGTGCGCGACATCGCGGCCAGCCTCTGCCAGGCCGCGAGCGCGATCGACGCCAGATCGACTCGCCACGCGCCATGGACATCCGACGGAGACCGCAGTGAATTACGAAACCGACGAGGAAAAAGTCGAAGCCATCAAAAAATGGTGGAGGGAGAACGGCGTGTCCGTCGTCGCGGGCGCCGCCATCGGTCTTGCCTCCATCTACGGCTGGCGGCTGTGGATCGGTCACCAGGACTCCGTCGCCGGCCAGGCATCGACCGCCTTCGAGCAATTGATGACCAACGCCTCCGGCAGTCAGCCGGACGCCGTTGCCAAACAACTCGGAATGCTGGAAGAGGACTTCGGCTCGACACCCTACCCCGCGCTCGGCGCCTTGGTCGCCGCCAAGTCGCTCTACGACGCCGGTAAGACGCCAGAGGCGATCGCCGCCCTGCAAAGCGTCATCGACGACGCACCAGATCCGGCCTTGGCCCGCATCGCCGCGCTGCGCCTCGCACGCATCCAAGTTGCGGAAAAGCAGCTGGATGCGGCCGAGAAGACCATCGAGGCCCATGACAAGAGTGCCGCGTTCGCCGGTGAATTCGCCGCGGTACGCGGTGACATCGCCGCCGCCCGCGGCGATGCGGCCGCCGCGCGGACCGCCTACGAGCAGGCGATCGAAAAGGGCAGCAGCCTGTCGCAACTGATCCGCCTCAAGATCGACAACCTACCCGCCGCCGGTTAGGCGCCACGGAGCCCTCTCATGGCATCCCGACTCAGCGCACTGCCCGCAACCCTTGGCTTCCTGATCGCGACCACGCTGCTCGCCGGCTGCGGCAGCATTCCCTGGTTCACGAAAGAGAAGGATCCAACACCACCGACGGAGTTGACCGACATCGCGCAGCAGGTCGGCATCACCGAGCTCTGGTCGGAGCGCCCGACACATGGCACCGATGGCCGGCGACTCTACCTGGTGCCGATCCTCGCGGGCGGGCAGCTCTATGTGGCGGATGCCCGTGGACGTGTGGTCGCGCTCGCCGCCGACTCCGGCCGCGAAATTTGGCGTCGCGACACCCAGTACGCCTTCAGCGGCGGCCCCGCCATCTCCGGCGAGACGCTCGTCCTGGGCACGAGCCAGGGCGACTTAGTGGCCCTTTCGGTCAAGGATGGCCATGAGCTTTGGCACAGCAAACTGGGGAGCGAAGTCCTCTCGGTGCCGCGACTCACCGGCGACGGCAAAGTCATCGTGCACACCCTGGACGACACCGTCTATGGCATGGAGGCCAGCACGGGCAAGGAACTCTGGCGCGTCGCCTACCCCGCCCCCGTCCTGACGCTGCGGGGCAGCAGTACACCCCTGATCCTTCCTGGCGCGACCATCGTGGGCCTCTCGGGCGGAAAGCTCGTGAAGATCGACACCAACGAAGGCGTCCCGCTGTGGGAGATCGTGGTCACGCGCCCCCGCGGCCGCTCCGAACTCGCCCGCATCGCCGATGTCGACGCCGATCCGATCTTGATCGACAACACCCTCTACGTCGGCACCTACAACGGGGATCTCGCGGCGGTGGACGCCACCACCGGAAACGTCGACTGGCGGCGGGAGCTCTCGGCGCATGCCGGACTCGCGGCCGATGCGAGCGGACTCTATGTGACCGACTCGAAAGACCAAGTCTGGGGCGCCAACGTCAATGACGGCGCCGGCCGCTGGAAGCAAGAGGATCTGCGCTACCGCCAACTCACCGCGCCAGCACTCATCGGTAACTACATCGCCCTCGGCGACTTCGACGGCTACCTTCACCTCCTCAACAAATCGGATGGCCGCCTGGTCGGGCGCGTGCGCATCGCCAAGAAGACAGGCATCACCTCACGTCCGCTGGTCGAGGGCAGCCGCCTGTACGTCTATGCGGAAGACGGCACCCTGACCGCACTGACCCTCGGCGCGCCCTCCCCCACGAAGTCCCTGCTGGATTTCAAGGCGAAAAAAGAGACCATGCAAAAACCTCCTCAGGAGCAGTCCCTCGACATACCGGCCAGCACGGCCGCGCCGCGCTGAACCGCATGCTACCCGTCATCACCCTGATCGGCCGGCCCAACGTCGGCAAATCCACCCTATTCAACCGATTGACGCGGACTCGTGACGCCCTTGTCGCGGACTTCCCTGGCTTGACGCGCGACCGTCAATACGGCGTCGGACGCATCGGCCCCGGCCCCTACATCATCGTCGACACCGGCGGCATCGGCTCCGCGGCCGAGGGCGTCGAGGCACTGATGGAGCGCCAGGTGCAGCTGGCCATCGAAGAGGCCGATCATCTGCTCTTCCTGGTCGACACCAAGGACGGCTGCACGCCGGAAGATCTCGAGATCGCCCAGCGCCTGCGACGGCTCGGCAAGCCGATCACCCTCATCGTCAACAAGAGCGACACCATGGACCCGACCTTAGCGGTCGCGGACTTCCATCAACTCGGCCTCGGTGAGCCCTGGGCGGTCTCGGCCACCCAGGGACTCGGTGTGCGCACGCTCATCGATCATGTCTTCGCGCTCATGCCCGAGCAGGAGTCTGGCGACGGGGACGGCGCGGAGGAGCAAGGTGTCAAGGTTGCCGTGGTCGGCCGTCCCAATGCCGGCAAGTCGACCCTGATCAACCGTCTGCTCGGCGAGGAACGCCTGGTCACCTTCGACAGCCCGGGCACCACGCGCGACAGCATCTTCATCCCCTTCGAGCGCCTCGGGCGCCACTACACCCTGATCGACACCGCCGGGCTGCGGCGCCGCGCGCGGGTGCAGGACGTCATCGAAAAGTTCAGTGTCATCAAGACGCTGCAGGCGATCGAGGCGGCGAACGTGGTCATCCTGGTGATCGACGCCCACGCTGGCATCGGCGAGCAGGACGCGACCCTGGCAGGACACATCATCGAAAGCGGACGCGCCCTGGTCGTCGCGATCAACAAGTGGGACGGATTGGCCTCGGAGCAGCGTGATCAGGTCAAGGACCAGTTCTCGCGCAAGCTCGCCTTCCTCGACTTCGCCAAGCTGCACCTGGTCTCCGCACTGCACGGCAGCGGCGTCGGTCTGCTGCTCGACGAGGTCGACAGCGCCTATACCAACGCGACACGGAATCTTGCCACCCCGGAGCTGACCCGCCTGCTCGAAGCCGCGGTGATGGAGCACCAGCCGCCCTTGGTCAAGGGCCGCCGCATCAAGCTGCGCTATGCCCACCAAGGCGGGCGCAACCCGCCAATCATCGTCATCCACGGCAACCAGACCGACTCGGTCCCAGAGACCTACCGGCGTTACCTCATCAACCGATTCCGTAAGTCACTCGACCTGGCCGGCACCCCTCTGCGTCTCGAATTCAAGAGCGGGAGCAACCCCTTCGAAGGCAAACACAACCAGCTCACGGCCCGCCAGATCGCGAAGAAACAGCGCTTGAAGCGATTTACCCAGCGCAAGCACTGAGCGCCGGCGACCGCGTTGGCGCCTGCTTTCAAATGTTCAGATGTCTGCCGCACTGACCCTTGGCGCGACAACTGAGGCGCGCGGATGAAGCGAACCGAGACGGATGCGTCGATAGGAGGGCTGTCGAACCCGAGCCGGCTTTATCGATCGGCTTGGACGGCGGGCAGAGACACCCCATCTAATCGAGACGAGGTAGCTGCTCAGCCTGGCGCCCTCGCGCCCATGCATCCCACCTGCCTTCGAGAGGACAGGTTCGCGTGATTTGAGACAGAATAGGCGCCCACGCTGATGTGCGCTTGACCCTGAGTCGATGAGTCTCGCTCGGGATGAAGGGCGCACCCTAAGCGCCAGCCAGAACAAACGGAGGCAGATCCACCGTGGTTCGAGGTGAAGCAAGCATTCTGATCAACGTCGAGTCGGCGCGCGTGTTTGACTTCGTGGCGACCGAATTCGGAACCAATTACAAACGCTGGTCGCCCGAGGTTCAGCAGATCGACATCCTGACGCCTGGCCCCTTGCGCATAGGCAGCCGAGCACGGCAGATCCGCATCGACCAGGGCCGCAAGAGCGACACAACCTTCCGCGTCGTCACCTTGGAGCCGCCGACACACGTCGGCTTCGCCGAGCAGACCGGCCAGTTTCGAACGCAGTACCATATCGAGCCCTCTGGCGAGTGCTCACGACTGCATTTCCGCTTCGACTTGACGCGAATCGAACTCTACATGCGGCCGTTCGAAAAGCTGATTCGAGTCGCGATCCAAGACGGCGCCGAGCGGGTGGTGCGCAACATCAAAGGTTTGATCGAGAGCGAACAAGCGCTGTCGTCGAACAGCCAAGGCTGACACCATTCGGAGAGTCACATGGATTTCATCGTCGAAAAAGACATCGGCACCATCCCATTCGTCCTATCCCAGATCCTCGATACCTGCGTCAATGGCGTGACCCTATCGGACCCGGACCAGGACGATAACCCCATCGTCTATGCCAACGAGGCCTTCGAGCTGATCACAGGCTACGACAGGGACGAGATCCTCGGTCGCAACTGCCGCTTCCTCCAGGGCGAGGACGACGACCAGCCCGAGCTGGCCCGTATTCGTGAATGCCTTGAGACACGCAGCTCAGTGACGGTCACACTGAAGAACTACCGCAAGGACGGAAGCCTCTTCTACAACCAGTTCACGATCCGTCCGCTGTACGACCAGCAAGGTCATCTCATCTATTACCTTGGCATCCAGTACGACGTCACCGAGAAAGTGCGGGCGGAAAAAGAGCTGAAACGACTGAACGCCCTCTTGGCGGCGAAAGACTGACCGCGCAAGCGTTTGCACGCTCGGGCAAATTCCAGACGTAGCTCACATCCTGCAAGACCCCCGCGCGAACAACCAGCGCGCGGCGGTTGGAGCTGGTTTCCCGGAGATCAACGAGCGGCTGACCCGGCCTTGAGTGTGGCGCCGGACTCGGCGCGCCGGCAGATCTCGCGGGTGAGTCCCGAGAAGAGCACCTGATGCATCGGCTCGAAGGCAAGCCAATAGAGCAGCCCCCAAACGCCAGCCGGGTGCCAGTAGGCCGTCGCCGTCAGGCGCGTGCCGCCCGCCGGTCGCGGAGTCAGCTCGAATTCGAGCACGCCGGCACCAGGTGCTCGCATCCCGAAGGCAAGCGTCAGACGCCTGCCGGGCTCCGCGCCGATGACCCTCCAATAGTCGATCTGGTCCCCAACGCGCACCTCCTGGGGATGGCGGCGTCCTCGCCGCAGCCCCGGCCCACCCACCAGCCAATCCATCCATTCCCGGATCGACCAGAGGGTGTTCAGGTAGTAGTAGCGAGTGTCGCCACCGATCGCCGACACGACGCGCCACACCTCAGCCGGTTCGACCCGGGTCTCAGCGCTGCCGGAGGCACGCTTCGCATAATAGGAATAGTCGATCTGGCGCTCACGCACAGCAAAAGCCCCCTCGGTCCAACGCGTGACGACCCCACCGCTTCGCTCGATGGCGAACGCCGCCTCGACAGCCTCACGAAAACCCAACAAAGGCTGCGGCACCAGCCGGCGCAGCTGGGCGTCGTCGGCATAGAAATCGTGTCTCAGCCCCTCGATCAAGGCCCGAGCGATATTGGTCGGCACCGAGGTCACGAGGCGCAGCCAATAGGATGAGAGGCGCGGGGTCAGAACAGGCACCGGAATGATCCAGGGCGGTCGTCGACCGGCCGCCTCGGCCAGGATCCCCATCATCTCGCGGTAGGTCAGCGTCTCGGGGCCAGCCGTATCGTAACAATGGCCGGCGGTTTCCTGGATCCACGGGACGCGCACGAGATAGGTCAGGAGATTCTCCAGGGCGACCGGCGGAGACTTCGCCTGCACCCAGCGTGGCGTGATCATCACGGGCAGATGCAGCACCAGATCACGCATCACCTCGAAGGCCGCCGAGCCCGGCCCCACGATGATCCCGGCGCGCAACTCCGTCACGGGGACCGGCCCCTGACGCAGCACATCGCCCGTATCACGACGGGAGACGATGTGCTCGCTGGCCGCGTCCTCCGGCACCAAGCCACCGAGATAGACGATCCGCCTGACACCCGCAGCGCTCGCGGCGGCGGCAACATGGCGCGCGGCCTCGAGATCCAAGCGCCCGAAATTGCGCCCCGCCGCCATCGAGTGGACCAGATAGTAGGCGACCTCGACATCCTGAAACACAGGACCCAAGGTCTCCGGCGCCAGAACATCCGCCGCGACGATCTCGACGCCCGGCCAGCCACGCGCCTCCAGCACGGCCGGATCGCGCGAGGAGACACGCACCCGGAACCCGGCTGCGACCAGTTCCGGGACGAGGTGACTCCCGATATAGCCACTCGCGCCCAAGACCAGGCACAGGCCATGCTTGCCGCCGGCGCCCTCTTGCGCGCCATGATCCGTTGCGGTTCGATCTCGATGCGTCTCCACGAGGCCCACCTCCATGGACGAAGGGCGAAGTCGGCGCGTCGCGCCGCGAACTGAACGCCGGCACAACCGCAGACAACCAACTGACGCTGACGCGCCGATCTTTCAAGCCTTGTAGCGGGAAGGACACCGAGGACGAGACGCAGCACCGATGCGACCACGCTTGGGCAGCGCGCGCATCAGGAAGCGTCCATCGGCCCTCGCTCGACCAAAGTCCCGGCCTACAGCCCCCGCGTCGATGCCGCCCGCAATGGTGCCGTATCCGGTCGCTCGATCGCCGCCCTGACTTGCGCCAAGAGCCGTGCCTTGTCGGCGCCGAGCGTCCCCTTCAGCACCAGCCAGTTCGAGGCATGATCGGAACGGAAAATGGTTCGTTTCAGATCGAGCCCGGCTAGAAAGCGCTCCATCTCGCGCAACAGGCCAGCTTGCGACAGGGGTTGCCAGTCGGGCCAGGCTTGGCGATAGCGGACGCCGCCGTCGGCCAGCATGAGCACCAGGGTCGAGAGATACTCGGGCGCCGTCGCATTGATGAGGCGCGCCGAGTTGTCGGCGTGCCCCAGGCTCAGCGACATGCCACCCAGGCCATTGATGATCATGACCGAGCGGCGAATACCGGCCTGACCCAGCTTGTCGAGTGCCTCGCAGGTGGAGGCGAAGGTCTCGCCCTTGTTGATGCGCTCGAGCACGGCGTCGTCACCCGACTCGGCACCCATGTACGCGAGCGTCAGACCCGCATCGCGAAGCTCAGTCAGTTCGCCGATCGTCTTCTTGCGCAGATTACGGGGCAGACAATAGCTGGAGACCCGATGCACGGACGGCAGTTGGGTCCGGATGGCGTCCAGATAGGCGAGCAATCGGCGCGTCGGCAGCACCAAGGCATCGCCATCGGCCAAGAAGACGCGGCGCACCTCAGTGCCCAAGCGTTCACCCGCATGCCGGATGCCCTCCAAGACCTCGGCCGGCTCGCGTGCGCGAAAGCGCTTCTGCGGCTGGCTGTACATCTCGCAAAAGGTGCAGCCATTCCAAGAGCAGCCGTCGGTGATCGGCACGATGAGCGAGCTGGCCTCGCTCGGCGGTCGGTAGACGGGCTCGATGTAGCGAATTGGCGAAGCAGCGGTCAGCTTGGCGCCCTCCTGAAATCGAAGCGGCTTAAGGTACACCATCCAACGGAAGGCGAAGGTTCCAACGTCCTTATTGAGGCTGGCGCCTTCGGTTACACTGACTAAAGAGCCAGACACCAAGAGTTAGCTGCGGAGGGCAATAGTCCGTTTCGGCAAGATCAAGACAGCTCGGACCGATACGGTGGAGCGCCTCCTCGTCGCTGCGAGCAGCTCACGAATTCAGACCCCAGGCTCTGCCGGAAGCTGGTTGCAGCGCGCATTGAATACGGAGAACATCATAAGACTCCAGATCGCGGGGCTAAAGTCCCGCATCCCCGACTGATGCTGCTCAAGAATCCAACGCACGCGCCTTTCATCGAAAAATCCCGTCTCCATCAAGCTTGACCCAAGCAGCAGTTGCCGGGCCTTTTCACGCAGCGGTCCACGAAACCAGGAGGCCAGGGGCACCGCGAACCCCATCTTCGGCCGATAGAGCGTCTCGCGGCCGAGATGGGGCTCCAACGCCTTCTTGAAGATCCACTTCCCTTCCCGGCCAGACAACTTGAGGTCCGGCGACAATCCTGAGACCCAATCCAGGAACAGGTGATCCAGGATCGGCACCCTGACCTCCAGGCCATGGGCCATGCTTGCCCGATCCACCTTGGTCAGTATGTCGCCGGCCAAGTAGGTCTTCATGTCCAGATATTGCACACGGGACAGGGGATGCTCGGGAGCCCGCTCGGCATGGTGTCTGATCACCTCGACCGCGCGATAGCCCTGAAGCTCGCGCTTGAGCCTTGGCGAAAACAGATCCTTGCGTACCTGACTCGCCAGGATAGAAACGCTCTCGCAATAGCCTTCAAGCGAATCCAAGGCTAGGGCCTGAAGGGTCGACTTGGCCCGCAGAACCTTGGGCGCCCAATCCGCCTTGGGATAGAGCGCACCCAGCAGACCGAAGACCGGCCCGCGGAACCATTGCGGAATCGGACCGCGCAACTGCTCCTCGTACAGATGCCAGCGATAGCGACGGTAACCGGCGAAACTCTCGTCGCCGCCATCGCCCGACAGACAAACCGTTACGCGCTTGCGCGCCAGTTCGCAGACCCGATAGGTGGGCATCGCTGAACTGTCCGCATAGGGCTCGTCATAGATCCCGGCCAGACGCTCGATCAGATCGAAGTCGTCCGGGTCAACCGCGTCGACATAATGGTCGGTCGCATAGCGTCGAGCGACCTGCTCGGCGAAGGCGCTTTCGTTGAAGGCTGGATCCCCGAACGAAATCGAACAGGTATTGACGGGGCGATCCGAGAGCCCCGCCATCATGGCGACTACAGCACTCGAATCGACGCCGCCCGATAGAAAGGCCCCGAGCGGCACTTCGGCGACCAAACGAATGCGCACCGCTTCGCGCAAACGCTCGATGAGCTGACCAGCCACCTCGTCGGCATCGCGCACGCCGTTCGAGCGAAAGGACACATCCCAATACTCCCGCGGCTCAGGCAAGCAGCGCTGCCCTCTCTTGACCGTCAGTATGTGACCAGGGGGCAGCTTCCTTACAGACTTGAAGATACTGCGCGGATCTGGGATGTAGCCATAGGCGAAATAGTCCTCGACCGCTAGTGGATCCATCTCACGCGAGAGCGAGCCGTCGACCAGCAGGGCCTTGATCTCGGAACCGAATAGCAAGCGCCCATCGGGCAGCAAGGCGTAATGCAGGGGTTTGATACCGAGCCTGTCGCGCGCCAAGAACAGGGTCTCGCGGTTGCGATCCCAGAGAGCAAAGGCGAACATGCCGCGAAAACGCTCGACGCAGCGGTCTCCCCATTCCTCCCAGGCATGGACGATCACTTCTGTATCGCTGTGGGTGCGGAAGACATGGCCGCTGTCGGTCAGTTCGCGCGCCAGGTCTTGGAAATTGTAGATCTCGCCGTTGTAGACCACGACGACGGTGTGGTCCTCATTGAAGAGCGGCTGATGGCCACCCGAGAGGTCGATGATCGAAAGTCGCCGGTGGGCAAGCCCTACCCCAGGCTCGCAGTGCAGCCCCCCATCATCCGGACCCCGGTGATGGAGGGACTGATTCATGCGGGACAACAGCGCTTCGTCGACCGGTCTCCGCTCGCGGGTATCGAAGATACCTGAAATTCCACACATAGCTTTCGATCCTGTTTCGTCAAGTCTCACACCGCAGCCGGACCGATAGTCCTCGTGTCACGCCTGGCTTCCAGGCGAGTTGGCGGTGCGGTTTGAATGCTGCTTATCAAGCGTCCCGAATCCCGCCACTTGAGCGTCGATTGCGGCCGCCAGACCGAACTCAGCGGACATTTGCCAGCCGACCCGGACAGGGTTCAGAGGAGATCAGCATAGACCCGCATATAGCGCTCGACCATGGCATCGAGGCTGAAGTCGCGCTCAGCACGCTCACGCGCCTGCTCTGCATGCATCGCCAGCACCTGGGGCTGTTGCGCGTAATGGCGCAAGCGATCAGTGATCGCGGCAGGGTTAGCCCTGGGGACGAGATAGCCGGTCACGCCAGGATCGACCAGCTCGGCATTCCCCCCAACCTGGGTCGCGATCACCGGCAAGCCGCTCGCCATGGCTTCCAGAATGGTATTGGAGATCCCTTCGCCCAGTGACGGCAGTACGAAGATATCGAGCGCATGCAGACAATCCGGTATGTCGTCCCGACTCCCTGCCAGCCAGACGCTGGATTCCAGGCCGGCCTGGCGCACCAAGGACTCGATGGGCTTCCGCTGAGAGCCATCACCCACGATGACCAGTCGAAAGCGCTCCAAGCCCCCAGGTTCGGATGTGACCAAGGCGACAAAGGCCCGAACCAGTGTCATCTGATCCTTCACCTGTTCCAGACGTCCAACGGTGCCGATCACCAAATGCTCAGGGCCGGCGAATCCATCCGGCAAGACAGCGCGACACCCTTGAGGCTTGGAGCAGGGATCGAAGCGTTGGGTATCGACTCCATTGCGTATGGTGGCGATTCGCTCGGGCTTGACCCCAATATCGGCGACGAGATAGGACTCCAGGTCACGCGACAGCGGAATATAGCGATGGACCAGCGGCCGGAACACCTGGCGCAACCAACGATATTTTGGGCTGGTGTTGTCGAGATCATGCACATCGCGTCCGTGCTCGCCATGCACCCGCCCAGGAACACCCGCCAACCAGGCGGACATCTGGCACTCGAGCGCCGAGAGATTGCGCGTGTGCACAATGGCCGGACGCAGGCGGCGCAGCAGCCGCCAAAGCCGCACGAAAAGCCAGAGATCCTGGCCCTCGCGCTTGTGGAGCGCGTAGACATCGACATTTGGCTGGATACGCCGCCTAAACTGCTCGTCGTACCGCTCCAGACAGATGATGGTATGCCGGAAGCGCCCGGTCGGGATCCGATTGATCAGATTGACCAGACCATTTTCCAGGCCACCGACATCCAAGCGATGAATGATGTGTGCCACTAATGGAGGCTGAGACAAGGCTTCCGGAACGCTACGAGTCTCAATCATTCCGAGCACGACCCGACGGATTGCGCAAGCTGGCGTCCAGAAGCGGCAACATCTCCTTCGCGAAGTCTTGCAAGCGCTGACGCGCCGGCTCCGTCTTCAGATCGATCGGCGTGTACAAGACGATGAGCGCCTCATTCCGCGGCCGGCCCGAAAGCAGGGTCAAAACCTCTTGGATCTTGGCCAGGTACGACCGATTCGCCTCATGCCCATCGACCCAATACCAGAACCAGACCAGAAGGTCCTGGCTCGACGACCCAAGTCGCGCCTCGGTGACGGTCAGCGTCCGGCCAGCCAATGGGAGTGTTCGGGTCGAGCGTTCGAATTGGCGCCAGACCGGATCCTTCTCCGCCACCAAGAGGTTTTCCGAGTTGACCATTTCACCACCAGCTTGGCGATAGAGTGCCAGATAGACACCCACCTGGTCGTCCAGCCGCGCGAAGTCGCGGCGCGACTCCTCGGACATGCCCAGATAACGTGGCGACCAGTCCGTTAGGCGTTCATCCATGGTCCGCCACCCAGCCTGGCCAGCTGGCATCTCGAATGCCTGCAACTGGGGATGGGCCTCGGCGCGAGACTCCGTGAGCATTCCCAGAAGCGGCCAGACTGCGAGCAGCGCCAAGCCAAACAGCACCACCGGCCACTCGCCAACCGTCGCTTTCGAGGAGAGCGGGGCAGTTCCAACAGGAAGGGTCGGCGTTGTTTCCACGCCCTCATCCCGGCCTCGCTCAGACCAAAGATTGCCGACCGCAAAGAGGAGGAACATTACCAGGCCAAAAAACACCCACCCATAGATGAGATGATCGACCCCAACGGCCAGACGCATACCGCTCAGATGGCCAAGCATCACGATCAGATAGGCCCGCAGACCATTGGCCAGAATGGGCACGACAATCGAGGCGGCAACGAAGACCAAACGGCGCCAGAGTGAACGGTAATTCAAATAGGCAAAGAGCACCCCCAGAAAGAGCGAGGCGATGAGATAGCGAATCCCGCTACAGGCCGTAACAACCGACCAGTCGCCGCTCGGAATACTGAAAAAGGTCCCCTCCCAATAGACCGGAATGCCCGAAAGCCGAAGCATACCTACGGTGAAGGAGGCGGTGAACTGCATCAGTGGATAGACGAGTTCCTCGCCCATAGGTACAGCGAAGAACAGAAAGCCCAGCGGGAAAGCGAGATAGCGCAACGCCGCCAGACCGAATACCAACCAAACCAGGATCGGAATCATGACCACGGCGGCCAGTTGCTCGATCACCAGAACGTCGACCAGCCGCGCCAGCAGCCAAACGAAGCCATCAATGGCAACGAATGGCAGGGCCCGCCAGTCGGCCCGGTACGGGATCGAGCCAAGCCCCGAACGTTCGCGCCACACCAGATAGAGAGCAATCGGCAATACCACGAAACCGTGCGCAAAGGTCTCGGACCTCTCCCAGATGCTCACCATGCCCGCAAAGGTCGACCAGAAAAGCGTCCCCAGAATCAGGATCGAGAGGCCCCACCACAACAGCCTCGTCGGCATCAACATGGCGCTTTCCCTCCAATGGCGATTGATTGATCCTCCCCGAGCAAGGGAAGGAGTCGCTCCAGACTAGCCTCCCAAACGAAATCGCGTTCGATGAGCGCGCGCGCCGACGATCCCATATCGGCGTATCCCCCGGACAGCAGACGCACCAACTGATCCACGAAGGCATCAGGGTCAGTGGCGACCAGCACGTGACGGCCAGACTCAGCCGGAATCCCCTCCAGCGCCTGCGGCGTAGTCACGACGGGCCGACCCATCGACATCGCCTCAAGCACCTTATTCTGGATGCCCCTGGCAATGCGCAGCGGAACGACCACGGCGGTCGCGTGCTGAAGGTAGGGTCTGACATCCGGAACGCTGCCCGTAACCCTGACACCAGGGATTTGACCGAGCGCGCGAACCTGGGGCGTTGGATTCATGCCAACGACATGGAACTCGACCTGTGGGAAAACCCCTCTCACCTTGGGCAGGATCGACTCGACGAACCAGATCGCCCCGTCCCCGTTCGCCCAATAATCCATGGCCCCAGTGAAAACGAGCCGCAGTCCCTCTCCGGCGAACGGCGATGGACGCGCGGGGTCGACCGAAAAATAATCGGCGTCCACGCCATTGCGCATCACGAACACAGCATCAGGATCAACACCAGGCCCTTGGGTGAAGAGCGCCGCCTCCTGTCCCGAGACGAAAAGACTGGCATCGAAGCACGCCGCGACCTTGCGCTCGAAATCAGCCAGGCGCTGAGCCTCGCGCCGATAGATCCAGGACATGGGAAACGGTTTGGAAAGGCTGTACTGACGCCACTTGTCGGAGTCCACGTCGACGAAATCGATCAGGCGATGCATCCTATCGAATTCATCTCCCAACACGAACTGGGCCATTCCGGAGGAATACACGAGCACGCGTTGAATGGGATAGACGGGCAGTAGATCGCGAATCCAAGCGTCTAAACTGGTGCTCCGATAATAGGGCAGCGTGAGCGGCTCGCCCTTCAGTAGCCCGATCACACTTCTCAGCTTCGCCAAAGGCGGCGACAGGGTGCCGAACCAGGTGGTTTCGCAATATTCACGCATTCGCTCGCGATACTTGGCATCCGACTTGGAGTCGATGAAGGTGGCCAAATGGATCCGATAGTGGCGGCTCAGATAACGCAACAGATGAAAAGAGCGAATCTTGTCGCCTTTGTTCGGTGGGTAGGGGATGCGATGGACCAAAAAGAGCAGATCTTCCATGATGGACCGCGTTCTAGCCCAAGTACTTCGAAATGAAGGGACCCATCATTCGGCTGAGCGGCAAGGGCAAACGCCTCCAGCCCGCGATGAAGAGACTGTATTTCGGGTTGAGCGGGTTGACGTCCGGCACCTCGGTCGAGCGAACCAAACGAAATTCATAGCTCATGGGCTCCGGCTCAAACCCCCAATTGCGTTTGAAGTCAAAGGAGCCGGTGCCAATCTTGCTGCGCCCAAAGTCGAACACCTGGCTGCCTCGCTCGCAGGCGCGACGCATGACTTCCCAGTACATGAAGTCATTCGCCTTAAAGGCTCGCGCCTCAGCGGATCCCCCTCCGTAATAGGGCAGTACCTCATCGCGAAACAGGAAGCTGAGCACACCCGCGACGACCTTGCCACCATGGTGCACGGTCAGAATCTCGCAATCATCGCCAAAGACATCCTTCAGAACGCGAAAATAGCGCTTCGAAAACACAGGCGTACCGAGATTACGCACGCTCTCCGAATAGATACGGTGAAGCGTGTCAACATCCGAGTCGAGACGGCTTTCCAAACCAGCCTGCATCCCCTTGCGAACCATCGCTCGCTGCTTGCGTGGAATAGCCAGCAGATTCCTTTCCGGGTCCGGATCGATCGACTTGCGAAAGGTGACATAGAGATCCTTGCGCGGCCAATCGTCGTGACAGCGCGACCGACAACGCAATTCAAGATGATCGACACTCAATGACTCAGCCAAACGACAGGCCTCCGCGTCCAACCGCTCGCAAACGTCCGCCGAAACGCCGACGCTTCCGCCATAGACGCAAAATGGTGTCGAGACGAGCCCGTTGCCAAACAAGCGACTGCGGATGTGGCCCAACGGCAGAACGCCCAGGATCTCGCCATCCTCCGACTCGGCATAAAGAAAATAGGCCGAGTGCCCAAAGGCTTCCTCGAGCACCCTCTTCCAACCGGCACGATGAAAAAAAGTCGCCTGAGGCATACGCTCAACAAAGGCGTCCCAGCGGTCTGAGTCAGCAGGCTCGAGTTGGCGAATCCCTACCCCATCCGGTGACGGCATCAAGCTGACTCCGAACTGTCTGGATGCGCGGGCAGGAATATCCGGTCCATGCGGTCCCAGGTGAAATCGCGGAGCAAATGACGCACGCGAGACTCCATGCGGGATAGATTGAGGTAGTGCCTAAAGCGCGTCCTGGATGACAATCCTTGTACCCTAGGCTGTTCAGGATCCATCTCCCAGGGGTGAAAATAGAAAATACCAGCTTGCTTTTCCAAGCGATTCAATCGTTCGAAGGCCCAACGAGAAACGCCGTAAGGGTAAAGACGAAAATAACCTCCGCCACCGCACGGGATTCGGCGCCCCAGGAGTTCGATGGTCGAGATGGGGATCTCGATGAAGGCGGAATCTCCCGGAATCGGATTGAATCTGAAACGCGGCGCCTCCGGCATCCCATAGTGATCGTGCCGGATAGGGTAGACGCTGGAACTGTAACCATAGCCAGCCTTGCGCAGGGCTTCGTGCGCCCAGGGCGTGGACCCGTCGATCGAATAGCTGGCGGCACGGTAACCCTTGACCTCAACGCCCGCAATGTCTTCGAGCAGCGACTTGGTTCTGCAGATGTCCTCGAAGAAGGCATAACGATCCTGCCGAGTCACTCGGACATGAGAGTAACCGTGACTCGCCAACTCGTGACCCTGCTCCACCAATTCGCGGATCAGTCCAGGATGACGCTCCGCGACGCAGCCAAGCGTGAAGAAGGTCGCTGAGACACCATGCTCTGCAAGCTGCGTAAGTACGAGGTGCAGATTGCGCTCGATACGCGTTGCAAAGGATGGCCAAGCGTCGCGCGAGACATGTGACTCGAAGGCAGAGACCTGGTAATAGTCTTCCACATCGATAGTCATTGCGTTGGCCCGGCCCTTCCGGCGGTCGAGGGCATGTTCTTGAAGGACATTCATTCCCAAGTGATCCTTAAACCAAGCGTGATCCGATTCTCGGAACCACTATCAGAATCATCGCGAAAGCGATATTGAAGGTCGCAATAGGTACGCTCGGACAATTGACGAGTAAGGCCAGTGTCGAAATAATAGGAATCCTGCCCATTCGCAGCCGTATCATCAGTGCTATTATTGCCATCAGTCTGACGCCAACCCAGACCAAGATTCAGACTCGTGCGCGCCGCCAAGCGTCGCGACCAATAGACGCGGGCCTCGAGGTTTTCCTCGTCCCGTACAGCGTCCTCGTATTGCCGCAATCCATAACCAAGCGAGGCACCCAAGGAGCTACGCCGGGTCTGGGCCGTCACGGCGAAATCGAATCTGTTGTTGATATAAACGGACGATGTAACCGTAGCAGTATCGAGCGGAACGTCCAACGCGCTCCCGGTTTCAGGGGTAACAGGCTCGCCAAAGGCATCCTCGAAGCTATAGACACTTGAACTCGCGCGCTCACCCCGCGCACTCGTCAAGTCACGCTGATAGGAAGCAGTCCAGACGGAGCGCTTGCGACGGTAGTTAAGCTCGAACCTCGGGGTCCAGCCAAAATAGCGCTGTCCCACTGCTGCCTTAACCGTGGTTCGGCCATTAGGAGTCCAAGTCAGCAGGCTCTCCCACAGGCTACCGCTGGTTTTAGTGAGGGAGGGATAGTTGTTTTCTTCATAACCACCTAGGACATCGAAGCGCCAGCGCCCGTCGATGCGATAACCCACGCCTCCGGCAGCCTTGCTAAAGCGGTCACTAGGCCCATCCTGGTAGTCGACATTTTCGTTCTCGGCGATCAGACCCAACTGCAGATCACCAAGGATCGGGCCACTTAAGAGGTCAAATTGGGTCCGATAACCCAAACTGTCCTCCCCCTCGTCACTATAAAAGACGCCATCCTGCTCGAAACGCAGGGTAAGATCAGCCAATCGGCCAAAACGATTCTTGAAATAAGGCGCGACCAGATAGGTATAACTCGTCTGCAGGTTGTTTGAAGGGCTGGTCGCGTCCCAGCTGGTTGGACCCTGCGCATCGATCAGCTCCTGCCGTGCCGTCAAGTTCATATCGAGAAACAGGTGATCCCGATAGAGTTCGGAGTTGGCATTCGCCTGCAAACGATTATTTAGCGTATCTTCTGAGTCATAGCTCAGATAGTGCAACGACTGGAGTGAATAGGCGACATCGAGATCAAGTCGGCGCCCCTTCGCTTGGAGCACGAATCCGGGCGTCAACTCGATAAAAAAATCACCCTGCGCTCCGTCATGCGTCGTCACATCTTCAAGATTCAAGTTGTCGGTATAGGTTCCCTTGACTGTCAGCTGCTTGGACAAACGCCAATCGGCGCCTAAGGCAGACGCAGATAGTAACAGGAGGCACGCACAACAGAACGACCCCAACCAACCAGGCAACATGCGATGATCCGAACCTGGGCTGGCTAACATCATGGACGCCCTAAACCGACCCTTAGCTTTGGCTCGACGGAGCAGTAGTGGCGTTACCATCGTCAGTCGGCAACTGGCCGTAACCATGTCCAGATCCGTACCCGTATCCATATCCGTATCCGTATCCGGCGCCAAATCGGTTGCCAAGACTTGGCCGGTACTTATTCAATACCAAACCCATGATCTTATCCTGTCCCAAACGACTCAGCCCATCGGCCACGGCATGTCGAGGAGTCTGTTCGGCAGCAACCACCACGAGGATCTGCCCCATCCACCCGGCGAGAACGGCACTTTCGCTCGCAAGCAGCAATGGCGGTGAATCGAAGATGACCACGCGATCCTTGTAACGCGAGGAGAATTCCTTCATCAGTCTCGCCATCCGCTCGCTCGCCAACAACTCGGTGGCTCGCTCATGGCGCTTGCCCGCGGGCAGGACCCGCAAATTCGGCAAGTCAGTTTGGACCATCGCTTCCTCAACCGTGACCCCGGAGCCGTCCAGCACATCCAGCAATCCCAACTCGTTATCGATGCCCAAACGCTTAGCTGCGGTCGGCTTGGCTACATCGCCATCCACCAGCAGGACGGTCCGATCACGCTCCATGGTGATGCTGATTGCAAGGTTTATGGCCGAAAAAGTCTTACCCTCGCCTGGCAAGGCACTGGTCACCATGATCAAATTGCTGTTTTCGACGATGTCCGCTCCCTTCTTATCGACATTCATCAACAGCGGACGCTTGATCAGACGATATTCCTCGGCCAACTGTGATCGTTTCGCATCAGGTGTCAAGGCACCGGCCAGACGCAATTGATCAAGCGCCAAACGCTGGAAGGGGCGTTCGCTATCCCAAGGATGCCGAGCGGCATCAGAGGTGACGGCGCAAGCAGTGGCAGAATCCCGACCGAGTTGAGAATCCAACCTCGCGTCACGTTCCCTTTCTGCCGCGCCGGGCGTCGTTCGCGGGGCGGCATCCCCGGACATCGACGCACGAATCTCATCTTCGCGTTTTGCGAGACTACGCTGAATGGTACTCATCATAATAGGGAGTGATCCTGCCAAGAGCGGTTGATGGAGCTAGACCTGCCCCAGGAGCATCGGTAAACCCTTAGCCACGAGAATGAAGCCGACGACCAGGCTTGCACTTGCGGCTACAAAGGGTATCAACATCAAACGTTCCCTACGGCGTTGCGCACTAGACATCACGAGCCCCACACTACCGAGCACGGGAATTCCTGTCTCTTGATAAAGGATATGCCGCTCGTCATAGATGGGTCGCAGCAGATCCATCCCGAGTGCGCTTGCCAGTCCGCCACCGATGGCAATCAACAAAACGGCAGCGGAAAGGGCCAAGCGATTCGGAGCCGATGGTTTTGAAGGTGCGAACGGCGGATCGACCACACGAAACTTAGCGCCGTCAACTGTCTTCTCGACTTCGGTCGAAAGTCTTGCCGATTCACGACGTTTCAGCAATTCATTGTGTTGCGCAGCGATCGTCGAGTAGTTCCTGGTCAACTGCTTGAGCCTGGCTTCGATCGTCGGAATGCTGTCGATCTTGTCGCCGAGTTGCTTGACCCGTTTCTTATAGTCTCCGACGCGCGCGGTTAAGGCTGCAACCTGGGTATCAGCCTCGCTGAGCGCAACCCGAAGGTTTCCATAGACCGTATTGGCCGGCACATTCGAAGCCAACTGGGATCCGCCGTTCGTCCGCAACTGCTGCCGATTGCTTTCACGCAGCTCATCGATCTGGCGACGCAACTGGATCACGTTCGGATGCCGATCCGTGAAGCGCAACAGCAATTCATCCAGTTTCGTTTGCATAGCGATGATACGCGGGTCCTCCGCCTGCTGAAGCGGCGTGAGATCGAAGTTGTTCTGAACGATCTGATCCTCGCTTTCGATCTGATAACCCAACTCGTCGCGCCGCCAAATCGCCTCGCGCAGCGCCAATTCCGCGTCTTTGAGGGCGGCCTTCTCCTGCTCCAGGTTCGTGTAGTAGTTCACCTGTTCGCCAGGCAAGACACCCGCATTCTCACGCTTGAAATCGGCCAGCTCCTTTTCCGACTGTCTGAGTCGCGACTCGTAGTCGGCGATCTCTTGCTCGAGAAAGTCGTGTGCCGTGGATGTCGAGGCATCGTTTCCGACGAGCGCCTGCTCGATAAAAACAGTCACCAGCGACTGAACAACCTGTTTCGCGCGATTCGGATCGCGATGTTCGAAAGAGACTCTATAAAGCGAAGGATTGGAACGATCGCCGGCGAGTTGTATTTTTTCGAGCATTTGATCAAGCATTAGCTCCTTGTCGCGCTCGGTACGCACGCCCAGATCCAGATCGCTCATGCGTGCGATCCGCTCGAGATTCGGCCGGCTGAGCAGCATACGGCTCATCAAGGCCACGCGCTGAACGAGATCCGGCTGTATCGCCAAGCCCTGCAGAAGAGGCCTCAACACGCTGTTCGTATCGACGAAAACACGGGCCGATGCCTTGTATTCATCGGGCAACCTGGATACGTAGACCCAGCCCGAGATGGCAATCAGCCATGCGACCGTAAGTGCTAGCCAACGATAGCGCCACATCCCCCGAACATAGGAGAACAATTGCAATAACAAGTCATGCATAGCTGTTCACTTGCCAGATTTTCCAGCAGATAACCATTTAGCCGATTCGCGAAATCCTCAAAACCAGGATTCTGGAATGATTAAGATATCGCCTGGCAACAGACCCAAGTTTTCTTTGATGATCCCACGTCGAATCAGATCATCCAAGCGAACAGAGTATTGACGCTGCTGCCCGTTGGCGTAGCGCACAAGGATAGCTTTGTTGCCAGCCGCGAACTCGGTCAGTCCGCCGACCTCAACCATGAGGTCCAGCAACGTCATGTGTTTTCGAAACGGCACAGCAGCCGGCTTCCCGGCCTCACCCACCACGCGGACTTGCTGACTCGGCAGCCCCACGAAGCCATTGACGATGACGGTCACGATCGGGTAGCGCACATAAACCGCAAACTGCTTTTCAAGATCGCGGGCGAGTTGCGTCGGCGTTTTCCCGCTGGCAGGGACATCTTCGATCAGCGGTGTCGTCAACATCCCATCAGGCCGCACGGGCACGGAACCAGAAAGCTCCTCGAATCCCCAGACGAAGATATTGACCTGATCCCCTGGGGCGATCTCGTAGAAATAACCGTCTTGCACCGTTATGTCGCGTTGATCGAGAGGCACCGGCGGATACTTGGCCTTGAAGGAGGCACAGCCCAGGTTTAGAAGCACGATGCACGCAGTCATCAGCGCAGCACCGCACTTCAAGGATCCAAAATTAATTCTCAATTGCATTATCCCCTTTTCCAAATGCGTCTATAGACACACGCCTCTCTGGCATCAAACTCTCATTGGCAACACGGATCGCCCGTAGAGGCTAGTCAGCCGAATTCATATCGAACTTTTCAAGCAAACGATACAAGGTGGGGCGAGTGATGCCCAACATTTGGGCGGCCAGGGTCATATTACCATCGGCTCTACCGAGAGCCTGACGCAAGGCGAGCAACTCCGCCTGATCTCGCACTTCCTGGAGACAGAGAGGAGCCAGACTCTCACCTGCCTCCAAATCGAGATCTTCGGACGACAGTTGACGACCCTCCGCCATGATCACGGCACGCTTGATGCGGCTCTCGATTTCACGAACATTCCCTGGCCAGCCATACTGCTCGATTGCGGCCAATGCGTCTTTAGTGAAGCCGAAGAGCGATCTGCCATATTCGGCATTGTATTGGTCGAGGAAAGCTCGTGCCAGAACCAGCGCATCCCCCTCCCGCTCTCTGAGCGCGGGTAAGCGAATAGTCACCTCGCTGATACGGTAGTAAAGATCCTCCCTGAATTGACCCAACGCGACTTGCGATTCCAGATCCTGATGCGTCGCGCAAACAACGCGCAGATCGAGCGCTATCTCTTTTCTCCCGCCCAGACGCTCGATAACCCGCTCCTGCAAGAAACGCAGAAGCTTCGCCTGGAGCGGCTGCGGCAGATCGCCAATCTCATCCAGGAACAGCGTCCCGCCATTCGCGTACTCGATCTTGCCTAAAGTCTGCTTGATCGCGCCGGTAAAGGCACCTTTCTCATAGCCGAACAGCTCGCTCTCTAGCAGATTCTCCGGAATCGCTGCGCAATTAATCGCAACCAACCTGCCAGAGGCTCGGGGACTGCGCTCATGCAGCGCACGCGCGAAGAGTTCCTTGCCGGTTCCGCTCTCGCCAAGGATGAGGACGGTCACGTCCGCCTCCGCCACCTTTTCGACGGCACGACAGGCCTTGAGCATCTGTGGGCTCGTGGCAATGACACCTCGCAACGGCTCATCCACACTCAGCTGTCGAAGCTTTCGATTCTCGGACTCTAGCTCAAAGAGACGATGCGCACGCTCGGCGACCAGGTTCAGTGTCACCGAGTCGATCGGCTTCGGATAGAAATCATAGGCGCCGAGAGCAATCGCCTTGACCGCATTCGGGCGATCATCGTTACCTGTCACCACAATCACCTTGGTCTGAGGCACGAGTTCCATAATCTCAGCCAAGGTCGCCATGCCCTCGCTCACGCCACCAGGATCAGGCGGCAAACCAAGATCGAGCGTGACCACGCTCGGCCGATGCCGGCGCACCTGCGCCAGCGCCTCCCGGCGATCCGATGCCACGGCTACATCGAAACCATCGAAGCACCAGCGCAATTGACTTTGCAGTCCCAGATCATCCTCGATCACAAGCAACGGCTTTGCAGCGCCCTTCATACCGCCGTCTCCGACGGCTTGGGAACGCACGCCGCTTGGCGTCCCACGATATCACGGCGGGGCAGATAGACCCGAAACAGCGTTCCACGCCCAGGCTTGCTCTCGACCGCCAATTCACCGCCCAGCCGGCGCACCATCTCGCGGGCCTCGAAGGCCCCTATCCCCATCCCGGTCAAACCCTTGGTGGAATCAAAGGGACGAAACAGGCGATCGCGAATGAACTCGTCCGACATCCCCACTCCATCATCCTCGATTTCGATCGTGACGCCATGAGCCTCCTCAATCACACGCACAACCACAGAACCATCGGGTCCCGTGGCCTCCCGTGCATTCTGCAGGATATGCCCAACAATCGTTCGCAGCTGTTCCTTGTCCGTGTTTACAAGCAAATCTCCAGCCAAAATCTCCACGCGAGGAATCGGAGCGCGATCGGCATGCCTGTCGATCGTCTCGCGGATCAGCGCCTCCAGATCGGTCTGGGAGAGTTCCCCGCCCCGAACTCCAGTTCGCAACTGGGCCATGAGACGATTCATGCGATCGACCGAGGTCCTGATCGTTTGCAGCACATCCTCGACAAACGCAGGATTCTGCTTGTGCCGCTCAGCATTGGACAGAATCAATGACTGTTGGGCCAGCAAATTCTTGAGATCATGCGCCACGTAGGCCGAAAGTTGATTGAATGCCTCGAACTGGCGCGCGCGCATCAGCGCTCGGTCGGACAGATACCGGGCTACATGGCTTGCCGCCTGACGGCCAGCGGTCTTCAGCAAGGCACGATCCTCCCAGTTGATCGAGCGTGGGACGCGCGGACGCCCCAGAACCACGAAGCCACAGAGTTCCTCGCGATTGACTAATGGGACCAGCAGCCAGAACGCGGAGGAATCGCGCAGCCAATCGGGCATTTCCACATTCTCATAGACCTCGGATGACCGCCGCCATTCGTCGATCTCCACGATCCAACCCGAGCGCTCGAGAAAACGGACCAGCGAATCTTCTCCGCGCATCGTTGAAATCCGCGTCTCGGAAAGACCGTTGCGCTCCAGCAGTTCAAAGTCGCCGCCTTCATGCCGCGCCCAGAGCATGCCTGTCGGGCTATCAACGATCTCCCCGAGCGCGCCCACGACGGCCCGCGGCAGGTTCATGCCACCCTGCGACAGGGCCTCGGTGAACCTTAGCCACTCCTCACGATAATCGTACTTGAAACTAAAGAAATGCCGACTCACCCAAACCCGCGCGCGGGCCCGTAATTGACCCGAGAAAAGCAACAGCAGCAGCAATACCCCAGCAGAAAATAGGAAGACGATCTGGAGCACGGCGCTCCAAGCACCACCGAAGAGTCGAATCCAATATCCCGCCGCCGCCATCGCCATCAGATAAAGGCCGGCACCCGACAAGGTCGCAGAATGGAACACGACGCTCCGCGACACATGCACATCCAGTGACCAAGCGGGGTTTCTCGCCGCAGAAACCGCGATGAGCGGAACGATCAAAGCATTGACGAGACCACGCGCCTCCCAGGCATGCTCATCGAGGTGCTGCATCAGCAGGCCGTCCGAATAGAAGAAGAGGTCGTAAACAAACACCGCACCCAACCCGAGGCAGAGATGCTTTATCTCCCAGCGCCGCGCCGGTAGCCGATTGCGAAACACCTGCTCGACTAACAAGAGTCCAAAAACGGCCTCAAGAATTCCAGCGAACAAGACGACATCTACCCGATCGCTCGCCGCCAACCCGATTGAAGGGAGAGCGAGCGGGATGAACAGCGCGAGCAACCCACCGAGCGCGATGACCGACCAAGCCGCCACATTCCAGAACCGCGAACTCGCGCGATCATACTCAGCCACCAGGATCGCGGTCAGGAAGAGGAACCAGCCCCCATTGCGCGCCAGTTCAACGCTCCCGAACAAGCCATCCGAAAGGCTCACGCCCATGCCGGCGACAACACCGACCGCCGCCCAGGGCAAGCTCGCCACAACCGCCACGACGGCGAGCAACCCCGTTAGACGCCCGCGCCATGCCGTCACAAGCAGAATAGCCAGGAGCAGATAGGCCAACAGGGCCAGCAAATAACTCAGGGCACCGGCCGTCATGGACGCAGACATCAGCCAGATCGCGCCCCATCGATCGGCCCGAGGACCCTGACCTCCACCGTCCGCCCGGCAGCACCCTTCTCGGTGACCGCGCCCGCGCCGTTGGCATCTCCCCCGGCGGCATTGACGTCGCTGCCAAAAACGGACAAGCGCTCACTGTCAATGCCTCGCTTAATCAGATAGTCCGCAACGGCCTGCGCCCGCCGACGCGCCAGCATGTCGTTATAGCGCGGGTCTCCGATGCCGTCGGTGAAGCCTTGAATGTCGGCGGTCGTCAGACTTGACTCATCCATGAGCGCCGCTACCTCGTCGAGGGCTTTGGCAAATCGCGCACCGATCACCGATCGATTGAACTGGAACGCCACCTCGACCAAGAGCAGCGTGCCCACGGCTGCTCGCCGGCGAGTCGTCCCCTTCTCGGCCTCACCGCCAACCGCCTCGGGAACGCCTCCGCTGACCCCAGGACTCGCATCGACATCAAGGGTGCCCTGTTTAGGCTCGGCGAACCGACCGTCTGCTCGTCTGTCCGCCGACTCAGTGAATCCTCCTTCCTGGTCGACCTGTTCATTTGGCTCATTCAACGCGCCTTTAACGGAGGGAGATCGGGCGAGCGCGCCATCAGGGGCGGGCGGAGTCGGTTCGGAGGATTCGTCCAGTTGGGCCGCAGGGCGCCGATCCTCAAGATCTCGGATGAGATCCACCTCATCCGTGGCAGCAACCGGCCGACTATTCGAGGCGACTGTCGAGATATTCTCCTGCGCGCCAGGGAGCGAGACTTCTAACCCTCCCGCCACCGGCTGCGGCGGCCCTGCGGTGCCATCGGGGCTCACCCTAGCCGCATCGCGAGACCAACCAGACAACTGCGAGAGTCTGGCGGCCCCAGTCTCCACCCAGTGCTCGGCGGACTTCACCAACCGATTCCAGTTTTCTGGGAAAAGCCAATAGGCTCCACCCATCGCCGCCCCCACGACAGCCAGGGCAACCAGCGCATAGATCACCGGCCGCCTCGAACCAGCAGCGCCTCTGTGTGGCTCGTAGGCCTCCGCAATCGCCTTGTAGCCAGTCTGCTCATCGCCCCAATCCTGAACCGACTCCGCGCGGAAGGAATCCTCACAGACTAGAATCGGGTTCGACTCGGGAAGTTCGGACAAGGGCATCGACGCAGCTTCAGGCGCACCACCCGGATCGTCGCCCCCCCCCAGGTGCCCATGCTCCTGATCGTGACCTGCCTCGTCGACGGAAGCCTCGGCGTCCAATTCGGCGCCGGCTAGGGAAACCGACTCCATCTGCGCCGCCAACTCGTTCTCAACGGACGTGCATGAAGCGGGGACCGGGTGCGCAGCGGGCGCACCCTCCATCGCCAGCCCCTGATCAAGCAAGGACCAATCGGTGACGTCATCGTCCGCCGACACTCCGCCCTCTACCCTGGAAGTACTCGCGCCGGCCGCGTCGGCACGACCTTCAACGGGGGAACCGTCAGACCGAGCATCTTTCGCACTCAGGGTTCTCGGGGTGAGTCCCTCATCGCGCAGTTCGCCGATGACGCAGTTGACGTCAGCGATGCCTAGCTCGTGCGATTCCAAGCAAAATCCACGCAGCAACAGGCGACCACAAACGAGATTGATCAGGCGCGGCACGCCGACACTGAACTCATGAATCGCCCTCAACACACCCGGCTGAAAGGACGGATCGCCGCGCCACCCTGCCCTTTCCAACCGATCGCGGACATAGCCAACCGTCTCGCGGGGCTCAAGCGGCGCCAACTGCCAGGCCGCTACGATCCGCTGATGCAGTTGCTCCATTCCCTCGCTACGAACCAGGTCACGCAGCGACGCCTGTCCCACTAAAAGGATCTGCAGGAGTGCCACGTCCAAATGCTCAAGATTCGTGAGCAGCCGCAACTCCTCGAGCGCGGATGCCGAGAGATCTTGCGCCTCATCGACGATCAGCAATGCGCGTCCACCCGCACGGCGCTGAGAAAGAAAAAACTCCGTCAGCCTCAATAGCAAATTGGACTTACTATATTGCTCGCCCACGTCCACGCCGAATGCATTGGCCGCCATTCTCAGCAGATCCTCAGGCTCCAAACGCGGATTGGAAACCACCGCCATCCGGATATCAGAATCAGCCATTCTCGACTGCACATTCTTGATCAGGGTTGTCTTACCCGTACCCGGGCTGCCAGTAATCATGACGAACCCCTCGCCACGCAGCAGCGCGTAATCGATATAAGACCGCGCCTTAGAAAATCCTTGATGCTCGAAGACAGCCGAGTTATCGGGAATCAAGCGGAAGGGATCGACACTGAATCCGTAGAATGCCTCAAACATATTGGAATTCCATATCTCACCAAGATGGCGATTCAAAAATCATAATGACACACAAGCTGCGGAAGCTGAACAGAATGACGACCAACTGCCACTGGTGAATTTGCGCCGCGCGCGTAAAGCCGGCGTCGTCGTACATTATCCTCAGACAGGATCCAACGGCTGCCAGTTCTGACATCGGCACTGCCAAAAACTGACACAAATGGACACTGATTGATCTCGCAAATCGAAAGACCAGCCCGACCGTTGTGCGCAAACCCGTCAACAAAAGGTCAAGCGATGCAGCTGTTTTCGGACTTTCGAACGAAGCGCTGGTCGCACGGAGTCAGACCGCCGGTTTCTCAATGCAGCATAAAGCCACTCGCGGCCATTATCCAACGGACACAACGCATGGAAGCACTGGCATCATATGTGCGTTTCCATGTGAGACATCTGGGCCTCCATTCAGTCTACCGCGACCTGAACAGGCATACCGCGCGCCACTTTGCAAAAAAGCGATGAGTACTACTTTGTTACCCGGAAAGCCGGCTGCTCCCAGCGGCGCAAATGCCTCTTTTACATGCAGTATAGCCCCAATGATCAGGCGAGCGATCCAACGTGAGCTTTATAGATCAGATAGATAGAGAAAACTCGAATCTAACAAAGCAGAATGAGCGTCGGACTCAAGTAGATCGCTAGCCGTTCGTTTGGTTGGCTGGCTTAAGCGGAACGGCGTGTTACGGACGGGAGGTCGACGTCTTCGGAGCGCCCAAGCGTGCAGGTTTTAAATGATCCATCTGATCGGCAATTCACCCTATTGGCCAGCAGAAATTCACAATGAAACCAGAATTCGCAATGAAACCCATTGAGCACTCCCCAGCACAAGAAACTGATATCAATCAGCGCATCGATTACTACGAGCAGGAAATGAGAAACATCAGCCCACCTTCGTCTTTTCGAGAACAGGTGCTAAGCAATGTCTACCACTGCCTGCTAACCAGTTGTTATGAAGAGAGAAAACAAGCCAACGGCAGAGTACGGATGTAACTGTTGACCAGAGAGAGAACCCTCTGCTTGACAGAGAGCGGCACTTCGAACGCCTTATTCAGCACAGGGGTTGCGAAGCTCGCTAGACAGGCCAGGAAAACAATAGGTTGCGCGCGAATGATGTCGTGGAGAACATTTTTTCGGCGGTTTTCGCGCCTATTCTGTAGGGACAAGCACAGCACAGTGCACCAACAACGACGCGGGATTCGGTGGGCTTCGCTCGCGCTCGCCCACCCCACCGGTTCAACTGATGACCAATGCCTACAGCGACAACGATTGTCCGAGGCATAGAGGTATGAGGATTCCCGGAAAGCGCCTAGCTCTGAGTTCTTCCAGGATCCCAGGGGCAAACGCTTGCAAGCAGACTGAGGAACTGTAATCAGCTGCCGCTCAGCCGCTTCAGCATAGCCTCAGCCTCAGCGCGTTCCTCGAAAGTCCCGCCGACCTTCAAGGCCGTCTCCAATACCCGTTCCGCCTGAGCGCGCTTTCCACCCTTCTCGAGGATCTGCGCCTTATGGAAGAGCATGCTGCCGTTTTCGGCATCGGCGGCTAAAGCGAGATCGCTCATACGCCCCGCCTCGCGCAGGTCACCGTTGCGCATCAACAGCACCGCCAGGGTATCGGCGATGTCTGCGGATTTCGGAGCCAATTCGTGCGCGCGCCTTGCATACTCAAGCGCTTGCACCGGCTCGCGCTCCTGAAGCAGCCACGCCAGATTGTTCAGCGCAATCGAGTTGTCGGGCTTCTTCACCAGCACAGCCCGAAACTCCGTGATCGCCTGTTCGGGACGCTGCATTCTCATCTGCAATTGCGCCAGCTCGAACCGAACTTGAGCATCATCAGGATGCTGTCCGAGCCAATCATTGAGCAGATGACTCGCCCCGTCCAGATCATTGGTCTTAGCATGCGCTCGCGCTAGCAACAGGGCACTCTGCATACTCGGCGACTGGTCGAACAGGCGCTGATAGCTCGCCAGCGCAGCCTCCATATCGCCCTGACTTTCCGCCAGAGCGCCACGTAAGACAAGCACGTTCGCGCTCTCGGCGCCGAGGACCCGCTCTAGCTCCCCGATCCGAGCCGCCGCGTCATCGTAGGACTTCCTAGCGATCGCCAATGCCGCCAAACTGCTCAAGGCCTGGACCGACCCTGAGTCGATCTTGATCGCTCGCCTCAGCGACTGCTCGGCGTCGTCCAGACGTCCAAGTGCGGCATCCGCTCTTGCGAGGGCGATCAAGACACGCGGCTGGTCGGGTCTGACTCGATCCAACCTGATCAGCGTGTCGCGCGCCGCCTCGAAGCGGCGCAAGCTCAGTTCCGCCTCGGCACGCAAGGCCAACAGCTGAACAGCGTCTGGAGACAGCTGGCTTGCCTCTGTGAGCACATCCAGGGCACGCGCCGGATTGCCTTGACGCAGATGGAACGCGGCGAGGAAGAGCCTAGGCTCAAGGGCACGCGGGTTGGCCTGCTCCGACCGGACGAGATACCTTTCCGCCGCCACGCCATCGTTCCTCAGCAAGGCCACCCGCGCCAAGCCAGTGAACAAAGCGATATCGTTCGGATGCTTCTTGAGACCCTCCTCATATAACTGTTCAGCCCGATCAAGCTCGTTTCCATCGATGGCGATGGCCGCCAAACCTCCGATCGCCGCGACATCGCCCGGCTCCAACTCCAGCGCACGCTGGAACGACTGGGCGGCCGAATCGAGTTGTTTGGCTCGCAAATAGAGCGCGCCCACGAGGTCATGGACGCGAGCCGACTCGGGCTGGCGCTCGCGCAGCTCCAAGGCCGCCTTCAGGGCACCCTCTGGATCACCACTGCGCACATAGCCCAAAACCAGTTGCTCGGCGGCATTGCGCAGACCCGGATCCGAGTCCAGATCCAGTGCATCGCCCCCCGATGCGAGCAAGCGCTGGAATGTCCCGTTTGCCGCCGACAGATCCCCTTTGATCTGAGCCAGCTGCCCCTCGATCAGCAAGACATCCGCATGGTTGGGTCCCAGCAAGCGGGTTAGCTCGCCCAACGCCTGCTCGGCCCCGTCCAGATCCTTCTCGGCGATGGCCAGACGCGCCTGCAGATTGACCGCTGGGATCAGGTTCGCATCCAGCTCGAGCGCCTTCTTGAGTTCGACTTTGGCCGAGGCGGACTCACCCAGGCTCGCATAGGCACTCGCCAAGGCAACCCGCACTCGCGGATCGTTCGGGGCATCGATCAGTAGGTCTTCCAACGTCGACTTGGCCGCATCGAATTGGCGGAGCGTCAACTGCGCATCGGCTGTCAGACCCAGCAACGCGGGATTGTTCGGGAAATCGCGACGCGTTTCGGAAAGCAGGTTCAGAGACTCAGCGGAATCGCCGATCCGTTGATAGTAGGCCGCGAGATAGAGCCGTGGCAGCAAGGCGTCGGGATTGCGCTCAACGGCTTCGTCGAGATAACCCTTGGCCGCAGCCGTATCCTTCTGCGCCATGGCCAGCCTAGCCAGCAGCAGACGCAGACGATCATCCTCGGGATGGGCCTCCAGGCTCTTGGCGAAATAGCCACGTGCCGCCGTCAAATCATCCTTTCGCAGTGCCAATGTCGCCAAACCCGTACTGGCGGCAAGATTGCCGGGCTCCAACTCCAGCGCCTTTTCGAATGCCTGTGACGCCTCCGCGACCTGCTCGCGCTGCAGATAGACTGCGCCCAATAGCGCCTGGGCGCGCGCTGAGCCAGGATCGCGGTCGGCATATTCGCGCGCGGCCTTCAACGCCTGATCAAGATCGCCGCTGCTGACATAGCCAAACACCAATTGCTCGGCCGCGCCTCGCAGCTCCGGATCCTGCTTGAGCGCCTCCCGCAGGGTCTTCAATCCTTCCTCAACGTCACCCTGCCCCAGTAGAGCCGTCCCAAGACGCACGTTGGCCGCCGCCGAATCGGACTGAACGGCGCTGACGCGGCGCAGAAAAGACACGCCCTCGTCGCGCTTGCCCTGCATCATCAGTGCGCTCGCCAACAGATCCGTCGTTGCCGTATCTTCGGGGGCCGATTCGATGCGCTCCCTGGCCAAACGCTCCGCCTCGGCCGCCTCGCCCACCTGGAGCAAGGCCATGATCAGCATGCGGCGCGCCTCGACGTCGTCCGGCAAGGCCGAGACCGCGCGCTGCAAATGAATACGCGCGACGGCCGGCTCCCTCAGCGCGAGACGCGTTGCGCCAGCCAGGCGCACGGCAGGGATGTACCTGGGATTGGCCCCAAGCAAGACGTCCAGACGTTCGATCGCCTTGGCGTAGTCTTTGCGAGCATAGAGGAGCTGCGCCTCGGCATAGTCAACCAAGAGGTTGTCCTTAACGCGCTTCTTCAACGCATCAATGTCGCTCTGCGCCTCATCGAGTCGATTGGCCTGAATCCGCAATGTGGCACGGTTCAACTGGCTCCTCGGTCCCTGCACCGGATCCTGCATCGCCCGCGTATAGGCGGCTTCCGCCTCATCGAGACGACCGGCGGAGCGCTCGATCTCGCCGAGCAGATTCTCCGCTTCGGCATTGGACACGTCGCGCTCCAACGCCTGCTTAACGAGCATGATCGCCGCGTCGAGTTCGCCTCGGACTGCCTTCAGGCGCGCCATGGCTTGCAAGGCGGGGACGGCATTCGGATCCGCGCGCAAAGCCGCATCCGCTTCCCGTTCAGCGCCCGGCAGGTCCCGCTGAGCGAGACGCGCCTCGCTCTTGACGGCCAAGAGTGCGGCGCGACGCTCAGCGGACACCTCGCCCGAAACCTTCAGAGCAACCACTTGATCGTACTTGCCCTGCTGGAGCCAAGACCTCGCCAACCAAGGCTGAATGCGCGCATCATCCGCGCCCATTTCGCGGGCGCGCTCCAGATCCTGCTCGGCGACCACTGGATCACCGAGCCCAAGCGAGGCCTGCCCCAGCAGGGCACGCGCCTCTGCGTTGCCTGGCTGCTCCTGCAAAACGTTCTTGAACGCGATCACAGCCGCGCGCAGTTCGCCACGCGCCAAGGCTGCTTCGCCGCGTGACAAATACTCCTCGGGGGTGAGTGACTGACCGCAGCCGCCGATCAGCGCAGCAATCAGCATTGCGGCCACGCAAAAGCGAGAAGAAACCGCGTTCGAAGCTTGCATCGGATCACATCTCCTTATGGCAGGAACGTTCGATCGTGACGATCGGCCACATCGACAACCTTGACTTGGCGAAACCCGTTACGAGGCAACCTCAGCTATGATGCCCTAGGCAGCAGAGCGACACAATTGACGCACGATGTCCCTAAGCGATCACTCCGACAGACGTCCAGCCACTCGATGCGCTGGGCACAGTCAGCCGCCACATCGTGTACACCTACGGCGACAGCATCGTCGACTCGCGCGCTTCTGGCTGGCCGGCGGAGGCCGTGAAAGTTAATTCTGGCAATCGGGCGTCGATCATCCTTCGGGCCAGTCGTCTTCGGTAGGGTGGACAATCGCAGCGCAGTCCACCAACAACGGCGCGGGATTCGGTGGACTTCGCTCTCGCTCGTCCACCCTACCGGTCCAGCTGATGACCAAGGCCGGCAATCGTTTTGCCTCGATCACCCATGGGTGAGTACGAGCATGTGGCAGTAGCAGCGAAGGTTCGCTTCGGGGATGTCAATGATGATGATGAGCAAACGATGGCGCTTGGTGACGATCCTGCTTTCGGGCGCCGTTGCCCTCCCTGTTTTGGCGCAGGACGCTGGTGGCGGACCAGTTCCGATCAGTTTGGCCACGCTGAGTAGCATCCAAGTCTACCCAGAGCGCGATGCGCCAGCTGTCGCGGTGACGCTTAACGACACGCATCTCGACGCGGAGATCGCGGGAGTCATTGCGGCCATTGAGGCAAGGGTTGGAGACCGCGTAAAGCGAGGGCAAGTCGTCGCACGCGTGGAGTGCGAGCCTTATCGAATCAAGGTTTCCCGAATGCAGGCAGCCCTGGAAGCTGGACGGTCCAGCTACGCCTTCGCTCAGCGTCAGTTCGAAAACGCGCGGCAGCTATCTCAGAAGCGCAGCATTTCACAGGAGGAAAACGACAGGCGGGAAGCCGAGGCGCGTACGCTGAAGGCCGATGTCGATCGACTGAGTGCCGACCTTCAAGCGGCTGCCTATGACGCGGGCAAGTGCGAGATCCAAAGCCCCATCGACGCGGTGATCGTGGAGCGGATCGCGAGTGTCGGTGACTACGTGGTGCCGGGCACTCCCATCCTGCGTTTGCTTGACGACCAAAACATCGAGATCAGCGCCAAAGTTCAAGAGCAAGATCTGGACAGCCTGAAAAGTGCGCAGTCAATTGACTTCGTGAGCCGCAATGCCCGCTATCCGGTGAAGTTGAGGACGGTATTACCGCTCATGGAGACACGTTTGCGCACGTACGAGGTTCGTCTCGCGTTTGCAGAGAACCGGAGTGCTTTGGCTGGCGAAACGGGCCGACTGCGTTGGATTCTCGGTCGAGGCGAGGTGCCTGCGGATTTGATCGTCCAGCGCGGCACAACATTGGGCCTCTTTGTGGTTGACGAAGACAAGGCCAAATTTATTGCTCTGCCAGATGCGCGCATGGGGCATCCCGCAGCGGTGGACTTGCCCCCAGAGACGAAGGTCATCGTGGATGGTCGCTACCAGCTTCGCGATGGCGATGCCGTGCGTCTTCCCTGAAGGCAGGTCGATCGATGTTCAAGAAGCTGATACGAAACCATGTCTTGACGAACCTGACGTTCGGGCTGGTGCTCGTGCTCGGGTCCATCGCATACCTGAACCTTCCGCGAGAGCAAGATCCAAGCGTCAATTTCAACTGGGTAGCGATCACGACCACCTGGGCCGGCGCGTCAGCGGAAGACGTGGAACAGCGGATTACGGATCTGTTGGAAGACGGGATCCAAAAGGTCGATGACATCAAGTTCGTCAACAGCACGAGCCGCCAAGGTGTTTCGATCATCATGCTTCGCTTCATGGACATCTCGCCGGAGATCTTTGCGAAACGCATGGATGATCTCCGACGTGAAGTGCAGACTCAGCAACGAGAAATGCCGCAGGAGGCGACTGAGCCAGAAATCATCGAGTTTAGCAGCGCGAATCTTTTTCCGACTGCAACGCTCTCTGTCATTGGGCTTGCTGACGATGAGGTCTTGCGCCGAACTGCTGTCAATGTTCGCAAGGATATTCAACGTATTTCAGGTGTCGACCGGGTCGACACCATCGGCGAATACGATCCCGAGCTGCATGTCGACTTCTCTCCCGAGCGTCTCGTCGGCTTGGGGCTCTCCCCCGTCGCGCTGGCTGAGACTGTCAATGCCTACTTTCGCAACCTCGCGGCGGGCAGCGTTCAAGTTGGCAATCAGAAGTGGTTCGTTCGACTGGAGGGGACGAGCGAAGACCCACAGTATTTAGAGGGTATTCCGGTCGTGACCGCGATTGGCGAGCTGCCCCTCCGCTCTGTCACTGATATTGTCAGAAGCCGCCAAGAGGCGGAGGAAATCGTGCGTTTCGAGGGACAGCCCGCCGTCATGCTGTCAATCTTCAAGTCCGATTCGACCAACAATCTCAAACTACTGAGTGACATTCGAGCCTACATGACCGAGCAAAACCCTGTTCTAGCGACTCAGGGCATTCGTTTGACGTTGATTGAGGATCAGACGTTACAGACACGACACGCCATCGAAGTGATGGAGAACAACGCACTCGTCGGCCTCATTCTGGTCGTCATTTCCGTTGGTGTCTTTCTAGGATTCAGGGTCGCGATTCTCACGAGCTTGGGCATCCCATTCGCGCTCGCTGGCGTTTTCCTCTCCCTCGCGCTTTTTGGTCAGACGCTCAACTCAACAACGCTACTTGCGATCGTCATCAGCTTGGGAATGTTGGTCGATGATGCGGTCGTTGTAGTCGAGGCCATCTATCAGAAGTTGCTTGAGGGATACGAGGCGGTCGAGGCCGCCATGGCTGGACTGCGAGAAGTCGCTGTGCCAGTCGTCGCGGCGGTGCTCACCACGATTGCCGCTTTCTTACCGCTGATGCTCATTCCAGGTGTCCTTGGGGACTACATGAAGTACGTGCCGGCGGTGGTCACACTCGCGCTTCTGATCAGTCTTGTTGAGGCCTTTTGGATCCTGCCTAGTCACATGATCAAGGCCCGAGTCAATCCGCGTGGGCCGGGGCGCCTTCAAGGGGTCAGAACTCGCTGGATCCACGTGTTTCGCAGGTATTACGCCCGGCTCTTGGTGAAGGTGCTTCGCTGGAGGCGAACGGCCTTCGGGGTTGGCGTCGCACTGCTCGCCGGTGCTGTTCTTGTGGTGGTTTCCGGCGCAGTGCGCGTGGATTATTTTGCGACTGACCTCTACCGACTCTTCTACGTCGGCGTGGAAATGCCACCCGGAACTAAAGCGGAGAAGACGCTCGAGGTGCTTGGCGAGATCGAGGCCCGTGTGCGCGCCCATCTCCACCTCGATGAGGCAGAGGCCATTATTCGGTATGCAGGCCAGCGCGTTACGGCACAAGAGCCGCTCTATGGCGAAGAAAAGGGACAGGTCTTTGTTAGCCTCAAGCCCGCAGGACCGGACCGTCGGGATGTCAATGTGATCATCGACGAACTCCGAGACGCCCTTCAGGGGATTGCCGGACCGCTCGAAATCGTTTTCCTGACTCGCAAACTTGGCCCACCAACGCAGAAGCCGATCAGCGTGAAGGTGCGCGGCAATGACATCACGGCGATTCGAGCCGCTGCGCGCGCGTTGAAAGGCTTCTTGACCACAACAGCCGGGGTGATCGATATCGCCGACGACGATACGCTCGGGCGCATGGAGTTGAAGCTGCATCTTAATCCTGACGCCATTGTTCGGGCCGGCCTGAGTCCCGCTGACGTCGTGCGAATTGTGCGCCTCTATGCCGATGGTGAGGTTGTTGCCAGCATGCAAAATCAGGGGGAGCGCTTAGTGGTTCGCGTGCGCACTCAGCCCCGTGCAATGCTGGATACGCAGTCGTTCTTAGATTATCCCGTGGGACTTCCTGACGGAACCGAGATTGCGCTTGGGAATCTCGTGGACTCAGAATCGGGGCACACCATTAGTAACATCCGACATTTCGATTTTCGACGTGCGATCACGATCGAGGCCGACATTGACAGCGCGACAACCGATACGATCACCGCAACCAAGGCGATCGAGGCATTCTGGGCGAAGAACGCGGCGCGCTTCCCAGGGATTGACCTCGATCTCTCCGGCCAGAATGATGACATTCAAGAGAGCCTGGGTGCGATCCTAGGACTCTTTGTTGTCGGCTTAGGATTGATCTATTTGATTCTTGGCACTCAGTTTGTGAGCTATCAGCAGCCCTTCCTTGTGCTCTCTGCCGTACCCATGGCGTTCATCGGTGTTGTCATGGGTCTCATCGTCAGCGGAAATCCTCTGAGCCTCTACACGCTCTACGGTATTGTTGCACTTGCTGGCATATCGGCCAACGACGCCATTGTCCTAATTAGCACGGCAAACAGATACAACAAGAATGGGCTCAGCGTTTCTCGCTCCATTGTATCGGCAGCCCGACGGCGCGTCGTTCCGATTCTCATCACATCCGTGACAACCATTGCAGGTCTGTTCTCTCTTGCGACCGGCTTGGCGGGCGAGTCGTTGATGTGGGGACCTGTAGCCACCTCGATCGTCTGGGGGCTGACGTTTTCAACGCTTCTTACGCTGTTCTTGATACCGGCCACTTACTTAGCGGTGACTCGTCCACCGCTGACACCGGTTCAGAAGCTGCAATATCTACCCCTTCTCGTTGATCGAGCGCCGAACTCCCTCCAGAAGTGGCTCGCACGCTTCCGCGGTCAACCCGTCCGCGACACCGTCTCTGAAGACGCCATCGCTGACGCGGCGCAACGGGCAGCGTATAGGGATGCACTCAACGCCCTTGAGCGCGGCGAGCTGGAAAAGGCCATTCGTGGATTCCAGCATCTCTCGGATCAGAACATCGGGGCACTGCTCTTCAGTCTCGCAACGGCTCAGGCCCTGCTGCTCTATGTGCACAAAATAGGATGGGATTCTGGGTACATGGACCGAACCAGGAGGTATCTCGCGCGGGCACGGGCGCTGGATCCGCAGAGTCCCCGTCTCTTGGAGCTGGAACGGGCTTATCAGGTGATGGATCAGGCTATCGAAGGGCGCTAGGCGATTTCCGGAAATGACCTGACCCAAGTAGACCCGGATCTGCAGGATGGGCAAAGTCCGCGCTCTAGGGCCCGAGCGCAACCAACGCTGGCTGTGGCTCGGTTTCACGCTAAACTGACGTCAACCATGCATCATAAAGGATGCCCTCATGTCATCATCTGTCGCCCTCTATGAAGCCTTGGCCACGGCCCCGGATGAGCGGGCCAGAGCCAAAGTCATTGCGGAAGCCTTCGAGCAACTCGAAGAGCGTTATCCGAATCTCTCCAACCTGGCGACCCAGGGTCATGTGCGCGAGGCCGAATTACGGCTACAGAAAGAGATCGAGCAAGTACGCGCGGATCTTTCGACCCAGATCGAACGCATCAAATCCCACCTGCTGCGCTGGCTATTGCCGATCATGCTCGCTCAGGTCGCGGCGATTGCCGCCATGGTGAAGTTATTGTGATGGCCAGGGCCGGCGATGGGAGCGAACCGATCGCTCCCCGCGGATAATCGGCGACACGACCGTCCCGAAGCGGCCGGGTGCCCCTGGAGGCCGGCCAAACGCCATGGAGCACGTACCACCTCCCTTCGACTCATAAAGAACGCGTCCAACAAGAATCCCCCCTTTCGCAAAGGGGGGCTAGGGGGATTTCGGGCGGCATCGCGCGCATCGAAAAGCAATGGCCTTGGTCATCAGTTGGGCCGGTAGGGTGGACGAGCGAGCGCGAAGTCCACCGAATCCCGCGTCGGCGTTGGTGGACTGCGCTGCGCTTGTCCACCCTACGGAAGACGACTGGCCGAAACGATGATCGACGCCAAAGCAATTGATGGGCACTTCCTAACTCACCCAGAATTCATGACTACCGCCCCATGTCAGACGCCCAAGTTTTGCCGACAGACGCATCCCTGTCGCCTCATGCGACGAAATCCGCAGGCATCGGCAAGATTGTCCCCATTCTCGCCGGAGGTGGAACACGCTTACCCGCACACGTCGGGGTCATCCAGGCACTTGATGAACTCGGCGCGGTCGGCGATCACATCGTCGGCGTCTCGGGCGGAAGCATCGTCGCCGGGCTGCGCGCCGCCGGCTGGTCGGCTGCGTCCATGAAAGCACTCGCGCTCGGCGTCGATTTCAGACGCTTCCGCGATTTCAGCCTTTACCAGCTCCTCTTCCACGGCGGACTCTCATCCGGCGAAGGCTTCGAGCGATGGATGGATCAACAGCTTGAGGGCGCCCGTTTCGAGGATCTGTCCCTCGACCTGCATGTCGTCGCCACCGATGTGCGTAACGGCGCCCCCGTGGTCTTTGATTGCGAGCAATGCCCGGAGATGCGCGTCTCGCGCGCGATCCGCTATTCCATGGGCATTCCGCTCCTGTTCGCCTATAAGGAGCATGGCCCCCACCTGATGGTTGACGGCAGCATCTTGTCAGAGGATGCCTTGCGACGTGACTGGGCGCAGGATGGCACACCGAGCTGCTGCTTCCGGCTGCGCGCCACTGCGAGCGGGTGCCAACCCGCACAACGGCGCTGGATCGCGCTCCCGGACTATCTGCAAATGCTGATGCGGGCCTTCATGACCAGCCTCTCGCGCGAGTTCATCCAGGACGCCTTCTGGAACGCCACCGTCATCATCGACACCAAGAGCGTCACGCCATTGGAATTCGGGTTGACGACGGCGACCAAACTGGAACTCCACCGCGCCGGCTATGAGACCACGCTCCGTATCCTCCCTGAAAAGATGCGCCGTTTCCGCGCCCAACACCGGACCGGGATCTGACGCGACTCGGTGTGCTTACCTTCATGGCAGATGCGCCATAGGCTAGGGCGTCTAAAACCATAGAAACCCCATGATCGGATAATGAAAGTTGAGAAGACAGCTCGCGCCTGCGTCGCCTCCGCACGGCGCCGTTCAAGGCCGACGTCCGCCGTCATCAAGCGCTCCAGGGGACCGCCAGGGTGTCAGGCTTCTTTACAGTTGGCTCAAAAAGCCACCGGCCCGTCAGGTACGCAGTGAAACCCACCGATGCAACGCCGGGCGCTCGGGCCAAGGCCTGGCCCGACCGACTCGCGATGTCAGAAAGTTTTTCAGATCCACCGGTTAAGCGCTAGGATCGCGGACAACTGGCTTTCGCGAGCACGGGCGGGGAAGCGGGCAAATACCTGATTTCAAGACCTGACACTAGTTCTTGTGCTAGTTCTTGCTTTATCTGCATGAGTCGATGTCCAGTTCATCTCCTGCCCGTGGCGGTTCGCTACCCAGGCGTTCCAATACATCCAGGAAGCGCGCTCGATCGGCCCGCGCGGCCCGGCGCGTGAACACCTCCTCAGTCTCCAACGCGGCCACCTTCTCAGCCAAGGCCGTGTTGATGAACTGGTTCAAGCTCACGCCGTCGCGCTTAGCAGCACGACGGGCCGCCGCCAGAATACTCGCTGGCGTACTCAATGCGTAGTTACTCTTGCCCATCACGCAGATTCCTCGCGAGTTCGGCTGGGCGGCAAAGCAGGATCCCAAATCGGCTCGGCGCTTCCCCGAAGTCGCGGATATTGAAGGTCACCAGATGCGTCGCCGCCGCATTTGCCGCAGCCTCCAGCACCATGTCGTCATTGGCGTCACGTAACTGCGGACGCCACAGATACCAGATTGGCACCCGCCGCAGCACGGCGGCCAACTGGTCGAGAATGACATCCATATCCGCCGCCGTGCCGCCTGAGCGATTCAGCGTTTCCGGGCGTTTGAGCACGGCTCGTATTCTAACATCAGCGGCACGGCCCAGCGGGCCACCCAGGCGTCAGGATTCTTTACGCCTGGATCGAGGGGCGACTGACGATCGAAAGACGACTGACGCGCGGTGGTCTCCATCGAAGGCCGACGTCGGGTAGGTCAAGTGCGGCGAAACCCACCGAACCAGGCCGCTGGCAATTCAGAAAAACACCCGGCCGAACAGGCTCTCAATGTCGGAAGGAGCTTTTAAATCCGCCGGGGAAGCGCGTTGGCGCGGCGGGTCGGTGGGTTTCACGGCCACGGGCGCGGGAACGATCAAATGGGTGCTTACAAGACCTGACCCCGACTCCAAGAGCGAAGTCCACCGAATCCCGCGCCCTTGCACGATATGCGCTGCTCAGGGCGCTCCTGGCCTTGACGCAAGCAATCTGCATTTACCTGAAATCCCAAGGGACTTGTTTTTGTTAGTCAAAAACAGTACGTCTCAATAGATACAAATGCGCGAACGCCAGATAGATATTTACCAAGACAGATCGAGATATAATCGACTTACACCAATCGCGACCATCCAAAGAGTAGGGGCCAGCCTCCATGCCTCAGACCGACCTTGTGACACCTTACAGGGAATTCTTCAAGATCATCGCAGCCACAACGGACGAGCTGCGTGATCGGGTGTTCGCCCTTCGCTACGAAGTCTATTGCCGGGATCTCGGCTGGGAAGATCCCGCGCAGTTTCCCGACAGGCGAGAATATGATGGGTTCGACGGCGACTCGATCCATTGCCTACTCCTTCGCAAACACAAGCAATCGGAACTGGAGCTGGATGCGGGCACCGTCCGGCTGGTCAAGACCCGACCTGACAGCCCTGAGCCATGCCTGCCCTTGACCGCCCACTATGACCCAGCATTGTTCAATTCAGACCAGAGCCCGCTGAAGATGCAGAAAGGACGGTTTGGCGAGATCTCACGACTGGCCCTGCGCAAAGAGTTCCGACGTCGGCAGGGCGAGCAGAACACTGCAGACGGCGTCAGTGCCGATTTATTCCAGTGGACACAGGAAGACCGCCGCCGCTTTCCCCATATCGCTCTCGGACTGTATCTGGCAGCTGCAACGGTTGGTCTTGCCGAGGGGATGGACGGCGTCTATGCCATGATGGAGCCCAGCCTGGCACGTCATCTGCATTTTGGCGGTATCTTCTTCGAGCAAGTCGGCGAGCCAGTCGAGTATCGGGGCGCGCGCGCGCCCTTTTATATTTCGCGCGCCATGCTGTTCGAACATCTGAACCAACCGTTACGGGATCTACTGGATGCTATCGCAGAGGACTTGTGCGTCCACGTTTAGCTGTCTGACGGGTCATACCATTGCCCACATCAACCAAACTTTACGTGTGCGGCACCGTCACTACTTGCCTGCCTGAACGTTTCCTCAGCGACTTCCTCGCGTCCCAGTGCGTCGAAAATCGGCTACGCCAGCCGCTGCTTCGGCGGATCGAAAACGACTTAGGGATGATGCGTGCTGGGGAATGGGGAATGGCATGGTTTGATGAGTGGATCGAGTGCTGCGGAAATGACCAGAGAGATTGATCGTAAGGCGGGGGCAGACGTTACAGCTCAACTTTCTGCCTTCCCGCCAAACAGGTTTGCAGGAGACACGATGGTCGCTAAACGCCCATCGATAACAATCCTCGGCCTTCGCCAGCATTGGGACAACGTGGTCGCCGATTTGATTGATCCAGATCTTATTTGCCAGCGTTTCGAATCCCGCACGACGGTAGATGGACACCGTTGCATGGTTCACCGTCGCAGTGATGTGTGTGACGCCCCACTCAAAAAAAACTCCGGCTGCAACCCTATAGATAGAGTCAATAACCCCCCGTCGCTGTCGCCAGCCCCGGCGGATTGCCAGCATGCCGCCGGAGGCGACAAGCGGCTCTAGTGCCTGCCGATCATCCGACGGACCCTTCGACTGCGAGCGAAACAGGCTGAAATCGAAGTGCTCATCCGGAGGGAGACCCATGCTCGTGTCGCGATTCAGCCGGATCCCCGCCACGGGCTCGCTCCCCTCGTAAGCAAGGATGTGTGCGACTGTTGGGACGAAGTCGAACCGGTCAACGATCTGTTCTGCTGGCAAGGCGCTGCCTCCGTAAAGCCCTTCCTCCTTGACATAGACCTGGTGTCGCAGCCAGAGTGCGTCGTCGATTTCCTTTTGATTACAAGCTACTATGAATTTTATCGTCATCAGGATGCACCTGCTACGAAATAGGAGATCGGACTATAACAAAGTACCGTTCGTCGGCTTCCAAACATTTGTGGAATATTTGTGGAGAGGGATATTGCCCATCTCGCTGCCCGCAAGTCGCTCATTCATGAGCGTCTCTGGCGAATAGATCGCGGCCTCGAGAGTTCGGGTGAACTGTGTACCGAAGTTTCCTAGTTCTTAGAGGCTGTCTGAATATTGCAATCGCCCGAGCTGAAGGGGCGAATTCATTCGCCCTCCCGCCAGTGCCAAGGGCGACTAAAGTCGCCCCTTGAGGTTTTCAGACAGCCTCTTAGATCCGCTGGGAGGATAGGCGCTTAATACTACTTTGTTACCTTTATGCGCCTGATTTAGCGAAGGTCACTCTGTGTGACCAGGCAATCCGTCTGCTCCCGGTGGCGCAAACGCCTCTTTTGCACGCATTACGACCCCAATGAACAGGCGAGCGATCTAGATTAACCTTTATAGATCAAATACATCAGAAATATTCTAATCTAACAAAGTAGAATTAAGGAGCAGCTTTTTTCGCTGGTTTGTGCCAGATGACGCAAACCCAAACGAAATCGCCTCTACCCGGCCTGCCACCTCCCTAAAAATCAGAAAACTACTGAAAACACTCAGGGAAGCGCCTCCCTGAAAGCAGAGAGAGAGGGGATTGAAGCCGTGAGTCAACCCATGCCAGGTGGTCCAGACTGGAACAGCGCAGCGGCCGAATGGCGGCAGTTGCTTGGCGATGCCTCGGTGTCAACGGCCGAGGAGTCGCTCGATCATTACGCCCGCACTTGCTCCAACAGCAGTCGGCGGGCGCGGGCGGTGCTGAAACCAACCACGCAGGATGAGGTCGTCGAGATTGTGCGCATCGCGCGCCGTTATCGAACGCCGCTCTACCCGCTCAGCACCGGACAGAACTGGGGCTATGGCGACGCCTGCCCGGTGCGCGAGGGTCAGGTCATCCTGGATCTGCGCCGCATGAACCGCATCCTCGAGATCGACGCCGAACTCGGCTATGCCGTGATCGAGCCCGGCGTCACCCAGCGCCAGCTATCGGACGCCTTGGCGGAGCGCAAGATCCCCTTCTGGTGCGACTGCACCGGCGCCGGCCCCCACTCCAGTTTCATCGGCAATATCGTCGAACGCGGGTTCGGCCATACCCCCTATGGCAATCGCCTGCAAACCGTCTCCGGCATGGAGGTCGTGCTCGGCACCGGCGAGTTGCTGCGCACTGGCTTCGGCCATTACGAGGGCGCCAAGACCACCCATCTCTATCCCTACGGCGTCGGCCCCTTCATGGATGGACTCTTCACCCAGTCCAACTTTGGCATCGTCACCCAGATCGGGCTCTGGCTCGTGCCGATTCCAGAGGCCTTCTGTCCCTATCTGGTGCTGTTCCAGGAGGATGACGACCTGCTGCGCGCGCTGCCCAGGCTCCAGCGGTTGCGTCTGCATCGCATCCTGCACAGCGTCCCCCATATCGGCAACGACCTGCGCGCGCTCTCCAGCGACCGGCCCTTTCCGCGCGATCGGCTCCCCGGCGCAGCCCGGCTCACGCCCGAACTGCGCGCCGAACTGCGCCGCGCGGCCGGCATCGGCGCCTGGGCCATGTCCGGCGCCTTCTACGGCACCCGCGCTCAGGTCCGCCTGCACCGACGCCTGCTGAACGGCGCGCTGCGCGGCATCGGGGCTAGGGCGATCTTTCTGCCGCCGACCACCCTCGCGCTCGCGCGCCGCGCCGCCGCGTTCCTCGATCGTTTGGGGCTCTTCCCCGGCCTCGGCAAGAAGATCCGCGCGGCCCAGGCCCTGTCGAACATGCACAGTGGTCGGCCGACCGGTTTCTTCCTGCGCGGCGCCTTCTGGCGCAAGCAGGGCGGCTGGCCGGCCGATCTGGGCGATGACACCGATCTGGCGGGGGAGCAGGTTGGAATCCTTTGGATGGCGCCGATCCTACCCTTTCGCGCCCAGGATCTCGCCGAATTGACGCGCCGGATGGACACGCTCTTCGCCGACCATGGCTTCGATTGTCACGTCACGGTCAACATGATCAACGAGCGCGCGCTCGCCGCCGTCTACACCATCGACTACGACGCCGAGGACACGGACGAGACCGCCCGGGCGCTGGCCTGTTACGACGCGGGCGTCGCCGAGTTGTACCGGCTGGGGTATCCCATCTACCGGGCGTCCCTGCGTGGCATGGGGCTGTTGGCGCCGCACGCGGACGATCCCTTCTGGGCGACCGTCAGCCGCCTGAAGTCGGTGCTGGATCCGGATGGGATTATTGCGCCGGGGCGGTATGAGCCCGGTTTCGTTGGTGGAGGCGAGGAGCGAAACCCAGCGGGCGCATGCGGTTGAAAAAGGCAACGTCCCAACGAGGTGGACGAAAATTTGGTTGCCGAGACTCAACGGTGGGTTTGATGCGTTGAGGAACGAACCCCCAACGGCACCAGCGGATGAGTAAAACACCGCCCCGGCCGAGTGGGACGGGGCGGGCGCGGGTTTAGAACGGTTCGTGGGTTGCGGGCATTGCAGTGTTGGGGTTCGCTCGCACTCCCCCCAACAACCGTTGCAGGCTAAGCAGACTTTGCCACCCGACGGCGCACGGTCGCCCCCATGCCCAACAAGCCTGCTCCTAACAGCATCATTGATGTTGGCTCAGGAACCAGTTGAACTAACGCATTGCTCGACTGGCTAATTGTCAGTTGGTATTGCTTCCCAGCTTTCAGAGTTCTGGTGTCCGAAAGCAAGGTGCCAACTTGAGAAAACGTACTGTTTTCAGTAGAGTTTGTGGCGGTATAGCCAGTATTCAGCTCCGTTGGATTAAAAACAAGCGTTGAAAATAGGGAGTCACCATTTGTGCCATTACTCGTCACTGTCACCGAAAAGGTGGTACCGGCTCCAGCTTGGCCCGACTCACCGGGAAGAAATGCATCCAAGAACGCAGTGACGAACACATTATAGCTTACCGCCAGCTTTGCCTGGACATCCGCCGACACTGCCAACAAGATTGATGCCGTGGCCGCGTTAATAATCGTCGCACTCGACCCCCCACTATTCGTCGCGTAATCTGCCGAGGCGTCTGCTCTTGTTAGGCCTTGTGCCCCACTTGCGCCGAGGATGTTACCCGAAATAAACATGTCACCGAGAGCAAAATTCCCCACAGGCGGGGTGGTCAGATGGGTGAGCGTGTTGTTTTCCGCACTTCCACCATAAATGGTGTCGATGGTCGCGCAGTCAGCACCCGCGCAACGTTTTTTGACGTCAACAGTTGCGCCAGGAGTAAATGACGCTATTGAACCCAATCCGATTCCTGTGCCCTCGATACCATTATAATTTGACGAAGCAATACCTGTGCGGCTATCGGTAAGGATAGTCGCCACATTAGTAAGCGGATCACCGCTAACAGCGTCGACAAGCCCAAAAGCAATGATTGCGAGATCGGCCATCGCGATGGCGCCCGCATGTACAGGTGCATTGACGCCGATGCTTAGCGCGACGGCGGCAGGGACAAGAAGCTTCTTAAAATTTGTGTTCATGATGTTTTGACCTGTAAATCATCGTGAGTTGAATCAGTTTGGTCGATCTGTAGGTCCGAAGCGCCAGATCTCGATAATCATTTAAGCAGATATTGTGCCAATGATGAATATTGATTTTTAGCTAAATAAAAACAATTAGTTAAAATAATTTGTCTCATATTGGCTTGGCTTGCCTCCGTCAGGTTGTAAAGAATCCTGACACTCGAGAAACAAGGAACTAGCAAGGTAGGATGGGTAAAGCGGTCCGGCAGAGCCCTCAAGAAAGGACAGGGTAGAGTAGAGAGCAGGCATCCTGCACCCGTAGACACGGCCTATCTGTTGCCGCCCCTTTCGTTTGGCGGTGCCTCACTAGCCGAATCATAGCCACAGGATACCAGCCCTCCCTCATCAGTAGGGTCGGGGACTGGCGCGCCGACGGTAGGGTCCGGTGGTACCTCCAGCACTTTCGCACTGGCCCTCAGTCCGGCTCCCGTGATCACGTTTCCAGCCCCCGCCACGTCAAACCCGGCGTGCCGTTTTCCGGCACCGGGCTTTCCTGCTGCCTTCACACCAAGGGTTATGCGACCGATTGCGCTGGGAGTGCTTTCGGTGTCCGTGGTGCCACCCGATACCCGTTGAAGAGTCCGAGTGCTTCGTACAGCCACGTGCTACTCCACCTCGTCCAGCCAAAGCCCTGACGCTGACGCGCGCGCATCAAATGGCGCCGAATCTTCTTTTCCACCCAATCTTGAACGTACCCGAAGCAGCGACTGGAGTGCCCCACCCCAGGGCTGTGAAGGTCACAAAAAGTGAACGCAACGACTCCTGCCGGTCGCCCGCCCTCGACGCAGCTGAATCGCCCGAGCAGCGCGAGTCGCGCGTCCTCGGTAAAATCGCGCCCTTTTGTAACCAGCGGGCTGTTGACGATGTTGCTGAATCCACTGCTTGAGCGCTTTGCCGAGCATTTCCCCATCCCCACCATGGCGCGCGCGGTGTTGGAGCGCAGCTTCCATCCGGACCAGCTCAACGCCTGGTTTGAGCAGACGGCGCAAAGCCAGTACACCCGTCATCTGTTGTTCTCGACGCTGTTCGATCTGATGATGCAGGTGGTCACCCGCCAGCAACCGTCGATCCATGCGGCCTATCAAGGGGCGCGCGAGGAAATCCCCGTCACGCGCAGAGCGGTGTACGACAAGCTCAATGGACTGGAGCCGGAGATCTCGGCCGCGCTGGTGGGCTATAGCGCCGAGCAGGCGGGTCGGGTGATCACCTCGCTCGCGGCCACCCGCACGCCGTTGCTGCGCGATTATCGCGTCAAGATCCTCGATGGCAATGCGCTGGGC
>NZ_NRRF01000014.1 GCF_016583565.1 Thiocystis violacea | reverse complement strand
ACGCCCCCTGTGTTCGCTTCGCAGGCGGGATCACTCCCGCACCACGCCACACTCGGTTCCGGTGGATGGCCAATCCTTACCGGCTCGGGACTTTCACCCGGTGGGCCGCAACAAGGAGTTTCCGATTCGCTTATCCGTTCGCTATCTTCCTCTCCTTCCAGGCTTTGCCTGGCGCAACCGAAGGATGATCGACGCCCAAAAAGGCGCGGGGCGGTAGGAGGGGCAAAGTCCGCGCTCGGAGCTTGAGCCTAACCTCGACGCTGGGCGGACGTGCCCATCCTGCAAGGCACTGCGCTGGGATGATGGGCACGCCCGTCGTCCCTCGGCGCTCCGAACGAGGCGCATCGCGCGGGCTTTGCCCATCCTACGCGCTCGACCCAGCCGGGCCGCCAGGTGTCAGTCGCGCCATTGCGACGCGAAAGCGCCTATTCCATGTAGCGCACCAAGGTCGCTCGGCGCTCGCGTGCTTGAACGGGGTCGGCACCTAACCGAAAAGGCCAGAGTCGATCATCCTCACACTCGGATACATCAGCTCTTGGTTCGGCATGCTGGTGAAATTGCCCTGGATGGCGTTCACGCCCGCGGCGAACAGGATGGGCAGAAGATCCGCGCTCTCGACAGCCAGCGCAATGACGCGCATGCCCTCTTTGTGCGCGCAACGCACGAAATTGTTGAGTGCGAGCTGCGAGGCGCTTCCCTCGACCAATCCCTGCGTCGTCGCGCGCGAGAGTTTGACGTGAGTGATCAGACCGCGACGCGCCTCCAAGAACTCGCAGTCGTCGAGTTTTGGATCTTCGACCAGCAAACCATGACGCTTGACTTGGAGCATGGAGGCCAAGCGGTTGAGACCCTCGGCCGCCTCCAGAAAGGCGGACTTGCGGACCTCGACGACGATGGAACCCGGCGCAAGATGCGCGGCGGTGACGAAGGCGCCGATCGCGCGAACCTGCTGTTCGGAACGCAGCGTCTCGTTCGCGAGATTGACGAACAGGGTCGCATCGCGCGCACCGCCCGCCTGCATCTGCTCGAGCACGGCGATCGCCTGACGGCAGATCCACAAATCGATCCTCGGCATCCAGCCCGCGGTGGCGGCGATCGGCAGGAAGGAGTCGGGCAGCAGCATGCGTCCGGACTCGTCCTTCAAGCGGACCAAGGTCTCGAACATGTTGCGATGCTCTTCGTTGGCCTTGAAGGAGATGATGGGCTGGTACTCAAGCACCAAGCCGCCGGCATCGATGAGCGAGCGGATGCGATCCAGCGCCAGGGGCTCGGACGCGCCGGCATCCTCCCCTGCCGCACCGGCGCCCGCCGAACTCGCGGACTTGGCGAGATCCTTGATGGTTGCGAGCGCGACGTGAACGCCGCCGTCCGCGTCCGGGACGGCGACGGAGTGTCTGAGCTGCCGCAGCTGTTTGCGCGTAACGGCGTTCTTGATCTCACGCTCACAGACCATGAGCAGGTGATCGACATCCTGGCGATCGACCACGTCAGCCGCCCCACAGCCATAGCCCTCGACGGGCGTCGGTCCGCTCGACGCGGACTTGAGCAGGACGAGCGAGGCGTCGATGCGGCCCTGCACGGGGTCGAAGCGGCTGGCGATATCCTTCTCGAAGAAGGTATCGGCGTCGCACAGGATCAGATCCCACCACTGCGGCTGGGCAAGTGCCGCTGTGATCGCATCCGCACGCGAGGCCTCAGTCAGATCGACCGCGATCCCCTGTCGATTCAGCAGCGCGCTGATGCGAAGCTCGGCGGGCTCAGGGTGGATACAGAGAATCTTCTTGACCTTGTTCATCCTGAAGCCGTTGTCATTGACCGTCTGAAATGGACGCTCGCCCCATTGAGGCGGTCGCGATTTTCGTCGCGAAACCATACGTCGGGGTCTGGAAAAGCGCAAGCACTACGCACGCAGAGCCGACGAGCGCTTCGCGAAACGGCGCACGGCCCCCAAGCGGCATCCCCTGCCGCAAGCGATCGGCACTCGGTTCGTCATGCGCGCGCGCAAAGATTTGCGCGTCAGACCTCGGCCGCCAGGTGGCAGTGCACCGAGCGCGTCGCGCTCAGTCTGAGCTCATCCGGATAGCTGCGTCGACAGGTCTCGAAGGCCTGCCGACAGCGCGGATGGAAGTGGCACCCTTGAGGCGGATGACTCGGCGAGGGCATGTCGCCCTCCAGTCGGATGACGCTGCGGCGTTTCTCGGGATCCACCACGGGAACGGCGGAGAGCAGCGCCCGCGTGTAGGGATGGCGTGGATCGTCCAGGATCTCATCGACCTGGCCGCGCTCGACGACCCGCCCCAGGTACATCACGGCGACCTCGTGCGCCAAGTAGGCAACCACGGAGATGTCGTGGGTGATGAAGAGGTAGGCGAGCCCGAGCCGATCCTGGAGATCCTTCAAGAGATTGAGGATCTGCGCCTGGACCGAAACGTCGAGGGCACTCGTCGGCTCATCGCAGACGATGATGCGCGGCTCCACCGCGAGTACGCGGGCAATGCAGATGCGTTGGCGCTGGCCGCCGGAGAACTCATGCGGATAGCGGCTCGCCGCCTCGGGATCCATCCCGACCAGCTCGAGCAACTCGGCAACGCGGCGCATTCTGGCCGGGCGGCGCTTCTCGATCCCCAGTGCCTGGAGCCCCTCGCCGATGATGTCGCCCACCAGCATGCGGGGATTCATGGAGGCGAAGGGATCCTGGAAGACGATCTGCAGATCCTTGCGAAAGGGGCGCATCCGCCGATTGCCGAGGCCCATGAGCTCGTGGCCCAAATAGCGAACCGAGCCGCCGGTCGGCGCGATGAGCTGCAGGATGCCTTTGCCGGCGGTCGTCTTGCCGCAGCCGGACTCACCGACCAGGGCCAGCGTGCGCCCGGCGCTCAACGCCATGGAGAGGCCATCGACGGCGCGCACATGCCCAACCACCCGACGCAGGGCGCCGCGATGAATGGGGAAATGGACTTGCAGCCCCGTGGCGCTCAGCAAGGGCTGGTCCACCGCCGAGGCCGACTCGGAGCGGGCTGTGTCAGCCGGGCCAGGCGGCGACACCGAAGGGCTGTGCCCTGCCGCCGCCTTGCCGGATATCCCCGCCATCACGTCGGTATCCCAAAGCGCACAGCGAACGCCCTGCCCTTCCGCGACCTGGAGCCAGCGCGGCGCGTGCATCCGACAGACGTCCATGACGGCGTCACAACGATCGGCGAACCGGCAGCCCTGGAAAACGGTGTCCAGACGAGGAACACGGCCTGGAATCACCGCGAGCCGGCCGCTGCGTTTTTCGGCGCCGGGCAGACTCTCCAGCAGCTTGCGGCTGTAGGGGTGAGCCGGATGGGCGAAGAAGTCGAGGGCAGTCGCCGTCTCGACGATGTGACCGGCGTACATTACCGCCAGACGATCGGCCGTCTCGGCGACGACCCCAAGGTCGTGGGTGATGAGGAGCACGGCCATGCCCGTATCGCGCTGCAGATCTTTCAAGAGACGCAGGACCTGGGCCTGGATGGTCACGTCCAGGGCTGTCGTCGGCTCGTCCGCGATCAGCAGCTCTGGGTCGCCCGCCAATGCCATGGCGATCATGATGCGCTGCTTCATACCGCCGGAGAGCTGATGCGGGTACTCGCTGACCCGCTGCTCGGGATCGGGAATGCCGACCGCGCGCAGAAGCTCCACCACGCGGGCCGGCACCTGGGCGCGGGACCGACCCTCGTGAATGCGCACCGCCTCGGCGATCTGATCCCCGACCGTCAGCACTGGATTCAGCGAGGTCTGCGGCTCCTGAAAGATCATCGCCATCCGCCCGCCGCGCACCTGACGCATCTGCGCCTCGGTCAGACGCAGAAGATCGCTCGATCCGAAATGCACCGCGCCCGCCGTGATCCGCGCGGATGGCGGGAGCAGCCGCATCAGACTCAGGGCCGTCATGGACTTGCCGCAGCCCGACTCGCCCAGCAGGGCAAAGGTCTCGCCAGACTGAATGCGCAAATCCAACCCATCGACGGCTCGCGCTGGCCGATTGGGGTCGCCAAGCAGGGTGGTCAAGCCTTCGACTTCGAGCAGGGGTTGGGGCATGGGGCAGTTTTCAGTTGGCAGTTGGCAGTTGGCAGTTGGCAGTTGGCAGTTGGCAGTTGGCAGTTGGCAGGTGTCAGGTGTCAGGTGTCAGGTGTCAGGTGTCAGGTGTCAGGTGTCAGGTGTCAGGTGTCAGGTGTCAGGTTGGGGCTGTGGGAAGCGGCTCGCGAAATCTGTCCACTGCCGCTCTCCGTTCAGGCCCCCGCCTGCCGCAGCCGCGGATCGAAGGCATCGCGCACCACGTCGGCGAAGAGATTGGCGGCAAGCACCAGTGTGAACATGAAGAGAAAGGCGGCGGCCAGCGACCACCAGACCACGGGGTCGCGAGCCAGCTCCAGGCGTGCGCTGTTGATCATGTTCCCCCAGCTGTTCATGGTCGGATCGACACCGATGTTGACGTATGAGAGCACGGCCTCGGCGAGGACGAGTCCACTGAAATCCAAGACCAGGGTAATGAGGACGATGTGCATGACGTTGGGCAGGATGTGTCGGGCGATCACGGTGAAATGCCCGACGCCCAGCGACTGGGCCGCCTGCACATAGTCGATCTCGCGCAGCTTGAGCGCCTCCCCGCGCAACAGGCGGCAGAGCCCAGTCCAGCTGGTGACGCCCAGAATCAGGCAGAGAAAGAGCAGGCGCAAGTCGGCGCGCTCCACCAGACTCTCGAAGGCGTCGGCGTGATTGCTCATGTAGACCTGCAGCATGAGGATCACGGCCGCGATCAGCAGCACGCCGGGGATGGAGTTGAGCGTGGTGTAAAGGTATTGGATGAGGTCATCGACCCAGCCGCGAAAGTAGCCGGCGGCAATGCCGAGCAAGATGGCGGCGGGCAGCATGACCAGCGTAGTCAGGGTTCCGATCAGCAGGCCCGTGCGAATGCTCTTGAGCGTCTGATAGAAGACGTCCTCACCCACCTTGTCGGTGCCAAGGATGTGGTACTCGCGCGCCAGCTCGCCCGCGACGAAGCCCAGCAGGATGACCACTCCCAAGGCCCCCAGGGCCGTTCGCCAAGGCACATGGGTCTCGCCCGCGAGCACGCGGCGCCTGACCTCGGACAGGGCGACGCCCCAACGCCGCGCGAGCAGCCAGAAGATGCCGAAGCAGAGAAGGATCCAGGCGATCAGTCCTTCGACCAGGCCGACCAGCGTGCGCCAGGCGATGTCCAGCCCACGCTGACGTTGCGGATCCTGCAAGTGCGCACCAGCATGGAGCAGCCGGGGATAGTCGCGAACGACACGGCCATCCGGCTGATCGATCGCCTCTTTGACGTAGAGATGGGTCGCGAAGGGCGCCGAGTAGGTCTTCTCCTGCCGCTCGCGCAGACCGCCGAGCGCCAGATCCAGCAGGCTCAGTACCTCGGGGGCATAGCGCGTCTCTTCGACGCCGGGCTGTGGTCCCTGTTTGAGTCGCAGATGAACCGTATCCAAGAAGCCGACGAGCGCATAGGCCATGAGGACGACCAAGGTGGCAACGCCGACGCGCGAGCGCACCACGCGCCGCCAGGGGTCACGCAGATGCTCGTGGCGCGAGGCATAGAGCGCAAAGGCGCCCCCCAGCGCCAACAGCACGAAGACGAGGGCATCGGTCCAGAGGACGACTGGGATCAAGGGCATGCCGTCGGCGTCCTCATTGCAGCCGGACCCGTGGATCGACCAGGGTGTAGGAAATGTCGGTCAGAATCAGCCCCAGGATGTAGAGCACGGCCCCCAGGAAGACCATGGAGCGCACGATGGCGAAATCCTGATTGCTGATGGCATCGATGGTATAGCTGCCCAAGCCCGGAATGCCGAAAAAGGACTCGGTGATGAGGCTGCCCATGAAGAGCAGCGGCAGCACCACGACGACGCCGGTCAGGATGGGGATGAGGGCGTTGCGCAGCACATGGCGAAAGAGCACGAAGCGCTCGCCGAGACCCTTGGCCCGCGCCGTGCGCACGTAGTCCTTGGCGATCTCCTCCAGGAAGAGCGTGCGGTACCAGCGCGTCCCGGAGCCGATGCCGCCGACGACCCCGACGATGACCGGCAGGATCAGGAATTTCCAGGCATCCAGCCCCTGGTCGTAGCCGGAGATGGGGACCAGGTGGAAGACCTTGCTGAGGACGAACTGGCCGCCGATGATGTAGAAGAGGCTCGAGACCGACAGCATGCCCACCAGGAGCACCACACTGCCGATGTCGATATAGGTCGCCCTGAAGAACACGATGAAGAGGGCGTAGCTGATGTTGAAGGCAAGCCCAAGGATCAGCACGGGGACGGCGATCGCAAGGCTTGGCCACATGCGTTGCGAGATGTCGTAGCCGATATCGCGACCGTCATCCGAGGAGCCGAACTGGAAGGCAAAGAGTTTGACCGATTTCTGGAAGAAAATGGTGTCCGTCAGGCTCGCCAACCCAGGCGCGGCGGGATTGTAGACGAGCGGTCTGTCGTAGCCGTGCTCCGCCTTCCACCCCTCGATCGCCTCGGTGGTGACCCGCTTTTGGCCCAGGTGCATACGCGCCATGTCGTCGGGCGAGTTGACCACGAAGAAGAGCAGAAAGGTGATCAGATTGACGCCGATCAGAATGGGGATGGCATAGAGCACGCGACGCAGGATGTAGGCCGTCACAGGGCGGTGCTCCGCTCGCGTCGGCGCACCATCCACCAGGCGGGGACCACCAACAGGAGAACCACGCCCCCCAGCCCCCATAGCGGCCAGAGGATTGGCGCATTCCACGCGCGCCGCAGCCTCTCGCGCAGCGTTGGATCGATCCGGCGATACTTGAGTGTATTGTTTGCCATCTGGTTGGGATGGGCGTTGTAGAGCCACTGATGATGGAGACTGAAGGCCTTGGGGAAGAAGCCCCAGACCCAGGGGGCATCCGTGCGCGCGATTTCGACCATGCGATCGAGCAGGGCCTGACGCTCGGGTCCGTCCTCCATGAATTTCATGGCATCGAAGAGGCGGTCGAATTCGGGATTGGCATAGTTGGAGGCGTTTTCTCCCTGGTGCTCGACTTTGCCATTGGGGCCATAGAGCAGAAAGAGGAAGTTCTCGGGATCCGGATAGTCGGCGTTCCAGCCCCACATGAAGACCTGGCCGGTGCCGTTGCGGATCTTCTCCTGAAAGCGGTTGTAGTCCGTCGAGCGGATGACCAGCTCGATGCCGAGTTTGGCGAACTGCTTGCGGATCCAGTTCAGACGCGCGCGATCGTCGGGACCAGTCGCCGCCGCCTCGTAGTTGATGGAAAGTGCCCGCCCCGTCTCGCGATCGACGCCGCCCGGATAGCCGGCCTGCTCCATGAGCACGCGTGCCTCGTCCAGACCGCGGCGGACCGGCCGGCCATCGCGCCACGCGTAGACGAATGGATTGATACCCGCCTCCCCTTCTCGGTGCCCGAAGATGCCGGGCGGAATCGGCCCTTGAGCGACCAGACCTCGGCCGTTGGCGAAGATGGAGATAAACTCCTCATAGTCCATGGCGATGGAGATGGCGCGCCGCAAGAGCCGAGCCCGCTGAGACTCCCCACCCACCACGGGGTCGAGCATGTTGAAGCCCATGTAGAAGACGGATGGCTCGACGGCGGTCAATAGCTCGATCCCCTGCCCGCGCATCGCATCCGTGAGGATCGGCTCGCCCTGGGCATCGATCTGGACCGCCTGATCGAAGGCGTCGGACGAGATGCCCGAGCTATCGAAGTAGCCTTGAAGGAACTTGTTCCAGCGCGGAATATCTTCCTTCTCCAGGCTATAGATGGCCCGGTCGATGAAGGGCAGCGGCCTGCCCGCATCGGCGAGGATACCGCTGCCGGCGTCCTCCGGCATGCCTTGGCTCGGATAGCGCTCGCCATGGAAGTTGGGATTGCGATCGAGCGTCATGCGCAGATTCGGGTTGTTCTCGCTCAGCATGTAGGGTCCGGTGCCGACAGGGTACCAGTCGAGGCTGATGTTGCGCTCAGCCATCCCGGGCTGCGCATAGAAGACATCCGCCTCCCAGGGCACGGGCGCAAGGAAGGGCATGGCGAGCCAGTAGCTGAACTGCGGATACTTGCCCTCAACCCTGATCTTGAAGGTTAGGGGGTCGAGCACCTCGACACCCGCGATGCGCGCCTGGCGCAAGGCTTGGACACGCGCGAGCTCGTCGCGCGCGTCGATGCCCTCCAGTGAGGCGGAGAGTGCGCCGAAACCGCGAATATGCTGCTGCATCACGCCGGAAATGGGCGAATGCGACCAGGGCGCCGCCAAGCGCTTGATCTGATAGACGAAGTCCTCCGCAGTCACCGCGCGCGTGCCAACCTCGGCGAAGTCCGAGAGGCGGTTGATGCCGTCGAGGTCGGCGCGCTGCAGTGCGTGATAGACGGAGCGCCCATCGGCATCCTTGGCGAAGGCGGGATGCGGCTGAAAGCGGATGCCGGGCTGGATCCGGATCACATAGTCGCTATGATCGATCTCGGCGGCACTGGCATCCTCGGGCAGGGGTGCGCCGGCGGCGTCGAAATAGGACGGAACCGGCACCTCGGCGGCCGAGAGCGGCACCAGCCGATAGGGGCGCAGGAGAAAATGGTACTGCAGAGGGGGCTCGTAGATCTGCGCCAGGAAGGCATACTCGTTGGAATTGTAGGAGCGCGCTGGATCCAGATGCTTGGGGCGTTCGGCGAAGGAGCTGTAGTAGGTATTGCCCTGGGCATCCGCGCTTGAATAGGGGGTATTCCAAATCCCATCGCCGCATCCCGTCAGCCCCAGGGACAGCAAGCCGAGCAGCCATAACCCGATCTTCTCACTCAAACCGCATGCTCCCGGCATACCCTTCCGTCGACCCACAAGTTTCGGTACTGTTACGCGCCACATTGGGGTGTGATCGACCAATACTATCCTCACCAAACCACTGAGCGCGCATCCAATGCGCCCACAACCGACCGCAAGAGACGATCAACAATGGGTTTCCTACAAGGCAAGAAGGTTCTTATCACGGGCGTCGCGAGCAACCGCTCCATCGCATGGGGCTGCGCCCAGGCCATGCGCCGGGAAGGCGCCGAGATCGCCCTGACCTACCAGAACGACAAACTCAAGACACGGGTGGAGGAATTTGCCGCCAAGCTGGGCTCGACGATCGCGCTCCCCCTCGACGTCAGCAGCGATCGGGAGATCACGCATCTCTTCACTGAGCTGGAAGCGCACTGGGACGGGCTCGACGTCATCGTCCACTCCGTCGCCTTCGCACCTCAGCATGAGCTGGCGGGCGACTATGTCGAGGGGCTGACGCGCGAGGGCTTCCTCACCGCCCACGAGATCTCGTCCTACAGTTTCTCCGCCCTCGCCAAGGCGAGCCGGCGCATGATGGAGGGCCGCAACGGCTCGCTGCTGACCATGACCTTCCTCGGCTCGGTCAGGGCCGTCCCCTACTACAACGTCATGGGCCTGGCGAAGGCCAGTCTCGAGGCGAACGTGCGCTACCTGGCCGCCTCGCTCGGTCCCCAGGGCACCAGGGTCAACGCCATCTCCGCCGGTCCGGTCCAGACCCTGGCGGCGTCCGGCATCTCGCATTTCCGTTCGATGCTCAAACAGGTGGAGCGCCACACCCCGCTGCGGCGGACCGTCACCACCGAGGAGGTCGGCAACGCCGCCGCCTTCCTCTGCTCCGATCTCGCCAGCGGCATCACCGGCGATATCCTCTACGTCGACACCGGCTTCAACATCCTCGGCCTCGGCTAAACCGCCACCAAGCACGGCGATCCCGTCCGCTTGAGAGCGGACAGGATTGGCAGGGTCGGCCAGGCGCGCCAGGACGCCCTGAGCAACGCCTGTCAATCCTGCCGGCACGGCACGTCCCGCCTCTGTGAGCCCTTGGCGATCCGCGCAGCCTGTCAGTCGACGAGAAACGTCGCGGCAGGCGCCCCGGTAGCCGCCGCGGCTCAGATCAGAATGTCCTCGGCGTGCAGCAGGTCGGCGTAGAGATCCTTCTTGATGATTTCCCAGTTCCCGCGCGTCTTGGCTGCCGCGCCCAGGATGTAGCGCCGGGCGATGAAGACCTTGCGGTTGTCCTCGTCCGCCTCGTCCATGAGCAGCCACCCCGTATAGAGATAGGAGTAGATCTCCACCAACTCCTTGGCGGCGACGCTCTGGAAATGCTTGTCGGTCTTGTCCGTGACGAATTTCAGGGCGTCCAGGAAGAGCACGCGCATCTCCTTCAGCTCATCCGCCAGTCGTCCCAGACTGCCGGCCGTCTCCCGCTGCTCGCGTGCCTCGAAGTCGGCGGCGAAGATGTCGTTGATGACACCGCCGATGGCCGCGACGATTTGCAGCTGCGAGGTCCCCTCGTAGATGTTGGTGATGCGCGCATCCCGGGTCAGGCGCTCGACATTGAACTCCCGCATATAGCCCGTGCCGCCATGAATCTGCAGGGCGTCATAGGAGACCCTGTTGGCGTTCTCGCTGAGCACGTACTTGGCCATGGGGGTAAGCAAGGCCGCGACGCGGGACGCCTCCTTGAACTTGGCGCTCTCGGCGCTCGAGTCCTTGCCCTGCGCCTTGAGCGCCTCGATCCGCTCCTCCAGCTTGTTGCGCAGGTCCACCCAGTGACAGGCGGCATAGAGTAGCGAGCGATCGCTCTCCAGCGTCACGCGGATTTCCATGAGCATATTGGTGACCACGGGGATCTCGTAGATGCTCTTGCCGAACTGCTCGCGCGCCTTGGCGTAGCGCAGCGCCTCCTCATAGGCCGCCTGGGAGATGCCGAGGGCCTGACCGGCCACGCCCAGTCGCGCCCCGTTCATCATGTCCATGACGTACTTGATGAGGCCGAATTTGCGCTTGCCGATGAGTTGGGCGGGCGTGTCGTTGAACTGCAGCTCGCAGGTCGGCGACCCATGGATGCCGAGCTTGTTCTCGATGCGCCGCACCACGACGTCGTCCTTGCCATAGCAGGCAAAGAGACTCAAGCCCCGGCCGTCCTTGGTGCCCGGCTCGGAGCGCGCCAGCACCAGAATGATCTCGGCGTTGCCGTTGGTGATGAAGCGCTTGACGCCCTTCAGCCGCCACTGACCGGACTCGTCCTGGTAGGCCACCATGTTGACGGCCTGCAGGTCGGAGCCCGCATCCGGCTCGGTCAAGGCCATGGCGCCCGTGGCCTCGCCGCTGGCGAACTGGGGCAGGAACTCCTGGCGCTGCTCTTCGGTGCCGTACTTGTTGATGGTCTCGGCGATGTCCTGCAGACCGAAGAGGTTCATCAGCGAGGCCTCGGCCCGGGAGACCATTTCGATCGCCATCGTATAGATGGTGGTCGGAATGTTGAGCCCCCCGTAGCGCCGCGGCAGGGTGAAGCCCATGAGCTCCGCCTTGGTCAGCTGCTCCAACGCCTCCTGGATCCCCTTGGCGTACTGGACCTTGCCCTCGGAGAAATGACTGCCCTCCTCGTCCACGGCGGCGGCCTGCGGGGCGACGTTGTTCGCCGTGATGTCGCCGACGATCTCCAGGACCTTGCGGTAGTTGTCGAGCGCGTCCTGATAGTCGACCGGGGCGAAGTCGTACTCTTTGGCCTCGGCATAGCCGTGCTCGGCCATCTCGACCACGTCCGCGAGCTTCAGGCGATTGAAATGGAAGAGTAGATCAGTGTTATCGGTGAAATAGTTGGCCATGGCTCGGCTACTTTAATTTGTGCTTATAGGCGTCGATGAGCATCGGGATGACGTCCATCACATCGCCGACGATGCCGTAGTGGCAGACGCCGAAGATGGGTGCGTCAGGATCGTCGTTGATGGCGATGATCTTGTTCGAGTCGGCCATCCCAGCCCGGTGCTGGATCGCCCCGGAGATGCCGCAGGCGATGTAGAGCTTGGGCCGCACCGTGACCCCGGTCTGCCCGACCTGGCGCGCATGGTCGATGAAACCCGCGTCGACCGCCGCGCGCGTGCCGGCAACCTCCCCCCCGATGACGCGCGCCAGCTCGTAGAGGATCTGGAAGTTCTGGAAGTTGCCCATGCCGTAGCCGCCCGACACGATGATGGGCGCGGCCTTGAGATTGACCTTGGAATCCTCGTGATGCCTGGCGATGATGCGGACCAGATGGTCGACGTCGTCCGGCTCATAGCGCACCTGCGTGATCCGCCCCTCGACCGGCTGCTCCAGCGGAATCTTCTCCATGACGCCCTCGCGCACCGTGGCCATCTGCACGGGCGAGTCCGGACAGATGATGGTCGCGATGATGTTGCCGCCGAAGGCCGGACGGATCTGCAGCAGCAGCTGCGCGTAGTCCTTGCGCAGATAGGTCACGTCCGAGATCTGCAGATCCGTACAGTCGGCGGTCAGGCCGCTGCGCGTGTGGGACGCAACCCGTGGCGCCAGGTCACGACCGATGAAGGAGCCGCCAAAGAGGACGATGCGCGGCTGATATTCATCGACCAATTCGCTGAGGATGCGGCTATAGGGCAGCGTGTTGTAGTGCGCGAGCTCCGGATGATCCGCCAGCAGAACCTCGGTCACGCCGTAGCGGAAGGTCTCCGTTGCAAGGTCCTGCATGTCGTGCCCGATGAGCACCGCCTTCAGCGCGCCGTTGAGGCTCTCCGCCAGCTTGCGGCCCTTGGAGAGCAGCTCGAAGCTCACCTCGGCGGGCTTGCCCTCGCGCTGCTCGATAAATACCCAGACTTCTTGTTGTGTGTCGCTCATAGTGGCCTATCCGAAACAGGGGCCTATCCGAAACAGGGGTCTATCCGAAGATATGATCGTCCATCAGCTTGTCGATCAGCCCGTACATCCCCTCTTTCGTCGCGGGGATGGTCTCATGGGTGCTGCCGCCAAGGACCACGGACTCGATCTTATGGACCTTGGTCGGTGAGCCGCCCAAGCCGCACCGGCTGCTGTCGATATCCAGGTCGTCGGCGGTCAGCGTGGGAATGAAGAGCCCCTTGGAGACGTATTCATCCTTGAGCTGATCCGAGTAGAGCAGCGAATTGGCCTCCGCCATCTTCTCGAGCTCGAGCAGGGTGCGGGCGTTCTTGTAGGCCATGACCCGCTTGGCGCGGAAGGGACGCGGCGTCGCGGCATCCTTCACCACGGTGATCAGCAGCGGCAATGTGCCTTCCAGGACCTCGAAGCCGTGATCGATCTTGCGCCTGACGGTGATGGTCCGATCCTTGGCCTCAAGGATCGCCTCGGCATAGGTGATCTGGGGAAGCGCCAGCTTCTCCGCCGTTTGGGGACCGACCTGGGCGGTATCGCCGTCGATCGCCTGGCGACCGGCGAAGATGATGTCGTAGGGAGCCAACTTGCGCAGGGTCTCCGCGAGCACATAGGAGGTGGCGAGGGTGTCCGCGCCGGCGAACTTGCGGTCGCTGACGAGAATGGCCTCGTCGGCCCCCATGTAGAGGCAGTCTCTCAGCAAATCCGATGCCTTCAGAGGCCCCATGGTCACCACGCGCACCGTGCCGTCGTAGCGATCCCGGAGCTGCAGCGCCAATTCCAGGGCGACCTTGTCCTCGGGATTGAAAATCGTCGGGAGCTTACTGCGGTTGACGGTTCCATCCGGCTTCATCACCTGCCCGGAGATGTTCGCCGTATCCGGAACCTGTTTGACCATTACGATGGAATGGTAGCTCATGCTCTGCCTTGTGATGTTCGTCTGTGAAGCGTTAGGGACGCGACCAAGGCGGAGCCCGAGAATCGATGTGCGGGGCTGCGATGGCTGCGCGACCCGGAAATTGACCGGCGTCGAGACTTGGCGAGCGTCCGGCACGTCGCCACTCAGAGCCTGGGGAGGAAGCGGCTGCCGAGTTGCGGCCCTCTTCACACCCCAGAGCAGACGACCGAGGATGTTCTCGTTGTCTTCTGCCCCGGTGCGATCCGCGCAGCTTGCACGGTCGCCGAGCAACCTGCACAACCCGGGCGCCCGACGCAGATTGACGGATGCGGCCGGGAAATTCAACCGCTCTCAGCGGGGTTGCGGGATATCCCCTGGATGCTATCGGCGGCACTCCGCGCCGGAGGGTGTGGTTCCGAGCGCGCCGGAATGAAGGCCAGCCCGCGCCCTGCCAGGGTCAGTGAGGGACGCGCGGGACCGACGCGGGAGCGCCACCGTCCTGATCGGTGAAATCGATGCGTGATAATAGCCCGGGCTGACCCTGCCGATAGCGCTGAAGCTCAGTGCGCAGCAGTGCGACATGCTCGCGCTCTTCGGCCGCCAGCTCCCGGTAGAGTTCGGCCTCCGGCGAGCCCTCAGGCACCTGTGCGCCACGCTCCGTGAAGAAGCTGACGGCCCGCTCCTCGCAGGCAATCGCGATCCGAAAGAGGTTGATCGGATCTTCGGGGTGACTGCCGATTCCCGCATAGATGGCGGCCCGATCCACATGAAAGCCGTCGGCAGGCGGCGGAACCTCGACGTGATAGCGGCGGGCAAGGGTCGCCATGTGCTCCGCCTCCATACCCGCGAATCGCCCGAACAACTCCCTCAGCGCGGCATCCCGCGTGTCCTCCGCAGCCCGCCGGTAGAAGGCCATGCCGCCGAGTTCGATCTCGAAGGCGGTCCGAATCGCCTCCAACGCCGCGGGCCCCTCGATCTGATGCGGATCGAGCGGCTTCAAGCGCCCGCCGCACTCGGGACACTGGCCGTAGGGGAAGGCAAAGCCCTCGCTCACCTTGCCGCACTCGTGGCAGCGCCACTCCAGGCGGGCGCCCGCACAGCAGATGTAGGCCTCCTCACCCTCATCCAGTGGCTGGTGGCACTTGGGGCAGATCGGCCCGCCAGTGGGTGGAGGCCCGTCCGTCTCGGGGCGCATCGGTAGCCGATCCGCCCCAGCCAAGAGGGACGCGCAGCTCCCGACGTCGGCGGCTGTGATGGGCCACTTCTTGTCCAGATGCAGATAGGTCGCGATGGACCTGGCGGCGCGCCGTCCGGCTCCCATGGCCAGGATCACCGTCGCGCCGCCCGTGACGATGTCGCCGCCCGCGAAAACGCCGGGCAGATTGGTTGCCTGGGTCGAGTCGATCTGGCCGTCGTCCGCCGCAATGTGCCCCCGTGGACCGACCGCGAGATCGGGCGAAGACTCGGTGACGATCGAGTTGGCCCTGGTCCCCAAGGCGGAGATGACGGTGTCGCAGTCGATGTCGCACCGCTCGCCGGTGGGCATGGGCGTGCACCGTCCGCGCTCGTCCGGTTCGCCCAGCGCCATGCGCTCGACCTTCATGCCGGTCACATTGCCCTCGGCGTCAGTCAGGACTTCGATGGGTCCGTGGAGAAAGAGGAACGCGATCCCCTCCTCCTTGGCGTGACGGATCTCTTCGATGCGGGCCGGCGCCTCGGCCTCGGAGCGCCGATAGACGCAGGTCACGCGCTCCGCGCCGAGCCGCTTGGCAACGCGCAGACAGTCCATCGCCGTATTGCCGGCGCCGACCACCACCACGCTCTGACCGACACGGATGGGGGTATCGCAATAGGGGAATCTGTCGCCTCCCATGAGGTTGACACGGGTGAGGAATTCGTTGGCGCTGTAGACGGTGGCGGCATTCTCTCCAGGGATACCGAGAAAGCTGGGCGCGCCCGCGCCAACACCCAGGAAGACGGCGTCATAGCCCATCTCATCGATGAGCTGCGGCACCGTGAAGGTTCGACCGATCACCTTATTGGTTACGATCTCGACCCCTTGATCCCGCAGTTGCTGAACCTCGCGCGCGATGATGTCGCGCGGCAGGCGGAAGGCTGGGATCCCGTACTGGAGCACGCCGCCGACCACATGGAGCGCCTCGTAGACGGTCACCTCGCAGCCATACTTCACCAGGTCCGCCGCCGCGGCCAGGCCGGCCGGACCGGCACCGCAGATGGCCACCTTGCCGAGCTTCCGCCCGACGCGGAGCGGCTCGACCCGCGGCCGCCCCGCGTGATCGCCGACGAAGCGCTCGAGCCGACCGATGGCGACCGGCTCGACCTTGGCCGTGATGATGCACTGGGCCTCGCACTGAGTCTCTTGAGGACAGACGCGCCCACAGATGGAGGGGAAAGCGTTGGACTGGCGAATCACCGCCGCCGCGCCGTCGATATCGCGCACCAGGAGGTGACGGATGAAGCCCGGGATATCGATCTGCACCGGGCAGCCGGCGACACATTTGGGCTTGGCGCACTGCAGGCAGCGCTCAGCCTCCCGCAACGCCATCTCCAGCTCGTAGCCGAGATTCACCTCCTGGAAATGGCGCGCACGCTCGCGCGGGTCGCGCTCCGGCATCGGGGTCTGCTTGGGGGCGAGATCCTTGATTTTCTTGTAGTTACGCTTCTCTTCCTCGAAGAGCGCGCGCTCGAGTTGGCAGATGTGCGCGTAGTCCTCTCGGGCACGCGCCTCCTCGTTGCGAAAGCGCAGCTGCCGCGCCATGAGCTCGGCGAAGTCGACCTGGTGGCCGTCGAAGTCCGGGCCATCGACGCAGGCGAATCGGGTCTGGCCGTCGATGCTGACGCGACAGGAGCCGCACATCCCGGTCCCGTCGACCATGATGGTATTGAGGCTCACCATGGTCTTGACGCCGAATGGGCGGGTCGTCTCCACACAGGCATTCATCATCGGCAGCGGGCCAATGGCCACGACCAGATCCGGCGGATCCTGCGTGAGGACCTCCCGCAATGCCTCCGTGACGAAGCCGGCGCGGCCATAGCTGCCGTCGTCCGTGCAGACGATGAGCCGATCGCACTGGTCGCGGAACTTGTCTTCCCAGAACATCTGCGGCCGCGCGCGAAAGCCGATGATGCCAGTGGTGCGGTTTCCCGCCTCCCTGAAGCCACGCAGCTGGGGATAGATCGGCGCCACGCCAAGACCGCCCCCCACGAGGACCACATGTCCGACCCGCTCGATGTGCTGAGGCCGGCCGAGAGGTCCCACGAAATCGACGAACTGGTCGCCCTCCGCGTAGTGGCTGGCCATCTCATGCGTGGTCTTTCCAGTCGCCTGGATGACCATGGTGATGGTGCCCTTCTCCCGATCGAAGTCCGCGACGGTGAGCGGGATGCGTTCGCCGCCCTCGCGCAATCGCAGCATCAAGAACTGTCCGGGCTGCGCGGCACGCGCCACGTCTGGGGCGAGGACCTCCCACAGGAAGGTGATCTCGGAGAATGCCTGACGGCGAAGGATCCGGTACATGGCTCACCTCTCTCAGCAGAACATGAGGAGACGGGAATCAAGGCTCAATCAGTGGTCTCAGCCACCCAGTCAGCCGCACCGCCGCGCGGGGAAGTTCGCATCGTTTCCCATAGCGCCCTGGCGAACATCGAGAGGCCGACTGGCTGGCAACGCGCACAAGCACCAACGGGAGTCTCCAGACGCAAAAACGGCGCCTAGTTTGGCGCCGTCCTCACAACTGGGATCAGGATGACATCACAGCGAATCGCCGGTCTCCACGGCTTTGCGCTCGATATCCGCCCGGCTTTCCATATCCTTGAGCATGTCCTCGGATAGCTGTCTGCCCATGATCTGGGTCAGCAGGAAGGACTCCGGCGCGGGCTTGCCGTCTTGGCTCGGCTTGACCTCGCCATCCTCGACCCGGGCGAGACGGACGACGACGGCATCGCCATCATCCAGTGTCGCCGTCCCCACCGTGACGCCGCCATCCGCCGGCGCCGGCAGTTTGAAGGCGGCGTCCAGCACGGCCGCGGGCACTTCGGGCGCCCTGCGACCGACCAGCCCCGGAGACTCCGGCTTGAGCGCGGCGTCGACGACTGCCCAGTCCGAGGACTGACGCAGCTTCTCGGCAATGGACTCCGCCGCCGCGGCAGCCGCTTCTTTGGCCTTGGCCTTCTTGATCTCGGCAAGGATCTCGTCGCGAACCTCGGACAAGGGCTTGACCGATGCCTCACGATGATCGGCGACACGCAGCACGACGGCCTGGAGACGATCCCGCTCCGGCTCGATCATGTCGCTATTGAGTCCCTGTCCGCGCACCTCGTCGCTGAAGGCCGCCGCAATTACCTTGGGCTCTGCGAGAATGCCCTCGCCGCCACCGTCGCGACTGATCCAGTCGCTATGCTGGACGCTGAGTCCCAACTCCTCGGCCGCCGGCTCGAGACTGTCCGGCGATTCATAGCTCAGGCTGGCCAGCCGCTCGCCAATGTCGTAGTAGAGTCCGTCCGCGCGCTGCTTCGAGAGCTCCGCGCGCAATTGATCGCGCACCTCTTCGAACGGCTTGGTCTGCGACGGGATGATCTCGGTCACCTCGATGATGTGGTAGCCGAACTGCGTGCGCACCGGCTCCGAGATCTTGCCCTTCTCGAGCGCAAAAGCCGCCTGATCGAAGGCCGGGACCATGATGCCCGACTCGATGACGCCGAGAGAGCCACCGTTGGTCGCGCTGCCCGGATCCTGGGAAGACTCCTTTGCCAGTTCCTCGAAGGATTCGCCCGCGAGGATGCGCGCGCGAATCCCCTGGAGCTCGTCCAGGGCGGCCTTCGCCGTCGCGTCGTCGGCATCCTCCGACACCTTGCGAAGGATATGTCGCACGTTGCGACGCTCCGGCTGCGCAAAGCGCGCCTTGTCGGCCTCGTAGGCCTGGCGCAGATCTTCCTCGCCGACCTCGACCTTCGGGGCTAGAGACTCCACATCGAGCACCAGATAGTCCAACTTGACCTGCTCGGGCGACTGGAAGCGCGCCGGATTGGCGTCATAGAAGGCGGAAACCTCAGCGTCGTCGATGGGCGCATCGGTCTGGTAGTCGGACAGCGGGAGCTTGACATAGCTCAGCTCGCGCTTCTGATTCATCAGGCGTTGATACTGCTCCATCTCGTAGGGCGTCGTCACCTCGCTCGCCGAGACGGCACGGGCCAACTGGCCGGCAGCCATGCGCTGGCGCATCTGCGCCTCATACATCGCCGGGGACAAGCCCTGATACTTGAGCAGCCGCTCGTAAGTCTCCTTATCGAACCGACCGTCCTTCTGGAACGCGGGATCCGCGAGGATCTGGATCTGAACATCCTGATCCGCAACCCTGAGTCCGAGCTGTCGGACCTCGTTCAGCAGCAGCGTCTCCTGGATCATGTCATCGAGCACTTCACGGCGAAGCTGCTTGTCATCGAATGCGGCCGCATCATAGGCCGCGCCGAGACGCTCTCTGAGCTCGAGCCGGGACTGCTGGACGCGCCGGTCCAAGTCGCGAGCGGGGATCTCGACCCCATTGACGGTTGCCGCGATCGGCTCGCCGCCGACGTCAAGGTAGGACTGAATCCCCCAAAGCGCGAAGGGAATACTGATCAGAATTACGATAGCCCAAGCAATCCAGCCTTGAGCGCGGTCACGGATGGTCTGAAGCATGGCAATTCGGCCGACAGAATGAAGGGGATGTACAAAAAAGAACGGGGTATCCAAAGGATACCCCGTTTTCTCACAGATGGCGGAGCGGACGGGGCTCGAACCCGCGACCCCCGGCGTGACAGGCCGGTATTCTAACCAACTGAACTACCGCTCCGGATTTTGGTGGGTGCTGCAGGGCTCGAACCTGCGACCCTCGCCTTGTAAGGGCGATGCTCTCCCAGCTGAGCTAAGCACCCTTCAGACGAGCGACTATTGTACAGCGTCCTTCAGGGCTTTGCCAGCCTTAAATGAAGGTGTTTTCGAAGCCTTGATCTCGATGGCTGCGCCGGTCTGTGGATTGCGGCCAGTACGTGCCGCGCGCTCCTTGACGGCGAAGGTGCCAAAGCCAATCAGCGACACCGTGTCCCCTTCCTTCAGAGCAATGGCGATCGAATCCGTGAAGGCGTCCAAGGCACGTGCCGCAGCCGTCTTGGAGATATCAGCGGCTTCCGCCATTTTTTCGATGAGCTCCGACTTATTCATTTATTTCCCCTTAGAACCCCTGTTGAGAGCCTTATTGATAGCCAAGTTCACTGCGATAGCGGGAGACCTCCCGTCCAGCCCGGATCGGACACAGACAATAGGGACGGCTTACGCCAAGATCAGCCCAATCAAACGGCAGCGCGAATCGGGTTAGCATGCTATGACGGACAGCCCACCAGGGGCAACAGGACTTAAGCCCGAAGGGATCCGCCCAGCACACAGACAACCGAACATCCATTCCCGACACAAACCGAGAACGGGATTATAAACACATCAGCCGCACGCGTTGCCTGCTGCGAGACGAACGCGAAGCTTTTGGGATGCGCCGCCCGACCGAGGCCGGACAGGCGCACCACATTAGTGGTGGAGGCGCGCACCCTGATCTCGCGCCCCTTCGACCGATGACTCATGGGCATCGTCGTCGACTGCAAGCGGCTCCTCCCCCTCGGCCTTCACGGAAACCGCCTCGGGACGCTCCGTCAACGCCAGGTCGAGCACCTCATCGATCCAGCGGACAGGATGGATCTTCAGGTGCTGCTTGATATTCTTCGGGATCTCGGTGAGATCGCGCTCGTTCTCGAGCGGGATGATCACCGTCTCGATGCCGCCCCGGTGGGCAGCCAGTAGCTTCTCCTTGAGCCCACCGATCGGGAGCACCTCGCCACGCAGGGTGATCTCGCCCGTCATGGCGACACTGGAGCGGACCGGAATCTTGGTGAGGGCCGAGACCAGGGCCGTGCACATGGCTACGCCCGCACTCGGACCATCCTTCGGGGTCGCCCCCTCGGGCACGTGGATATGGATGTCGAATTGATTATGGAAATCAGGCGGCACGCCCAGGGCATCCGCGCGCGCGCGCACCACGGTCATGGCCGCTTGAATCGACTCCTGCATGACATCGCCGAGTTGACCCGTGTAGGTGAACTTGCCCTTTCCAGGGACCAGCGCGGACTCGATCCGCAGCAGTTCCCCGCCGACCTCCGTCCAGGCGAGACCAGTCACCTGACCGATCTGATCGTGCTCGTCGGCGCGACCGTAGCGGTAGCGTTGCACACCGAGATACTTCTCCAGCGTCTTGGCCGAAACGGTCGTCGGCGCGTCGCGCTTCTTGAGCAGGACCTCCTTCACCACCTTCCGACAGATCTTGGAGATCTCACGCTCCAAGTTGCGCACGCCAGCCTCGCGCGTGTAGTGACGAATGATGTCGCGCAGGGCGCTCTCACGGATGACCAGTTCCCCGGAGCGAAGACCGTTGTTCTTGGTCTGCTTGGGGACGAGGTATTTCTCCGCGATGGCGACCTTCTCATCCTCCGTGTAGCCAGACAGCCGGATCACCTCCATGCGGTCGAGCAGCGCGGGCGGGATGTTCAGGGTGTTCGCGGTGCCGACGAACATCACCTCGGAGAGGTCGAAGTCTACCTCCAGGTAGTGATCGACGAAGGTGTGATTCTGCTCCGGATCCAAGACTTCCAGCAGCGCGGACGCCGGGTCGCCACGGAAGTCCATCGCCATCTTGTCGATCTCGTCGAGCAAAAAGAAGGCGTTGCGTGAGGCGGCCTTGGAGAGGTTCTGGATGATCTTGCCGGGCAGCGCACCGATATAGGTGCGACGATGGCCGCGAATCTCCGCCTCGTCGCGCACGCCGCCGAGGGACATGCGCACGAACTTGCGGTTGGTCGCACGGGCGATCGATTGGCCCAGAGACGTCTTGCCGACACCCGGAGGTCCGACCAGGCAGAGGATGGGGCCCTTGAGCTTGCGCACGCGCTGCTGCACGGCCAGATACTCGAGGATGCGCTCCTTGACGCGCTCCAGACCATAGTGGTCCTTGTCGAGCACCGCCTCGGCAACCTTGATGTCGTTGCGGATACGGGTTCGCTTCTTCCAGGGCACGCTCACCAGCGTGTCGATGTAGTTGCGCACCACGGTCGCCTCGGCCGACATGGGCGACATCAGCTTCAGCTTGTTGAGCTCGGACTGAGCCTTATCCTTGGCCTCGCGCGGCATGCCCGCGGCCTCGATCCGCTTGGCCAGATCCTCGATCTCGTTCGGGGCCTCCTCGAGTTCACCCAACTCCTTCTGGATGGCCTTCATCTGCTCGTTGAGATAGTACTCGCGCTGATTCTTCTCCATCTGGCGCTTCACACGCCCGCGGATGCGCTTCTCCATCTGCAGGATGTCGTTCTCGGACTCCATCAGCCCCATGAGGTGCTCGAGCCGGACCTGGACGTCCACCATCTCAAGCACACGCTGCTTCTCGTCGAGTTTCAGCGACATGTGGGCAGCCATGGTGTCCGCGAGCCGACCCGCATCATCGATGCTGGCCAACGAGGTCAAGACCTCGGGCGGCACCTTCTTGTTCAGCTTGACGTACTGATCGAAGAGCGTCATCGCCGAGCGCATCAGCACCTCCTGCTCACGCTCGTCGATCTCCAGCGTCTCGTCCATGGGCTGGATGATCGCGGAGAAGGACTCTTCGGTCGTGACGAAGCGGTCGATATGCGCCCGTTGATTGCCTTCGACCAGAACCTTCACGGTCCCGTCCGGCAGCTTGAGCAGTTGGAGGATGTTGGCGAGGGTGCCGATCTCGTGCAGGTCTTTGACCTCCGGATCATCGACATCCGCGCTCTTCTGCGCAATCAGCAGAATCTGCTTGTCACTCGCCATGGCACCATCGAGGGCGCGGATCGACTTGTCGCGCCCCACGAAGAGCGGGATGACCATATGCGGATAAACGACGACGTCGCGCAGAGGCAGGACAGGAACTTCCTGCGGAATCAGTCGCTCGGGGTTTGAAGCTGAATTCTGTAGCGCCATGGGGACCCGTTCTCGTTGGATCGAGCATCACCGAGCCGAGCACCCGACCCGGCCCCAGAGGGCGCGATGGGTGGGAGCCGGCAGCGACACCGATATTGTGGGAATGATCAAAGGATCGGGGCAGCCAGCGCCCGCTTCAACGACCGCCGCCGCCCTCGTCGGCGAGCGGCGGACCTTGGCTAGATCTCGGCTTGCAGCCTGGAAAGAATCGGCTCAATCAGCGGCCGCGGCCTGCTTCTCAACGCCTTCATAGATGAGGAACGGCTTGTTCTCTCCGTTGATGACGGAGGCATCGATCACGACCTTGCCCACATGATCCATCGACGGCAGATCGTACATGGTGTCCAACAACACCTGCTCCATGATGGTGCGCAGACCGCGGGCGCCCGTCTTGCGCTCCATCGCCTTGCGGGAGATCTCGCGCAGGGCGTCCTCGCGGATTTCGAGCTGCACGCCCTCCATTTCGAAGAGCCTCGCATACTGCTTGACCAGGGCATGCTTGGGCTCGGTCAGAATCCGCATGAGCGCCGCCTCGTCGAGTTCCTCGAGCGTCGCCATGACCGGCAACCGGCCGACGAACTCGGGAATGAGACCGTAACGGATCAGGTCCTCGGGCTCGACAGCACTCAGCAGTTCGCTGATCTGCCGACCATCGCCCTTGCTATGGACCTCGGCGGAGAAGCCGATCCCAGTCTTGCGGGAACGATTCTGAACCACCTTGTCGAGACCGGCAAAGGCACCGCCAACGATGAAGAGGATGTTCGAGGTATCGACCTGCAGGAACTCCTGCTGCGGATGCTTACGCCCACCCTGAGGTGGAACAGAGGCGATGGTCCCTTCGATGAGCTTCAGCAGTGCCTGCTGGACACCTTCGCCCGAGACATCGCGCGTAATCGAGGGGTTGTCGGACTTACGCGAAATCTTGTCGATCTCGTCGATGTAGACGATACCCGTCTGCGCCTTCTCGACGTCGTAGTCGCATTTCTGCAGCAGCTTCTGGATGATGTTCTCGACATCCTCGCCGACATAGCCCGCCTCGGTCAGCGTGGTCGCGTCGGCGATCGTGAAGGGCACATTCAGCAGCCGCGCCAGGGTCTCAGCCAAGAGCGTCTTGCCCGATCCGGTCGGGCCGATGAGCAGGATGTTGCTCTTGGCGATCTCGATATCTTCCTTCGCTTCCGCCACCTCGAGCCGCTTGTAGTGGTTGTAGACAGCGACGGAGAGGACTTTCTTCGCCTTCTCCTGGCCAATCACGAACTCATCGAGACGCCCGTTGATCTCGCGCGGCTTTGGGAGATGATTGGTGGTCTCCCCGACACTTTCCTGCATCTCCTCGCGGATGATGTCGTTGCAGAGCTCGACGCACTCATCGCAGATGAAGACGGAGGGACCGGCGATGAGTTTGCGGACTTCGTGCTGGCTCTTACCGCAGAATGAACAGTAGAGCAGCTTGCCTTCGTCGCTCTTGCCGTGATTGTTTCCACTCATCGGGGGTAGGTCTCCGGGGGGTCGATGGGGGATGCAGGTCCAGCATTCCCGAGTGAGGCCATCTCAATCATAATCATTTAGGCATATATGGCAAGACGGTTAAACGCAGGCTTTGTGGAGCGTCACAATTCTGGTGCACATCAAGCTCAAGTGCCGCTGACACGCGCGCCGCGATCCGGCTCGACCGAAGCCCTTCTCGGACCCCTTGCACTCAGGTCTTCGTCGGCGCCGGACCGCGCTCGGTGATCACCTTATCGATCAAGCCGTAGGCCTGGGCCTCCTCGCCGCCCATGAAGCGATCGCGCTCGGTGTCGTCGGCGATCTTCTCGATCGACTGCCCGGTGTGCGCGGCGAGGATCTCGTTCAAGCGCTCACGGATGTAGAGGATCTCCCGCGCATGGATGTCGATGTCGCTCGCCTGACCCTGGAAGCCGCCAAGCGGCTGATGGATCATCATGCGCGAATGCGGCAGACAATGGCGCTTGCCGGCGGCACCGCCCGCCAGGAGCAACGCACCCATGCTCGCTGCTTGACCGATACACATGGTGCTGACATCCGGCCGGATGAAACACATGGTGTCGTAGATCGCCAGACCGGCGGTCACCGAGCCGCCCGGTGAATTGATATAGAGGTGGATGTCCTTATCCGGATTTTCTGATTCCAGGAAGAGCAGCTGAGCCACCACCAGATTCGCCATGTGGTCTTCGACCGGCCCCACCAGAAAGATCACGCGCTCCTTGAGCAGGCGCGAATAGATGTCGAAGGAACGCTCGCCGCGGGCGGTCTGCTCGACGACGATGGGAACCAGACCCAGACCCTGCGGCTGCCAATCAGTACGACTCGAAGGTGTGCTCATGGGGTGCATCATTGCCCTGTATTCATTGATCGGTATTCATTGATCGATATCAACTTGGCGCAGTGCCGAGCGTCGAGCCTGAACGCTGCGCGCCCGCCCTAGGCCCCAGCGAGCGTGCCCGCCGTCTCGCCCTGCGTCAACTCGTGGAAGGACAGAGGCTCGTCCTCAATCGTCACACGCTCCAACACCAGCTCGATGACCTGATCTTCGAGCACCAAGGTCTCCACCTGGCTCAGGCGCGACGTATCGCCATAGTAGTAGTCGATAACCGTCTGCGGCTCTTCGTAGGTCGCGGCCATCTGCTCCACCATCTCGCGGACGCGGTTTGCATCCACTTCGATTCCGTTCTCCTTGACCATCTTGCCCATGATCAGGCCCAGGGCGACGCGGCGTCGGGCGGCTTCCGCGAAGAGTTGAGGCGGGAGCTGCATGGAACCACCGCCGAGCGCCTGCTGCATCTGCTCGATCATGGCCTTGGTCTCCTGCTCAACAATGGCTGCGGGCACGTCGAACGTATTGACTTCGAAGAGGACGTTCATCACCTGCTCTTTAGTGCGGGCTTTGAGGCGCTCTTTCAATTCCCGTTCCATGTTGGCACGCACGTCCGATTGGAAGCGCTCGATATCGCCGTCCTCGACGCCGAATGCCTTGATGAAGTCGCCGTCCACGTCGGGCACGCGCGCCTCGGCGACGGCATCGACGGTGATCTCGAAGCGAACGGGCTTGCCCGCGAGCTGCTCTGACTTGTAGTCGTCTGGGAAGGTCAGATCCAGGGTACGCGTCTCACCGGCACTCGCACCCGCCAGACCGTCTTCGAAACCTGGGATCATGCGTCCCGAACCCAGCTCGACCTTGAAACCGGTCGACGAGCCACCCTCGAACGCCTCCCCATCCAGCTTGCCGACGAAGGAAACGGTGACCTGGTCACCCGCTTGGCAGGACCGCTCGACCTCGACCCATGTCTTACGCTGCTCGCGCAAGCGCTCGATCATGGCACTCAGGTCAGCGTCAGTCACCTCGCTGACCGGACGCTTGACGACCTGACCGGAGAGCGACGCCAGTTCGAACTCAGGCATGACCTCGAAGATCGCCGTGAAGCCGACACGCTGCTCCTGCAGGTCGAAATCCGGCTCGATACGCGGCATGCCGACTGGGTGGAGCGACTCCGTCTCGAAAGCCTCCACGAGGCTCGACTGCACCATATCGGCCAGAACCTCATGATGAAGTTGCTCGCCGTAGCGTTGGCGCAGGACCTTCATGGGCACCTTGCCCGGCCGAAAGCCCGGCAACCGCGCACTGCGCGCGTACTTCTGCAGACGCTTTTCGACTTCTTCAGCGAGTTGCTCGAAGGGCAAATCGACCTTCAATCGACGCTCAAGTCCCTCACCCGCCTCAACCGAAACTTGCATTGACTCTCTCCAGCAGGCGCCGCCTGTTCATGCGCCCCGCATATTGAATGGGGAAACAGCGCGGACACCCCGTCCGCGCCTCCAAAAGCCGTTCAGTATAGCCTGTGGCCCAATCGGGCTCCAAGCGTCATCGATCCGGGGTAGCGGAGTCAGGCGCAGCGAAGGGAAGCGAGACGCCGCGTTCCTGCTCGCCTGAGCGACGCAGGGCGCGCTTGAGGATCTTGCCCGTCGAGCTCTTGGGCAAGGCTTCGTGAAGCAGGATACGCCGAGGTATCTCATGCTGACCGAGGTGCTCACGACACCAGGCCCGCAGGGTCGCAGAGGTGGCCGCCCCCTCTTGGCGCAGGGTGACATGGGCAACCGGCACCTCGCCGTGGCGCGCGTCCGGGTCGCCAACCACGGCCGCCTCCACCACCTCGGGGTGACGATAGAGGACCTCCTCGATCACCCGAGGATAGACGTTCATGCCATTGGTGATGATGAGATCCTTGAGTCGATCGACCAGATAGAAGTAGCCGTCCGCATCGCGATAGCCCAGATCACCGGTGCGGAACCAATCGCCGAAGAAGCTCTCACGGGTCGCCTCCGGCAAATTGAAATAGCCCTTCATCACATTTGGGCCACGCACGCAGACCTCGCCCGTCTCGCCGTCATCGAGAGGTCGACCTTCAGCATCAAGCACAGTCATCTCGACATCCGGAATCGGCAGCCCGACCGACCCAGGCTTGCGCACCCCCCGAGGAGGATTGACGCAGGTGACGGGACTGCATTCGGTCGGGCCGTCGCCCTCCAGCACAGGGATCCCGAAGCGCGCCTCGAATGCGGACATCAAGGCGACGGGCATGGCCGCTCCGCCGCTGACACAGCAGCGAACCCCCCGCCATGCAAACACCTGAGCGTCATCGAGACGCATGAGCACGCCATACATGCTCGGTACGCCGAGAAAAAGGGTTGCGCCATGCCTGGCGACGTTCTGGGTCACCAGCTTCGGCTCGAACCGAACCACCGGAATCAAACCGCACCCGAACAGCACAGGCGTCAGCATCCCGACGGTCGCAGCGAAGGCATGGAACATGGGCAGGACGACGAGCACCCGATCCGCTGGCGTGAAGTCTAGGGCCCGTGCGACGCTGGCGGTGTTCGCCAAGAGATTGGCGTGAGTCAGCATGGCGCCCTTGGGCCGGCCAGTCGTACCCGAGGTGTAGAGGATAACGGCCAAGTCCGCCGCCGGATCGCAATGCTGTTCAAACGCCGCGCCCCTGTGACGCGTGAGCGTCGCAAACGCCAGGATCCCCGGATCGGACGTCGCACCGATGCAGACCCGCAGTTCCACCCCGGAGCACTCCGCCTGCGCGGACTCGCTGACCGCCGCGAAATCCTCATGGTAGATCAGCGCCTTCGCACCACTATCACGGAGAATGAAGGCGACTTCCTTGGGGTTGAGCAACAGATTCAGTGGGACGACCGTCGCCCCCGCCTTGAGCACGCCCAGATAGGCGGTGACGAAGTCAGGGCCATTGGGCGCCAGCAGCCCCACCCGGTCTCCAGGTGCAATGCCGGCCTCCGCCAGCGAGGCGGCAACGCCCTCGGACGCGAGATCGAGCGCCCGGAACGACACGGACCCCGCATCGGTGAACACACAGGCGAGATCCGCGCACCTGGCCGCTGTCTCGCGAAAGCGACCGGCGATGCCCGCGCCGAGCCCCTGGGAGGCCATCACCCAGCCCAGTCTCAGATGACCTTGGAGAACCCGATCGGTCCCGTCTTTGCCGCGAGGTAGGCGTCGAAGGCCATGCAGATGTTACGCACCAGCAGCCGCCCGGGCGCCAGGATGCGAATCTCATCAGCCGTGATCTCGACCAGACCATCCTCCGCCATCCCCTGAAGCTTCTCCAGGCTGTCCGCGAAGTAGTCCGCGAACTGGATGCCCCACCTGGCCTCGGCGGCGCGCATATCGAGCCCGAAATGGCAAATGAGCTGGGTGATGATGTCACGCCGAATGAGGTCGTCGCGGTTCAGCTCGATGCCGCGGAAGACAGCGAGATGGCCGGCGTCGATGTCCGCATAGTATTCGTCCAGACCACGGCGGTTCTGCCCATAGGTGTTATCGACCTTGCCGATGGAGGTCACGCCGATCCCGATCAGATCGCAATCGGCATGGGTCGAGTAGCCCTGGAAATTGCGATAGAGGGTTCCGGCCTGCTGGGCCAGCGCGAGCTCGTCGTCCGGACGCGCAAAGTGGTCCATGCCGATGTAGACATAGCCGGCCTCGGTCAGGCGCGCGATGGTGGACTGCAGGATATCGAGCTTGACCTCGGGCGCGGGCAAATCGGCATCGTTGATGCGGCGCTGGGGCTTGAAGCGCTCCGGCAGGTGCGCGTAGTTGAAGATCGACAGACGCTGCGGATTCACCGCGATGACGCGCTCCAGGGTCTTGGAGAAGCTCTCGACCGACTGGAAGGGCAGCCCGTAGATGAGATCGATACTGATGGAGCGGAAGCCCTCGGCCAGCGCGGCGTTCAGCACCGCCATGGTCTGTTCTTCGGTCTGGATCCGGTTCACCGCGGTCTGCACGCGAGGATCGAAGTCCTGCACGCCGAGACTCATGCGGTTGAAGCCGATCTGACGCAGCACCTTGATCGAGGCGGCATCGGCCTCGCGCGGATCGATCTCGATCGAGAATTCGCCGACGTCGTCACCGGCCAGCGTGAAATGCCGGCGGGTCACCTCCATCAGCTCGATCATCTGAGCGTTGTTGAGGAAGGTCGGCGTACCGCCGCCCCAGTGCAGCTGCTCGACCTGGCGCGACCGGTCGAAGAGCGCGGACTGCATCTCCAGCTCACGGTAGACGCGCTCCAGATAGGGCTGCACCAGCGAGCGATCCTTGGTCGCGATCTTGTTGCACGCGCAATAGAAGCAGACCGTGTCGCAGAACGGCAGGTGAAAATAGATCGAAAGCGGTCGGCCGCTCTCGTTGCTGCGCGCACAGGCGGTCTGGTAGGCCGCCTCGTCGAAGGACTCGTCGAACTCGACCGCGGTCGGGTACGAGGTATAGCGCGGACCGCTCTGGTCGTAGCGTCGAATCAAATCAAGGTCGAAGGAAACGCCTTGCTCCACCGTTCAATCCTCCAGCCGTGGAGCCCATCTTCGGCTCCCAAACGGCCTATCACGTAAAGCCTGTTCAGGCATCATCCCCACTCACATCGAGCCCACGGCGATGGGTCTCGTTGATCTGTTTGAGCAGGGTATGGAATGGAATCTCTTCCGCATACTTGCCGGCCAAATCCATGAACGGCAGATCCTCCCGACCAAAGGCATCGCTGCCGTCCCGCATGGCGGCATGGACCGCCTTGACGCCTGCCTCGAGCGGATCGAGAAAGGCCGGGGCGCTCGCCATATCCTCGCTCGCGTATTCCAGGCAGTCCCTCAGATCGTCAACCTCGAAGACCGCCTGGCGCACCCATTCGACGTACTCATCCACGCTCTTCGCCCGCCTCGGGCTCATCGCTCCAAGACGGCCTCGATCATGGCTCGATGCTCGACGAGCTGTTCGCGCGTCAGCAGGAAAACGCCATCTCCACCGCGCTCGAACTCGATCCAGGTGAAGGGCATTTCGGGTAGACGCAACTCGAGGGCCTGGGCCGAGTTGCCCACCTCGACGATCAGAATGCCATCGTCGCTCAGGAGCTGATCCGCCTCGCCAAGGATTCGAAGCACGATATCCAGGCCGTCCTCGCCGCCGAAGAGACCGAGACTCGGCTCACGGTGATATTCCGTCGGCAGGTCTTCGAGTTCGGCGCGCGAGACATAGGGGGGGTTCGAGACGATCACATCGTAGCGATATCCGTCCAGCGACGAGAACAGATCGGACTCCAGGACCCGTACTCGATGCTCCAGCCCGTGACGCTCGACATTGCGACGGGCAACCCTGAGGGCCTCCGGCGAGATGTCGACCAGATCCACGTCCACGTCCGGGAGATACGCAGCCGCAGCGATGCCAATGCATCCGCTGCCGGTGCAGAGGTCCAGCACGCGTCCGATCCGGTCCGCGTCCATCCACGGAGTGAAGCTGGCCTCGACCAGCTCGGCAATCGGCGAGCGCGGTACCAGCACATGGGAGTCGACGAAGAATTCCAGGCCAGCGAACCAGGCGGCGCCCGTGAGGTAGGCGGCGGGAACCCGTTCGGTCAGACGCCGCTCGATGAGTTCAGCGACCACATCGCGCTCGGCTGGCGTGAGTCGGCAATCGTGAAAGGTGACGGGCAAGAACGGCCCGAGATGGAGCCCGCCCAGCACCAGCTGAGCGGCCTCGTCGATCGCGTTGTCCGTGCCATGCCCGAAAAAGAGCCCGGCCGCATTGAAGCGGCTCGCGCCCCAGCGCACGAAATCCCTGATCGTCACCAAACCATCGGGCTGCTCTGCCATAACGCGTCTTCAGCTCAATCCTCGTCGTCTCGGGTGCCGAGGACGCAGATTAGCCGACCTCCCCGAATGGAAGCGGCCAAGCATACCACCGCCGCGCCGATTTTTTCACCCGAACTCGGCACATGCCACAGCACCCGTTGCCGCAGGCCGTGACTTCAGACCGATCAACCAAGCAGGAGTCCGCATGCGCGCAGCTTTCGCTGTCGGTCGAATCCAGGACCGCGCCCATGGTTTCGGCACACCCAAGTGGGTGCGCCAGATCACGGCGGGGCACTGCACTCACCCACTGTGGCCCACCTTGGCCGCTCGATCGAAGAGCCCGATCGAGTGCGAGATCTCAGGCGGCGCGCCGACCTTTGTCATGCCCAATGTCGGCTTCAGGCAGCGCCAACCCGCCCGTTCCCGAACGACCGCGATCGACCAAGTCTTGAAGGGTGATATCGCTCAAGAAGCGAAAGATCTCGTCGCTCAGCTGATCCCAGAGGTGATGGGTCAGGCAGCGCTGGCCATCGCGGCAGTTCTCGCGCCCACCGCAGCGGGTGAACTCGACCCACTCATCCACCGCGCAAATGATGTTGGCGATCGAGATCTCCTCGGGCGATTTACCGAGATAGTAACCGCCTCCGGGTCCGCGCACGCCGCGCACGAGCTTCTTGGCGCGCAGCGCCGCGAATAGCTGCTCGAGATAGGACAGCGAGATACCCTGATTGACGGAGATATCCGCAAGCGTCACTGGCCCTTTGCCCGAACTCAGGGCGAGGTCGAGCATCGCAGTGACCGCATACCGGCCTTTGGTGGAAAGTCTCATGATTCTGGTGCCTGCTGCTTGTTGATCATTGATCGAGCGCTTCGGCGCTGCCGCCTCCCCGCCTCTCATCAACTAAATTAGTCAACAATCCCCCTATTTCAATACAGAGTTGAAATCTAGGGCAAAACACACAGAGCGCGCTCGCTGAGGCAGGGACCCATGAGACCGCTGGAAAACCGCGTTTTCGAGGCAGGCGCTGACGAAGGCCCAGGTGGAGCTTGATCGGCGTCCGTTAGGAGCGCGCGAGACAGGTCGGCAGCAGGGCGTCGGCTGCCGCGGACGACAGCATTGGCGAGCGCTGGCCGAACCCATGACCTTGGCGCAGACAGAACACGAGCCACTTCGAGAGAAAGAGATTGGCCTGCCACTTGTCGAGCAGGGCGGGATGCGCGTAGTCCTTGCTCAAGCGCAGGACGGATTGCCTGAGTTCCAGAACCTCGATTTGCTGCGCATCGTGATAGACGCGCAAGCGGGCGTCCGGATCCGGATGCGGCTCGGCACCAGCCGGCTCGCTAAAGAGGTGAGTAAGGCGCACCTGCGTGGTGTAGGGAGACTGCTCCTGAATCTCCAGATGCAGATCGATGACACCGCGCTGCCTGGAGATCAACTTGCCTGACAACTGCTTGAGGCCAGGCGCCAGGCACTGCATCAGGGTGTAATTCTCCTCGCACAAAGCCATCAGGGCGCCCACGTCGGGGCGCCCTGAGGCGAGGCTCGCAGCGGAGCACGGGGTGAACGAGCGCTGCATGAGGTTCAGGTAAAACGGCGCGGCATATCGGTGTTCCGCTGGATCTGGAGTCAACCGGGTGTCACCGACCCTGGCACGCGCCGGGCCGCCAACCTGGCAAGCGGCAAAGGGATCAGGCCTGCTGGCTGGCCTGCTCGGCGATCTGGCGTTTGACGTCCGCCATGTCCAACTCCTTGGCCTTGGCGAGCAGATCGCGGAAGGACCCTTCCGGCAAGGCGCCCGCCTGCGAGAAGATGATGATCTGCTCGCGGAAGATCATGAGCGTCGGAATCGAGCGGATCTGGAAGTGGGCGGCGATCTGCTGATGCTCTTCGGTATTCACCTTGGCGAAGACGATGTCGTCGAAATCCTGCGACACCTTGTCGTAAACGGGCGCGAAGGAGCGGCACGGACCGCACCAAGGCGCCCAGAAGTCTACGACAACGAAGTCATTGTCTTGAATAGCTTTTTCGAAGCCAGCAGTATCGAGTTCAACGACGGCCATGAGGATTCCCCGTAAATGGATTTACTCGGGATATTAACAGAAACACCCGCCCCCCGCGGCCCAACCCGTGCCGATGCGCGGTTTTCCGCCCGCCGGAGGGGACGTTGGCCGTGGATCAAACGGCAGCCAGCGCGCCTAGAATGCTGTCGCGAATGGCGTCGACGCCACCGACCCCCTCGATCTTGACGTATTTCGGCGCGCCCTCCCCGCCCTGCTCGGCCCAGGAGGAGTAGTAGCCGATGAGGGGCTCGGTCTGATCGTGGTAGACCCTCAGGCGCGCCTTGACGGTGTCCTCGCGATCGTCGTCGCGTTGGATCAAGGGCTCGCCCGTCTCGTCGTCCTTGCCCTCGACCTTCGGCCGATTGAAAACGACATGGTAGGTGCGTCCCGAGGCCAGGTGGACGCGCCGACCGGACATGCGCTTGATGATCTCCTCGTCCGGGACGTCGATCTCCACCACGGCATCGACTCCGACACCAGCCTCTTTCAGCGCGTCGGCCTGGGCGAGCGTGCGAGGGAAGCCGTCGAAGAGAAAACCATTCTTGCAATCGGCGTCTGTGATGCGCTCCTTAACCATGCCCATGATGATGTCGTCGGACACCAAGCCGCCCTCGTCCATGATCTTCTTCGCGGCCTTGCCAAGCTCCGTCCCCTGCTTGACGTGCGCGCGCAGCATGTCACCCGTCGAGATCTGAGGGATGCTGAAGTGTGCCTTGATGAAGCCGGCCTGGGTGCCTTTGCCCGCGCCGGGGCCACCGAGAAGGATGATGCGCATAGTCGTTTTTCCTCTTTGCTTTTATTCTCTGGCCGGGCAGTGTGCCACAGCCGCGTCTTGAGCAACCATCCGCCAGATCGAGGCGCTGGCCACTCGATGCCGCCTGGACGACCCGCTCTCAATCCAGCCCCAATGGTAAGCGTCTTTTGCGAGGGAACCGACGCCCGCGGGCCGGAGGGGATCATCAGCGATGATGGATGAGAGAAACGCGCGAGTCGACTGGTCGCAACAGTCACGCGACTGAACAGCCAGGCCGTGCGAAAGCGGCGATTCGCCGCCCGGAAACGAAAAAGGCCCAAGCGGCACCTGGCCGCCGTCAATCGGGCACCTCCCCTGTGCCATGGAAGCTCCAGTCCGGGTCGCGCCTCAGCCCCCCGCCATCATCATGTTGAGCATCAGCTTGTTCAGGCGTCCGACGAAGGCCGCCGGATCATCGAGCTGACCGCCCTCCGCAAGCTGCGCCTGATCGAAGACCACGAGACTGAGATCATTGAAACGATCGTCATTAGACTCGGATTCAAGCCGCTTGACCAGAAGGTGGTCGAGGTTCACCTCGAGGGTCGGCTTGGTCTCTGGCGCGCTCTGCCCGACGGCCTTGAGCACACGGGCCAGATTGGCACTCATGTCATCCTCACCGACGACCAGACAGGCTGGCGAGTCGACCAGGCGCGTGCTTGGACGCACGTCCGCGACCCGATCCCCAAGCGCGCTCTTCAGACGCTCGAGCAGCGAGCCGTGCTCGACCGCCGCCTTCTCCTTGGCCTCCTTCTCCTCCTTGTCGGCCAGCTCACCGAGGTCCAGATCGCCCTTGGCGACTGACTGGAGGGTCTTGCCCTTATATTCATTCAGGTGGCTGACCAACCACTCGTCGACCCGATCGGACAGCAGCAGAACCTCCACCTCCTTCTTCCGGAAGACTTCCAAATGAGGGCTGTGGCGCGCCGCCGCGGCGCTGTCCGCGGTGATGTAGTAGATCTTGTCCTGACCTTCCCTCATCCGCTCGATGTAGCCGTCGAGCGACTCGCGCTGCTTGGTACCCTCGCTGGTGGAGGTCGAGAAGCGCATCAGGCCGGCGATACGCTCCTTGTTGGCGAAGTCCTCGGCGGGGCCTTCCTTGAGGGCGCGGCCGAACTCGTCCCAGAACTCACCGTACTTCTCGGGCTCGTCCTTCGCCATGGTTTCGAGCAGGCCCAGGATGCGCTTGGTGTTGGCCTGGCGGATGGTGTCGATCTTGCGATTGTGCTGCAGGATCTCGCGCGAGACGTTCAACGGCAGGTCGTCGGAGTCGACGACTCCCTTCACGAAACGCAGGTAGTGCGGCATCAGCTTGTCGGCCTCGTCCATGATGAAGACGCGGCGAACGTAGAGTTTTACCCCATGCTTCTGATCACGGTCCCAGAGGTCCCAGGGGGCCTTCTTGGGGACATAGAGCAGCGTGGTGTATTCATTGGTGCCCTCCACCCGGTTGTGGGCGTAGGCGAGTGGCTGCTCGAAGTCGTGCGAGACGTGCTTGTAGAAGTCGTGATATTCCTCTTCGGTGATCTCCGACTTGTTGCGCATCCACAGCGCCGTGCCGCGGTTGACCTGCTCGAACTCCGGCGGCTCGTCCTTCTTCTGCTCGGCCTCCTCGCCGTAATATTCCTTCGCCATCTCGACCGGCAGGGCGATGTGATCGGAGAATTTGCCGATGATGGAGCGCAGACGCCAGCTGTCGAGAAACTCCTTCTCCTCCTCCTTCAGATGCAGCGTCACCGCCGTGCCGCGATCCAGCTTCTCGACCGTTTCGAGCGAGTAGCTGCCGCGGCCATCGGACTCCCAACGCACGCCGTGCTCGGCGCCCAGCCCGGCTCGGCGCGACCTCAGCGTGACTGTGTCGGCGACGATGAAGGCCGAATAGAAGCCGACGCCGAACTGGCCGATCAGCTTGCTGTCCTTCGCCTGGTCGCCGGACATGCTCTCGATGAAACGGCGGGTGCCTGAGCTGGCGATGCTACCGATGGTCTCCGTCACCTCTTGACGGCTGAGCCCGATGCCGTTGTCCGCGATGGTCAGGGTGCCAGCATCGCGATCGACGGTGACGCGGATCCGCAGCTCGCTGTCGCCCTCGTAGAGGCCGTCGTCGCTGAGGGCCTCGAAGCGGAGCTTCTCGGCCGCATCGGAGGCGTTCGAGACCAACTCGCGCAGAAAGATCTCCTTGTTCGAGTAAAGGGATCGGATCACCAGATCCAGCACCTGGCTGACTTCGGCCTTGAACTCCAGTGTTTCCTTATGCGCTTCGACTGTCATCTTGTGTCGTTACCTTGAATCATTCTTCAACGATGGGTTTGAGAACACGCGGGCGAGAAAGGGAAAACACCCGCAAAAACGAATCCGCTATTGTGGCACGCGCCGCCGGGGATACAATCTTTTGTTCAGGTGCCCCCTGTCGCCGCCCGATGGGGGCACCATTCCAGACACCTGGTGACGCGTGCTCATGCGCCCCTAAGGCGTGCGTTGCCGTCCCCCGCTGCCGCGCGCTGGCCCGCTCAGTGAAGGCAGATCGACCATAAGTCAAGGGTTTGAAGATGGAAACGCAGATCATCACTACGACGCCATTCGACGGGCAAAAGCCCGGCACCTCCGGCCTGCGCAAGAAGGTCAAGGTCTTCCAGCAACCGCATTATCTGGAGAACTTCGTCCAGGCGATCTTCGACACCCAGGCCGCGCTCAAGGGCGGCATCCTGGTCGTCGGCGGCGACGGGCGCTACTTCAACCGCGAAGCCATCCAAATCATCCTGCGCATGGCCGCCGCCAATGGGGTGCGCAAGATCCTGGTCGGCCGCGGCGGCATCTTCTCCACGCCGGCGGTCTCCTGCGTCATCCGCAAGTACAAGACCCAGGGCGGCATCGTGCTCTCCGCCAGCCACAACCCGGGCGGGCCGGACGAGGACTTCGGCATCAAGTTCAACGCCGCCAACGGTGGCCCCGCGCCCGAGTCGGTCACCGACGCCATCTACGCGCGCACCTGCACCATCGACCGCTACCTGACGCTGGACGCGCCGGTGATCGACCTCGACAAACTCGGCACCCTGCAGCTCGGCGAGACCGCGGTCGAGGTCATGGACCCCGTCAAGGACTACGCGGACCTGATGGAGTCCCTGTTCGACTTCAACGCCATCCACCAACTCTTCAACTCCGGCCACTTCAGCATGCGCTTCGACGCCATGCACGCAGTCACCGGCCCCTATGCCGTCGAAATCCTCGAAAACCGGCTGGGAGCCATGCCGGGCACCGTCATGAACGGCGAGGCGAAGGAAGACTTCGGCGGCGGCCACCCAGATCCCAACCTCGCCCACGCCAAGGAGTTGGTCGCCCTCACGCAGGGCGTGAACGGACTCGACTTCGGCGCCGCCTCGGACGGCGACGGCGACCGCAACATGATCCTCGGCAAGAACTTCTTCGTCACGCCGAGCGACAGCCTCGCCGTGCTGGCAGCCAACGCGCATCAGACACCCGGTTATGCCAGCGGCATCCGCGGTATCGCCCGCTCCATGCCGACCAGCCAGGCCGCCAACCGGGTCGCGGACTTCCTCGGCGTCGAGTGCTTCGAGACCCCGACCGGCTGGAAGTTTTTCGGCAACCTGCTGGACGCCGGCCGCATCACGCTGTGCGGCGAAGAGAGCTTCGGCACGGGCTCGGACCACGTCCGCGAGAAGGACGGGCTCTGGGCGGTGCTCTTCTGGCTCAACCTGCTTGCCGTGCGTCAGCAGTCGGTCGCCGAGATCGTGACAGACCATTGGCGGCGCTTCGGGCGCAATTTCTACACCCGCCATGACTACGAGGGCGTCGATCTGGCCGGCGCGGAGGGGCTCATGGACCACCTGCGGATCCTACTGTCCGAGCTGCCCGGCAAGACGCTAGGCGACCAGATCGTGAGCTATGCGGACGACTTCGCCTATACCGACCCCATCGATGGAAGTCGCTCCGAGCGCCAAGGCATCCGCATCGGCTTCGAGAGCGGCGCGCGCATCGTCTATCGCCTCTCGGGCACAGGCACGGCGGGGGCAACCCTGCGGGTCTATCTCGAATACTTCGAGCCCGACCCGGCTCGCCATCAGCAGGACACCCAGGCCGCCATGCAGCCGCTCGTTCTCATCGCGCGCGAGCTGGCACAGATCGAGACCCGCACGCAGCGGAGCGAGCCGGACGTCATCACCTGAGACACCGTGATCGCCGTGCCGCGCAGGCCACCCTGCGTGGCGCGGCCGCGTCAGCGGGGAAAACGGGCGGCGTACTTCTGGATCCACTCCAGTGCGGCCTCTTCGCTCGTCAAGCTGCGCCCCTCCTCCTTGAGCACGTCTTGCCGATACTGCTCGATGTGACAGACCTGCTCCACCATGCGGATGCTGTACTCGGCCTCGACACCGTTGAAGCGGACGCCGACTTCATAGGCCTGATCTGTATAGACCTGCTCCGATGACTGGCACCAGACCACGATCCCGTCCGCCTCGAAGACGGGCTCGGCGATGGGGATCTCGATGTGGATGTTGGTGCCGGGCGAAATCGGGATTCGGGACGTAAAGCAGAGACCGCCCGCACCGATGTTACGCAGGTAGTCGCTCTGGCTGGAAACCACCTCCCGCAGGCTGTAGCTGATGGGAACGTCCGATGGATGGCGCAGAAACTGACGCTTCGTTTCAGTCATGGTCCATGATGCGCTTGGGTCGTTGGGCGTCACTCAAGCATAGCGCAGTGCCGCTCGCAGCAAACGCGCGAGGATGCCGGAGCCGCTGACCCCGACAAGGCCTGTGGTCGCGCGCTCCACGCGCCAGCCTGAGAGGTCTATAGTGGAGCCCTCCGCCGACCACCTAGCCCGAGGCTCGGATCACCGACATCATGGGATTGCACTGGACGCAGCAGCTCGCCAAGTCCATATCGACAGGGCGCCCCTCGCGTGCCCTCGAGCGCCACCTGGACGCCCTCCTCCTCTGGCTGAGCAACCCAAACAACCCAAGGGCCGCGGAGCTGGACAGGGCCATGGGTCACCAGCCTCTGAGCAGAGCCGCCGCGACCGATCGCGCCTATCGGATGCTCGACGCGCTGCTCTTCGCCAGCGATGGCCAGGCGGGCGCAGCCACATTGGGGCTGCCAGAAGACGCGGATCTCACCACGGCCAAGCAGCGCTACCGCCGCCTGGTTCAGGTCTACCACCCGGATCATCATCCGGACCGCGCGGCCTGGGCGACCCAGCGGACCGACCAGCTCAACCGCGCCTTCGCCGCCTACCGGAAGGCTCCGAGCGCACGCAAGGCCCACGGCGGAGCCAGGAGCCCTGGGAGAAACGCTGGCCAACGCCGAGCGGACAGTCTCTGGACGCGCGCCCTGGAGACATGGCGCGTTGCGGGCGAGCAGCTTTGGCCGGCGAGCTGGGAGCGACTGCAGGCCTTTCTCGGCACGCTGACCACGGCCAACAAGCTGATCCTGGCCTCGACGGTGGCGATGCTGGGCCTGGTCATCCTGCTCAGCGCCGTCTCATTCGGGGACAAGCCCAAACCCGTCCCCAAGATCATTCATCATCGCTTGGACACACCGCTCGATACGGCATCCAACCGCCCGCCGCCCCGAGAGGCCAAGCCGCGCGCCGAGGAGCCCGCCCGAATCGCGGCGATTCATGAGTCGCCGCCCGACAAGGCCCTTGGATCCTCATCGCTCCGGGCGCTCACGCAGGAGCCGACAGCCCGACCGGCATCTGGGCTCGAGCCAGCCACGCCCGAGCTTTCCGAACTGGAGCCCGATAGCGATCGGCCTTCGGCGCTCGAGCAGGAGATCGCCTCGCCCGCCCCCGAGCCAGCCTCCCCCGAAGTAGAACCCGAGGCGCAGGCGCACATCGCTCGTTCAGCCGCCAGCACCGCGACGGAGCCAGGTCCACAGGGCGCACCGGAGCCGCCGTCACCGGCGTCGAGCACAAGATCCGACACCGCCTCCGCCGAGGATGCGCCGATCGCTGACCAAGCGCCTCTTTCGACTTCGGCATCGACATCGGCGCATCAGAACGCGCCCGCACCCGACCGCACACCGGACCTGGATCAGCCAGACCTCGATCAGCCGGACCGACCCAGACTTCGCATCCCAGCCGCCAATCCGCCGGCACCACCCGCGCCCCCGACCGCGCCCGAGCCACCCCTGCAGATCAGTCAGGCCGATATCGCCACCCCCTCCACCCCTGCCGTCGCCAGCATCCCAGGCGATTGCAGCACCGTCCCCGAGGTGCTGCGCCGTTTTCAGCAGAACTACCAGGCGGGCACACTGGACCAGTTCATGGCGCTCTACAGCCCGCTCGCGAAGGAAAACGACCTGGCCACCTGGTTTGCGATCCGCCAGACCTACGCCGACTGGTTCCGCAAGACCTCGGCACGCCGCATCCGTTTCGAGCAAGTCCGCATCGAGCCCAAGTCAGGTGGGGACCGCTGTGCGGCCATGGCGCTCTTTCAGGTGAGCTACCTGGATGAACAGTCCCTCCTCGCCACCAAATCAGGCATCATCCAGCTGCTGTTCGAACGCAACGGTTCCGACCTTCGGATACTCAGGGTCCGCTACTGAGGGGCCGCCCCCGGCTCATCCAGGACGAGGATCCGTCACCGGCGGACCGACAGAGCCAGGCCACAATCCAGCCTCATCGAGACGCTGCCGCACGCATGGCGATGATCGCACTCCCCCGCTATAAGGATCTCCGCGCAACGACGGGCGCCGCGCCGGCCCATCGAAGGGGACGCTTTCCTTGCGCTTGAAACTCGATCGACCTTCTCAGCGGCTGCTCGCCTTTCTGGCAGCCCTGCCCGCGGCGATGGCCATCGTCGGCGTGCTCTATATGCTCGGCATGCACTATCTGGAGCACAGCCCGCGCGGCTTCTGGCAAAGCCTGGAATGGGCGTCAGAGACACTGACCACGACCGGCTAAGGCCGAGACGCCAGCTGGGGTCATCCGCTGATGACCCTCTTCGTGATGATGGTCCAGATTTGCGGGCTCTTCCTCGTCTTCCTGATCTTCCCCATCTATGTGCTGCCCTATTTCAAGGAGCGTTTCGAGCCGCGGCTGCCGAACAAGCTCCCGAATATGCAGGAGCGCATCCTCTTTCACCGCTACGGACCCGCCGTGGAATCCGTCGTCGACCACCTTGCGCGCCAGCGCACGCCCTTCGTCATCCTGGAGCAAGACGCCGCCGTCGCTCGCCGGCTTGCCGATCGCGGCTTCCCAGTGGTCGTCGGCCAGCTCGACGAGGATCCCGGACTGCTCGAGGGGCTGATCGCCGCGCGCGCCCTCGTCACCAACGCGAACGACCACGTCAACGCGACCTTCATCATGATGGCGCGCGAGCAAGGCTTCACGGGACCCATCTACGCCATGGCCGAGAATCCATTGCACCGCCCGCCGATGCTGACGGTCGGCGCCACCGAGTTCGGCGCAGTCGGGCGCAAGATCGTGGAGATACTGAAGGATGCACGGGAGACCACCGTGGTGATCGACGAGCTCGACCAACCGGGAGTGGATGTGGTCGGCAACCTGCTGCAGCAATCGACACTGGAGCAGGCGCGGGTGCGCGAGGCTGGCACAGTCGTCTTGGCCCTGAGCGACGACAGCTCCGGCGTCTTCGGGACGGCCATCGTGCGCGACTATGCGCCACAGGTTCGGCTGATCGCGCGTGTCAACCGCGCTTCGAACGTCCCTCGGCTCTATCAGGTCGGTGCGGATTTCGCGCTCTCCGTCGGACAGGTCGCGGGCCAATTGCTCGCGCATCAGCGCCTCGGAGACGGATCCTTACGGATCGAGCAGCGGCTGCGCTGCGCGCGCATGCGCCCGGGCACCCTGGTCGGCGGCCACCCCTGGCGCAGCGGCGTGCGCGAGCAGACGGGGGCCTCGATCATCGCCCTCGAGCACAACGGACAGATGATGATCGAGTTCGATGAAACCCTGCGCATCGACCCGGCGGACCTGGTCTATGTCTGCGGCACCGCCAGCAGCATCGAGAGTTTCATGCGTGCGTTCCGGGCGGAGGTCTGGGAAGGACCACGGGGCGGGTAAGGAACGCCATTCCAAGACCGAGGATTTAGGCCGTCGAACAGGCTCCACTGCGCGGACTAAGCAACCGGCAAGACGTGAGTCTCAGGCGACCGCACTCCTAATCATACCGATCGCGGCCCTCAAGATGACACCACCGTCATGGAATGATTTGGCGGGGCCGAGGGTCCAATCCACTGAGCCTGCGGGACTGAGTCGAGTCGGCGACGAGAACGCTCTTTCATGCCAGCTCGGCTGCAGAGGCCTCAACACCGCGCATCCCGGCCAGACGCTGTACGACCGAGCCGGGTATCAGACGCTTGGATGCTAAGGAGAGACGCCATGATCGAACAACTTGAGATGGGTTCGCCCAAAATCCTCGGCTTCAAGATGACCGGCAAGCTCCACGACGAAGACTATCGAGGCTTCGTTCCCATCCTGGAGGAGTCCCTCGCGAAACAAGGAAACCTCAGCCTGCTGGCTGAATTCGCAGACTTTCATGGATGGGACCTGCACGCGGCCTGGGACGACTTCAAGCTGGGCATCGAGCACTATTCGGACTTCGAGCGGATCGCCCTGGTCGGCGACACGGCATGGGAGCGTTGGATGACCCCGTTCTGCAAACCCTTCACGCGCGCGACGGTGAAGTACTTCGACCGCGGCGAAGGTGAGCAGGCCCGCGCCTGGCTCGCAGAGACAGCGGCCAGCTGAGCGTCGCGCACACGCACATCCGTTCGACGCAGGCGCATCAGTCAAGGGAGTTCAGCGCGCCCGAGGATGAGGCCCATCCAGCGCGGGATGCGGCGTGCGCTGCCGAATAGGCGACCCGCCTTGTCCATCGCCGCCAAACCACTCCATCGCGTCATCCCCCGCCCGTTCCATCAAGAAAGGCGACCGCGCGCTACGCAACGCCGACACGCCACATATACTCAAGTGTGATTGGACAGCGCCAGACGAGACGGGCGACCTTCCGCCGTCTCCACCTTTACGGCCGCACCCACTGGGTTTGGACTCGATGAGGCAACCTGATCATGCGCAATCTCGTCCTTTGCTCCGATGGAACCTGGAACACCCCCGATCAGCTGGAAGCCGGGCTCCCCGCGCCGACCAACGTCGTCAAACTCTACAACCTCTGCATCGAGAGCGACGCACAGCGGAGGTACTACCACCCAGGCGTGGGTGCCGAGGGCTCGCTGATTCGCCGCCTGCTCGCTGGCGGCATTGGCACTGGACTCGACCAGAACATCAAGAGCGCCTACCACTGGCTCTGCAGCACCTACCGCCCCGAGGATCGCATCTATCTCTTTGGCTTCAGCCGCGGCGCCTACACGGTTCGTAGCCTGAGCGGCCTCATCCTGAGATGCGGCCTGCTCGATCTATCCGAGCTCACGCCCGCCCAAGGCTGGGCGCGGGTCGACGCGGCTTACCGTCTCGGCTACCGCCAGCGCCGCCCTCGAAGCGACTGGGGCGCCGCGTGGCCGGTGCATCTGAACACCCAGGGCGTCGCACCAGACATCCACTTCATCGGCGTCTGGGACACGGTCGGGGCGCGAGGCGTGCCGGACGATCTGGTCTTCCTGGATCTGCTTTTGGACCGCCGCCGCAACTGGGACTTCCACGACACCCGACTGAGCCCGCGCGTCCGTCATGCCTACCACGCCGTCGCGCTCGACGAGCCGCGGGCCAGCTTCGCGCCCACGCTCTGGACACTCGACGACCCACGCCCGCCGGACAGCACCTGCGCCCAGCGCTGGTTCCCGGGTTGCCACAGTGATGTCGGCGGCGGCTATCTGGAAAGCGGACTCGCGGATATCGCGTTGGAATGGATGGCGGAGCAGGCTGTCGCCCAGGGACTGCAGATCGACGAACGGCTCCTATCACAACTGCGCCCGGATCCCCGGGCCGGCTTGCACAACGTCCTGCAAGGCATCTGGCGATTCATGCGGACGCTGCCGCGCGCGGTCCCGCAGTGCGCGCTCGACAACGTCGACAAGAGCCTGCACCCAGCCGCCTGGCAACGCCACAGCGAGCCGCCAATCACCCAGTCGCCTTATCGTCCGAGTCTGACGCTTGACGCGGGTCAATCATGGACGGGCCGGATCTACGCGCAAGAGCGTTGGAACGAGACCGGCCTTTGGCTCGAGGAGACGGCCGGCTATGCATTCGAGGCCGAAGGCGAATGGCTCGACTGGTACAACCGCTCGGGACCCGAAGGCATGCCGAACGTCAGCTTCTGGCCGCGCGATTGGGCCTACCGGCTCGGCGACCTGCTCGGCCTCGGCGAAAAGCTCTACAAGTCCTTGCTGAAGAAGCCTCAAGCTGACTGGTGGGGTACCAAGCGCTTCGAGGAGGCTGCCTGGTTCGCCTTGGTGGGGATGGTCGCGAACCAGGCCGATGTCGATGGCGGAGGCTCGCCGCCCAGGGGTCAGTGCTTCGCCATCCACAACGCCCCACCCTTCAGGCCCACGTCCTCCGGCTACCTCTATTGCTACGCTAACGATGCCTGGCGCTTCTATGGCAACAATCGCGGCAGCCTCAGCTTGCGCGTGACGCGTCTACCCGACTGACGCGGTGGACTGAGGGCGGAGGCGTCACGCCATATGCATGGCGCATCCGCCCCAGACCTTGCGTCGCCGCGCTCAGGGCGTGCCGATCAGCACATAGATGGCGCTATCGCCCGTTCCCGAGAGCCCAACCCCGAGATAGGCGGGCCCGATCCAGGTATCCGATCCAAAGAACAGGCTGCCGCCATAACGTGTCTCTTCTGGACTCAGGATCGTGTCCTTCCCGTCGCGCGGATTCGTCACGATACCGTCGGAGAGCCAGCCCGCCTCCAGTGAGGCGCCGAGATAGAGCCCGCGCCCGATCGGTGGCGGAAGCGAGGCGATCTGGCGGTAGTAGGCCAGGCTCGCGAAGGCCATGTCGTTGCCACGAAACTGCTCGTTGGCGTAGCCGGAGAGCTTCAGGAAACCGCCCAGCGGGAACTGATCGTAATAGGGCATTTCGGCGCCGAAGCTCGTGCCGCCCTTGATGTTCCCGGCAATGGTATGGGGTCCGAAGCTATGGGCCGCCGTCGCGTTGAGCTCCGCGCGCGTGTAGTCGTCGTCCGACCCCATCGCCGAGAGGGGGCTCATGGTTTCCAGAGAAAGCCGCATCCCGGCGCGCGGCGCCCCGACGCTGTCGAGCGTGTCGTAGAGCAGACGCCCCCGTAACCCGGAATCGGGGCGGCCACCTTCGTTCAGCTCGGGTGATCCCGTGTCGAGATCGACCTCAGTGTGGCCGTAGTAGGCACCTGCGCGCACCTCGACGTCCTTCAGGGTCGTTCCCACATCCATCCCCACTCGAAGGCGGGTCACGTCGTAGCGTGCAACCCGCTGGTCCTCGAGGAAGACGCTATCAGGGCTCAGGCTCAGGTCCAGATAGGGCGCCACGAAAAAGGCGCGATCCAGATCCAACGGCTGGAAAAGCTCGCTGTAGAGGAGCGGGGCATTGCCGAGCGTCAACATGGACGTCCACTCCGCACCCAGAGAGTTGATCCAGGTCTGGTTATAGGTCGCCCGCAAGCCGAAGCGGCTATCGCCATGGTTATCTGTCGAAAGACCAAGCCCGAAGCCGAGATATCCTGGCCCCCAGGCCTTTTCAATGGCATCGACGATGAGCAGATCCTTACCGTCACGCTGCGGCTCGAAACGATAGCTGATGCGCTCGAAATCCCCACGGCCATAGAGACCCTCGATATCATCGACCAAACGCTCGCGGTCGAGCGGACGCTCCGCCTGATCCGCAACCAGGCCATCGAAGACCTGAGGGTTCACCCGCTTGAGTCCCGCCACCCGCACCTCGCCGACCTCCCTGACCGGATCGCCAGGACCGAAGCGCCGGTGCTTCCAGCGCGCGTAGGCATCCTCGCTCAGGCTGAAGCGCGCGAGCTGCGGCGCCGCCTTGCGCGCCGCCGTCTCGCCCGTGGCAATGGCTTCCGCGGCACGCTTGAAGTCGCCGGAGGTAATGTCGCCAAGATCCGGAACGATCAAGACGTCGCGCCCAGGCCGAATCTCCTTGAGTGAGCGTTGCACATTCTGCTCGGTCAGGATGGCAATCATCTGGCCCGTCACCCCGAGGATGGTCCCGAGCTGCTCCCGTGGCAGATACCCGGAACCGAGATTCACAGCAATGATGACATCCACCCCCATGCCACGCGCCACATCGATCGGCAGATTGCGCACCAGCCCGCCATCGACGTAGATGTGGTCATCCCATTCCATCGGTGCGAACAAGCCAGGCACCGACATACTGGCGCGCATCGCCACCGGCAGCGGGCCCTGATCGAAGACCTTCATCTGACCGTCCTCCAGATCGGTCGCGACCGCACGGAACGGGATCGGCATCTCATCGAAGCGTTGCACCGTCTCGACGCCCTTTACCAGATCATTGAAGAAGAGTTGCACCTGCTGACCTGAGATAGCCCCCTTGGGCAGGCGCACCTGGCCATCCCGCACACCGAGTGAGAAGTTCCAAGTCGGATTTGCCGATGCCTCCTTGCGCCGTGCCGGCCAATCCTTGCGCGGCGGATCGTCGTTGAAGAGCACATCCCAATTCACCTCCGTCACACGCCGATCAAGCTCCTCGGGCGTCAATCCCGCCGCATACCCGCCGCCCACCAAGGAGCCCATGCTGGTCCCGACGACGACGTCGATCGGGATCCGCAGCTCCTCCAACACCTTGAGCACCCCGATATGCGCCGCACCGCGCGCGCCGCCACCGCTCAGCACCAGACCGATGCGCGGTCCGTCCCGATGATCGCGACCAGCGCCGAGAGCCGCCGAGGGCGCGATCACCGACACGAGGGTGAAGCCCACGACGAGAAGCGCCGGCAAGAAAAACACGTTCCGTTTCATGAAGACCTCGTGTGCGATCGAACGGGAGGGAAATTGGGACGCCTGCGTTGAGTGGGCGGCAGTCTAATGGATGCGGCTGGATAGCGAAAAGAAGACAATAACTGCACGACGGTCCAATCAGATACAGGTGGAGGCAAGGCTGCATGCCCAAGCTGGCATCGCCGCCTCCGTCAGAATCCAACCGAAGGGTCCAAAGTGCCCTGCAAGACAACCCGGCCTCCATTTGGGTGCTATAATCGGGATCAGATTACCGCGAGTTCTGGCGCGCACCGGCAACCGTCATCTCGCTCGACGTCGAGACCTGAGAGCTGTTCGCAAGGATCTCGCCCTATAGCATTGACCAGAAACTAAGACCGCGTGTACAACTAGGCAAGTGGGAGCTGGCTGCATGCACTTGTATCGTGGCAAGAACTCAGGACTGAACACAGACTGGGCTTGCGAATCCTGTGATGCGTGTCACAGTCTGTCGGCGAGTTCCGCGGAAAACTTCAGCTTTGGGCAAGTTATTCGCGGGAAGTTGGCGAAACCCATGTGAATATGCATTCAAAGAATGCGATTCTTTCATACGAATAAGCAGCCGTCTTCCGTTCAACGGGATTCACAAGCCACCTTGTCGCACTGATCTTCGATATGAAAGAACGCGGCCACGCTGGTCCTGCAAGGCCTTCCGAAATCGGCAACCCCAAGGAGTGAAATTAATGAAGAAAGTAGCAATCGCAACGGCTCTCATGATGGCAAGCGCTTCTGCTTGCGCCGCGACGGCAGACGACATCGTCACAGATAAGGGAAACGGTCGATATGATTTCGGCTGGACGGGCACCGGCGGCGGCAATCTCGAGGCCTATAGTAAGAATGCGACGGGCGCCTATGACAGCCGAGACGGTCAGTTCAAATTCATCTTCGGCGGTGCTCCCGGTACGGGCACAGTGACCTTCACTCACTACAATGGAAGCGGCTGGAGCGACAGGGTCGTTATCACTCCGGAAGGAAATCTTTCGGTCAAAGGCAAGATCAAAGCGAATGAGATCGAGGTAGTGGATACGAGCACAAGTTGGCCGGACTACGTCTTCAAAGACGGCTACAACTTGATGAGCATCGACGAACTCAATCGGCACATTGAAGAGAAAGGGCATCTTCCCGGTATTCCGACCGCAGAAGAAATCAGCAAGAACGGCCAAAATCTTGGGTTGATGAGCGCGAAAACGCTCGAGAAGGTTGAAGAGCTCGCCCTTTACGTCATCCAGCTAAAGAAAGACAACGATTCGCTGAGGACTGAAATCGAGCAGATGCGCAACCGACTCGATCAGAAACCTTAAGCAACGTGCGAGGGGTTGATTAGCCTCCTCGCCAATCGATAGAGGCCGCCCATCGGGCGGCCAGGTGCTTCTTATGTTCTGCGACCTGCGCGTATGAGACTTAAAGCCGTAAAGCCGTAGACGTCACCGCTGATTACAGGTTTTCGATCATTGATAGGCGCTTGCTTGGAAAGCAGGCGCCTATCCTATTCACATTACTGCATGCAATCGGCCGCCGGGTTACTGGGACATAAACGATACGCTTGACGAGACGCTCTCGGTAGTGCAAATGCCTGTCATCTTGACTTCGATTGCAATGGTCGTATCAAGCACCTCCGGCAACACCCACATTCTTTCTATCACGATCACGTCTTTGACGATCTGAAGCATCAGTAAGTTTTCCCAAGAACTCACTTTGAGAAAACTCTGGAAGCGCGGCGCACAGCGCGTTGCTTAAACACTCACCTTCCCGACGGACTTGCCGTCAGTCACGGAGAGCATGGGCTCCATCACTGCCCAGGCTCGGTCGAAGACCTCGCGGACCCGGTGGTGCAGGCGGCGATCTGTCCGCTGCTGGCCAGTTGAATCGATGTAGGTGGTGGTGTTTCCAGTCATTGACGGCGGCCCCTAATACGGATCGACGGCGGGATAGTCACGAAACACCGCCGTGGCATCGAGCGGCGGTGGAGACAACATGGGGTCGCCGACTGGCCAGGGTTCCGGAAGCGCGTTGCGCTCGAACGCGGCCAGATCCTCCTTGATGAGATCGACTACCGCATTGGACGCACCCCAGAGCGCGGCCGATAGCGTCTCGCGCATGAGTGCGCGCGCATCTTCGAAGCGCCCACCAGCGGCGAGCGCCATGGCACGGGCTCGCTGCAGTGGCGGTGCTGGAATGGTCTGCAGCAGCTCATCGACGATGCTGAGCGCCTCTTCGGGATTGCGCAGGCGTTGATCAGGGGCTGCGCAGAGCAGACAAACCAGTGCGTAGCCGATCTGGGGATCCTGGGGCACGCTCTCCCTGAGCTCGGTCAAGGCAGCCAGAGCCTGCCTGGTCGGATCCTCGCTTGACTGGGCCGCCCTGAATGCGGCGACCACGCCGAGCAGCTTGGCTGGGCCAAGCGCGGGCTCGATCGCGACAGCCTGCCGGTAGCCTTCCGCGGCCTTTGCCCAGCGCGCGGCGGCGAAATCCAGACCGGCCAGGTAGAAGAGCGCTCCCGCCTGACGCGGATCCGCCTCCGTGGCGCGAGTGAAAGGGACGCTGGCAGCATCCTGATCGCCCCGATTCAGGGCCAGGACACCGAGCAGCAGATGCCCCAGGGCTTGGGAGGGGTCCGTCGCCACCGCACGTTGGAGTTCGCGCTCCGCGGCCTCCGGCTGCTGAGTGAGATAGAGGGTGCGCGCGAGACTGATGCGTGCCGCCGCATTGTCCGGGACCACCTCGAGCCCTTCGCCGAAGAGCCGCTCCGCGTCCCTGTAGTCGCCCTTGCGCACCGCCTCCAGACCGCGCTCGAACGCGGGGATTGAGCGCTGGACGGCACCCTTCATCTCGACGATGCGCGGATCAGCCGGAAAGGGCACGATCATCTCGAACTGCTCCAGATGGGTCCGCGCGAGCGCGTCCTGTCCCAGCGCCCGGTAGGCTTGGGCCAGCGGATAGTGGGTTCCCAGCGCCTTGGGATCTGCCTCAAGCGATCGGGTCAGCAGGTCGACGGCATCCGGATAGCGCCGCTCGAGCAGGGCGATCTGGCCCAGATAGTAGTCTGCGGAGGCACTCAGCCCTGCAACGCTGGCGACAGGCTCAAGGACGGCGCGCGCATCGGCCAGCGTGCTGCGCTCCAGCAACACACGCCCCAAGTGGACCTCCAGCGGTCGGTAGGCGGGATCGATCTCCTGTGCGCGGCGCAAGTCCGCGAGCGCCCGATCCGTGTTCCCGGCGAGCATCGCCATGTAGCCCGAGTAGTAGGGCCAACGAAACTCCAGTGGCTGCAGCCGTGCGGCGTTGCGCAGCGCGGCATCGGCGGGGTTCTCGACCTCCAGCAGCAGGAGCAGGACGCCGAGCCGGCCGTAGGCATCGGCCAGCGCCTTGGGGTCGGCCGCCTCCGACCCCTGCGCCAACCGCTCCGCGACTGACCGCCGCGCCTGCGTCAGGGCCTCCCGCATCAGCGGCTCGGCCCCGCTGATGTCCCCCTCGACCACCGGCAGGAGCCGACTCTGCCAGGCCACTGGAAGCTCGCTCAGATCATCTGCGCGAAGCGCTCCGGTGACGAGGAGGAGGCACTGGAGAAGCAGGAAGAACACCAACAGGGGCCGCCGCGCCCGCCGCCATGCATCGGTAAGCGACGACCTCCGGTTCTTCATCCGCGATTCGATCGCAAAGGCGCGCATCGGCATCTCCTCTCCCAAGATCGGTTGGGCGACCACCACCCAGGTATCTTCTCAACGGCTCGTCGTCTCCACCGGCTGCTCGATCACGAGGGTGGTGTCCAGCTGATCCGGCGTCAGCTCCTGCACCTGGCCATCGGGCCAGATGACACGCAGCCGCTCGACCTGCGCGGCCGGTCCCAGCCCGAAGGTCACCGTCCGCTCGACCGCGGACAGGTAACCGCGCGCTGAGACCAGCTCGCGGATCCGGGTGGCGCCATCGGCGGTCAGCTCAAGGCGGGCGCCGAGGGCATCCGGGTTTGGCGGCTGTCCGGCCAGACGCACCCGCAGCCAGTGATGCCCGGTCTGCTGATCATTGCGCAGCAGGGCCGGTCGCCGGCCGTTCTGGGTGATGAGCACATCCAGGTCGCCGTCGCCGTCGATATCGGCATCGCTGATACCACGCCCGACCATGGGACGGGACAAATCCCCCGCATCGGTGACCGGCACAAAACGCGCGCTGCAGGTATCGCCGCAGTTCCAGAACAACAGCGGCGGCTGGAGATAGTGCTGGCTCTGCTGAACCTTGCTGATCTCATGCTCCAGGTGCCCATTGGCCAACAAGAGGTCCAGACGGCCATCCAGGTCGTAGTCGAGGAAGACGAGGCCGAAGGTCAGAGGGATCCGCGAGGCCGGTCCCAGCCCCTCGAGCACCGCCTCGTCGACGAAGGGCGGACGCCCGGCGGCGGTGACGAAGAGCGAGGCCATCTCGTTGGCGAAGTTGCCAATGGCGATGCCGACGTCCTGATCGTCGCGAAAATGCGCAGTGTCGACGCCCATGGCCGAGGTCGCCTTGCCGTTGCGGTCATAGGCGATCCCCTCGAAGATGCCGACCTCCTCGAACCGGCCGTTGCGCAGATTGTGGAACAGGAAGTTGCGGACCGTGTCGTTGACGACCATCAGATCCAGCCAACCGTCCCCGTCGTAGTCCACGGGCACCACGCCAAGCCCCTTGCCAACCGGATTCCCGGAGACAGGATCGGTGACCCGGATCCCGGCCGCGCGGGTGACATCGGTAAAGCGCCCGTCGCCCTCGTTGCGGTAGAGCTGATCGTCCGTGCCGACGAAATTGACCGGCGCCCCGTAGGCGCGCCCCAAGCCGGTGAGACGGAAGTCGATGGCGAGATCGATCTCGCGCGACCACTTGACGTAATTGACGACGAAGAGATCCAGGTCGCCGTCCTTGTCGTAGTCGAGGAAGGCAGCGCTGCTGCTCCACCTGTCCTTGCCCCCCGCCACACCGGCCTGTGCGGTCACGTCCTCGAACCGACCGCCTCGGTTGCGCAGAAGGTGGTTGGACTCCAGGCTGGTCAGGTAGATGTCATCCCAACCATCGCCGTCATAGTCGCCGATCGCGACGCCCATGCCGTAGGTGACGAGCGCAAGTCCGGCCTGCTCCGTGACATCCGTGAAGTGACCGCTCCCGTCGTTGGCGTAGAGCGCCTGTGTCGGCTGTGCCCTGCCCTCCTCGTGCCCGGCCCAGCGCCGCGAATTCACCAGCAGCAGGTCCTGGTCGCCGTCGCGGTCGTAGTCCAAGAAAGCCGCGCCGCTGCCGAGCGTCTCGGGCATCAGCCGCTCGCCGTAGGCGCCGCTGGTATGGACGAAATCGATGCCCGCGGACTCGGTGATATCCGTGAACCGCACATCCGGCGGCTCGCCCACGACAGGCACTGGGGTAGGCGCCTCGATGCGTACCTCCTCGACCTGGCGGGTCTCATGCGCGCGGCCGAGCAAGAGGCAGGCCGCCCCCGCGAGCAGACCGATGGCGCCGATGACGGCCGAGGAAAGCATGAAGGCACGGCGGATACGCGCCTCGCCGCGACTCATTGAGGGTTTGGGGCTTGAGGTCATGGCATCCTCCTCTGCGTCGATGATTCGGCATCCGATGCGATCGCCTTGCGGTTCGACGGCCACTCAGCCACCCCAGCCGAGCCCTCGAAACGCTGGAGGTCATAGATGGCGACGGCCTCCGCCGCATGGTCGGCCGCCGGCACGCGGCTGCGGTGCAGACTCACGGCCCGCTCGACGGCGTTGTCGTCGATGCGGTAGACCTCGTGCAGCCGGCGGTGCTCGTCGGCGCGCGCGCGCTCGCCCAGCTCCGCCAGGACCAGACTCAGGTTGTGGTGCGTCGCCGCGTTCTCGGGGTCTTCGATCAGGGCGCGCTCCAGCCAATCGCGGGCACGCGCCAAGAGCGCCATGCGTGCCTCCAGACGCGCTTGACCCCGCTCCTGGCGGGCTCGCTCATAGAGTGTCCGTCCCAGCTCGGTCAGCATGCGGTAATCGCGCGAGAAGTCGAACCCGCGCTGCCGGGCGTCATTGAAGCGCGTCTCCGCGAGCGCCTGAAGGCTCGCGATGGCCGCATCGAGCTGGCCGAGGTCGCGCTCGATGAGCGCCGTCAGCCACGCCAGGGTCCAGGGCGGTGCCGCAGGCTCGCAGGCGGCTGCCCGCGCCAGCGCCGCGCCGGCCTCCTCGAGACGCCCTTCGCGATAGAGCACACGGGCGAGATTCAAGGGACCCTCGGCATGGCCCAACTCCTCCACCTGGGCAAAGGCGTCCGCCGCCTGTCGGCTCTCTCCGCGCTTGCCCTCGCGCAGCAGGCCGATGCCGTAGTCGTTCCAGCGCTCCCAGGGAGGTATCGCGCTCGACTGCCGCGCGACCTGCGCCAGCCCCCGGACGGGCAGCGTCAGCGCATCCTCCGCCATGGTCACGATCGGCAGCCGATTGCCCGCATAGCCGTCGCCCTCGACGAACCGCATGAACCTGGAGTCGAACTTGCGGTAGCGCAGGGCGGCGTAAATCTTGACCGGCCCCTCCAGATCGGCAGGCAGGGTGAAGGCATAGTGCGCGACAGCCGCCGCGCCCGGCGGGATCTGGTGGTCGTAGAGCGCGACGACGATGTCCTGCGCATTGCGCCGCTCGATGCGGTTGCCGTCGCGATCCAGCAGGTAGGCGTTGACGAAGTAGGCCCAGTCGTCGACCTCCCCCCGCGCGTCGAGCATCCCGGAGCGGCCGATGACGCGATCGCCACTGCGTACCTCGACGTCCAGCCAGAGCTCGTTCGAATCGACCGTGCCCTGGGTCAGCTCATGGCCGACGCCGAGTGTGCGAACGACCAGCTCCAGCAGATAGCGTCGGCCCGGCTCGAGGGTTGGCAGATCCGGGCGCAAGGGCGCATGGAGGGCACCATCGATGCGGCCCTCCTCCTTGAGCCCGAAGAGATCGATGCGCGCCGCCTGACGAAGCATGCGCTCGCGCTCCGTGTTCCCCGGCTCCGCCCGGCCGAGCATCCCTGGCACGGCCGTATTGGCCGCGGCAAAGCTGTGCCCGTGGACGGCGAGCTGGCCGTCGCCACCCAGATCGCGCGCGGCGGGATCGGTCGAGGGCTGGGGCGGCATGTGGCAGACGTTGCAGGAGCCGACCGCCTTGGCCGGGTAGTAGAAGCTGTCGACCCGGTGCCCGGAGACCCCGCTCATCAGAAAGCTGTCGTAGTGGTTCTGACCCCGCAGCCAGCGGTAGCGGTTGAGCGCGAAGGGCAGGTGAACCTTGTGGCAGGCGGAGCAGAATTCGGCCCGAGCGTGGATCGGCTTGAGCAGCGTCTCCTTGTGGAAGGCGGGCTTGGCCTTGATGAGCTGGCGATTGATGCCCTTCAACAAGGGTTGATCGCTGAAGGCGAAGGGATAGCCGGGCGGATCCTCGAGTCGGTAGCCGCCATTGCCGAGCGGACTGGCGACCGCGGTGATGGCGTGACAGCCCAAACAGGTAATGCCGGCACCCGCGGTCGGATCCTGATTCGGGTCGAAGTCCACTCGGTCGAAACGCCCGGAGAACAGGGGCACCTGATCATGACAGGTCGCGCAGAGCCGCGCGGCCTTGACGTCGCCATCCCTGGCCAACAGCTGCGCGCGCAGCTCATCGATGCTGGCCCGGTAGGCCGGATTGTCGAAGGAGCTCATGGCGTGGACGCCGGACGCGTGCGCCTTGGCGATATCGGCGTGGCACTCGGCGCAGAGGTCGTCCTGCATCAGGTGCTCGGGCGCAATCAGCCGCCCGGCGGGCAGCTCGGTCAGCGCCGGCGCGAAGGCTTGCGCCAGCTCCGGAGTCTGGAGGCCCGCCCGCAAATGCAGTGTCAGCGCGACCGCGACGACGCCCACACCCGCCGCGGCCCAGACGAGGCCCGGACGCCAATTCAGCCGAGGTCCAGCAAGGCGATGCAGGACGAAGAACCAGATCGCGGTCAGCGGGGTGAGCACATGGATCCAGTAGGCCCAACGCCGCAGGCTCGGGGCATTGATCTCGAAAAAGCCGAAGCGGGTGAGCAGGACCCCAGAGGCAAACAGCAGCACCAGACTCAGCAGCAATCCCAGTCCGGCGCGCACCGCGTAGCGATTCGGGCGGTACCACGCCCGGCGCAGGTGCAAGACAGCGAAGGTCAGTACCGGCAGCATCGCCACGAGACCCAGCGCCAAGTGCGCCAGGAACATGAGCAGATAGGCGCGGTTCTGCAGGATGCGGCCGGTGCCAAGCTCGCCCAGGGTTACGGCAAGCAGATAGAGCGAATTCACCGCAAGGAGGCCCAGCAGCACGAAAACGACCGCCAGGACACGGCGAAGCCCTGGGGTCAGTACAGGCCGGGACGTCACGTCGAGTGCGCGGGAGACGATCATGAATCGACCCTCAACGACGGATTGACCACAGGCATCTTACCGAAAATCACCCGGATTTGGTCAAGGCTCCCTATCGATGTGCTGCGCCTTGGAAAGGAGCGTGACGCCTCGTGCAGAAACGCACCTGGATGCCCGCTTGACGCATCGAGCGGCGCAGCTGATGGCGACTCACGCGGCAGCCCACAGACGGAAGGGCTCGCGCCATACGCCGCGAGCCGCAGGAGCAACCCCAGGCTTCGGCGAAATCATCTATCCAATCCGATTGTTCGCGCGCCCCAGGGTCGGGTGGTTCCGCACTGCTGCGCTAGGCCTCGCGGCCATGGGTGCGCAGAGCGTGCGGAGACGCCCCATAGGTGCTAGGGAACGAGGATCTGGAGCGCCGCACCAGGCCAACCCCGGAACCCGGCGCGCAGCAGGGTCCGAGGAGCGCTCACGACGACACTCGCACCTGCGAGAACCTGCACGGCCGAGCCCAGACTCATCGTGCTGCCTCCAACACAGATGGAATACGTCTGGGGCAGAAAGTCATGATCAGTCAGGCTCACGTCATCGCCCGAGCAAAAGTCAGAGGCCGCCCACAACGTCCTGTCGGCGACCGCCACGTTGCCGACGCTATCCATGAACCCGACCCGCGCGGTGATGCGATAGAGAGGACTGCCGGCATAGTCCGGATTCTTGCTCGTGACCGCCGAGTAGATGCCGTCCCCGGCTGTCACATCTGGATGGACCCCGTCGTCCACCGGGTGGTGGAGGAAGCCGTAAGAGAAGTCTTCCCACGGAGAACTCCCGTAGTAACGTCCGTTCACGATGCTATCGAGCGAGACGCGTTCCACTCCGCCAACGCCCGCCGTGGCGCTCGAGGTCAACAGAACCTGTGCATTGATGTCTTCCCCGATGAACGGCGGACTGAACGCGATGTCCGCGATTGCCGGACCCGCGCTCGCCCATCGGCGATCATTGAAGATTCCTGCATAGAGACGCAGCGGCTCCTCGGTCCATGGACCAGTAGGCACCCGGCTGATGAATGCGACACGTTGGCCGTCGCTGCTGAACTGGGCATCGGCGTTCACTTCGAGCCTGATCGCGTTTACGTCCGAATCGGGAAGGATCGGCTCGCCACCCCGACCGTCGGTATTAGCGATGCGGCCCGAACGAGCCAAATGATCCGCATAAAACAACCTTGTGCCACGCTGATTCAGCGATGCGCCAGCAAAATTATAGCCCTTGTCCTCGATCTCGACAGGCGTGGCGCCGCCGGTATCCACCGAAAGGTACTTGTAGCTGTTCGAGCTGTCGCTGAAGACGATCTTAGAGCCATCACCCGAGATGACACCGGGAGTCTCTCCTGCCTTGTCGATGGGAGTAAGCTGGTGGAAGCCTGTTGAATCGAGGGAAAGCCAACCAAACCAGCGATCGTGACGGACACCCTGGGTATCCCAGTAGCCCTCGAGCGAAAAGACGATCGCGCTACCATCGTCCGAGATATCGAAATCACGTACCTGCCACCCCACGCCGGCCTCCTCTATCGGTACCGCTGTGTCATCGATGACGACTTCTGGAAGACCGCCTTCCCAGGACAATCTCAAGAGATCGCCGGTTCCGACTTGGTACTCCCAATCCGTGTAGTAGACCCAATCGCCGGCAGCCGTCGTCTTGATGGCAGAAGCGATTTCTTTGTTGTGTAGGCCGAGAAGATCCGCGATCTGTGTGACTTGCGGATCCACCGGACCCTGCGAGACGTCTACCCTGTAGATGCGATGCTGATACCACGGCGTCATGAAAAAGAACCGCGAACCATCTTCGTTGATCGCAATATCGTAGACCCGCATGGGATCAGGATCGACTGGAAGTGGGATCTCCAAGAGATTGGAGCCATCGAAGTCGACAATATACAGCCGATAGTCGGTGGTATAAGTGCTGGGATATCTCACGTGGCCGGCGAATGCGATGCGAGAACCGTCGCCACTCAATCGCGCAACGGATATGTTGAAATTGGCATCATCGCCGCCCGTGTCATAGATGTCCCACCCATCGAAGAGCACATCATAACTTGCAACGAAACTGAATGCCATTCCAGGGCTGGCGGGGAAGACCAAGGCTGATAAGAGGTAGATCCAAGAATAGGCATAGACGCATTTTCGTCTGACTGGCATCTCTAAGCTCCCCGAGTTGGCATGGTAACGCGTGAGCGACAACGTATAGGCGATCCGATTGAGAGCCTATTTCTTCGTCGCTCCTAATCAATCGCATACTGCGAGGGCAATCGTATCACGTGCCGCAAGTACGAGTGGTCCTGAGTGAGCGCCAGAATACCGTTCCGTCGTTCCCGATGGCATCCCTCTCATTTGGCTTGAGCGTCACAGTTGAGTGGGCGATTTGATGGCACGCCGTACCCTGTTTCCCGTTTCCCTCACCGATCTTCTATGGCCACGCGCGCCGGGTTCCTTAGCCCGCTGGAAGGCTGCAAGCGATAGCCCGCCTTGGGGTGACCGAGCGTGAATCCAGACATCCGCGAGAACGCTCAGCCGGCGAGTTCTTGGGGTGTCTGCCGGTAGGCTTCAGACATCAAAGTGGACGGCGGAATGGCCGATCTAGGGCGCTGTACTTCCGATTCGATGGCTGTCGGGGAAGGTTTATGATTGAAAACTCGGAAAATCTGATTCTCGAGCACCTGCGCCATATCCGTGGAGGGGTCGCCCAGATCGCCGAAGACGTGGGCACCGTCAAGCTGCGGGAGTCATCCCTCGAGTCTCAGATGGCTGGCTGCATGGCGACAACGCGATTTCGCACGAGCGGCACGATGCACGCGGCGGCGAAGGCCCAGCTCTACTCGCTAGTCGCGGCGATCCGTCCTTGCCGCAGCGCACCGGCGAGCGGCTGCTATGGGGACGCCTCTGCGGCTCGAGCACCGCGCTCGGGATCGCCAGCGCCGCGCGACGCCAGAGCGCGCTCGTCCTCGCGCTCAACCAGTGCGTCTAGGCGGCGACCGATCTCCGCACGGAACTCGCCTTCTTCCTCGACGACGGCCAGCTGCTCGCCCGGGCAGGGACGTCTCGGCCGCGTCCCACGCGTCCTGGTTACTCAGGCGGGCGAGCCCAGACCGAAATGCTCCAGAAAACACTTGCCGCCACCGCCATCCTGGCTAGACTTTCTCCGGGGATTTCCCCGACACCCTCATGCGTTACGAGAGAGGCACAACAATGAAGCGACTGCTCTTGACCACGGCCAGTCTGACACTTGCTGGCGCAACTTCACTCGCAACCTTGCCCGCGAATGCCTTCTGGGGATCTTGGGGCGGACCCTGGTACGGCGGCCCCTGGCACGGCGGACCCTGGTGGGGTGGGTACCCGGGTTATGGATGGGGCGGCTATCCAGGCTACGGCTGGGGCGGTTATCCGGGCTGGGGTGGTTACCCCGGTTGGGGAGGGTATCCTGGCTGGGGCGGCGCAGGCTATCCATGGGGCGGCTACGGCTATCCCTATGCAGCGGCGCCAGTCGCTCCCGCGGCCCCGACAAGCTCCGCTGCCGAGAAATAGCGCCGTGACCGGAGGCGCTCCCTCCTGATTCAGGCGCTCGCAGGGCCGGCTCGCCGGCCCTGTTTCGTTCGGTCTCTGAATGCAGCGCCCTTGCAACGCAACGCCGGCTTCGCGCGGCCAGACTCAAGCCATGGCGCGGAATCGCGGCTCATCCGACCGCCGCAGGCATCTCTGACTGGGGAGGCAGCCGGGGCCGTCCGCCTCTTGGAGGCTTATCGTCCGGCAGCACCGCCGAATTCAGCGACCGCCATCGGCCGACCTTCCTGCGTCTCCTTCAGCGCCTTGATGATCTGCGAGGAAATCTCCTCGATGGATTGCGTGGTGGTATTGAGCACCGGCACCTGCAGGCGTTTGTAGATCTGGTGCGCCATGCGGATGTCATCCTGGCAGCGCTTGAGCGAGGCGTAGGGGCTACCCGGTCGCCGTTCCTCGCGAATCAGCTGCAGCCGCTGGGGGTCGATGGTGAGGGCGAAGAGCTTGTGCCGACAGTCGTAGAGGAGCTGAGGCACGTCTCCGCGCTCGAAGTCCTCTTCCGTAATCGGATAGTTCGCCGAGCGCAGACCGTAGTGCATCGCTAGATAGAGGCAGGTTGGCGTCTTGCCGGAACGCGAAACCCCGGTCAAGACCACATCGGCGCGATGGAAGTTGTCGGGCCGGATGCCGTCGTCGTTGGCCATGGCGAAATTGATCGCCTCGATCCGCTTGGTGTAGTAGCTGGGTTTGGTGATGGCGTGGCTGCGGCCTGACTGCAGGCTCGGCGGCACGCCCAGCTCGGCGGACAGCGGATCGACGAAGACCTCGAACAGCTCCATGTAGAAACAGTTGCCGCCCTTGAGGATGTCGCGGATCTGATTGTTGAGCATGGTCGCGAAAACGATCGGCCGAGCACCGTCGCGGTCCGCCGCCTCTTGCATCCGCTGAGTCAGCGCCTTGGCGCGCAGCTCGGTGTTGATGTAGGGCATGTAGACTTGCTCGAAATCCACCGTATCGAACTGAGAGAGCAGACTGTGGCCCAGGGTCTCGGCGGTGATCCCCGTACTCTCGGAGACGAAAAAGACAGTGCGGTTCATGTGGTCTCTTGCTGACTGTGGTTGGTGCCGACGTCCTCGGGCGGTGCCGCCGGATCCGGCGCAGGGCCTCGAACCGATACGTATCGGCCGTAGGTCGGTTCAGCATATCCCCTTTCCGCCCACGCCGACCTGTGACTCATGTCAATGTGATCTATAGTGGAATTTGGTGATATGCCCAGCGCCCGTCGCACAGCGCTCGCGAGCACCTGCGATGACCCATCCACTCGCCCGAGGACAGCAGCCAATGGCCAAGATCGATACCGACCAGGATCTCCGTCAGGCACTTGAGGGGCTGAGCGCCGCACAGCAGCGTAGACTGGGTTGCACGTTCGCGGAGCACCTGCAACATCTGATCAGGGACGAGCGTCTGCATCGCGCCATCGCCACGGGACTGCGGGAAACCATAACGCCAGGCGAGCTGGAGGATGCCTATCGGGCGGCCAAGGCCTATGCGGTCAAGAGCTATACCGACTGCGGCAAGGACACGGACTGGATGGCTCAGGCCGACCACTTCGTCGCCGCCGCCACGGCAGCGGCGCTGACACCGGACGACATGCTGACGGACAAGCAGAACCGGGCATGGAAAGCCGCTGTGAATGCGCGCATGGCAGTGACCTGCGCCATGATGGAAGACGACACGGCTTCAGAGACGGATGAGGCCAGACATCAGCATAGGATCGCGAGCGCCTTTCTCCAATCGGCGCTCGGATGAGCCTGTTCACGCCGGGTTGCGGAAGGTCACGCGGGCAGTGATCTTCTTTGTCGGTCGAGGCGCGTGACACCGCGGAGCGGTGTCACGAGAAGAGCGACAAGGGCGCGGCGGGCATCTCGGATGCATCTCGCTGCTCGCCTCGCACGCCCCATTCCCGCAAGATCGACAGCGTCGTTTCAATGAAGCTTGGCAAACGCGCGACGAGCGTCGGTGACAGCTCCAGCCCAAGTTCCAGGTGCTCGGGGACGATGCCGACCAGGACGATCTCCTCGGGCGCGTAGTCCAGCAGCTCCGCGACGGCGAGCACATCGGAGACGCCCAGGTGGTGCACAGAGAGCTTCTGGGTGAGCAGGCGGCGGATGTCCGCGCCGCGAATCACCCGGATCTCGCCCGGAGCCTCATCCAGGGCGACCGCATCCAGCATGAGGATGCGCCGGTATTCCCCGAACAGCGGCAATAGATCCAGCCCCGAGGTCCCGCCGTCCACCAGCTGAACCTCGGGCGCGTAGCGGTAGTCCCGTTCGAGCCGGCGCAGGGCGTGGACACCCACGCCCTCATCGCTCAGCAGAATGTTGCCCCAGCCGATCAGCAGGACATCCCCGCCCGACTCAGAATGCCTTGACACGCACGATCTCCCGCCGTTCGTTGTCGTGCAAATGGATGGCGCAGGCGAGACAAGGGTCGAAGGAATGCACCGTGCGCAGCACCTCCAGCGGCCGCTCCTCGTCGAGGATGGGGTTGTCGATCAGCGACGCCTCGTAGGGACCGCGCGCGTCGTTCTGGTTGCGCGGGCCGGCGTTCCAGGTGGAGGGCACCACGGCCTGGTAGTTCTTGATCTTGCCGTTCTCGATCACGACCCAGTGCGAGAGCACGCCACGCGGCGCCTCGTGGAAGCCATAGCCCATCTGCTCGCCCTTGGGGAAGGTCGGCCGATTGAAGGTGGTCACGTCACCGCTGGCGATGTTGGCGACCAGGGCATGGTAGTTCTCGACCATCATGTCGTAGAGCACCTGGGTGCGGATGCAGCGCGCCAGGTGACGCCCCAGGGATGAGTGCAGCGCGCTCATCGGCACCTCTTTACCAGCGATGGCACCGATGCGCGCCACCGCGTCGTTGAGATAGCCGAGCGTGCCTTCGTGGCCGGCCGCGACCATGGCCAGCACGTTGGCGAGCGGTCCGACCTGGGCCGGCTCGTCGTTGAAGGTCGGCGACTTGACCCAGGAATAGGCGGCGTCCTCCTGGAAGTCCGTGTATTCGGGCACGGTCTCGCCCTCGTAGGGCGAGCGCGTCCAGTCGCCCTGATACCAGCTGTGCTTGATGCTCTCCTTGACGTTTTGCTCGAAGAAGGGGTCGCCGAAGTGGCTGACGGCCTGGAAGGCATCCAGATTCGCGGCCGGAATGTAACCGCCGGGCATCCCGAAGTCCGTTCCCTTGGTGTCGCGCGGGAAGTCCGGGACGGACAGATAGTTCATGACACCAGCCCCGTAGGGCAGCCAATCGGCATAGAGGGCGGCGATGGCGATGACGTCCGGCAGATAGACCTTGCGCAGGAAGCCCTCCAGCTCGGCCATCAGCGTCTGGATGTAGGCGAGGCGCTCCATGTTGAGGGCGGACTGGTCGTTCGGGTTGATGGCATTGGCCACGCCGCCGACCGCCAGGTTCTGGATGTGCGGGGTCTTGGAGCCGAGGATCGCCGTAATCTGGTTGGATTTACGCTGATACTCCATCGCTTCCAGATAGTGCGCGACGGCCATCAGATTGGCCTCGGGCGGCAGCTTCATCGCCTCGTGGCCCCAGTAACCGTGCGCGAAGATACCGAGCTGACCGCTTTCAACCAGCTTCTTGACCCGCCCCTGCACCGCGGCGAAGTAGGTCGCGTTGTTGTTCGGCCAGTCCGAGAGGCTCTGCGCCAGGGTCTCGGTCGCCTTGGGATCCGCCTGCAGGGCGGAGACCACGTCGACCCAGTCGAGTGCCGAGAGGTGATAGAAGTGCACGACGTGATCATGGATGCCGTGGGCCGCGACGATGAGGTTGCGGATCAGCTGGGCATTCAGCGGGATCTCCAGCTTGAGCGCGTCCTCCACCGCCCGCACCGAGGCGATGGCATGCACCGTGGTGCAGACGCCGCAGATGCGCTGGGTGTAGAGCCAGGCGTCGCGCGGGTCGCGCCCGGTGAGGATGGTCTCGATACCGCGCCACATTTGCCCACTGGACCAGGCGTCCACCACCTTGCCGTCCTTGATATCGCAATCGACCCGCAAATGGCCTTCGATGCGAGTCACCGGGTCTACGCTGATACGTTTGCTCGTCACTGCACTTGCTCCGCTAAGTAGAGGATTGCCCCAAGCCCATCAGGAGCTTGGCGGCAGGCGGGAGGTGGGAGCGCCGCCCCGGCGCGACGGCTCAGGCGCTTGTGGTCCGCCTCGTCGCGGCGGGGCGCCGCTCCCACGGACTCCCTCTCACTGCTCCACGTTCAATACCGGCGTCTTCTTCACGAAAAAGAGGTACGCCATGACCTCGATCGCCACGATCCCCAGGGTGATCATCGTCTCCCCGACCGCCGGGAAGTAGTGCCAACCGGGTCCTGGGTTGTAGGCGATCATGAAGGCGTCGAACCGGTAGAGCGCCCCGGCCAGGACCACCGCGAGCGCGCTCCAGAAGAGATGCCGCGGATGCATCCGTCGTTCTTTGCCGAGCAGGCTCAGGATGGCGTAGACGAAAAGCGCCATCTCGGCGGCGAACAGGATGGGCGCCTTTCCGGGCTCGGCTAGGGCAGCAATATCCCCCGTCAGCACCAGGTCGCCGATGCGCAGCACCAGATAGGCGATCAGCAGCCAGGGGATGACCCCCGCGACCTTGGCCAGCAGCTCCGTCTCCAGCTTGCGGCCCAGATTGACCGAGGCGTAGAGCGATTCGAAGACCACCATGCCATAGCCCATGGTGATGGCCGTGATGAGGAAGAGCAGCGGGATGATGTTGCTCTGCCAGAGCGGATGGACCTTGTGCCCGGCGATGATCAGCAGCGAGCCGAGCGAGGACTGGTGCATGGTCGGCAGCAGGATGCCCACCCCGATGAAGAAGAACAGCACATGCCGCAGCATGCGCAGGACGCGGTTGGCCTTCATCGCCTCCAGGATCGCCGGCGAGAACTCGATCCACAGCACCAGCGTATAGAGGGTCACGCAGAGCGCCACCTCCAGCATCACGGAGTTGAGGTTGACGTGCTGCGGCAGGAAGACGTTGTAGAGCTGCCAGTAGCGGCCGACGTCGACGACGATGGAGGCGCCCGCCAGGGTGTAGCCGAAGACGCTGGTCAGGAGCGCCGCCCGCACCATGGGATGGAACTGCCCCTTGTTGAAGACGTAGACAGCCACGGCCATGGCATAGCCGCCGCAGGCGATCGCCGTGCCCGTGACCACGTCATAGGTGATCCAGAGTCCCCAGGGATAGCCGTCGTTGAGGTTCGACACATCGCCGATGCCGAAGATGAAGCGACGGACGATGAAATAGGCGGCGATCAAGGCCAGACCGGCCAGGAAATAGAACTGCCGGGTGAGCAGCTTGCCACCGACCGGACGATAGACTTCATTCATGGTGGTCCTCCTCCCGCGTCTTCACCTCGGGTGATTCCGGCGGGTCCTCGCGCTCCTCCCTGGTGTGCTGGTAGACCGAATAGACCAGGCCGCCCAGGAGCAGCGAAGGTCCGACCATGCCCTGATAGAGCCCATGCTGGATGGTCTCGGACAGCCGCGCGCGCGAATCGCTTCCCAGCGCCGGCATCCCGAGATCCTCGAAGGGCACGCCCGCCATCATCAGGTACTGGGTGCCGCCCGTCTCGGTCTCGCCATAGACCTTCGGATAGTAGCCACGGACCTCGGCCATCCGCGTCTCACCGCCGTCCAGACGGTGGATGGGATAGGACTGACGCTCGCCCGGCTGGAAGGCCAGGCGGCGACGCGCCTCCTCCAGCAGATCGGGCACGTTCCCAAAGAGGCTCGCGCCGGTCGGGCAGGCGTCGCAGCAGGCGGGGATCCCGCCTTCCGCCTGGAGGTGCGCGCACATCTGGCACTTGACGATCTTGGGGAAGGTCTTGTCGTACTCGAACTTGGGAATGTTGAAGGGACAGGCCAGCTGGCAATAGCGGCAGCCGATACAGGCGTCGGGGTCGTATTGCACGATACCCGTGACCGGATCCTTGGTCAGGGCGCTGACCGGACAGGCCGAGACGCAGTCCGGATCCACGCAGTGCATGCAGGCCCGTTTGATGAAGCTGTAGCCATCGTGCGGCCGATCCTTGACCTTGGCCGTTCCCTGGGCGTAGGCCTTAATCTTGTTCATGGTCCGGCTGTTGAGGTCATCCGGGGCGTCCCAGACGCCGCTCACGCCATGCGCCTGTTCCACGCAAGAGGTATGGTCCATGGGCATGTCGTTGGCTTCCTTGCAGCCAACCTCGCACGCCTTGCAGCCGATGCAGAGGGTGGCGTCGTAGAGGATGCCCACGGCGCCGGGCGGCAGGGTCTTCGGGGGACGCGCCTGCGCCGTTGTGCCGCTCAGTGCCGTCGCGGCGCCAGCGAGCACGACCTTGCAAAAATCACGACGATCGATCTTCATGGCTCACCTCGACTCCGACTCGACTTCGGCGCGCGATGCCGCCTTCGTGTCCTTGAGCTTGCTGCTGGCATTGACCGCGTAGACAGTTGCGCCACCGCCGATCGCGCCTGCCAGGGCCGCCCCAGCGAGGCTGGCGCCGCCCGGATGCTCGGCGAAGATCTGTGGGAAGAAGGCCGGCGGCGTCACCGATTTCACGTCGGCCTGGTCGTGCAGCGCCTTGTGGAAACCGACGCCCTGCTCGGCACAGCCGAAGCAGGGATGCCCGATACCCACCGGCCAGGTGTTCGCGCCGACGTCGCCGAACTCGATCGCTGGACAGTTGGCGTAGGTCTCGGGTCCCTTGCAGCCCAGCTTGTAGAGACACCAGCCCTGACGATGACCCGCGTCGCCAAACTCCTCGGCAAAACGCCCGGCGTCGAAGTGCGGACGACGCTCGCAGTTCTCGTGGATGAGACGCCCGTAGGCGAACAGCGGGCGACCCTTGGCATCCAGCTCCGGCAACTGCTTGAGAGTGAGGTAGTAGAGGACGGTCGAGAGCAGGTTGTAGGGCGAGGCGGGGCAGCCCGGGAGCGTGATCACCGGCAAGGCGCTGCCATCGGCCTTGGTGATGCCCTCGCGCAGCAGGGCCTCCGGGATACCGACGGCCTCGGTCGGATTCGGCGCGGCGCTCTGTACCCCTCCCCAGGAGGCGCAGGAGCCGATGGCGACCACCGCCGCGGCCTGCGGGGCGATCTCGTGCAGCATTTGCTGCGGCGTCTTGCGCGCGACCTTGCAGTAGATGCCACCGTCGCGCATGGGCACCGAGCCCTCGACGACCAGGATGAAGTTGCCCCGGTTCTCCGCGATGGAATCCGCCAGCGCCTGCTCGGCCTGATGACCAGCGGCCGCCAGCAGGGTTTCGGAATAATCCAGGGAGATGAGGTCGAGGATCAGAGACTCGACCGTGGGATGGGTCGCCCGCAGCAATGACTCGGTGCAGCCGGTGCATTCCTGGAAATGCAGCCAGATGACGGCGGGGCGCCGCTGCGACTGTTCGAGTGCAGCCAGAACCTCGCGGGACATGCCAAACGGGAGACCCATGGCCGCAGTGATGGCCAGGGCGAATTTCAGGAAGCGGCGCCGGCTGACGCCGTGGATTTCAAGCTGACTCGACAGGTAGGGACCGATCTCCGTGTCGGGTAGATGCTGTGCCTGCTCTCTCATCTGAACTGCCTCCAAGACGACCGCCAGAATCACGCAGCGCTTGGATCCATCATCGAGTCAGTCGGCGTTCTCCGATTGGCAATGCTGAAGCACGGGTTGAGATGTGTCATGGCGACAGGCGGCCGGAACGACATATCCCTTGATCGAGCGTTACAGCAGTCTTGGCTCAATGCAGGGATCCAAACGCGTCTTTATCAATCGATCAATTGCAACCCAATAATATTAGTTTCTACTAAGATTCTTATAGGCCGTCTTCCGACGCTTGTCCAACCTCAAGCGCTCAAGTCTTGGCTTGCATCAAGTAAAGAACGAAGAGTCCGTATCCGCCGATGGAAAGCGCTATTTTGTGACCAATTTCACGCCAATCGCACCAAATGCGGCCCAGCCTTACTCAAGGAGCGCCGCTGGCATCCGCCGGTGGAGAGGGTGAGGGACGGTGCGGGCCGCAGAGCCACTGTCAGCACCAACGCCTGAAAGGGGTGCCGCGGACGGACCCCGGACCAGAGAGCACGCGCTATGCGAAGAGGGGTTATGAACGACCGCGATACTCATCCTGGAGCCAAGTGGCCGAGAGCGCCATGGTCAGCGCCAGCGCTGGCCATGGGGTGGATCCTGCTCTTCTCGGGCATGGCCGGCACAGGCACGGCTTGCGCCGAGACCGATGTCGGCCCCAGCCAGGCATCCGCGAGCCAGGCCGCCGAGACACCATCGGCGGAGACACCGTCAGCGGAGACTCGATCAGCCGAAAGCCGATCCAGCGAGAACAGGAACTGCCTGCGCTGTCACCAGATGGCGACCCTCGCCTACCGCAACCCGGAAAACGGCGAGATCGTCGATCTCGCGATCGCCCCCCAGGCGCTCTCCCACTCGGTGCACGGCGAGCTTGCCTGCTCCGACTGTCACGACAGCGATTTCGGCCAATATCCGCATCCCGAGCGCCTGAAAGGCGAGACACTGGCCTGTGTCGGCTGCCACGAGGAGCACGACGACGCGGCGGAGCGGGTCTACCGCTTCAAGACCATCGACGAGGAATTCAAGCACAGCATCCATGTCACCTCGGACGCACCCGAGGTCGCGGGCTTCAGCTGTCACAGCTGTCATGACCCCCATGCCTTCCGCAACTCGGAGATTGGCGAGGAGATCGCCCAGATCGTGCGCCAGGACAATGGGATCTGCCTCTCCTGTCACGCCGAGATCCAAGACCCGCTGCGCGACCCGCATACCTGGCTGCCCAAACCCGAGAAGCACCGCGAGGCCGTGCGCTGCCTGGACTGCCACACGCCCCTGTCGGAGGACGGCCAGGCCGTCTCGCACCGGATCCTCGCGGGGAAGGACAGCAATCGCGACTGCGTCAAGTGCCACTCCAAGGCACCGCAGCTCCTGAACCGACTCTACCAGTACAGGTCTGAGACAGATCTGGCCAACAAAGGCTGGATCTCGAAGGCTGTGTTCAATGAGGCCTATGTCGTCGGCATGAGCCGCAGCCCGCTGATCGACCGCTCGGCGCTGGCCATCATCGCCATCACGCTGCTCGGACTCGGTGCCCACGGCTACGGGCGTTATCGGGCTTATCGCCGCTCGAAGGAGAATCGGACATGAGTGCGCTCTATCTCTATTCAGGCTGGGTGCGCACCTGGCATTGGATCAACGCCCTGCTCTTTCTGGTGCTCATCTTCTCCGGCGCGAGCATGCACTTCAACGGCGCCGGCTGGCTGCTGGACTTCCAGAGCGCGATTCTGATCCACAATACCGCCGGCATCCTACTCACGATTGGCTGGATCGGCTTCATCGTCGGCAATCTGGTCTCGGACAATGGCCGCCACTATCGGGTTCGGCTGCATGGATTCGTCCAGCGCCTGATGACGCAGAGCATTTACTACGGCTACGGCATCTTCAAGAACGCGCCGCATCCCTTCCATCCAAGCGCGGAGGCCAAGCTCAATACCCTGCAGCAGGTCACCTATATCGGCGTCATGTATGTGCTGATGCCGCTACTCATCCTCAGCGGCTGGGCCTTCCTCTTCTCCGTCTACCTGCCGGAGACGCTGCTCGGCATCGGGAGTGTGTGGGTGGTCGCGATGTTGCATCTCAGCATCGCCTACTTCCTCGTACTCTTCCTGCTGATTCACCTTTACATCATCACGACAGGCGAGACGGTGATGACGAACATGCGCGCCATGCTGACCGGATGGCATCGGGATGATCATCAGGAACCGGAAGCCTAGCCGGCAGCACCAACCCGAGGCTTTAGACGACTGTCTTCGTCGGAATCTTCAAGAGTGACGACCATGAACCCGCTCCAAAATCTGCTCTCCACGCCGACCAAACGCCGGGTCTTGATCGCGGCGCTCGCGCTGCTGACGCTGACGCTCGCGTACAAGCTCGTCTATCCGCCGGTGTTCGATGCCTATGTCGGTAAGACCAACGCCCAGCTCACCTACGAGAGCAGCAAGCCGCTCACCAACGCCGAGTTCGAGGGGCTCGCGCAGGACCTGACCAAGGAGGCGCGCTATCGCACGGCCGCGGCCATTGTGGAAAGCGATCAAGACGCCTTTGCGCGCCAGGTCAAGATCGAGATGCTGATGGGCACGGACTCCGTGGTGCGCGACGCCGAGCCCCCGCACATCAAGTATTTCCGTGATGCCGGGATCCGCCGCTACGAGGGGCCAAAGACCTGCCTGACCTGTCATGCCGCCATCAAGATCGATCACCCGGACGGCAGCGTCTCCACCGTCAACACGCTCGACGACATCGTCAATTCGGTGCATTTCAAATTCCAGAGCGAATCGGGCGGCTTCTCGACTTACGGCTATGACGGACGCCGCGTGAACAGCGGGCCGCACAAGATCCCGGTCGGCAAGATCGACCGCGCCTGCGGCATTCCAGGGAGTTTCACCTGGACCGGTTGGGCCGCGTTGATCGAGGCCAGCCCCGAGCACGCCGCCGCGGGCGTGACGCAGTTGCGCAGCGAGGGCTGCGGCCAATGCCACATCGGTGGCAACTACCAGCCGGCCACCGAGAAGATGATGCCGATCGGCGACGTGCCCGCGGAGGCCAAGGAAGGCATCGACTGCCTCATCTGCCACTCGACCAATTACGACATGAACCAACGCGTGGTCATCAAGGACGAGCACGGCCTGCGCTGGGACCAGGACCGCAGCCTGCGCGCCGCCCTGACCGTCGGCCCCATCCGCTCCGAGAACTGCCTGCGCTGCCATCAGCACAACATGGGCGGCGATGCCTATGCGCACAACGCGGCCGCCCAGGCGTCAGGTTACAAGCACCAGCGCATCCTCCATCGCGGCGCCAAGCGCGGCAATCCATTCAGTCCGCAGGACGACGCGCACGCCGCCGCCGGGCTGCAATGCACGGACTGTCACCGACCGCAGGGCCACAAGATCCCACGCGGACGCAAGGGCGTGGATCTGGTCGCGAACGACTTGCCGGGCCAGGAGGTCTCCTGCGAGAGCTGTCATTCACGCGCCCCGCACAACAACTCCGAGCACAAGGTGCTGCTGAACGGACACATCGAGCGCCTCGCCTGCGAGACCTGCCATATCGAGAAGCTTGAGTCCGACAACGTCGTGCTGCGCGACTGGGTGCATCCGACCTGGAACGCGGAAGAAGGCATCTGGGAGCCGACCGACGTCTACCGCTCCGGCGCACCCGGCAAAGGCTTCACCTTTCTCTGGTTCAACGGCAACGGGACCTTCCTCGCCAACGCCCTGGGCAACAACCCGAACGGCTCAGAGGTCTACAACCCGCTGATGCAGCAGGTCGCGCGGATCGACGATCCGGAGATCATCGCCGCCGTGCGCGCCAAGGCCGTCGAGCTGAAACAGCAGTATCCGGACATCGACGTCGAGACCTATGTTCGCACCGCCACGGATCCCCTCTCGCAGCTCCCGCCGGCGCTGCTCGCCAAGCGCGAGGCGATGATCCAGGAGAATCTGCGAGGCGCCATGAACCAGGGCGAGAGCCGCCTCTATCCCTTCAAGCTCTTCAACGCCATGATGTTTGAAGACATGTCGAATCAGGGGCCCTTCGGCGCCATGATCCTGCCGTTCGACTACAAGACCTACTACGAAACGGGCGACAGCAAGGCCGCCGTCGTCAAGGCCGTGCAAGACCCCATCGTCCAGCGCATGTACCAGGAGCCCTTCAAGCTCTACATGATGGACGAGTTCATGTCCTACTTCGGCATCACCTCCGGCTGGAAAACCATCTATCCCGTGGTCGACGGCAAGCTGGTCAACGTCGAGCCGCACTGGATGCGTCAGATGGGAACCCTGATGGTCAATCACGGCATCCAGGGCAAGGGCCGCGAGTGCAAGGACTGCCACTCTCCGAACGGCATCATGGACTTCGCCATGCTCGGCTACACGCCCGAGCGGGTGGCCGAGTTGCAGAACGTCGACGTGGTCGAGCATCTGGCTGCAGGAAACACGGATACCCCGGCCGTCAGTCAGAAGTGACCCCGTCTCACTGGCGCGTCGCACCTCCTCGGGGTGCGGCGACGCCGCCAGACACCGCCTAAAGTCGGGGTTCCAGCCTCTCCGCCAGGACGATTCGGCGGGCTGCATTGCCTTCGCGCGTCCACGCCTTGATCAAGCACGGTCGACTGTGGGAGAGTCGCCCGACCAAGGGCCACCTGAAGGACACGAAGGCGAGATGGCGCATTCGACAAGGCTGACTGTATCGTCCCTCCTCCTGAGCCTGACACTCTTCCCTTTCCCCCCCTGCTCGGCCGCGCAGGGTCAATCCGCATCCATTGAGCCGCCGATCGCGGCGCCAAGGGGCTTGCTCGCGGCGCGGGTCCGGCCCGGCATCCAGAGCGGCGCCGTCACAACGGTCACCGAAGCAGACTTCAATCCACTCGCACTCCAGAGTGAGCGCCCCGTCCTGGTCTTCTGCGTGGCCGATTGGTCTTCCCCCGCAAGAGACATGGAGCCTGTCATCACGGCGGTTGCCGGCGCCTATGCACAGAGGCTGCGCGTCTTGAGCCTCGACGTGGAGAAGAATCCCACCCTGCGGAACCGCTATGTGATCAGCGGGATTCCCGCCTACCTGCTCTTCGAGCGGGGAGAAATCGTGGCGACCAAGCTCGGAACCCTCTCGCGCGAGCAGCTCGAACACTGGCTCGACACGGCGCTCCACTAGCCGCACCCGCGACGCCGCCCGGACAGCCCCATCGGCCGCAACCTCTGATCGCCCGCGCCCGATAGGCATCTGCATGCTCGGACCGCGGATCCTCACCGAGGTCATACACTCGTGCTAGAGTCAGCATGCAGGTCGGTGACCTGCGCGACCCACGGATCGACAAGACACCCCGCCGTCTGTGCGGGGCCACCGCGCGGTGTCTGCGCCCGAGGAATTGAGGCCCGGGCACGGCTCACCCCGCATCAAAACCAGGAGGCCAGAATGAGAAAACCAGGGTTCCGGATGGCGGTCCTCGCTGTATCGGCGTTGTCCAGCCTCGGCGCATCCTCTGCGATCTGGGCTCAGCCCGGACAGGGCTATTCTCAGGGAGGACAGGGGTACAATCAGGGAGGACAACAGCAAGGACCCGGCCAGAATCAAGGCCAGCGACCGAGTCAAGGTCAAGGTCAAGGTCAAGGCGGCCCGGGAAGTCAGGGTCAAGGTCAGAGCCAAGGGCCAGGTCAAGGGCAGGGCCAAGGTCCCAGTCAAGGCCAAGGTCCCAGTCAGGGTCAGGGTTCCAGTCAGGGCCAGGGCCAGGGTCCGAGCCAGGGACAAGGCCCCAGTCAAGGCCAAGGCCAGAGACCAGGACAGAGCCAAGGTTCCGGCGGCAACCAAGGCTATGGACAAGGCTCGAATCAGGGACCAAGTCAGGGACGCGGCTCGAATCGCGGCGGCGGTTATGGCGGCCAACAAGGCCCAGGCTATGGCCGAGGCCCTGGCTATGGGCGCGGCTATGACAGCGGTCCGGGTTACGGACGGGGTCCAGGCGGCGGCCCTGGCTATGGCCCCAGAGACGGCTATGGACCTCCGCCACCGCGCGGAAGCTCACCCTACGATCAGGACCGCTACGGCCCACCCCCGCGCTATTGATCCGACCGGTCTCTAGCGCCTAGCGCTCGAGAGCCGACTGGTGCCTGTGGCGCCAGTCGGCGCGCTCTCACACCCACCAGCAAACCGCAGCAGATGCAGTCTTCGCGCCCTGACCAACCCAGTGCGATCGAGCAGACCAGCGCGATAGCCCCGCCTCAAGCCCGCCCGCCAGGCGCCTCCGCCGCCAGCATCTCGTCATAGATCTCCCAAGCCGCGGCGGCCTCTTCGGCCGTGACCTTGTTGATCGCATAGCCGAGGTGGACGACCACATAGTCGCCGACAGCGACCTCTTCATGCTGCAGCATGAAGAGACTCGCCTCGCGCTCCACGCCCTTCGCCTCGCACCTAGCGGTGAAGCCCTCGATCGACTTCACCTCCATCGGAATTCCGAAACACATGACCGCTCACTCCTCGATGACCCGCCGCGGGATTGCGCCAGCGCACTTAGCGGCAGAGGCTAGGCGGGGTTAGACTCGGACGCAAGGACGGCGATCAGGCTTTGCGCCCGCGCCCCGTCAGCCAGCAGTGGAGCTGACACGTCCGAAGATCACACGCGGCCTCGAGACATGAGCCGTTCCGAAACGAAACCAACCTGAGACACGCGCAACAGGGAGAGCCGCCTTATGCAGCCAAACACGCTGATTCTGGGCCTCGGCAACGTCCTGCTGACGGACGAGGCCGTCGGCGCCGAGGTGCTCAAGCACCTGGAGACCACAACCGACCTCGGCGCGGAGTGCACGCTGATGGACGGCGGCACACTGAGCTTTACCCTCGCCGGCCCCATTGGCGACTGCGAGCAGTTGATCGTGGTCGATGCCGCGGCCATGGGCGACCCGCCCGGCACCGTCCGCGTCTTCGAGGGAGAGGCGATGGACCGCCAACTGCGCTCCCACGCCAAGAGCGTGCACGAGGTCAGCCTGGCGGACCTCATGGACATGGTCCGCCTGACCGATCAGCTGCCCGCCGAGCGGGCACTCATCGGCATCGAGCCCCAGCTCGTCGACTGGGGCGAGCAACTCACGCCCGCCGTGGCCGCGGCTGTGCCGCGGGCGATCGCGGAGATCCAGTCGCTCATCGCGCGCTGGAGCGCCCGCCAGGTTCCAATCGGCGGGCGGCAAGATGTCGCCGCCGAACCGCGCTGACGGACTGGATGCGACAGGGTTCGGGCAGCACTCAAGACCCTGAGAAGCGGTCTGAAAAACTCCACCCTCTCGTGGCACCGCTCTGCGGTGCCACGTGCCCGTCTTGGCGCTCTGCGCCTTCGGACCTCGCTGTTCGTGCCGACGCGCGAGGGTTTTCAGACGCCTTCAGAGCCCGACCGCGACGCGGGGCGGAGCCATTGGAATGCCTTGCATCCAAGGCGCCCGTCGGGGCTCCCGATCGTTTTCCCGATCCGCGCGGCCCTGACATCCAGCCCCTCCAGCCAGATGCCACATCGATCCTCCTCTATGCTGTATGCAGCGCCACGAAAGCGGATTCCACCCGACAGCATCCTGTCCTGCATCAAGTCCCTTCACTGGAAAAACCCATAGAATTCGACAAGCACCACCGAGGCGAGCCTATGTCAGACCTGGATCGGATCATCCCCGAAACCCGCGCAGCCAAGAACTGCGCCCGTTCTCCGCGCGACTTCGGCAACGCCCTGCCGGTGCTCAACGAGATCCGCCACGCCCTCGAACGGCTCGTCGAGACCGGCGAGGAGACCCGCATCGACCTCTCGGGCATGCCCTTCGGCCCCGGCGATCTCGACCGGCTGACCGCGTGGCTCGGCAAGGGCGAGGTCACGGCAACCGTCGAGGCGCTCGGCCCGACGCAGATCCAGGAGACCGCCATCCCTGGCGTCTGGCTGGTCGACTACCGCAGCGGCGAGGGGCAGCGGCTCACGCTGCACCTGGAGATCGCCCCGGTTCCCGAGCTCCTGCGCCCGCAGCCGCGGGACCTCGCGGAAGCGCTCACCCTGCTCGATGCCCGCCTGGAAGAGGATCAGGGCACCCCGCCGGAATCGTCTTGACAGGCTGAAGGAGGGACCATGGCTACCCCAATCCCCGAGAAGACCCTTGGCGAGCGCCTGCGCGACCATGGCCTCTCACGCCGAGGCTTCCTCAAACTCTGCGCCGCGACCGCGTCCATGATGGCCCTGCCGGCCAGCATGGTGCCCCGGATCGCGGCGGCGCTCGAGCAAGCCCGGCGGCCATCGGTGATCTGGCTGTCGTTCCAGGAGTGCACGGGCTGCACCGAGTCGCTCACGCGCAGCCATGCGCCGACGCTCGAGGATCTCATCCTCAAGATGGTCTCGCTCGACTACCACCACACCCTGCAGGCCGCCGCCGGCGAGGCCGCCGAGGAGGCCCGCCTGCAGGCCATGGAGGCCAACGCCGGCGAGTATCTGGTCATCGTGGACGGCTCCATCCCGGGACCGGACGCCAACCCCGGCTTCTCCACGGTCGCCGGCCAGAGCAACTACGACATCCTCATGGAGACCGTCGAACACGCCGCCGCCGTGATCGCGGTCGGCACCTGCGCGGCCTTCGGCGGGCTGCCCCAAGCCAGGCCGAACCCGACCGGGGCCATGTCCGTCATGGATCTGGTGAAGGACAAGCCAGTCATCAACGTCTCCGGCTGCCCCCCCGTCCCCATGGTCATCACCGGCGTGCTGGCGCACTACCTCACCTTCGGCCGGCTGCCCGACCTGGACGCCTATGGCCGCCCCATGGCCTTCTTCGGCCAGTCGATCCACGACCGCTGCTACCGTCGCCCCTTCTATGACAAGGGACTCTTCGCGGAAAGCTTCGACGACCAGGGCGCCAAGGAGGGCTGGTGCCTCTATCGCCTCGGCTGCAAGGGACCGACCACCTACAACGCCTGCGCCACCATGAAGTGGAACGGCGGCACCAGTTGGCCGATCGAGTCCGGACACCCCTGCCTGGGCTGCTCGGAGCCGAGCTTCTGGGATGGCGGCGGCTTCTATGAGCCGGTCTCGGTGCCCCTCACCGCGAACGCAGGCACGCTGCTAACCGCTGGGGCCGTCGGCGCGGTGGTCGGCGGCGGCTCAGCCGCGTTGGCGAAGCATGGCGTCAAGAAGGCGGACGCCGAGCGCCAACCCGTCACCATCGACGAACTGGAGCAGACGCAATGAACAGCGCCATGGACTTCCTGCTCTGGACCAAGGGTCCCATGTTCGACATCGCGATGGTCATCTTCGCCGTCGGACTGCTCGCCCGCCTGGTCGAGATCTTCATGCTCGGGCGGGCGACCAACTACGCCGAGCCGCGCGCCACCGAGTGGCTGCCTGGCTTCCGCACCGTCCTGACGCGCTCGGTCCCGGATCCTGGCACCTTCCAGCGCGCACCCTTCAACGTGCTCGTCGGCTGGATCTGGCATATCGGCTTCCTGGTCGCGCTGCTGCTCTTCGTGCCCCATGTCGAGCTGGTCAAGGGCGTGCTGGGCATCTCCTGGCCGGCTCTCCCGAACCCGGTGGTCGACGTCTTCACCGCCGTGACCCTGTTCAGCCTGGTCGCGACCCTGGTTCACCGTCTGACCCATCCGGTGAAGCGGCACATCAGCACCGTCGAGGACTATCTCGTCTGGACGGTCGTCTTCCTCGTCGTGCTGACCGGCTACCTGGCCTATCACCGTCTGGTGAATCCCTACCCGCTCGCGCTCGGGATGCACATCCTCTGCGCGGAGATCTTCCTCATCATCCTGCCCTTCACCAAGCTGACGCACATTTTCACCACCTTCATCGCACGCTGGTACAACGGCGCCGCCTTCGGCCGCAAGGGGGTCCAGTCATGAGCGAGCTGACACTCGAACGCGGCCTGGCCGCCTTCCGCGCCGAGATCGATGCGCCGATAGCGGCCTTCTTCTCCAGCTGCGTCCACTGCGGGATCTGCGCGCAGTCCTGCCCCTTCTACCTGGAAACGGGGGACCCAAAATACACGCCGGTCCTCAAGCTCGAACCGCTGCGCCGGGTTTGGGAGGCGGAATTCACCCTCTGGGGACGGATCAAGCGGATCCTCGGACTGGAGCAGAAGGTCACGGACGCGATGCTGGCCGAGTGGGAGGAACTGCTCTACGACTCCTGCTCCATGTGCGGTCGCTGCTCCATGGTCTGCCCGGTCGGCAACGACCTGGCCTACATGATCCGCAAGACGCGCGAGGGCATGGTGCAGTCCGGGCATGCGCCGGAAGGGCTCATCAACGCCTCCATTCGCGCCATCACCACGGGCAGCCCCATGGGTCTGCAGTGGAAGACGCTCGCGGTCCAGATCAAGCACGTCGAAAGCAGCTCTGGCCTCGTGGTCCCAGTCGATAAGGTCGGCGCCGAGTACCTGGTGCTGCTCTCCTCGATGGAGGTCATCAACTTCCCCGAGTATCTCGAGGCCATCACCCGGATCTTCGATCACGCCGGCGTGACCTGGACACTCTCCACCCAATGCTTCGAGGCCACCAACGCCGGCATCCAGATCGGCAACAAGGACATCGCCGCCCAACTGGTCGAGCGCGTCGTCGCCGCGGCCGAGGCGCTCCAGGTGCCCAAGGTCATCAGTCCCGAGTGCGGCCACGCCTTCACCGCCATCCGCTGGGAGGGGCCCAACCTCATCGGCCGGCGCTATCCCTTCCGCGTCTTCCACATCGTCGAGGTGCTGGAAGAGCTGCGCGCCAGCGGGCGTCTCAAGACCGAGGGCAAGGAGACGGACCGCCTCTCCATGCACGACCCCTGCAACCTCGCGCGCAAGAGCGGCGTCATCCAGCCGCAGCGCAATCTCATGGACCTGGTCGCCGAGAATTTCGTCGACCTCGATGAGCACGGCAAATACCAGTGGTGCTGCGGCGCCGGCGGCGGGGTCAGCTCCAACGAGCGCGCCGAGCCCCTCAAGATGGCCGCCTTCAAGCGCAAGAAGGCGCAGATCGAGAAGGTCGAGCCCGAGCGCATGGTCACCATGTGCGCCACCTGCAGAACCCAGCTCGAAGAGGGCCTGGAGACCTTCAACATGGACATCCCCGTGGTCGGCTTGACCGAGATGATCGCGGATCATCTGGTCGAGAAGACACCCGCCAAGGACGACACCAGGGCCTGAGGCAAGGGCCTTCACCGCACTAGAGCGGGGCCGGTGCGCCAGCCTCGCGCAGGAGATCCGCCACCATGAGCGAACGCCTCGTCGTCGACCCCATCACCCGTATCGAAGGGCATCTGCGCATCGAGGCGCGGATGGCCGCGGACCGCATCGCCCAAGCCTACAGCTCGGGCACCTCGGTGCGCGGCATCGAGACGATCCTCAAGGGTCGCGACCCGCGCGACGCCTGGGCCTTCGCCCAGCGCATCTGCGGCGTCTGCACCCTGGTGCACGGCATTGCCTCGGTGCGCGCGGTGGAGGACGCCCTGCGGATCGAGCTGCCGACCAATGCCCAGCTGATCCGCAACCTCATGATCGGCGCCCAGTATGTGCACGACCACATCATGCACTTCTATCACTTGCATGCCCTGGACTGGGTCGACGTGGTCAGCGCACTGAGCGCGGATCCCAAGGCGACCTCCGAGCTGGCGCAATCCATCAGCGGCTGGCCCAAGTCCTCCCCCGGCTATTTCGCCGACACCCAGAAGCGCATCAAGACCTTCGTCGAATCCGGCCAGCTCGGCATCTTTGCCAACGGCTATTGGGGGCATCCGGCCTACAAGCTGCCGCCCGAGGCCAATCTCATGGCGGTCGCACACTATCTGGAGGCGCTCGCCTGGCAGCGCGACGCCGCGCGCCTGCACGCCATCTTCGGCGGCAAGAACCCCCATCCCAACTTCGTGGTCGGCGGGGTCCCCTGCGCCATCGATCTGGATTCCGACTCCGCCATCAACGCCGCGAAGCTGGCGCAAGTCCAGGGCATCATTGAGTCCATGCTGACCTTCGTGGACCAGGTCTATGTCCCGGACACGCTCGCCATCGCCGGCTTCTACAAGGACTGGGGCACGCGCGGCGAGGGGCTGGGAAACTTCCTCTGCTACGGCGATCTGCCCGCGGGCGGGCTCATGGATCCGTCCGGCTTCCTCTTCCCCCGCGGGGTCATCCTCAACCGAGATCTCTCGACCCTGCACCCGGTGGATCTGCATGATCAGAGCCAGATCCAGGAGTTCATCGCGCACTCCTGGTACGACTACGACAGCGGCAACGACCAGGGTCTGCACCCCTACGACGGCGAAACCAACCTGGAGTACGACGGCCGCGGCGGCGTCAAGCCACCCTACAGGCAGCTCGACATCGACCAGGGCTACTCCTGGATGAAGGCACCGCGCTGGAACGGCAAGGCGGTCGAGGTCGGCCCCTTGGCCCGCGTGCTGATGCTCTATGCCAGCGGCCACGCCCAGACCACGGAGCTGGTCGAGATGACGCTCGGCAAACTCGACCTGCCGGTCGAGGCACTCTTCTCCACCTTGGGACGCACCGCTGCCCGGACCTTGGAGACCAAGATCCTGGTCGATGCCATGCAAGGCTGGTACGACGCCCTGGTCGCCAACATCAAGTCAGGCGACACCAGCACCTTCAACCCAAGGCTCTGGGAGCCCTCGAGCTGGCCGCGCCAGGCGCGCGGGGCCGGCTTCATGGAAGCCCCGCGCGGAGCCTTGGGGCATTGGATCGTGATCCAGGACGGGCGCATCGCCAACTACCAGGCCGTGGTCCCCTCCACCTGGAATGCAGGACCACGCGACACGCACGAGCAGCCGGGCGCCTACGAGGCCGCGCTGCAGGACAATCACCAGCTCGCGGACATCAAGCAGCCGATCGAGATCCTGCGCACCATCCATTCGTTCGATCCCTGCATCGCCTGCGCCGTGCATCTCACGGACCCGGAATCCGGCGGGGAGCTTCAGATCAAGATCAGCTGAGGACCAGGGCGGGTCGCCACCCCGGAGCATGACACCCGTGGGAGCGCCGCCCCGGCGCGACCGACACCGCTCCGCCGCACCCGGTCGCGGCGGGGCGCCGCTCCCACGAGCGACTGAGGCTAGCTCGACGCCCGAACGCCAGCGGCATCGAGGTCCATCAGCACCTCGGCCCTTCCGGCCGTTGCGACCCTCGCGACGGGCAGATCCGCGCCCTGCCGCCAGCGTGCCAGGGCCACGCGCTTGCCGGCCCCAGTCACCACCACCAGCACCCGCGCGCTCGCCGCCAGCGCGCGCGGCGTGAGCGAGACACGGTCCGGGGGTGGCTTGGGCGCCTCGTGCACCGGCATGACCAACACCCCTTCCGGAATCTCATGACCGGGAAAGAGGCTGGCCGTGTGCCCGTCTTCGCCCATGCCGAGCAGCACCAGGTCGAAAGGCAAGCTGCGCCGGATGAGGGCCTCATAGTCCGCGGCGGCGGCCTCGGCGCCCAACTCCGCCGGAATCGGATGGAGATTCTTTGCGGGGATGGGGACGCGGCGAAGGAAGGCCAGCTGCGCCGCATGACTGTTGCGCTCGGGGTGATCGGCCGGCAAACAGCGCTCGTCACCGAAAAAGATGTGCCATCGGTCCCAGTCTGAAAACTGATCCGCGAGTAGAGTGTAGGCCGTCAGGGGAGTTCGCCCGCCTGCCAAGACCAAGTGAAAGCGCCCGCGGGCCGCGATCGCCTCACCGGCTGACGCGAGCACGCGTTGGGCCGTGACGCTGGCAACCTGCTCCGCGGACTCATATAGATGGAAGGTGATCTCTGTATCGGCCATGGCACAATTCCTCTGGAATTTTGACGCGCTTGGCACCCGCCATTGCGCCGCTCTCTAGGGCGATCGCTCCACGCAGCGAGCCTTGTGCGAAGCGGCTCTTGGGATATTGCGCCCGCCCACCATCGCTGCAACGACGTCCGGCGGATCGCCTCACGTCAGTCGTTCAACACAATCATTGGAAGTGATGCGCCCGATGAAGATACTCCTGGTCGACGATTCCAAGTCTGCGCGCTATGCGCTGAGGCTCCAGCTCCAACGTCACGGCGTGGAGGTCGATACGGCGGAATCCGCGGAAGCGGCCTTTGCCAAGCTGAAAGGCGCCCTGCCAGACGCCATCCTGATGGACCACATGATGCCCGGCCTCAACGGCTTCGAGGCGTTCGAGGTCATCCGGGAAGATCCGCGCACCAGTGCGATTCCGGTGATCATGTGCACCTCGCACGAAGAGCCCGAATTCGTCGCCCAGGCGAAGAAGAAGGGTGTCTTCGGCATCCTTCCCAAGTCGGCGGCCCCCGAAATGCTGCCGGAGATGCTGGAGAAGCTGCAGGGCGCGCTCGGCATGGGTGCCGGCAAGGCCGCGGCAACCGTGGCCGCCACCGGCCACGCCGAGGCATCGGCCGGCCTCTCCGAAGACGCCATCGTCAAGATCCTGGACGCGCGCCTGGAGGCTCGACTCTCCAAGGTGCTGCCCGCACTGGTGGAGGAGTTGCGTCACGACCTGAGCAAGACCATCCTCGGCGAGGTGAACCGTCTGCTCGAAGAGCATTTCGCCGCGGAGCAAGCCGCCAAGCGCAACGCCGCGCCCCATCCGACCATGGCGGACCTCCAGGCCATCTCGACCCGTCTGGCCACCGAGACGGTCCCGGATCTGATCAAGCGCAGCCTCGTGGCCGAGCGCACACAGATCATGGAATCCTTCGACAAACACCTGCGTGAGGCGCTGCCCAAGGCGGGAGCCGGTCAGGATGGCGGCGAGGAGATGGCACTCAAGGCGATCGCGATGGCGAGACGCGAATCCCAGGAGACCATGGATGCCGCGCTCTTGGCCTCTCAGCAAGCCGTCCAGGCGGTCGAGCAGTCACTGAACAAGACCAAGGGCGTCATGTATGGACTCGTCGTCCTGGCCGCCCTACTCGGCATGGGCGCAGCCGGCGCGGTCTTCTACCTCCTCGGCGGCAGCACCTGATCCGACAGGTCGAACCCAGTCACCCGCGCGGCCTCAACCGCGCCAGCCAATCCATCGCCAAGGCCTGGATCATCGTGTCGGCGGGTAGAGCGGATGCCCGAGAGGGCGATCCGCCTCTGCAACGCTGGCGACCGGCCTAAACGCCGCACGCTGGAACCGCTTCGCGTTTCAGCCTTGCGCAGGAATCGCGACCGCGCGGCCGAAAGGACGCTCGCGGCCTTGGCCACACCCCTCCCAGACCCCCTCTATCTCGCACCCTAGCCGGCCACCGGCGGCTGACCGACCCATGACGCAGTCACTCGGCCGCCGCGCAGATGCGTGCTCCCCAGCCAAGATCCGCCCTTGACGCGCCCTCTGACAGAATCGACACTGCCTCAGCCCCGGTGATCACGCAATGCGTGTGCAAGGCACTCGCAGCAAGGCAGCGGATCACCCACGGGCGATGCTCATCGATCAATGCTCATCGATCAAACAATCATCAGGAGGACGACATGGCGACCAAGACCATGACAGACATCATGAATCCAGGCGCGACGGTGCATGATCCCGACTTTCCACACGCCCCCGAGGACTGGAGCCACACCCAGGCGGAGCAGATCGCCCAAGCGGACGGTGTCGCACTCACGGACGACCACTGGAAGGCCATCAAAGCCCTGCAAGACTATTTCAGTCGCAACGAGCAGACCCATGTTCGCGAGCTGCACGACGCCCTGGACGAGGTCTTTCACGGTCAAGGCGGCATCAAGTATCTCTACGGCCTCTTTCCTGGCGGCCCAGTCGCCCAAGGCTGCCGCCTCGCTGGCTTGAAACCGCCGGCGAGTGCTGTCGACAACTCCTTCGGCAGCGTTCAATAGCGCGCTTGATCGAGCCAGAAACAGCTGTCAACCACCAGGAACCAGCACAGCGCCTTGGATCGACAGTCGCCTTCTGGTGATGCACCGCTCACCCGCTGGGTGAGCGGCTGTTTGCCTCCAGCGGCGAACAGGACCGCCGACCTGTTGTTTCCCGGAAATCCCCTCAAGGCACGACCGTGGAATTGGAGAAACGATGCTGGGTATTGATGCAATCGGACAGAACGAAGCGCCGTATGGATTGAGCACGCCGGACAATGAAGAGACGATCATCCGCCCCGCCGGGCCGCTGCTCGACCCACCCGCCCTTGAACACGATGAAGACGGCTTCTTCCTCAGCCGCCGCCAGTTCCTGGAGGCGCTTGCGGCGACCTCCGCCGGGCTGATGGCCGGGGCACCGAGCTATGCGACGGCAGCGTCTTCCGAGACCTCGCTAGGCCGCAAGGTCAACGACCTCGTCAAGCGCCTGCGCCGCCAGGGACTCATCCTCCCAAGTGAGAAGACATCCTGGTCCGTCTTCGACTTCACCACCGGCACCAAGCTGGTCTCGATCAACGAAGCCGTGCCCCGCCAGGCCGCCAAGTCGCGCAAGGTGCGCTACACCGGCGAGGTCAAGCGGATCATGGAGCGGATGATCCAGAAGAGCAGCAATCCCTCGACCAATCGGCTGATCGACCTGGTCAGCCGCAATCGCTCAGGTCGCGGCGCGCGCGACGTCGAGGCCGTACTCAAGCAGCATGCCCCCGGTGTCTTCGAGCAGACACGTATCGTCGAGAAGATCCCGCGCGGCGGCAGCACCTACGCCAACAAGGCCTCGGCGCACGACTACAGCCGTTTCCTCTACGCGCTCAAGAATGGAACGCTGCCCTACAGCAGCGAGCTGCGCCGGATCATGCGGCTGCCGAATCACGACCGGATCGTGCACGGCGTCTCCAGCGTGCCGGACTCCGTCCGCGTCTGCGACAAGACAGGCTCGACGGCGAGGCTGTGCGGGAACATGGGCATCATCGAGGCGCGCGACTGGCGTGGCCGCTCTCACGCCTACACCATGATCGGCATCATCGAGCGCCGCAGCAGCGCCCGCAACTACGGACGCTGGATCACCAAGCGCAGCAATGCCATCCGCAAGGTGTCCAATCTCGTCTATCTGGAGATGAAGGACCGACACGGCCTGGTCTGACTGGCGCTGAAGCGCCAAGAACTCGAACCGCACCCCCCGCTCGATCAGTCGCCGTCGCGCGCTCCCACGGCGGCTGGCCGCGATGACGAGATTGGTAGGATGGGCAAAGTCCGCGCTCGGAGCTTGAATGCAACCTCAGCGTCGGACGGACGTGCCCATCTTGCTGGGCTCGGAGCGAGGATGATGGGCACGCCCCTCGACCCTCGGCACTCGGCACTCGGCACTCGGCACTCGGCACTCGGCACTCGACCCTCGGCACTCTGAAAGAAGCACATCGCCAGGGCTTTGCCCATCCTACGGGATCGGAGCCGCGGGTATTGTGTTTCCCGGAAATCGCCTGAGGTCGAGCACCCAGAGGGCGAAGTTCGTCCGCTGCACCTGGACGACGCCGTCCAGACTCACCCCCTGCGCGGTCAGATAGGTCACGGCCATGGTCGCCAGCAGTACGGCGCCGACGGCAATGAACACACCCTGCAGCGAGGCCCGGCTCGCGCGTCCGCGCAACACCTGAAGGCTGATGCGCGCATGGCTGACATCCGCTCGATCCATGACAGGCGCCGCACGCATCAGCCGCGCCCGGAGATGTCCGAGCCGATACGCATCCAGGGGACGGATGACGATGCTGGAAAGACCTGCGCACGGACAGGGCGGTATCGGATTCGCGGATTCATGTCGAGCTGACGTTCAGCTGGACCAGGAAGCGCTTCAACAGCGCAACCAGCTCTGTCGCTTCAGTGCGCCCCTCCCAAGCGGCGATCAGCTCCTTTCGCCGGACCTCCATCATCTCCGGAGGATTCGAGAGATAACCCATGGACCAGCCCCCGAAGAGCCGTTGCTTGATCGGGGCCACACCGATGAGATAGCAGTCGTAGTGACGCCGGTCCTCCAGGATCTTGCCATAGAGCCTGAAGAGGTCTTCCTGCTCGCCTTCCAGCACCTGAATGAAGTGCCCTCCCCCACCACAGAGGATCCCAGTCACATTGAGCGCCTTGTTCTTCGTGCGCGAGTGCTCGAGGATCTGCTTGAGCTCCTCTTCGCCGACGCCGCCGCTCACACGGCTCAGGTACAGCATGCGTGTCAGGTTTCTCATCCCGCTCTACGGCTTCCTCCCATGCGCCACCGACGGCCCAGCACGGCCTGTCGCGAAAAAGGTTCCTGAGATCTTAGAGGAGCGAAGAAGGGAAAACTGGCGACTTCCGCACAGCTTTAGGCGACTGCAGTCCAGGAGCGGATGCGCTGGGACGGCTGTGCCAGATGCGCATCGCGGACTCAGCCGGCGGGCAACCGCCTGTCGTCCTCGAATCATATCGAGCGCTTCAATTGCACGGTTCGGCGGCGTCGATCATCCTTCGGTTGCGCCAGGCAAAGCCTGGAAGGAGAGGAAGATAGCGAACGGATAAGCGAATCGGAAACTCCTTGTTGCGGCCCACCGGGTGAAAGTCCCGAGCCGGTAAGGATTGGCCATCCACCGGAACCGAGTGTGGCGTGGTGCGGGAGTGATCCCGCCTGCGAAGCGAACACAGGGGGCGT